>NZ_MJGW01000061.1:116356-148849 GCF_001865025.1 Plantibacter sp. MMLR14_011
CCCCCCCCCCCCCCCCCCCCCGCAGCACCCCCACCAGCACCACTCAAAGGAGAAGCGAGCATGAGGAAGTCACGCGCAACGGCCGCCATCGGCCTGTCCGTCGTCACCGGCCTCGCCCTGTCGGCCTGTGCCGGCGGCGCGAGCGACGGCACCGTCACCCTGCAGATGGTCGAGAGCCTGACCAACCCCGCCCGGACCGAGGTCCTGAAGTCGCTCATCGCGGACTTCGAGGCCGACAACCCGAAGATCAAGGTCGAGCTCATCTCGCCGCCGACCGATCAGGCCGACCAGAAGATCACCCAGATGCTGCAGTCCGGCTCCGGCGTCGACGTGCTCGAGGTCCGCGACATCACCGTCGGCCCGTTCTCCACCAACGGCTGGCTCGACGACATGAGCGGCGAGCTCGAGGACTGGAAGGGCTGGGACGACCTCACCGACAACGCGACGAAGTACGCGAAGGGCGAGGATGGCAAGGTCTACTACGTGCCCTACGGCTTCTATGGTCTGAGCCTGTTCTACCGCACCGACCTCATCAAGGAGGCCGGCTTCGACGGGCCCCCGACGAGCTGGGACGACCTCCTCGAGCAGGCCTCGGCGATCCAGGACCCCTCGAAGAACCAGTTCGGCTACGCCTTCCGTGGCGGCACCAATGCGAACAGCAACGTCGTCGCGGCCATCGAGGCCTACGTCGCCGACGACCTCGACACCGAGAACGCGTTCAAGCTGACCAACGGCGACACGATCTTCTCCGCACCGGAGGCGCTCGACGCCGTCAACACCTACTTCGACCTCTTCAAGGAGGCCTCGCCGCCGTCGTCTGTCGCGTGGGGCTACCCCGAGATGGTCGAAGGCTTCTCGAACGGTTCGACCGCGTTCCTCCTGCAGGACCCGGAGGTCATCGCGACCGTCGAGCAGTCCGAAGCGATCACGGCCGAGCAGTGGAGCACCGCTCCGCTGTTGACCGGCCCGACCGGCAAGGCCGCGCAGCCCATGGCGACCGCGGGCTGGGGCACGGCTGCGTCGAGCGAGCACAAGGCCGAGGCCGCGAAGCTCATCGAGTTCCTCTCCGAGGACAAGCAGGCCACCACCTTCGCCCAGGAGAACAGCCTCGTCCCGATCGTCAAGAGCGCGGCTGACAGCGACTTCTACAAGACCGGCCCGTGGGCCAGCTACGTCACGATGAACGAGAACCCGGACACCTACCTGAGCGTCACGCAGCCGCGCGGCTCCTCCTGGTGGACCGAGTGGATCCAGAAGTCCGACTCGGAGATCCAGCAGGTCCTCATCGGCCAGCTGACGCCGGAGAAGCTCCTCGCGGGCTGGGACGAGTACTGGACCGAGAAGTGGAAGAGCGAGTAACCGTCCATGACGACCACCACTGACGAAGCGGGTCGCACGCAGCAGCGTGCGACCCCGACACCCCCGGCCGGTCCCTCGCGGACCGCCGGTGGGCGTCGGCGGCGCACCTTCACGGTGCGCCGCGGCTTCGGCCTCCTCGCCTTCCTCGCCCCCGCGTTCATCTTCGTGGCGATCTTCATCTACTACCCGATGATCGCCGGCTCGCAGATGGCGTTCCGGAACTGGAACCTCGCCAACCTCACCGACACCTCGTGGGTGGGCTTCGCCAACTTCCTGGCCGTCTTCGCCGATCCCGCCTTCGGCAGGGTCGTGGCGAACACCGTGCTCTGGGTGGTGGCCTCGATCGTCCCGCAGTTCGTCATCGGCTTCGGCATCGCCCTGTGGCTGCGACGGAGGTTCCGTTTCCGCGGTCTCTACCAGGCGATGATCTTCTTCCCGTGGGCCATCTCGGGCTTCCTCATCGGCATCCTGTTCCGCTGGATGTTCAACAGCGAGTTCGGCGTGATCAACGACCTGCTCCAGAAGGTCGGGTTGATCGACACCCCGATCCCGTGGTTGGCCGACCCGAACACCGCGATGTTCGCCGTCATCGTCGCGAACGTCTGGTACGGCGTCACGTTCTTCGCGATCATGATCCTCGCCGCGCTGCAGTCGGTGCCGGAGGACCTCTTCGAGGCCGCAGCGCTCGACGGCGCGGGCAAGGCGCGCATGCTCTTCCAGATCACGATCCCGTACATCCGCACGACGCTCGCCCTCACGGTGCTGCTCCGGGTCATCTGGATCTTCAACTTCCCCGACATCATCTACGGCATGACGGGCGGTGGTCCGGCGAATCAGACCCACATCCTCACCACCTGGATGATCGCGACCACCCAGCGCGGCGACTACGGGCGGGCCTCCGCGATCGGCCTCATCGTCGTCGCGATCCTGCTGGTGTTCACCGCGTTCTACCTGCTGTCCATGCGTGAGAAGAAGGTGAAGGCATGATCGACCAGGAGACCCGGACGGCGAAGGTCGTCAAATTCCTCTTCCTCGGGCTCTGGCTCGTCATCACGGTGTTCCCGCTGTACTGGATCGTCGTTACCTCGTTCAAGAAGCCGGGCGCGATCTTCTCCTACCCGCTGACGTACTGGCCGGAGGTGTTCTCGATCGAGAACTATCTCGGTCTGTTCAGCAAGGCGCAGTTCGGCACCTACGTCGTCAACAGCCTCATCGTGGCGACGATCGCAGCTCTCGTGGCGACCTTCATCTCGATGCTGTCGGCGTACGTGTTGGCGCGGTTCGAGTTCCGGAGCAAGGGGGCGATCCTGCTGGCGTTCCTCGCCACGCAGATGATCCCGTCGTTCATCGCACTCGGCCCGCTCTACCTGCTGATGACGCAGCTCAAGCTCGTCGACAACCGGTTCGGGCTCATCCTCATCTACATCGCGGTGTGCATCCCGTTCTGCACCGTCATGCTCCGAGGGTTCTTCGAGAACATCCCCGACGCCCTCGAGGAGGCGGCCATGATCGACGGCTGCTCGCGGTTCGGTGCGCTCTTCCGGGTGCTCGTCCCGGTGCTGAAACCCGGGATCGTCGCGGCGTTCATCTTCAACTTCGTGAACTGTTGGAACGAGCTGTTCCTCTCGGTGACGCTCATCAACAGCGATGCGAACAAGACGATCCCGACGGCGCTCAACGGCTTCATCACGAGCTACAACATCGACTGGGGCTCCATGTCGGCGGCCGCGGTGCTGACGATCATCCCGACGATGGTGCTGTTCGCGTTCGCGAGCCGGTACATCGTGCAGGGCCTGACCGCGGGAGCGGTGAAGGGCTGACCCCGCTCATTCGCCCGAACATGGGCGAACCGACGCCCGTTCGCCCATTCCTGGGCGAGTGGGCGTCGTCACGGGCGGCCCTCGGTGAATCTGGAAGCCCGCTGATAGTTTGACGCTCTAGCGACCTGCAGGTGGAAGATGAACCATGTTCGGTTCGAAGCAGACGACGAGGTCACTCCGCTACGCCCGCTACGGCGGGCCCGACGTACTCGAGTTCATCGAGTCCGAGATGCCGCATCCCAGATGGGGCGAGGTCGTGGTCGACGTCCTCGCGAGCGGCATTAACCACATCGAGGCGTTCGTCCGCGAGGGGCACCTCGCCGAGACGGTGCCGATCGAGCTGCCGACGGGGCAGGGGAGCGACTTCGCCGGGTTGGTCCGCGAGGTCGGAACCGGGGTCGAGGGCTGGAAGCGCGGCGACGAGGTGATCGGGCACGCCGTCCGCGGCGCGCACGCCACCCAGGTCGTGGTCCCGGCGTCGTCCCTCGTCCGCAAGCCGAAGCGCGTGAGCTGGGAGGAGGCCGGCGGGCTCTACCTCGCCGGACTGACGGCGCTGGACACGCTCGACGGGCTGCATCTCAAGCAGGGTGACACGCTCGTCATCTCGGCGGCGGCCGGTGGCGTCGAGAACATCGAGGCGCAGTTGGCGAAGTTCGCGGGCGTGCGGGTCATCGGCACCTGCGGTGAGCGCAATCACGACTTCCTCCGTGAACAGGGCGTCAAACCGGTCGTCTACGGCGAGGGCATGGCGGATCGGATCCGCAAGCTCGCGCCAGAGGGCGTGACGGCGTTCATCGACAACTTCGGTCAGGACGGTCAGGAGCTCGCGTTCGAGCTCGGCGTACCACCTGAGAAGTACCGCTCGAGCGAGGATCGGAAGGCCATCGAGCTCGCCGCACTCGAGCCGGACGAGGAGTTCTCGGCGCACGCCACGAAGCAGCTGCAACGCCTCGCGGACTACGCCGCCGACCACGCGTTGAAGGTCGTCGTCTCGGCGTTCTACCCGTTCGACCTGATCATCGACGCGTTCGAGGATCTCGAGCGGTTGCACGCGCGGGGCAAGATCATCGTCGGCATGCGTCCGGCGAACCCGGAGCGCATCGTCAAACAGCGAGACCTGCACGACGCCAGGCCCTGACGACGGTCAGCGCGGTGCGCTGGCCCGAGACGTCGGGTTCCGGCGCCAGCGCGGTGCGCTGAACCGAGATGCACGGTTCCGGCCTGGGCGCGGGTCTCGCGCATGAGCGCGACCCTCCGGAGACCCGCGCTCGCGCGTGTGGGCCGCGCTCGCGTCAGCGCACCGCGCTGGCAACCGGAAGGGGAGGGCGGTCGGCTAGTTGAAGATGAAGCCGAGGACGGTCGCGCCGCCTCCACCGAGGACGAGCGCGACGACGAGGACCCAGGCGATGAGCCGCTGACGACGCTTGCGCTGCTCGCCCCATTCGGCCAGTTCCCGGTCTTCGCTGCTGCTCATCACCCCAGCCTACCGGCGGGGTGCTTGCCCGGCATCAGGCGACGGCAGGGACGAGGGCCTTCACCGACGTGGTCCTCGCCCGGGCGATCGCGAACGTCGTGGCGGCGAGCGATCCGAGGAGCCAGAGGACGAGGCCGACGACGCCGGCCGCTGCTCCCGCGTCACCGATCGCGATCGCCTGCAGACCACCGAGAGCCGGTGCGATCGGCAGGAACGCGAGGATCTGGTCCAGCACCTGCGGAGCGGTCGCGATGATCCCGGTCGCCAGACCGACGAGCGCGACGATCATCGAGATGAACCGACCTGCACCACCGAACAGGGCGTTCAGTGCCTGGTTGGCGGCGGCGAAGACGAGCCCTGCGAGGACGGCGACCCCGGCGAAGCCGAGCCAGCCGCCCGCGTCGAGGTCCAGCAGCGGTGCGGTGATGACGGCGACGAGCAGGCCCTGCAGCATCCCGATCGCTCCGGCCGGGACGAAGGCCCCGAGCGCGAGCCGCAGCGATGAGCGGGTGGATCCGAACGCCCGCACGGGCACCGGCCGCAGGACGAGGAAGCTCGCGAGCGCACCCAGCCAGAGGGCGAGGACGGCGTAGAAGGGAGCGCTGTTCGTGCCGAAGGACACCGTCGCCGAATCGCCGGCCGAGACCGGGTCGGCGACGACGCCCGCGAGCGTCTGTCGGTCGGAGCTCGTGTAGGTCGGCAGGCTGTCGACCGCGCTCTGCAGACCGGACGCGAGCGAGGTGATTCCGCCGGACAGGGTGCCGGCGCCCGAAGCGAGCTGGTTCGACGCGTCGGCGAGCTGGGTCGTACCGGTCGCCGACTGCGCCGCGCCGTCGGCGAGTGCGGACGCCCCCGTTTGCAGTTGCGTCGTCCCGGAGGCGGCTTTGGACGCGCCGTCGGCGAGGCCTGCCGCTCCGGCCGCGATCTGCGCCGCCGCGGTGTTGATCTTGGCGATGCCGTCGACGAGTGCGGGCATGCTGGAGGAGAACCGCTTGGTCGTCGTCGCCAGCGATGTGGTGCCGGGATACCCGGTCGAGACGTCGCCGTCGGTGAGGGCGGTGGCGGTGCCGACGGTCGTGAGGATGTCCTTGCACAGCGTCGGGTCGATCGCCGTCAGCGCTGCCGCCTTCACCGGGTCCAGGCAGCGAGCCGCCACGGACGTCGCCGCAGCCTTCGTCGCGTCGGCGACGCGGGAGGTTCCGGTCGCCGCCTCGGCGAGCCCATTGGCCCCGCCGACCAGCCCCGGGTTGTCCGCGCTCCCGTCACCCTGCGTCCCGGCGTACAGCGTCGCTGCTCCATTCGCGAGCTGGCTCGCGCCGCCGCTCAGTTGCGACGCACCGGACGAGAGCTGCGTGGCGCCGTCGGCCAGCGCATCCACCCCGTCGCTCAGCTGCGTCGCACCCGACGACAACTGCGTCGCGCCCGTGGCCAGCTGCGTGGTGCCGTTCGCGAGTTGCTGCGCACCCTGCGCGAGCGAGAGTCCGCCCGTCGAGAGTTGCTTCGCACCGTCGGCGGCCTCACCGAGCTGGTCGTGAAGGGTGTTGAACCCGACGTAGACGTTCTCGAGGTAGGTGGTGGTGAGCTGCCGACCGAGGAGCGAAGCCGCGGTCTGCGTGATCGTCTGGGAGATGGCGTCGTCGACGAGCTTGCTGCGGTCGCTCGTCGTGACGTCGAGGCGGGCGCGCTCGGCGTCGGCGGCGTCGCCGGAGAACGAGGTCGCCGCCTTCGAGAAGTTCTCCGGGATCGTCACGACCGCCGTGTATGAACCGTCGGCGAGGCCGGCCTTCGCGTCGGACGCGTCGGTGATGACCCAGGTGTAGTTGGTCTTCTGGTCACCGTCGACGAGGCCCGCGGAGAGCTGACGTCCGAGCGGCACGGTCTGGCCGTCGACGGTGACCGGCTTGTCGTCGTTCACGATGGCGGCGGTCACCTGGCCGAGTCGTTCCGCCGGGTTCCACAGCGCCCAGACGAGTCCGCCCGCGATGACGAGCGGCACGAGGATGAGGCCGATGATCGAGACGACCGTGACGCCCTTGCCGGAGCGGGCCCGTTCGAGGCGGTTCAGGATGGTGCTCATGCGTCGACCTTCGATTCAGCGATGGCGGTGGGAGTGGACGTGGTGGTGGAGGTGGTGCGGTCGAGGTCGAGCACCTCGGCCGTCGTGGTCGGCAGGACGTCGGTGAGCGAGGACGCGTCAGCGGTGCCGACGACGATCGTGAGCGGTCGGCGCGTGCGCTCCGCGGCCCTGGTCGCCGTCAGGAGGCGCTCGTACAGTCCGCGTCTCGTGTCGTCGTCCGGCACGGTGTCGACCCCGTCGAGGACGATGATGGCGGGGCGTTCCGCCAGCGCCGAGGCGAGCGTTCCGACGGGTTCACCGTGGTCGAGACGGACGTACGCGACGCGGGACCGCACCGCCCCGGCGCGGACCGGCAGGACCAGACCGGCGACCTTGAGCCGACCGTGGTCGGGTTCGAGGCGGCCGGCCAGCGTCAGCAGGAGGGCGGTGACCGAGACCGGGCGCGCGCCCTGTACCGCGAGCACGCCGCCGACGGCGACGGTCGTGTCGACGTCCTCGTACAGCGGTCCGTCCGCACCGGCCAGGGTGACTCCCGCGGCGGCGATGGCGACCTCGTCACCGTTGCGCCACTCGCGCAGCTCGAGTTCGCGCTGCAGCCCCTCGCCCTCGACGTCGAAGGACGGCAGGATGTGGTCGAGCCACTTCGGCAGGTACCAGGCGTGGTCGCCGAGGAGCGCGAGCACCGCCGGCACGAGGGTCATGCGCACGATGAACGCGTCGACGAAGACGCCGACCGCGAGCCCGAGGGCGATGGGCTTGATGTTCGTGTCGCCCTCGGGCACGAAGGCGGCGAAGACCGCGAACATGATGACGGCCGCGGCGGTGACGACCTTCGCCGAGCCGAGGAAGCCGGTCTCGACGGATCGCTTCGCGAGTCCCGAATGGACGAAGTCCTCGCGCATCCGGGAGACGAGGAAGACCTCGTAGTCCATCGCGAGCCCGAACAGGACACCCATGAGGATGATCGGCATGAAGCTGATCACCGGACCGGTCCTCGCGACGTGGAGGGCCTCGGCGAACACGCCGTGCTCGAAGACGAGGGCCACGACGCCGAACGACGCGGCGACCGACAGCAGGTAGCCGAGGGTCGCCTTGATCGGGACCCAGATGGAGCGGAAGACCATCGTCAGGAGCACGAGCGACAGGCCGACGACGATCAGGCCGAAGGGGAGGAGGGCTCCGCCGAGGCGGTCGGAGATGTCGATGCCGATGGCCGTGAACCCGGTGACCTGGAGGTCGACGCCGTACTCGTCCTGGAAGTACTGGTGCAGTCCCCGGATCTCGGCGACGAGGTCCTTCGTCGCCTGGGAGTCGGGACTGCCGCTCGGGATGACCTGGATGATGCCGGTGTCGGCCGTCGCGTTCGGGGTGGCGAGCGGGACGGCGGCGACGCCGTCGAGTCCCTCGATCTCCTGCTTGAGGTCGGCCATGAGTCCGAGCGGGTCGGTACTGCCGACGATGCCGCCGGTGACGATGAGTGGCCCGTTGAAGCCCTCGCCGAAGTGCTCGGAGACCAGGTCGTACGTCGTGCGGGCTCCGTCGCCCTCCGGCAGCGAACCGGCGTCGGGGAGCGCGAGTCGGAGCGACAGGGCGGGGATGGCGAGGGCGCCCAGGACGGCGACGACGGCGACGATCGTGACGATGGGGAGTCGCGTGACGCCTCGCACCCAGCCGAGGAAGAAGCGGTTGGGGTGCCCTTCGACAGGCTCAGGGACCGCGTTGTGGTGCTCAGGGACCGAGGCCTGTGGGCCGTCGACCGGCTCGGCGGCGCCCCGGGCCGCCGCGCGCTTGCCGGCCCGCCTGGCCTTCGGCCGGAGGCGCTCGCCGGCGAAGCCGAGCATGGCCGGGATGAGGGTGAGCGAGATGACGACCGCGATCGCGACACCGACCGCCGCGGCGACACCCATCGTCGTGAGGAACGGGATGTTCGCGACCGCGAGCCCGAGGAGGGCGATGATGACCGTGAGGCCCGCGAAGATGACGGCGGAACCGGCCGTCGCGGTCGCGCGGGCGGCCGACTCGGTCGGGTCGAGGCCGCTGCGCAGGCCGTCCTGGTGTCTCGAGATGATGAACAGCGCGTAGTCGATGCCGACGGCCAGGCCGAGCATGAGCGCGAGCATCGGCGTCGTGGAGGAGATCGGCCCGAAGACCGTCGCCACGAAGATGAGCGCCATCGAGATGCCGACCCCGAGCAGTGCGGTGATGAGCGGCATGCCCGCGGCAAGGAAGGAGCCGAAGGTGAGGATGAGGACGACGAGCGCGACGACCACGCCGACGAGCTCGATGACACTCAGCGTCGGGAGGCTGTTGCTGAAGAGCTGCCCGCCGAGGGAGGCCTCGGCGCCGGCCGGGAGCGCCTTCGCGAGGCTCGCCTCCGCGTCCTCGACGTCACTGATGGTGGCGGCGGTGATGTCGGTCTGCGCCCCGTCGAACTGGATCGAGATGAGCGCCGCCCGCCGATCCTCCGAGACCGCCCCCGTCACGTTCTCGTCGAACGGGGAGACCGCCTGCTCCACCTGCCCGATGTCGCCCAGGGCGGTGACGGCGTCGTCGATCGCCGATCGGACCCCGGCGTCCTCGACGGTGTCGCCCTCCGGTGCGACGACGATGATCTGCGCCGAGGCACCGGCCACCTGTGGGAAGGTGTGGTCGAGCGAATCGAGCGCCTCCTGCGACTCCGTACCGGGGATGGAGAAGGCGTTGTCGGTTCCCTGGTTGAAGAGCAGCGCGCCGCCACCCGCGAGGGCGAGCACGGCGATCCAGAGGATCAGCACGAGCTTGCGGGCGCCGAACGCCCAGCGGCCGAGGGTGTAGAGCAGTGAGGACACGCGTCGCTCCTAGGGAGGTCGGCGCTGCTTGCAGGCGAGCCGACGGAGAGGTTCGGACAGGATCGATACAGCGGTGTATCCGATACATGACTGTATTGGATACAGTGATGTATCGGCAAGAAGTCGGTCGAGCTGTCAGTAAGGTGTCAGGATGCGCGTGCACGAAGCGGTCGAGTCCCCGGGCGACGAAGCGCCGGTCGAGTCCGCGCGTCGGCAGCGGACGCGCGAGCGGCTCGTCGACGCCGCCTACGAGGTCTTCGCCGAGTTCGGCGTGCACGCGGCCTCCGTCGAGCAGATCAGTGAGCGCGCGGGCTTCACCCGCGGCGCCTTCTACTCCAACTTCGACTCGAAGGAGGAGCTGTTCTTCGCCCTCGAGTCACGCGAGAACCAGCTCCGACTCGACCGCCTGGAGGCTGGACTGCAGGCGGTCAGCCCGTCGCTCCTCGACGCAGCGGGCCGCTACACCGAGGGCTCGCTCGAGGCCCTGATCCGTGCCTTCCTCGAGCTCCAGCCCGATGACCGCCGCTGGTGCCTCGTCCAGTCGGAGTTCCGGATGCTGGCGATGCGCGACGCCGACGTCGCCGCCCGCTACCTCCAGCACCAGGAGAGCGCGGGCCGGCAGCTCGCCGCGTGGCTCGACCAGGCGGCCGGACTCGCGCACGTCCGGTTCACGATCCCGACGCCCGACATCGCGAACATCGTCGTCGCCCTCTACGAGTCGGCCATCCAGACGGCCGTGCTCATGGACCCGGACGGCGACGAGGGCTCACCGCGCGAGCTCGCGATGCGCACGCTCCCGGCCATCGTCCGCGCCCTCACCGAGTCGATCGCCGACTGACCTCAGGCCCGGCTCGTCGCGAGCGTTCCCGGTCACCCCTCACAAGCAGGGCGGGCCCGATCCAGGAACTCCTGGATCGGGCCCGCGTCGGAGCAGCCCGGCAGCGGATCCGATTCAGCCGCTGAGGGCCGACGTCGGTGGTGTCCTGGCCGCGCGGATCGCCGGGTAGAGGCCGGCGATCGCACCGATCGCCAGGGTCGCGCCGACGCCCGCGAGCAGCACCTCCGGCGGCACCGCCGTCGGCCAGTCGTTCACCGCGGCGACGATGCTCGTGACGCCGGTGCCGAGCGCGGCGCCGGCGACCCCGCCGAGGGCGGAGAGCAGGAGGGCCTCGGTGAGGAACTGGGACCGGATGTGGCCCCGCGTGGCCCCGAGGGCGCGACGGAGGCCGATCTCGCGACGGCGCTCCAGGACCGAGATGACCATCGTGTTCGCGACGCCGATGCCCCCGACGAGCAGGGCGACGGAACCGAGTCCGAGGAGGAGCCCGGTGAAGGCTTGATCTGCGGCCTGCTTCGCGGCAAGGGCGTCGGACGGCCTGGACACCTCCACCTCCTCGGGTGCCGCGGGGTTCACGGTGCGGGGGAGGAGCTCGCGGACCGCCTCGACGCGATCATCGGCGGACCGCTCGTACACCGTGGTCGGTTTGCCGTCGTACCCGAACAGCTCGGCGGCAGCCGTCTCGCCGATCATCGCGGTGGTGTCGAGTTCCGGGGCGAGTTCCAGGGGATCCAGGATGCCCACCACGGTGAAGTACTGCTCGCCGAGCTGGATCTTCGTGCCGACCGTCGTGATGCCGAGACGTTCGGCGGCTTTCGACCCCAGGACGACGGCTGGATAGCTTCCCGTCGCCCGGTTCAGCCACTCGCCGGAGGCGAGCCTCCCACCGACGACGTCGAGCAGGCTCTCCGTGACCGCCACCGCCCCGAGCCCGCCGCTCGACGCGCGGTCGATCAGGCTGTTGCGGTAGACGAGTACGTCCTGCAACGACGCTGCCGAGCCGGCCTGTTCGACGCCGTCGATCAGCCCGACCTTGCCGACGGTGTTCTCGGGGAGCGTGGCCGCCTCGCCGAACAGGTTCTGGCCCGGCTGGACGGTGAGGAGGTTCGTCCCGAGGGCCGAGAGCTGCGCCTGCAGTTTCGCCTGACTGGACGAGGAGATACCGACGACGGCGATCATCGCCGCGATGCCGATCGCGATCCCCAGCGCGGAGAGGACCGCACGCGTCGGCCGAGCCCGGAGACCGGTCGTCCCGAGCCGGAGGATGTCGCGGCCGAGGAGCCGTGACCGTCGGTCGTGGTCGGGGTGCATACCCTGCTCCTTCATGCCGCCCGCCCCGAATCGCTCACGATCCTGCCGTCGCGGATCGCCACCTGGCGGGGGAGTCGCGCAGCGAGTTCGGCGTCGTGCGTGATCACGACGATGGTCGTGCCGGCCTCGTGGAGTTCGTGCAGCAGTTCGACGATGCTCGCGCCGGACACGGAGTCCAGGTTGCCGGTGGGTTCGTCGGCGAGGAGCAACGGCGGGTCGCCGACCACGGCGCGTGCGATCGCGACCCGCTGGCGCTCACCGCCGGAGAGCTGCGTCGGGCGGTGGCCGAGACGATGGCCGAGGCCGACGCGTTCCAGGGCGACGACCGCGCGACGACGGCGCTCGGCCCGGGGGACCCCGGCGTAGATGAGGCCGTCGGCGACGTTGTCGACCGTGGTCGAGCCGTCGGCGAGGTGGAACTGCTGGAAGACGAAGCCGATGCGGTAGGCGCGCAGGGCCGACAGCTTCGCGTCGGCGAGGCGTCCGACGTCCGAACCCGCGATGCGGGCGGTCCCACTGGTCGGTCGGTCGAGCGTCCCGATGAGGTTGAGCATCGTCGACTTCCCGGAGCCGCTCGGTCCGACGATGGCGACGAACTCGCCCTCCTCGATCGTCAGGTCGACACCCGCGAGCGCGAGCGTGGGCGGCTCACCGTACTCGCGGGTGACGCCCTCGAGGTGGATGATCGGTGGGCCGGCCGGCCGCTCGGCTGCGGCGGACGAGGCCGTCATGGTGTCGGTCATGACACCGGCACCACGACGTCGAGACCCTCACGGATCCCGTCACCCGAGACCTCGACCCGACCATCGGCGAACAGACCGGTCGTGACCGGGACCTGACGGTGCTTCCCCTTCCCCTCGACGACCTCGACGCCGAACGTCTTGTCGTCGATCGCGATGAGCGCCTCCACCGGGACGGAGAGGACGTTCTCGCGTCGTTCCGTCGGGAAGCCGACCGTCACGGTCGCGCGTTGCAGATCGGCCGCGGCCGCCGGATCGTCGAGCGTGATGCCGACCGGGATCGTGACCTTCTTCTGTCCGTCGGCATCCGACTCGGTGGGGACGCCGACATCGGTCACCGTGCCGGTGGTGGTCTGCCCGCCGGGAAGGTTGACGTCGACCTTGGTCCCGACGACACCGAGACGCTGATCCGCGAGCTTCAGCGGGACGTCGATGCGCTTGTTCAGGGACGATACGGTGACGATCTTGTCGGACGCGGCGGTGCCGACCGCGGCGTCGATCGAGGCGATCCGGACGTCGCCGGGCATGAAGACCACCGATCCGAGTTCCAGGCGTCCGGTCTCCTCGAGCCCGAGCGCCTCCTGCCACCGTTCGATGGCGCGCGCGGTCGAGGACGCGAACTCGTCGTCCGGCTCGCGGTCGAAGTACCCGAGGGCGGCGAGGCTGGTCTCGAGTTGCCGCACGTCCGGTCCGTCGCTCATCCCGGACTCGAACGACCGCCAGGCGGGCAACGGTCCGTGCAGAAGCGAGACCGGGACGTTGTCGACGGCGTACAAGGTTCCGCCGAGCGACACCGTGCTGCCGGGGGCCGGCACCGCCGTGACGATGCCGGCCCCGCCGCCGATGGTCCGCTGGTCGGCGTAGTCGAGCGTGCCCGTCGCCTGGGTCGTGCCGGCGAGGTCGCCGGCGGTGATCGGCGCGGTGCCCGTTCGGACGGTGTTCGAGGGCTCTTCCTGACTGGTCGCCTCGGCCGAGGAGAGCACGGCGATGCTCGCGACGGCGCCGCCCGAGATCAGGACGGCGCCGACGCAGAGGGCTGCGATGATCCGGCGGCGGTCGGTCATCGGTTCGTCGAACCGAGTGAGCTGCCGTTGCTCATGTCGAGGCCGCAGGCGTCGAGCACGTCTTCAGGCACGTCGCTCGGAATGTTCATCGCCTCACCCTTCACCGGGTCGGGGACGTCGATGCCGTTCTCGCGGAAGCACTCGGCCATCTGGAGCTGTTCTTCGAACCGGTCCGAGACGGGCACGTCGCCGCCCGCCGGTGCGGGCGGGGCTCCGAGCTTGTCGGTGCACGTCTTGGAAGCAGCGGTGAAGGCTTCCGGGTCCGCATCGCCGAGACTGATCGCGGCGCCGGAGCCGTCCTTGCCGGGGTCGGGCATGTCCACGCCCTCGTCGCGCATGCAGGAGGCGAAGGCGAGCTGCCAGTCCTCGAAGCTCTGAACCGTGGACGGCGTCTTCGAGCCCGGCTCGGATCCGGGTGAGCCCGATGCGCACGCGGCCAACGATCCGATGAGGAACGGGATCGCGATGAGGGCGGCGAGTCTGCCGGCCGGACGGCGGACGGAACGGGTGATGGTGATGTCGGACATCTGCACTCCTCAGTGGGTGGGGCTGACTGGTGACGACCAGTCCACTCGGCGGCGCGTTGTCCGGGCGTCAAGGAAAACGTTGACGTTCTCTGAACGTCCCGAACGGCACGGTAGATAACCGACACTCGGGGGTTGCTCGATCGGCGTCCGTACGATCCCGGAGTCACCACACCCAATCGAGAGGAACATCATGCGCGTCCTGGTTGCCGAGGACGAGGTCTACCTGGCCGAGGCGGTCCGAGCCGGCCTCCGGCAGGAGGCGATCGCCGCGGACGTCGTCCACGACGGCGACGCAGCGCTCGAGGCGCTCACGATCAACGACTACGACGTCCTGCTCCTCGATCGGGACCTGCCGGGCACCCACGGCGATGACGTGTGCCGAACGGTGGTCGCCGAGCATCCCGGTGTGCGCGTCATGATGCTGACGGCGGCACGTCGACTCGACGACACCGTGTCCGGCCTCGGTCTCGGCGCCGACGACTACCTGGTGAAGCCGTTCGAGTTCCCGGAGCTCGTGGCCAGGCTCCGCGCGCTCGCCCGGCGCACGGCGGAGTCGCGCCCTCCGGTCCTCGAGCGCGCGGGAGTGCGACTCGACCCGTTCCGGCGGGAGGTCTTCCGCGACGGCGTGTACGTGAAGCTGTCGCGGAAGGAGTTCGCGGTCCTCGAGCAGCTGCTGCTCGCCGACGGCGGGGTCGTGAGCGCCGAGACCCTCCTCGAGAAGGCCTGGGACGAGAACGTCGACCCGTTCACGAACACCATC
Organism: Plantibacter sp. MMLR14_011; assembly: GCF_001865025.1. Classification (NCBI taxonomy): domain Bacteria; kingdom Bacillati; phylum Actinomycetota; class Actinomycetes; order Micrococcales; family Microbacteriaceae; genus Plantibacter; species Plantibacter sp. MMLR14_011. The sequence continues at coordinate 131,155 of NZ_MJGW01000061.1, forward strand.
CGCGTGACCATCTCGAACCTCCGCCGACGCCTCGGCTCGCCGTGGGTGATCACGACCGTCCCGGGCGCGGGCTACCGGATCGAGGGCGACTGATGCCCCGTTCCGACGCCGCGGGGTTGCTCAGCCGCCCGAACCGCTTGACGGTGCGCATGCGCTTGACGCTGACGTACGCGCTGCTGTTCACCGTCGCCGGCTCGATCATGCTCGCCCTCATCTACGCCTTCATGCGGTACGTCCCGACGTACGCGATCACCGCGGTGCGGGCCGATGCGGCCATGGACGGCGCGACCTGGCTGCAGGCGACCGTGCCGACCGAGGCCGCCGGGGCGGCCACCTATCAGCCGGTGGAGGGGCTGACCTCGGCGAACGGTGCAGCGGCACTCGTCGTCTCGGACCAGAGCGACATCCTGAACACGCTCCTCGTCTGGTCGCTCATCGTGCTCGTCGTCCTCGCGGCGGCGAGTGCGTGGGGCGGTTGGATCCTGTCGGGCAGGCTGCTGCGTCCGTTGCACGAGATCAACGTGGCCGCGCAGCGGGCGGCGACCGGATCCTTCGACCATCGGGTCGCCCTCGCGGGCCCGCGGGACGAGATCACCGACCTCTCCGACACCTTCGACCACATGCTCGAACGGCTCGACCGGTCGTTCCGCGCCCACCAACGGTTCGCGGCGAACGCCTCTCATGAGCTGCGGACCCCGCTCGCGACGACCCAGGCGATGCTCGACGTCGCGGCGACCAGCGACGACCTCGACGAACAGACCGTCAGGGGACTCATCGCCCGACTCCGTGAGACGAACACGCGCAGCATCCAGACCGTCGAGGCCGTCCTCGACCTCGCCGACCTCGAGCACTCGGAGCTGCGGGGTGAGAACGTGGCACTCGGAGAGCTGGCCTCCGAGGCCTGCGTCGCCGCGGCCTCAGCAGCTCGAGCGCGCGGGATCGACTGCACGGCCGAGGTACAGGACCTCGCGGTCTGGGGCGACGAGGCCATGCTGCATCAGCTGTGCGGGAACCTCCTGCAGAACGCCGTCCGACACAATGTCGACGGTGGTTTCGTGCGGGTCTCGGTGCGCCGGTCGGGCGGGCCGGCGGGCGGCACGGTCGTCCTCCGGGTCGAGAACTCCGGCGAGTCGATCCCGGCGGACGTGGTCGCGAGGCTCACCGAACCGTTCTACCGCGCCGGCGGCCGGGTCGCGCGCGGTCCGGAGCGGTCACGCGGGCTCGGACTCGCCATCGTGGAGAGCATCGCCGAGGTGCACGGGGCTGCGCTCGAGCTCACCGCGCGTTCGGAGGGCGGGCTGGTGGTGACGGTCACCTTCCCGCCGCGCCGCCCGGACGCGGATGCAGCGTCGTCGACTCAGCGCGCCGTGACGACGCGCTCGCCGCGGGCCCACACGAAGAAGCCGGCGAGGGTGAACGCTCCGTAGAACAGGTACATCGACGCCGAGACCCAGTACCCGGCGCCGAACAGGAGCGGCACACCGACCAGGTCGACCGCGACCCAGATGAGCCAGAACTCCACCCAGCGTTTCGCCATCCCCCAGGTGGCGAGGAGGGATCCCATGAAGATCCAGGCGTCGGCCCAGACCGGCTCGTAGGAGCCGAGTGCCCGGAACACGGGGATCAGGAGCAGCGTCCCACCGAGCAGGAGGCCGACGAGGACGAGCCGCACCCGCCAGCCGGCCCAGCGGGGCCGGATCACGGCGACCGGACCGGTCGTCGCCTCGACGCGCTCGACCCGTCGCCACTGCACCCAGCCGTAGATCGACACGACGATGAACATGAGCTGGCGGCCCGCCTGCCCCAGCAGGTTGGTCGGGTTCGGCGTGTGGAAGACCGCGCCGAGGAAGACGGTCAGGAGGAGCGCGTTGCCGATGATGCCGACGGGCCAGGCCCAGGCGCGGCGACGCATGCCTCCGAGGGCGCTCGCCAGGCCGAACAGGTTGCCGACGACCTCCCGCCAGAGGACCACCTGGTCGCCGACCCTGAACGTCGCGTCGAAGAGCCAGAGGAGGATCCCCACTGCAGTGCTCCGATCAGGTCTGTGGCCGAATGATGCGCGGTCACCCGACCGACGGTCCACCGTACATCGTGCAGAGCCGCCTCCCGATCGGGAGGCGGCTCTGTGACGGTCCGCTGTTCGACAGCGTTCGCCGGCTAGCTCGCGGCGGGCAGTCCTCCACCGGCGGCGATGACCTGCTCGAGGAAGGCGTCGGTGGCCTCGGCCTGCTTGCGCATGACGCGCTCGGCGTCCTCGGCGCTGCGTGCCTCGGCGGCCGCGACCAGTCCGGTGACGTACGCGGCGAAGATGTCCCACTGGAAGAAGTCGATCGTCGGCAGCGAGGTGTAGGTCACCCGCGTGTTCATCTGACGGGCGACCTGCTGCAGCAGCGAGTTGCCCGAACGCTCGACCATGAAGTCGGCGAAGGCGGACGACGACCGGAGGACGTGCTTGTCACGCGCCTCGATGTCCGCGAGCACGGCGTCGCCGAGTTCGCGGAACGCCGCGACGTCCTCGTCGGTGAACTGCGGGATGCTCCATCGTGCGCTGAGCTCGTGGAATCCGTTCAGGAGGCGCAGTGCTTCCGCGTACTGCTCGGCGGTGGGCTTCGCGACGCGGGTGTACCGCTGCGGGGCGGTCTCGACCAGTCCGATGTCGGCGAGCTTGCTGATCGCTTCGCGGATCGGGGTCCTCGAGACACCGAGCCACTTCTCGAGCTCCTCGTCATTGAGGCGTTCCCCAGGCTCGAGGGTGCCGTCCTCGATGGCGGTCAGGAGCTGCTCGAAGACGATGTCGCGCAGGAGCTTCCGAGGGCTCGTCTCGACGGTTTTGGGAACAGGCATGGAACTCCGATCGTCGAGCTGGGATATGACCAGTTCAGAATACCGATATCCAAGGTGTGTTGGATAGTTTTGTGCCTCATGTGTTGTAGAACATGCCGGATGCACAGGTGTCGTCGGGCGCGCTGAGCCTTGCTATCCTGACGCGCACGGGTTGACCTGGAACGGCAGGAAGGTGGGACGCATGTCGGCGGATTCGGCGGCCAGCAGACCCCGCCATCGGCGGATCCATCTCTTCCAGACGCTCGGGGCGCTGCTGGGCGGTGTGACGCGCGTGACCGTGCCCGTCCTCGAGGACGCCGACCGAGCGGTGCTCGTCGCCGAGTTGGACGAGGTGTCGCGAGTGATCGGCCTGCAGGACCCGGTCGCCTACGCCGGGCTCTCCTGGCCGCTCATGGACCATCTCGTCGCCCTCTGTCCGAATCGCATCCTGGTCACGACCGCTCGCGACGCACTCGCGCTGCTGTCGCCGCAGCTGGAGGTCACCGCCGACACCGACTGGCTCGATTGGCCGTCGCTCGCGGTCGACTTTCCGATCCTTCGGGACGCGGTCGCGGAGGGGGACGCGATCGCCGCGGAACTGGCCGTGGAACGACTGTGGGGGATGGCCGCGACGCTTCCGTGAAGCATTCCAAATGCTGATATGCTGAAGGTGTCGCTTGCGACACCACTGCCGGAGACGCCGGTCAGGACATTCGGGTTCCTGGCTCGAGCGCCCGGTGGTGAGTCGGGTGGGTGGGTTTCGGGTATCCGCCCACCCGGCGTCTCGAGGTCCATCCAGCGACGACGCAGCCCCGACAACGACGCAGCCCCGAGAACGACACAGCCCCCGCGCCGTCGGGCGCAGGGGCTGTGTGGAGTCGGGTCGCTCAGCCGATGACCGGGCCGAACCGCTCGGGGAGCACGCTCTTCGACACCCGACGCAGTTCGGAGACCGGGATGGTCAGGACGTCCTGGATCTCGAGGGCGGGCTCGGTCGCGTCGCCGACGGCCGAGGCGTCGGTCACGCCGATGCGGAGCACCGGGTAGCCGCGGCCCTCGCACAGGCCCTGGAACTTGACGTCGTCCTCGCGCGGCACCGAGACGATGACGCGTCCGGTGGACTCGGAGAAGAGCGCCGTCGTGAGGTCGACGCCGTCGCGCGCGAGCAGCTCACCGAGGAAGACCCGGGCACCGACACCGAAGCGCATGACGCTCTCCGCGAGCGCCTGAGCGAGACCGCCGTCGGAGAGGTCGTGGGCGGAGGACACGAGGCCCTCCTTGGCTGCGGCGTGCAGTAGCTCGGCCAGCGTCTTCTCGCCGGCGAGGTCGACCTTCGGCGGCAGACCACCCAGGTGGTCGTGGATCGTCCCGGCCCAGGCGGATCCGTCGAGCTCGAGTGACGTGGTGCCGAGGAGGTAGAGGTTGTCGCCCTCGTCCTGCCAGCCGCTCGGGATGCGGCGCGCGACGTCGTCGATCACGCCGAGGACGCCGACGACGGGCGTCGGGAAGATCGGGACGTCGCCCGTCTGGTTGTAGAACGACACGTTGCCGCCGGTGACGGGCACGCCGAGCTCGAGGCAGGCGTCCGACAGGCCGGCGACGGCCTCGGAGAACTGCCACATGACCTCGGGGTTCTCCGGCGAGCCGAAGTTCAGGCAGTCGGTGACGGCGGCCGGGACGGCACCGGTGACGGCGACGTTGCGGTAGGCCTCCGCGAGCGCGAGCTGTGCACCCTGGCGCGGGTCGAGCTGGCAGTAGCGGCCGTTCGCGTCGGTCGCGATGGCGAAGCCGAGGCCGGACTCCTCGTCGACGCGGATCATGCCGCCGTCGTCGGGGAAGGACAGCGCGGTGTTGCCCATGACGTAGTAGTCGTACTGGTTGGTGATCCAGCTCTTGTCCGCGAGGTTCGCCGATCCGAGGAGGGAGCGGAACTGCTGCTCCAGCTCGGCAGGGGCGTCGGTGCGGGGGAGGGCCGACGCGGAGTCGGCCTGCAGTGCATCGATCCAGGTGGGGTAGGCGACCGGGCGCTCGTAGACCGGGCCGTCGACCGCGACGGTCGAGGGGTCGACGTTGACGATCTCCTCGCCGTGCCAGTTGATGACGAGGCGGCCGGTGTCGGTGACCTCACCGAGCACCGAGGTCTCGACGTCCCACTTGTCGGTGACGGCGAGGAACGCGTCGAGCTTGCCCGGCTCGACGACGGCCATCATGCGCTCCTGCGACTCCGACATGAGGATCTCCTCGGGCGTCAGCGAGGGGTCGCGCAGCAGCACGTGCGACAGCTCGACGAACATGCCGCCGTCGCCGTTGGCCGCGAGCTCGCTCGTCGCGCAGGAGATGCCGGCGGCACCGAGGTCCTGGATGCCCTCGACGAGGCTGTCGCGGTAGAGCTCGAGGCAGCACTCGATGAGCACCTTCTCGGCGAACGGGTCGCCGACCTGGACGGCCGGACGCTTCGTCGGGCCGTTCGCGTCGAAGGAGTCGGACGCGAGGATGGACGCGCCGCCGATGCCGTCGCCACCGGTGCGGGCACCGAAGAGGACGATCTTGTTGCCGACGCCCGAGGCGTTGGCGAGGCGGAGGTCCTCGTGACGCAGGACGCCGACCGACAGGGCGTTGACCAGCGGGTTGCCCTGGTACACCTTGTCGAAGTAGGTCTCGCCACCGATGTTCGGCAGGCCCAGGCAGTTGCCGTAGGAGGAGATGCCGGCGGTGACGCCGTGCACGACGCGCGCGGTGTCGGGGTGGTCGATGTCGCCAAATCGGAGCTGGTCCATGACGGCGACCGGTCGGGCACCCATCGAGATGATGTCGCGGACGATGCCGCCGACGCCCGTTGCCGCACCCTGGAAGGGCTCGATGTAGGAGGGGTGGTTGTGGCTCTCGACCTTGAAGGTCACGGCCCAGCCCTCGCCGACGTCGATGACGCCGGCGTTCTCGCCCATGCCGACCATGAGGTTCTTCTTCATCTCGTCGGTGACCTTCTGGCCGAACTGGCGCAGGTAGATCTTGCTGGACTTGTAGGAGCAGTGCTCGCTCCACATGACCGAGTACATGGCGAGCTCGCCGCTCGTGGGACGACGGCCGAGGATCTCGCGGATCTTCGCGTACTCGTCGGCCTTCAGCCCGAGGGCGCCGTAGGGCTGCTCGCGGTCCGGTGTCGCGACGGCGTTCTCGACGGTGTCGGCGACGGCGGAGCTGGTGGGGGTGGTGGTCGTCACGAGGGCAGGACTCCAAAGGAAGTGGTGGGATGCCGGACCCACCAATCTTAGCGGCGTGCAGCGACGAACAGATCCTCGGATGGGCGTCGGAGGTCGACGCCGATTCGTCACGGTGCGGTGCAGGATTCGAGGTCTCTTCACGAGCTTCGAGATCGACCGTGACGATCGGTGCGATGGTTGCGTCCTATCACCAACGAAGCGATCAACCGCTCGCTCGAGACGAACCAGGAAGGGCAACACCATGTCGAACACCACCAACTCCCCGAAGCCCACCGTCACGAAGGGTGTCGTCGGCGAGAACAACGCCGCCACGCAGACGAACACCCACGGCAAGACGGTCATCGACAACGGCGTGGTCGCGAAGATCGCCGGCATCGCAGCCCGCGAGGTCCGCGGCGTGCACGCCCTCGGTGGTGGCGCAGCCCGTGCCTTCGGTGCCATCCGCGACGCCATCGGCTCCTCCGACCTGTCGCAGGGCATCCGTGTCGAGGTCGGCGAGACCCAGGTCGCCGTCGACGTCGTGATCGTCGCCGACTACCCGGTGGACCTGCAGGCCGTCGCGAGCGAGGTCCGCGCCTCCGTCATCCGCGCGATCGAGCAGTTCGTCGGCATGGAGGTCACCGAGGTCAACGTGACCGTCAGCGACGTCTTCATCCCGTCCGACGACGAGGACCAGAACGCCGAGGCGCGAGTCCAGTGACCGCCACCAACACCGGCATCCTGATCGGAGCCGTCCTCGCACTCAGCTGGGTCGCCTTCGGGTTCTGGGCGTTCGTGTTCGTCGCGGTCGCGATGGGGATCGGCGCCCTCGTGGCTCGCATCGTCACCGGCCAGACCGACCTGAACGCGATCGTCGACGCCGTCCGCGGGAAGCGCGTCTCGTCATGACCACCGCCGTCCTCGACCGGGGAGTCCCCTCGGCCGCCGAAGCGCCCGTCGTGCACCAGCACGGCGGGCCGGGCCGGACGCGGATCACCGCGAAGGCCCTCGAGCACGTCGCCGTGAACATCGCGGCCGAGTCGCTCGGGGTCCCGGCGGGACGTGTGAAGGTCGAGCTCGCCGACGACCAGGGCGCGCTCGCGCTCATCGTCACCTCGCCGATGCGTGCGATCCCACTGGCGCGCGTCTCGGCCGCCCCCGACGCGCTCCAGCGCTCAGGGGGCTCCATCGTCGAGCGCGTCTCGGCCGCCACCGGTGCCATCGCCGCTCGCGTCGAGCAGCTGTCCGGTTCGAGCGTCTCGCGCGTCTCCATCCGCGTGAGCGGACTCGAGATCGACCAGGAAGGACGCGTCTCATGACCGCCACCGCCACCGCAGCCACGACCCCGGCCGCCGGCCCGACGAGGGTGCTCCGGCGCCTGGCTCGCCGCGAACTGCACTCGCCGCGCTCGACCGCCGCGATCCTCCTCGCGGTCCTGCTCGTGCTCGTCGCGCTCTGGATCGCCGTGGAGACGGTGCTCGCCCTCATCGGCGTCCGCCCGCTCCTCGTCGCCCCGGGTGAGATCCCGGGAGCCGCGGCGAGCCTGCCGTCGACGCAACCGGTCATCCTCGGTGTCGCGGGGGCACTCGTGCTCCTGCTCGGAGTGGTCCTCATCGGGATCGCGCTCGGCCCGGGACGTCGTCACCGCCACCTGTTGTCGACCGGGCGCGTACTCGCGGTCGTCGACGACGAGGTCATCGCGTCGGCCCTCGCGCAGCGCGCTTCGACGACGGCTGCCACGCATCCCGACGGCACCTCCGTGGCCGTCGGCCGGCGGACCGCAGCGATCCGGATCACCCCGGCCAGCGGCATGCCCGTCGACCGGTCCGAAGTCGAGCGCGCCGTCGCCGCAGACCTCGACGCGTTCGGCCTGCAGCCGTCGCTCCGGGCGACCACCTCCATCTCGTCGAACGGGAAGGTCGGACAGTGAACTCCACCAACCGCGGACTGAACCGTCTGCTCATCCTCCTCATCGGACTCGTGTTCGTCGTGATCGGGGCGGCGGCGCTCGCCGTCGTCACCGTGCCCGTCGTCGCGGACTGGTGGCGCGACAATCGGGCCGCCGTGCTCGACACGATCGACGGCTGGTTCGCCTGGAACCCGTTCGCAGCGGTGTCCGGCGCGGACGTCGGTCAGACGGCCCCGGTCCTCGTCCCGATCGCCGGGATCGTGCTGCTCGTGGTCGTCGCCGCCCTGCTCATCTCGTTCGTCCTGCGCCAGGGGCGCGGCCGTTCCGGCGTCGTGCATCGCGCGACCGTCGAGCACGGCGACATCGTGCTCGAGACGGACGTCGCGGCCAATGCCCTCGGCGATGCCCTCGACGACACCGAGGCGTTCTCGTCCGTCCGCGTCTCCGCCTGGGACGTGAACCGGGCGCAGGCGCTCAAGGTCGCCGTCACCTGCCGGCGTGGCGTCTCGCCCCGCACGGCGGTGGAGACCGTCAGTACGGCGGTGGAGTCGCTCGACCGCCTGCTCGGCGTCGAACTCCCCGTCCTCGTCGAGGTCGGTGGCGGCTTCCGCGCCGCCAAGCCGAAGCGCGTCCTCCAGTGACCGTCACTGATCCGGACATGCCGGTGCAATTGCAAGCCCCCGTCCGAATCGGCTGATCCGCAGCCGCGCGTCGCAGAATGCCAGTGTCGCGGGATGAACCATCGGGACACATCAACGCCCCACGGCGATCCGTGGGAGAGGGAGCAACATCATGGGTAAGAAGATCCTCCTCATCATCGTCGGCCTCATCGCCTTCGGTGCCTACACGCTCGGCGCGAAGGCCGGACGCACCCGGTACCGCGAGATCAAGCACGCCGCAGAAGAGTTCTGGAACGACCCTCGCGTCGAGAAGGCGCGCAAGAAGGCCGTGAAGAACGCGAAGAAGGCCACGGCGAAGGCCCAGAAGGAAGTCCAGAAGAAGCTCCACTGAGTTCTTCGATCGCCCGTCCTCGGGCAGAACGCCGCCCGCTCGCCCCAGTCTGGGAGAGCGGGCGGCGTTCGTGCTCACAACACTTTCGACAGGAACGCGCGTGTCCTGGCGTGCTGCGGATTGGCGAGCACCTCGCGGGGCGCTCCCGTCTCCACGACCACGCCGCCGTCCATGAACACGAGCGAGTCGGCCACCTCTCGGGCGAACCCCATCTCGTGCGTCACGACGATCATCGTCATGCCGTCCTTCGCGAGCCCCTTCATGACGTCGAGGACCTCGCCGACCAGCTCCGGATCGAGTGCCGAGGTCGGCTCGTCGAACAGCATGAGCTTCGGATCCATCGCGAGGGCCCGCGCGATCGCGACCCGCTGCTGCTGACCGCCCGACAGGTGACCGGGGTATGCAGCCGCCTTGTCGCTCAGACCGACCCGGTCCAAAAGTTCCCGGCCGCGCTGCTCGGCGACCGCTCGCCGTTGACCCTTCACCTGCATGGGCGCCTCGATGATGTTCTCGAGCGCCGTCATATGCGGGAACAGGTTGAACCGCTGGAACACCATACCGATGTCGCGCCGCTGCTTCGCCGCCTCCTTGGGCTTCAACTCGTAGAGCTTGTCGCCTCGCTCGCGGTAGCCGATGAGGTCCCCCTCGACGAGCAACCGTCCGCCGTCGACCCGCTCCAGGTGGTTGATGCAGCGCAGGAAGGTCGACTTGCCGGAGCCCGACGGCCCGACCAGGCACATGACCTCGCCGCGTCGTACCGTCAGGGAGATGTCCTTGAGGACCGTGTTCGAGCCGAAGGACTTCACCACGCCCTCCGCGCGGACCATGTCGATCGTGTCCGTGATCGTCATCGTCGTTCTCCGCTCTCGCTGTCGGTTGGGCTCTGCTTGGCGCGCGCCTCCGCCTCCTGGACCTGGATGGCCTCGGTCGTGACGGGTGCCCCCGCGTCGATCCGGGTGAGGCCGCGCGCGAACCGCTTCTCCAGGAAGTACTGCCCCACCATCAGGATCGAGGTGAACAGCAGGTACCAGAGCGACGCGACGATGAGCAACGGGATCGGGTTGAACGTCTCGGACGAGATGTCCCGCGATCTCGTGTAGAGCTCCTGCGTGAACGGGACGGCCGTCACGAGCGACGTGGTCTTGAGCATCGAGATCACCTCGTTGCCGGTCGGCGGGATGATGATCCGCATCGACTGCGGCAGGATGACCCGCCGCATCGTCTGCGCCCAGCTCATCCCGAGCGCCGTCGACGCCTCCTCCTGTCCGCGGTCCACCGACAGCAGACCGGCGCGCACGATCTCCGACATGTAGGCGGCCTCGTTGAGTGCCAGCCCGATGACGGCGATCCAGAACGTGTTCAGCGCGGCATCGGTCGGCAGCTGCGCGATCGGCGGGAGGAAGGGCAGTCCGATGTTGAGCGTCGGATAGATCGTCGCGAGCAGGCCCCAGAAGACCAGCTGCACGTAGACCGGCGTCCCGCGGAACAGCCAGACGAAGCCCCACGCGATGGCCTTGAGCACCGGGTTCGGCGACAGCCGCATGATCGCGAGCACGACGCCGAGGACGATGGCGCCGATCATCGAGTACACCGTCAGCTGCAGCGTGATGAGCGCTGCCATGGTGATCCGCCGGTCGAAGACGTACTTGCCGACGGCCGGCCAGTCGTACGCCGGCCGCGTCGCCGCGTCGACCACGAACGCGACGAGCAACAGCACGATGATGACGGCGAACACGTTCCGCCAGGGATGGCGGAGCTTGACGACCTTCAACGGCACCGGGGGCGCGGACGCCGTCCCGGTGATTCTGGAGTCGCTCACGGTCAGCTCGTCGCGCCGTTGATGTCGATCTTGTCGAGGGCGCCGGACTCGACGCCCCACTTGCTCAGGATCGAGCCGTAGGTGCCGTCGTCCATGAGGGACTGCAGGGCGGCCTGGAGGGCCTTGCCGAGGTCGCCACGGTCCTTCGCGATCGGCATGCCGTAGAGGAACGTCGAGTAGACGTCACCGGAGAGTTCGAGCTTGCCGTCGCTCTGCTGGACGGCGTACTGCACGACCGGGGAGTCGGCGGTCATCGCGTCGGCGCGGCCGAGTGTGACTGCAGCCGTGGCCTCGTCCTGCGTGTCGTAGCCGAGGGCCTCGATCGCCGGCTTACCGGCGTCGGTGCAGGCCTGCGACTTGGCGGGGACGTCGTCGAGGGCCTCCGTCGTGCCGTTCTGGACGGCGACCTTCAGCCCGCAGGCGTTGTCGGGGTCGACGGACTTGCCCGCCAGGGTCGCCCACTGGATCCCGGCCGTGAAGTAGTCGATCATGTCGACCTGCTGCTGACGCTCCTTGGTGTCGAAGAACGACGACAGCCCGACGTCGTACTTGCCACCGGTGATGCTCGGGATGATGTTGTCGAACTTCGCCACCTGGTAGTCGGTGGTGAGGCCGAGCTTGCCGGCCATCGCGTCGGCGAGCTCGATCTCCCAACCGATCGGGTCGCCGTTCGCGTCCTTGAACTCATTGGGCGCGTAGGTCGCGTCGGTGCCGAGGATGAGCTTGCCGGCCTGACGGATGTCGTCGGGGAGGAGCGCCTCGGCGGCCTTGTCGACGGTCACCGCGGCGGTGGAGCCGGTGGCGTCGGGCGTGGCGACCTCGTTGTTGACGCAGCCGGTGAGCAGCAGCGCGGCGGCGGCCGTGAGTGCGGCCGGGAGCAGGTATCGGTTCTTCATGTCAGGTTCCTTGCTCGGTTGATGTGGTGGTGGAGGTGAAGACGCGGCGTCCGGCGATCCAGGTCCCGACGGTCCTGGTGTGCGCGATCTCGGTGGTGGGGCCGGCGAACGGGTCACGGTCGACGAGGACGAGGTCTGCGACGGCGCCGACCTCGATCTCGCCGGTGTCGTCGCGGTGGTCGATCCGGTTGGACCCGTGCGTGTACGCGGCGATCGCCGCTCCGAGCGTCAGCGACTGTCCTGGGTTGAGCGGTTCGGGGTGGTGGTCGGGATCGTCGGCCGGCAGCGTGCGGTTGACCGCCACATGCAGGGCCTGCCACGGGTCGGGGGTCGTGACGGGCCAGTCCGATCCGGCACAGAGCAGGGTGCCGAGTCGTGCCGCATCGCCGAACGGATACTGCCAGGAGGCGCGTTCGTCGCCGAGCAGCGGCAGGTTCAGCTCGACCATCTGGGGCTCCCACGTGGCCCAGAGCGCCTGCATGTTCATCGTCACGCCGAGTCGGGCGAACCGCGGCAGGTCGTCGGGATGGACGATCTGCACGTGCGCGATGTGGTGCCGGTTGTCGCTCTCGCCGTTGCGCTCCCGCGCGGCCTCGAGGGCGTCGAGGCACTCGCGGACCGCCCGGTCGCCGATCGCGTGGAAGTGGACCTGGAACCCCGCGGCGTCCAGCCTCGTGACCGCCTCGACGAGGATCGCGGGCTCCAGGAAGGAGATGCCGCGTTCGGGCGCGGTGTCTCCGCAGTGACAGGTGCGCAGGTAGGGGTCGATCATCGCGGCGGTCCGGTTCTCGGGGATGCCGTCCTGCATGATCTTGACGGTGCCCGCGGTGAAGCGCCCGGTCGTCGTCCCGAGGGCCGCGGCGCGGCGTGCGATCGCGTCGCGGCGAGCGATGAGTTCGTCGATCTGCTCGAGTCCACGATCCCGGTCCCACCAGAGCGCCCCCACGACGTCGCTCATGAGCAACCCGTCCGCCATCGCCTGCAGGTAGGCGTCGCTCGTGTCGGTGTGGCTGCCGTAGTCGCCGACGATCGCGTCCTGCCAGCCGGTGACGCCGAAGCCGTGGAGGGTCTGCTGGGCTGCGACGAGGGCGGCCGCGACGTCCTCGTCGGTGTCGACGGGGACGAACCGGGACACGAGCGAGCGGGCACCCTCGTGGAGCATGCCGTTCGGGGTGCCGTCCGCGTCCCGTTCGATCCGGCCGTCGGCGGGGTCCGGTGTGGTGTGGTCGACGCCGGCGAGGCGGAGCGCCTCGGTGTTCACCCAGGCTCCGTGGTGATCGCGATTCTGGAGGAAGACGGGCCGGTCCGGCACCACTCGGTCGAGCTCCGCGGCGAGCGGGGTGCCGCCGGGGAAGGCGGCCTGTTGCCAGCCGCCGCCGACGATCCACGGGCGCTCGGGGTGGGCCTCGGCGTAAGCGGCGATCGTGGCGAGGTATCCCTCGGGGGTGCGCTCGCCCGACAGGTCGCACGCGAGCTGTTCGAGTCCGGCCTCGATCGGGTGGACGTGCGCGTCCACGAAGCCGGGGAGCAGGAGACCGCCTCGGAGGTCCACGATCTCGGTGTCGGGACCGATCGCCGCGTGTGCGTCAGCGTCGAGGGCGACGATCCGGCCGTCGGAGATGGCGACGGCACCGTTCTGCGGCGTGAGCAGGGCGTTCCGGAAGACGGTGCCTCCGGTGAAGACCGTGTCCGCGTTGCTCGTCATATCACCTGCTCGAAGCGTCGGTGGTGCCGTCTGGCCGGCGCGTCATCCTCGGCGCGCTAGCGGTATCGAGAGCATAACCCGGATCGAGGTGACGGATTCGTGCGTCGGATCGCGTTTCTGCAACGGAATCCTTCAGCCGGAGTGTCAGTGCACGCGAACGGGCCCGGAGCGTGCGCTCCGGGCCCGGCTGATTGCAGGAGATGTCGACGCGGCTCAGGCGACGAGCGTGCGCAAGCCCTCGACCAGCGGCGTCGTGGGGTGGCCGATCAACCGGCCGAGGTCGCCGCTCGTCTCGGCGAGGAGGCCGTCGCGGGTGTTGCCGTCGAGCGCGACGACGAAGCCCGCGGTGCCCTCGTCGAGACCGGCCGCCAGCAAGGCCTTCAGGTGGTCCTCGGGGGAGAGGTCCTGGTAGACGACCTCTCGGCCGACGACCTCGCCGATCGCCTGCGCCAGCTCGGGGTGCGACCACGCGACGTCGCCGGCGAGCTCGTAGGCCTTGCCCTCGTGGCCGTCGGTGGTGAGGACGACGGCGGCCGCCTCCGCGTAGTCGGTGCGAGACGCGCTCGACACGAGCCCGTCGCCGACGCTCCCGACGAACGATCCGGTCGCCTTGGCCTGGTCGACGGACTGGCCGTAGTTCTCGGTGTACCAGCCGTTGCGGAGGATGGTGAAGGGGAGGCCGGACGCGTGGATGAGCTCCTCGGTCGCCTTGTGCTCGGGGGCGAGGATCAGCGGGGAGGTGTCGGCCCGGAGCGCGCTCGTGTAGACGAGGCGGGCGACGCCGGCACGCTTGGCGGCGTCGATGACGGCGGCGTGCTGGGCGACGCGCTGGCCGACCTCGCTCCCGGAGACGAGCAGCAGGGTGTCGCCGGCCTCGAGCGCGGCGTCGAGGGTGGCCGCGTCGGTGAAGTCGACCTTCGCGGTACGGACGCCCTGTGCGGCGAGATCGGCCAGTGCCTCGGTCCGGCGGCCGGTGGCGACGATGGTGGCGGGGTCGGTGCCGCGGGCGAGCAGGTGCTCGACGACGAGGTGGCCGAGGTGGCCGGTGGCTCCGGTGACGACGAGAGACATATGAGGGTCCTTTCGATGGGGTTCGCTGAGGAGGAACCCGCCTCCGATCACATTACTTCCCGATCTGCAGTACCCACTTTGAGGTAAGCTACTGTCCGACGAGTAAGGAATGAGCCATGACGAGCGTGGACACGCAGCTGGGAAGACGCCCTGGATTCACCGACGGCATCCTGCCTGCCGCATGCCCCTCGCGCACGGTGCTCGACCACGTGACCAGCAAGTGGGGCGTCCTCGTCCTCCTGGCGCTGTCCGACGGCACCCATCGCTGGGGTGAGCTGCGACGGGTGGTCCAGGGCATCAGCGAGAAGATGCTGGCCCAGACACTCCGGACGCTCGAGGAGGACGGCCTCGTCGTCCGCGTCGCGCACCCCGAGATCCCGCCCCGTGTCGAGTACAGCCTGAGTGACCGCGGTCGCGACCTCAACGAGCACCTGATGCCCTTGATGGCGTGGATCGACCACAACGCGTCGGAGATCCTCGGGCGCTAGGCGGTCCGGCCGAGCGCGGTGAGGACGTCGACGAGTGTCGACGGGTCGCCGACGTTGCCCGGGACGACCACGTAGAGCTTCTCCTCGTGCTCGGGTGTCACCACACTCCACACCGAGACCCCGGGCAGCACCTGTCCGAGGACGCGAGCGCGCCGTGCACCGAGTCCGACCCGGGCGACCTCGGCGGAGGTGATGCCGCCCTTCGACACGACGACCTCAACCGATCGTCGGAGCGCAGCGGTCGCCGACGTCAGTGCGATCATCACCCGCTCACCGTGGTCGAGCGTGTTGTGGGAGGCGTCCCGTTCCCGCTCGGACGAGATCGCGGCGAACCCCGTCGCGGTGAGTCTCGCTCGAGCGGCCTCCGCCACGGCCCGCCCGGTGGCGATGGCATCCTGGAGGGCGTCGCTCGTGGGGACGATCTCGGCGGGACCGAACGCCGCCTCGACGGGCGCGAGCTGTCGCGTCGCACCGATGGTGTGGGAGCCGCAGACGAGGAGCGCGGCGACCGGCTCCGCGACGAGCGGCGAGGGCAGGAGGCCGTCGCTCTCGACGCCCGCGATGGCTGCAGCGAGGGGTGACGCGGACCGGACGACCACGTCGGCTCCGTCGGCCCACGCCGCCGTGATGGCCTGCGCGATGATCCGCACGTCGTCTCCGGTCTCCGCGTCCGGAAGGAGCACCGTTCCGGGAACGGCATCACGGAGAGCTGCACGGAACTCGGCGGCGCCGTCGCGGAGACCCGCCAGGCCGAAGTGGGCGGCCTCCCGACCGGACTGCTCGCGCACGTAGTCCGGCAGGTGTCCCGAGCGGAACGGGAACACGGGGTCCTGGGCGTACTCCGTCTCGTGGGCCGGCAGCGTCTCGTCGCCGATGCGGACGTAGTGGGTGCCGTCGATCGTCGTGCGCCCGCCCTCCGGGAAGGCCGGGACGAAGACGATGACGCTGCGGTCTCCGGTGAAGACGGCGGTCTCGGGGAACACGTGCCCGCGCAGGGTCGAGTCGCCTCGGAGGACGACGTGCACCCGTTCTCCGAGACGGCGTCCCGCCTCCTCCGCTTCGGCTCGAGTGCGTTCGAGGAGCGCCACTGCCTCCCCCTCGGGGACGGCGCGGGTGTTCGTGAGCAGGTAGACCGCATCGGCTCCGCCGAGCGTCTGCTCGATGAGATCGGCGTCCCATTCGAGGAGGACGTCGACGCCGGACGCCGACTGCGTGCCGGTGGGGTCGTCGTCGAGGATGATCGTCTTCATGCGGGGGTCTCCTGGCGGGGTTCGCGGTCAGCTCGGACGATCCCGGGCGTCCTGCGCGGCGTTCCTGGGCCATGCGACGTGTCGTCGTCGAGGATGATCGTCTTCATGCGTGGGTCTCCTGGTAGGTCTCGATCACGCGGGAGTCGTCGCGTGCGCCGAGGCCCGACGCTGCAGCGGCGAGGAAGCGTTCGCGCGCTGCGTCCAGGACTGGGGTCGCGGCTCCGGCGGCGCTCGCCGCATCCGCGACGAGACCGGTGTCCTTCACGAAGATGTCGACACGGCTCATCACCGGGGCGTCGGTGTCCTGCAGCATGCGGGGTCCGCGGTCCGACAGCATCCAGGACGCGGCTGCACCGGACTCGACGAGGGGGAGGACGGCCGCCGGGTCGAGTCCGAGTGAGGACGCGAGGGCGAGGGCTTCGGCGGCTGCGGCGATGTGCACGGCGCAGAGGTGCTGGTTGACGACCTTGATCGCCTGGCCGTCCCCGACGGCTTCGCCGACGATCCTGGCGGTGCCGAGGGCGGCGAGTGGTTCGGATGCGGCGGCGGTCGCGCTCGGGGATCCGGAAACGAACATGGTGAGCTCGCCGGTGCTTGCACGTGCCACGCCGCCGGTGACCGGGGCGTCGACGACCGCTGCGCCCGCGGCTTCGAGACGGTCGGCCTGCTCGACCACGGAGGCGGGGCCGACGGTGCTCATGATGATCCAGGTCTGGCCGGCGGGGTGGGTGTCGGCGATGGCGAGGGTGACGAGTTCGGCGAGCTGGTCGGGCGTCGCGACCATGACCACGACGGTGTCGGCCTGCGGTGCCTCGGTGATGGATTCGACCGCGCTGATCCCGGCGGCGGCCGCGCGTTCCCGTGCGGCGGGGAAGGGATCGACGCCCGTGACCCGGTGGCCGGCCGCGGCGAGCTGGGTGGCCATCGGCAGGCCGATCGCGCCGATACCGACGAAGGTGATGGTGTGTGCGGGCAGTGGCGTCGATGCCATGGCGTCCTCCGGTGGATTGGTTGGACCAATCGTAACCGCGGATGTCGGCCCGGGCAAGCGGCCGGTGGTGGGTGCCCGGCTGGGCGTCGAGGGCTCACGGACTGGAGGATTCGGGGCAGGCCTCTCTCGGTCACTGAGCTTGTCGAAGTGCCCACGAGGCCCCTTCGGTGCACCTCAGAGATCGAGGGTGATTCGGGCGACCCTAGCCCGATGACCGAGGTGGCGCGACCCGAGTGCCCTTCGACAGGCTCAGGGACCGGAAGCATGCGAGCACAGTCCAGCCCGGTCACTGAGCTTGTCGAAGTGCCCACGAAGGAGCCTTCGTCGGCGGGGTCAGAACGGCGCCGGGTCGGGCTTTGTCCGGTGGTGCTTCCCGTCGGGTGTCGTCCACTCGAGCACCCCACCGGGCCTGTGGTCGAGGTTCCACCCGGGCAGATGCTTCATCCGATGGTGATGTCGACACAGGCAGGCGAGATTGCCGACATCTGTCGCGCCGCCGTCCTCCCACGCCACCGAATGATCGAGATCGCAC
>NZ_MJGW01000062.1:0-408 GCF_001865025.1 Plantibacter sp. MMLR14_011
GACTACCGCCTGTCACTAGCGGGTGTCGCGGGCCTGATCGTCGCGATCGGCATCACGGCGGACTCCTTCATCGTGTACTTCGAGCGCATCCGCGACGAACTTCGCGACGGACGGGCCCTCGAGGGTGCCGTCGAGTCCGGGTGGAAGCGTGCCTTCCGCACGATCATCGCGTCCGACTCGATCAACTTCCTCGCCGCGATCGTGCTCTACGTGCTCGCGGTCAGCGACGTGAAGGGCTTCGCGTTCACGCTGCTCCTCACGACGCTCATCGACATCGTGGTCGTGATCCTCTTCACCCACCCGATGCTCCAGCTCATCTCCCGCCGCCGCTTCTTCAACGAGGGGCACCGGTTCTCCGGGCTCGACCCGGCGGCCCTCGGTGCGGTCTACCGCGGTCGCGCGCAGTTC
>NZ_MJGW01000063.1:0-261 GCF_001865025.1 Plantibacter sp. MMLR14_011
CCACCATTCTGTATGGCACCCGGGTGTCGTTGTTGATCGGGTTTGGCGCGGTTGTCCTGCAAGCGGCGCTGGGCATCCTGTTCGGCCTGCTGGCGGGCTATCTGGGCGGTCGGGTCGACTCCATCCTGATGCGGATTGCCGATGTGCAGCTGTCGTTCTCTACTCTGATGGTCGCGATCATTGTGGGTGCCGTGTTCAAGGCCAGCTTTGGCAATCTGATGTTCGGCGAAGTCGCTATCTACATGCTGATCTTCATCATTG
>NZ_MJGW01000064.1:0-329 GCF_001865025.1 Plantibacter sp. MMLR14_011
TCCGTGCGCAGGCTGATCTTGTCAGACATGGGCTCGAGCTCGTCCAGCAACTGCTTCAGTTCCTGGGACTTTTCGCTGTCGTCATAAGCGGCAACCAGCTCGATCGGCTGCTGCAGCTTGTCCATGTAAGCGTTCAACTGTTCCTTGATACTGGCATCCAACATGCTCTCTTTTCCCCTCTGGATAGCGTAAAACTGAATGTGCGAACTCGGTTTGAGTCGTGAATCGAATATAGGAGAACGATACGGACTGGCCTTCCACAGCTCAAATTAATTGATCCAAAGTATTTGATAGGCCTTTGCTATTCGACTCGATAAATCAATTGGATA
>NZ_MJGW01000065.1:0-242 GCF_001865025.1 Plantibacter sp. MMLR14_011
CACCACCACGACCTGCTGACGCACAGGCACGAGCACTACCCCGACGTGCACCACCGCCACGACCACTGATCCACGGTTCCCGACATGACAGCCACCGCCGGACGCGACCACCCACCGGACGGGAGGCTCCCCACCGGCCCGCCCCCGAGCCTCCCGTCCGGCAGACTGACGCCATGACCGACGCAGGCACCACCGCCCAGACCGGCACGACGCCCCACGACCGGCAGATCGGCCGGCGGGAC
>NZ_MJGW01000066.1:0-316 GCF_001865025.1 Plantibacter sp. MMLR14_011
GTTCCTGGTGCGCCGCACGATCACGGGACGTGGTGGTGAGGGCGTGAACCGCACGCTGCTGCAGGCGTGCGGGGAGCTCCGGGACGACGCCGCGACGTCGGACGACCGGGCGGTGCTCGACTACCTCTCGGCCGGACGGAAGCACTTCGCGGACGACGCCGCCGTGACGGAGGCCGTCCTGAACGCCCCGTACTACCTGCGAGGGCGGCGTCCCCACCAGAAGCTGGTGCTGGCGTGGGTGGAGGAGTCGCTCCGACCGAAGGAGCCGATCGACCTGTCCGCGACGACGATCGAACACGTGCTGCCCCAGCGCCTC
>NZ_MJGW01000067.1:0-232 GCF_001865025.1 Plantibacter sp. MMLR14_011
GGAATGTAATGAAACTAGCAGCAACGCCGGAACATTGCAGAGCACGAATTAGAACAGGGCGTAATTCACAAAACCACTACGCAGTTCCCGAAATCCCCAATACCGCTTGCAGCGCCGTGATGACTGGATTTAACATCATTTTACATTAAGGTGACGTAACACACGCTGGCGGCCTGAAGGGTTAACATGTGGGTAGTTTGATCGCTGCCTATTTGAACCCACGAGAGTCTCT
>NZ_MJGW01000068.1:0-270 GCF_001865025.1 Plantibacter sp. MMLR14_011
GTTCATTGGTTCCTGTTGATAGCCATAGAAGTATTCAACGGGATAGAGCTTGCAACGCTCAAGCTCTTGCAGTCCCTTGTCGACCAGTAAGCTGGTCAGTATTTGGGGGCCAATGTACAACGGCGATTCCCATATCGCACTTTCATAAAAATCAATCAGTGCTGCCAGAATTCTGGAATTCTTTTCGGCATATATCGACGCCGTTCCAAGAAAATCCTGATTCTCATAACCAACGGAAAACTGAAGGCCGGAAAAAAGCGGAAACGGATC
>NZ_MJGW01000069.1:0-256 GCF_001865025.1 Plantibacter sp. MMLR14_011
CGCCAGCTCTGTGTGGACTCGCGGACACCGTCCTCAATCGCCAAGAAGCACTTCTCGCCGCGGTCATTCACACCGATCACGACCAGGGCGCACAGCTTGGCATCCTCGGCCCGCAAACCGCTGTAGATGCCGTCCGCCCACAGGTACACCCAACGGTCCCGGTCTAATCGACATTGGCGCCAGGCGTCATACTCCTGGGCCCACTGACGTTTCAGTCGGGCGACGGTGCTGGCCGACAAGCCCTTGGCCTCCGGGC
>NZ_MJGW01000070.1:0-338 GCF_001865025.1 Plantibacter sp. MMLR14_011
TGCCATTACTATCCTGAGAGTGGCCCTGAGCCCCAGAAACGAAATGCAGGTGTACTTCTTCAACCCCAATAACGACAGCGGCCAGGACTGGGGCCAGGGCATCACCTGCTCAACCCGGGGAAACGGAGAGATTCGGGGTGAGGCGTCCCTGCCCGTGGCGGAATTCACGTCCCGCCTCTATGTGTTTCACTACGACACCCTGGAACTGGGCGACCTGACAGCCATACCCGAGGCCGAAGTGGCCCGGGTCATGGCGTTGGGGTATGGCAGTTGGGCGGCCAGCGACGATTAACTCATGTTCTTGCGCATGAAGTTCTGGATCTCACCCACAATACCCG
>NZ_MJGW01000071.1:0-237 GCF_001865025.1 Plantibacter sp. MMLR14_011
GCCCTGCGCGGTCCAGAACCAGAGCGCGCGCTTCTGGGCGTCGTTGAACGGCTGGTGCAGCCCGGTCGAGAACACCTGCATGCCCCACTCGGCCGCCGCGTCGATCGTGCGGTGCGCGTACGCGAGGTTGTCCTCCTCGTGCCCGGGCTGGATCACGCTGCGGCGCTGCAGGTGCACGGACGGGATGCCGACGCCGTGCGACCGGGCGATCGCCAGGAACTCGTCACGGCGAGAGGC
>NZ_MJGW01000072.1:0-100206 GCF_001865025.1 Plantibacter sp. MMLR14_011
CCCTGCAGGGCAACTTCTCTAACTTACCACTTCTTCGGTTCTTGTCAAGTCGAACCAGGAGCTGATCTGCGTGGACCGGAGTCCGCTCAATCCTCACCGCTTCGATGACCCGAGAGCTGGGAAGTTCCAACCTAGTCTTGAAGTGAGACGATCTCAAGTGTGAGTTTGACTCACGTGGAGATGCTCGGCTTTTGGCTGGGTATCAGTCCCACTTGAGGCCGGGAAGCTCTTCCGCTTCCCGCACCTTTGGGGTGACGAGTGATTACTTTACGCAGACCGCCAGGGGCTGGCAAATCCTCGCTGCATCCCGGGCGTGTCGCCCGGATCCACGCGCTTCAGTCCCGATCAGCGTCACCGATGCCGAGCACGGCCGCTGAGCCGGAACCGGCCGCGACGACCGTCGCGACGGCGAGCGGGCTTCCGCCCCAGGCGGTGAACGAGTACTCGTCTCCGGCGGAGTCGACCGACCAACTGCGCTCGCCCGTGGTCGCGTCGATGCCGACGAGCGTGTCGTCGAGCGTCAGCAGGAGGGTCCGGTCGCTGTATCCGACGAGGCTGCCCTCGGCGTCCCGCTCCTCGTATCGGATCTCACCGTCTCGAGCGCCGACGCCGGTGTATCCGCCGTCGCCGTCACCGAGCATGATCGTGTCGCCCACGGTGTAGGCGCCGTCCCAGGTGCTCGTCAGTCCGCTGCGCCACTCGACCTCGCCGGATCGCGGGTCGAGGCGGCGGACCCGCTCCCCCGACTGGTCGGCGACGACCAACAGTCCGCTCGCGTCGAGCACCACCGGCAGTGCCCCGGTCGCCTTCCAGCGCTCGGCGCCGGTGCGGTCGTCCACCCCGCGGATCGTGGTGTCGTTGCCGGAGTAGTCGATCGCGACGAGATCGCCGCCCACCTGCTGGTAGTACCAGGAGAGGTCGCCCTGCCAGTCGATGGTCGATCCGTCGTCGAGCGAGTAGACCGCACCGTCGTAGAAGAGCTTGTCGCCCGCGGTGGTCGCCCGCTCGCCGGCGTCACCACTGACCTCCCAGACCGGGTCGGTCAGGTCCGTCGACCGATAGCGGCCGACCGTCCCGGTGCCGTCGGCCGTGGTCGACGAGATGAGCAGGTCACCCTCGAGACCCGGGACGAACGCCGCCGGCGCGGCGAAGTCGGCGAAGCCGATCCCCTCGACACTCGAGTGCTCTTGCGAGGTGGAGACGACGTGCCCGTCGCGACGGCTCACGGAGACCATGAGGTCCCCCTGACTCAGCACGATCGCGGCCGCATCCGGTGGGGAGACGACCACCGGTGCGTCGAACCGGTCGAACTCCGGCGAGAGCTCGGTGACGCGACGGTCCCAGAGCGTGTGGCCGTTCGCCGTGTTCACCAGGGAGACCACCGTCTCGCCCGGAGCGTCGTCGAGCGTCGTCTGATCCAGTGGCCGGTCGGTCGACCACACGAGCAGCGCGGTGTTGGGGCTCGCGGTGTACCCGTTCAGGTAGAGCTCGTCGCCCGCGGGCACCTCGTCGTCCAGCGGATGCGCGAGTTCCCAGGTTCCGACGGTCGGCTTCGTCGGGAGGTCGCGGAGGAGCGCGAGCCCCTCGACGCGGTGGGGAACGGCCGCGACCACGATGAGCACGACCGCGACGATCGCAGCGACCACGGCGAGTGCGAGTCCGCCGAGGAGGAACCATCGTCGGCGCGAGGGGGTCCGCTTGACCGTGGTGGGCAACGAATCAGGGTGCCAGAGGGCTCGGGGCGCGGTCGCGCTCGGTTCCCCAAGCGCCTCCCCCGCCGCGGTTGCCGAGGCCGGTTCGGCCGCAGCGGGTGTCGCCGCAACCGGAGTCGACGCCGGGGCCGGGGCCGGGTTGGTGGACTCAGCATCTGGAACCGGTGTCGGCACGGCGATCGCCGGGATCGACGTCGCGGTACCGGGGGGCGTGGGCTCAGTGGTGTCGACGTCCGGCGACGGCAGCCGATCGGCTTCACCCGCGGGCGCATCGGTCTCGACGTGGGGTGCATCGGTCTCGACGAGGTCGCCGTCGTCGGCCGTCATGGGCCGGTCGTCCGCGGACTCCGACTCGGGCTCGTCCATCGATTCGTCCGCCGGCTCCCGCTCGGCCGCCGCCTCGGCCTCGGCCGGTGTCTCCACCGTCGACAGCTCGCCCGTGCGCAGCGGCAGCATGGCCCCACAACTCGGGCACACACCGTCGCGACGGTCGACGATCTCGGTCCCGCACGCCTCGCAGAGCTGCACTCGGAGCATCCCCTTCAGGTTCGATGACGACGACGATGCCGTCGCCGGCGGATCAGGCGGGCACTCCGTCGAGGAACAGCCCGGCGAGGGTGCGCTTGCCGCGGCGCAGCACGGCCACCCCGCCCGTGAGGAACCGGTCGTCCAGGGTCGCGTCGACGTCGTCGATCTTGCGGTTGTTCACCGAGACGCCTCCCTGGGCGACCGCGCGTCGAGCCTCACCGAGGCTCGAGCACAGCTCCGTGTCGACGAGTGCCTGGATGACGAGGGTCTCCGCCGTCACCCGCGCGTTCGGCAACTCCGTGACCGCCGACCGCAGCGTGTCCGCGTCGAGAGCGTCCAGATCGCCCTGACCGAAGAGCGCGGCCGACGCGGCGATGGCCGCATCCGTCGCGGCGACCCCGTGGACGAGCGCGGTGACGGCGTAGGCGAGGGTCTTCTGCGCCTCCCGCTTGAACGGTTCCGACTCGGTCGCGGCCGCCAGTCGCTCGATCTCCACCCGATCGAGGAACGTGAACACCTTCAGCCGGGCGATGACGTCCGCATCGTCGGTGTTGACCCAGAACTGGTAGAACGCGTACGGGCTCGTCATGCTCGGGTCGAGCCAGACCGCGTTGCCTTCGCTCTTCCCGAACTTCGTGCCGTCCGAGTTCGTGATCAGCGGGGTCCCGATCGCGTGGACGGTCGCCCGCTCGACCCGGTGGATGAGGTCGGTGCCGCTCGTGAGGTTGCCCCACTGGTCGCTCCCGCCGGTCTGCAGGAGGCAGCCGTATTCGCGGTACAACTCGAGGTAGTCCATCCCCTGGAGGATCTGGTAACTGAATTCGGTGTAGCTGATCCCCGCCTCCGAGTTGAGGCGGGCACTGACCGCGTCCTTCTTCAGCATCGTGCCGACGCGGTAGTGCTTGCCGATCTCCCGCAGGAAGTCGATCGCCGAGAGCGGTGCGGTCCAATCGAGGTTGTTGACCATGCGCGCGGCGTTGTCGCCCTCGAAGCTGAGGAAGCGTTCGATCTGCGCGCGGAGGGACTGCACCCACTCGGCGACGGTGTCCGGCGTGTTCAGTGTGCGCTCGGCGGTCGGTCGTGGGTCGCCGATGAGGCCGGTCGAACCGCCGACGAGCCCGAGCGGGCGGTGTCCGGCCAGCTGCAGCCGACGCATGACGAGCAGCTGGACCAGATTGCCCAGGTGGAGGCTCGCAGCCGTCGGGTCGAACCCGCAGTAGTAGGTGATCGGTGCTCCACCGAGCAGACGCTTCAGCTCCTGCTGATCCGTCGAGACATGGACGAGCCCGCGCCAGACGAGTTCGTCCCAGACGTCCTCGAAGGTCGGATCGTTGCGCTGGTCAGGAAGAGCGAGGTTCGACACGCTTGCAAGGCTATCAGCGCAGGATCGGCGGCTGGATCGGGTGCATCGGCACCGGCGCGATCGCGGCGATCGTGATGTGCAGGAATTCCTCTCATTCGTCGGAGTTGTGGAAATACCTACACGTTGCGACTAGGGTGATTCAGCCGAGCCACCGCCGGGAGGAGAGCCGTGTACGTGCTGACCGTCGATCAGATCGCGAGCCGGACCGGCCCTGATCGCGCCGCCGATGTGATCGACTCGATCAACGACCGGTTCGCGGACCGCCTGCTCCTCCAGGCCGAACGCACGGCGGGGGACGAGTTCCAGCTCGCCACCGATGACGCCGAGATCGCGCTCGCCATCGCCTTCGACCTCCTCCGGGATCGCGGCTGGAGCGTGGGCATCGGACAAGGCGACGTCCGACGTCCGCTCCCCGATTCCACCCGAGCCGCGACCGGTCAGGCCTTCTACGCTGCGAGAGAGGCCGTCACTCGGGCCAAACGGGCGCCCTTCCGGTTCGCGCTCGAGGCGGCCGACCAGCAGGGCGGCGCCGATGTCGAAGCGCTCATCGTGCTCCTCCTCCACCTCCGCGATCGGAGGACCGACGGCGGATGGGAGGTCGCCGACCTGCTCGCGGCCGGCGCGACCCAGTCCGAGGCCGCGGCACGACTCGGCATCACCGAGAGTTCGGTCAGTCGCCGGGTCGCGGCCGCCGGAGTCCGAGCCGAAGCCGCGGCGACCACCGCGCTCATCCGCCTCCTGGCGAAGCTCGACCAGGACGCCTCCGTGCACCACCCCGACGACCGAAAGGACGAGCGATGAACCTCGTCACGCTCACGCCCATCACCTGGCCGACCGTCATCGGCCTCCTCGGAAGCGCGCTCGTCTTCCTCCTGCTGGCCCGGATGCTGAGCGCGCGTCTCGCGGATCGTCTCATGGTCGTGGCGGCGGCCCTCATGGTGGTCGGGGCCATCCTGATCGCGCTCGTCCCCTCGGTCCCGCCGACCGGTCCTGCACTCGTGCTCCTCGGCGTCTTCGTCCTGGCCGTCGCGGTCGCCGGCGGTGGTCCGGTCGCCTCCTTCGTCCTCACCCTCGCGACGAAGGGCAGCGTCGCCCCCGGAATCCACGGCGGCATCCTCGTGGAGCGCCGGAACCCGAGCGCCTCGCAGGTCGTCGGACGTCCGATCGAAGTGCTTCGCGGCGGGACCGCCATCGGGATCCTCGAACGGCTCGCCCTCGTCGCCGCGTTGTTCTCCGGCTATCCGGAGGCGATCGCGGTCATCGTCGCGGTGAAGGGTGTCGGACGCCTCACCGAACTCGACTCGGCCGAGGCGCGCGAGCGGTTCATCATCGGCTCGCTCGCCAGCCTCCTCTGGGCTGCCGGGGTGGCGTCGATCCTGCTGCTCGCGCGAGGCTGAGTCGGCGGATCAGTCCACGGCCCTGGGCGAGCGGCGGTAGGGCGAGACGGTCGTCTCCCCCGGCAGCACGAACCGCCACGGGTAGGCGGCTCCCCCACCGACCCCGCTGACGCCCGTCCGCGGACCGGCCGCAGAGGCGAGCGGGCGCTCGGGCAAGCGCAGATCGAAGGGCGGCTCGGCGAGGTCGTCACCCGACTGGTCGAGCGCGATCCCGAGCGCCACGGTGAGCCGCGCCGGTCCTCTGGCCAGGTCGCGATCCGGCACCCGTTCACCGCGTCGCAGCCGCGCGAGCTCCAGGCCCGCGACGACCTCGCCGGCACGCAAGAGGACGGCCGACGCCGTGCCGACGGGTGAGCACACGACGTTGACGCACACGTGCATGCCGTAGCTGAAGTAGGCGTACAGACGCCCGGGCGGACCGAACATCGGACTCGTGCGCGGGGTCGGACCACGGTGCGCATGGGATCCGGGATCCTCGCCGACCCCGAGATAGGCCTCGACCTCGGTGAGACGGACCGACACGGTGCCCTCGGGCGTCGTGTGGGACAGCACCGCTCCGAGCAGCGCGGGCGCGACCTCGAGGGCCGATCCCGAGGTCAGCGCCCGCAGCGGACCGGCCGTCGTCATCGGACCCCGCCCCGTCTAGAGCGAGAGGGCCTGCGACAGCGCGCCAACCCGCCCGACGAGTGTCACGAGCTGGTCCTGGACCCGCTCCGGCGCAGTTCCACCGGCGCCGAGTCGGCTGCCGATCGAGCCGTCGACGGTCAGGACGCTCCGCACGGCCGGGGTGAGATGTTCCGAGACACCCGCCAGTGCCGCGTCGTCGGGTTCGTCGAGTGCCAGCCCGCGCTCCTCGCAGTACCGCACGAGCTCGCCACTGATCTCGTGCGCGTCGCGGAAGGCGACACCCTGCTTGACGAGCCACTCGGCGACGTCCGTCGCGAGGGAGAACCCCTCAGGTGCGAGCTCGCGCAGCCGTGCCGTGTCGAAGCGGAGCGTCGCCACCATCCCGGTGAACGCCGGGAGCAACACCTCGAGCTGGTTCACGGAGTCGAACACCGGCTCCTTGTCCTCCTGCAGGTCGCGGTTGTACGCGAGCGGCAGCGCCTTCAGCGTCGCCAGCAACCCGGTCAGGTTCCCGATGAGTCGCCCGGACTTGCCGCGGGCGAGTTCGGCGATGTCGGGGTTCTTCTTCTGCGGCATGATGCTCGAGCCGGTCGAGTAGGCGTCGTCGAGGGTCACGAACCCGAACTCGCGGGTGTTCCAGACGATGATCTCCTCGGCGAACCGGGACAGGTTGATCCCGATGAGCGAGGTGATGAACGCGAACTCGGCGACCACGTCGCGGCTGGCGGTGGCGTCGATCGAGTTCTCCGTCGGCCGGTCGAGCCCGAGCTCGTGAGCGACGAGCACCGGGTCGAGCCCGAGGGAGCTCCCGGCGAGCGCTCCGGAACCGTACGGCGATGCGCTCGCCCGGGCGAGCCAGTCGCGGAGCCGTTCCAGGTCGCGGGTGAGCGGCCAGGCGTGCGCGAGCAGCTGGTGGGCGAGCAGCACCGGCTGGGCGTGCTGCAGGTGCGTGCGGCCGGGCATGACCGCGTCCGGGTGTGCTTCGGCCTGGGAGACGATCGCGTCGACCAGGTGGATGACGTCGCGGGCGATCACCCGTCCGTGATCGATGAGGTAGAGGCGCACGAGCGTCGCGATCTGGTCGTTCCGGCTCCGGCCGGCACGCAGCTTCCCACCGAGTTCCTTGCCGGCCCGTTCGACGAGCCCGCGTTCCAGCGCCGAGTGGACGTCCTCATCGCTCTCCGCCGCGACGAACGTCCCGTCGGCCACATCGGCGTCCAGGACGTCGAGGGCGGCGAGCATCCCACCGAGCTCGTCCTCGTCGAGGTACCCCGCCGACGCGAGCGCTTTGGCGTGGGCACGGGAGCCCGCGATGTCGTATGCGGCGAGGACCCAGTCGAACTGCGTGGACTTGCTCAGACGGGCGAGTTCCGGTGACGGGCCGCTCGCGAAGCGTCCGCCCCAGAGGGCCCCGGATTCGCCTGCTCGATTCTGCTGATCTGCCACGATGGGCCTCCTGTACTGCTGGCGTCCGGAGCACTCCGGACTGGTCGGTCGGCCGCAGCCGGGGAAGGGTCAGGCCGCAGAGCC
This sequence comes from Plantibacter sp. MMLR14_011, assembly GCF_001865025.1. NCBI lineage: Bacteria > Bacillati > Actinomycetota > Actinomycetes > Micrococcales > Microbacteriaceae > Plantibacter > Plantibacter sp. MMLR14_011. The sequence continues at coordinate 7,158 of NZ_MJGW01000072.1, forward strand.
GGCGTGCTGCTGCTCGAGCAGCCACACGAGCAGGGCCTTCTGCGCGTGGAGGCGGTTCTCCGCCTCGTCCCAGATGATGCTCTGTGCCCCGTCGATGACCTCGGCCTCGACCTCGAAGCCGCGGTCGGCGGGCAGGCAGTGCATGAAGACGGCGTCGGACGCTGCGAGCCCCATGAGCCTGCGGTCGACCCGGTAGCCGCCGAAGATGGCCACGCGTTGCGCCTTCTCGTCTTCCTTGCCCATCGACACCCAGGTGTCGGTGATCATCACGTCGGCATCCGCCGCCGCCGTGTCGGGGTCGGTGGTCACGAGCACGGAGCCGCCCGTCGTCGCGGCGATGCGCTCCGCGTCGGCGACGACGTCCGCTGCCGGGGCGAACTCGGCCGGGGCGGCGATACGGACGTGCATCCCCGCCGTCGCGCCGGCCAACAGGTAGGAGTGGGCCATGTTGCTCGCTCCGTCGCCGAAGAACGACATCGTCAGACCGGCGAGCTCGCCCTTGTGTTCGCGGATCGTGAGGAGGTCGGCGAGAAGCTGGCACGGGTGGAAGTCGTCGGACAGCGCGTTGACGACGGGCACGGTCGTCCCGGCCGAGATCTCCTCGAGACCGGACTGGGCGTAGGTCCGCCAGACGATCGCCGCGACCTGACGTTCGAGGACGCGAGCGGTGTCGGCGGCCGTCTCCTTGCCGCCGAGCTGGCTGTTGGCCGTCGAGATGATGAGCGGTGATCCGCCGAGGTCGGCGATCCCCACGGCGAAGGAGACGCGCGTCCGCGTCGAGGACTTGTCGAAGATGACCGCGACGGTCTGCGGGCCTTCGAGCGGCTTGCGAGACCAGCGGTCGCGCTTCAGTTCGGTGGCGAGGTCGAGGATCTCGGCCTGCTCGGCCGGGCTGAGGTCGTCGTCGCGGAGGAAGTGACGGGTCATGGCTGGTGGTCCTGTTCGTGTGGGTCGATGGCCGGTCAGGCCTGGACGGCGTCGAGCGCCGCGCGGAAGAGGGAGGTGAACTCGTCGATCTCGGCGTCACCGATGATGAGCGGCGGCGCGATCCGGATGCTCGTCGCGTTCGGGGCGTTGATGATGAGCCCACGGTCGAACGCAGCAGCAGACAGCTCGGCCGCCACCGGGGCGCTCAAGCCGATGCCGATGAGCAGCCCGTGTCCGCGGACCTCCTCGACGAGCGGGGAACCGATGGCGGTGATGACGGCCCGCAACCGCTCTCCGCGCGCGGCGGCGTTCTGCACGAGACCGGCGCGCTCGATCTCCTCGAGCACCGCGTTCGCCGTCGCGGTGGCGAGCGGGTTGCCGCCGAAGGTGCTGCCGTGCTGGCCGGGTCCGAACAGCTCGGAGGCGGCGCCGAAGGTGACGAGGGCGCCGATCGGCATGCCACCGCCGATCCCCTTGGCGACGGTGATCGCGTCCGGGACGATGCCGTCCCGCTGGAACGCGAACCACTCCCCCGTCCGACCGGCCCCGGTCTGGATCTCGTCGATGATGAGCAGCACGCCGTGCGCCTCGGTGAGTGCCCTGGCACGGGCGAGGTAGCCCTCCGGCAGGTCGATGACGCCGGCTTCGCCCTTGATCGGTTCGAGGATCAGCGCGGCGACCCGGCCGTCGATCGCCGCCTCGAGTGCCTCGATCGTGGTCGGGATGTGCTCGACGCCGCCCGGTAGCGGGTGGAACCCCTCCTGCAGCGCGGGCTTCCCGGTCAGGGCCAGCGCGCCGAAGGTCCGCCCGTGGAAGGAGTTCTCCAGGGTGAGCACCCGGGTCCGCGATCCGTCGCCGTGGTTGAGTCGGGCGAGCTTGAACGCCGCCTCGTTCGCCTCGGCGCCGGAGTTCGCGAAGTACACCCGACCGCCCTCGTCCGCTCCGGCGAGACGCTTGAGTCGGGCCGCGAGCTCGAGCTGCGGCGGACTCGAGAAGTAGTTGGAGACGTGCGCCAGCGTGCCCGCCTGGCGCGTGATCGCGCCGACGAACGCCGGATGCGCATGTCCCAGTGCGTTCACCGCGATGCCCGCGAGGAAGTCGAGGTAGCGGTTGCCCTCGGCGTCCCAGACATGGCATCCCTCACCGCGCGTCAGCATGGCGATCGGCGTGTTGAACGTGCGCATCATGTCGCGGTCGACGCGGCTCTTCCAGTCGCTCATGAGTCCTCCGGGACGACCTCGGTGCCTGAGCCGTTCTGGGTGAACACCTCGAGCAGGATGGAGTGGGGTACGCGGCCGTCGATGATGGCAGCCTTGGCGACCCCGCCGTCGACGGCGTCGAGGCAGGCGGTCATCTTCGGGATCATGCCCGATTCGAGCGAGGGCAGCATGGCTCGGAGCTCACTCGTCGTGATCTGCGAGACGAGCGAGTCGCGGTTGGGCCAGTCACTGTACAGCCCGGCGACATCGGTCAGGATGACGAGCTTGGCGGCACCGAGTGCGACGGCGAGCGCCGCGGCGGCCGCATCGGCGTTCACGTTGAGCGTCTGTCCGGGCTGGTCCAGGTCGGGGGCGATCGAGGAGACCACCGGGATGTTGCCGGCGTCGAGGTAGGCCTGCACCGAGGTCGGGTCGACGCTGACGACGTCGCCGACGAGCCCGATGTCCACGGTCTCGCCGTCCACGACGATCGAGCGACGACGCCCACCGAACAGGCCCGCGTCCTCGCCGGACAGTCCTGCGGCGAGCGGGCCGTGTTCGTTGATCCGCCCCACGAGCTCGGGGTTGACCTGACCCGTGAGGACCATCCGGACGACCTCCATGGCCTCGGGCGTCGTGACCCGGTACCCGCCGCGGAACTCGCTGTGGATGTCGAGCCGGTCGAGCATCGCGGAGATCTGCGGGCCACCACCGTGCACGACGACGGGCTTCAGCCCCGCGTAGCGCAGGTAGACCATGTCCTCGGCGAACGCCTGCGCGAGTTCGTCGCTCACCATCGCGTTGCCACCGAACTTCACGACGATCGTCTGGTCGCGGAAGGTCTTCAACCAGGGAAGGGACTCGATGAGGGTGGCGGCCTTGATCGCCGCCTCCTCGGGAGAGTTGTCTCGGTACTGGGTCATCATCAGCTCGCGTAGGCGCTGTTCTCGTGCACGTAGTCGTGCGTGAGGTCGTTCGTCCAGATGGTGGCACCCGTGTCGCCGGCATGGAGGTCGATGAGCACGTGCACGGCGCGCGGTGAGAGGTCGACGAGGTCGCGCGACTGATCCGGCTCGCCGGCCGTGCACACCTGGACGCCGTTCATGGCCACGTCGATCCCGTACGGGTCGAACTCTGCGCCCGTGGTCCCGACGGCCGCGAGCACCCGGCCCCAGTTCGGGTCGTTGCCGAAGATGGCCGCCTTGAAGAGGTTGCTGCGGGAGACCGCGCGGGCGACCTCGACCGCGTCGTCCTCGGACACCGCGCCGACGACCTCGATCGCGACGTCGTGGGCCGCGCCCTCGGCATCGGCCTGCAACTGCAGGGTGAGGTCGCGACAGACCTCCGTCAGCGCCTCGGTGAAGGCGGACAGCTCCGGGGTGACGCCGCTCGACCCGGAGGCGAGGAGCGACACCGTGTCGTTCGTGGACATGCAGCCGTCGGAGTCGAGGCGGTCGAAGGTGACGCGGGTCGCGCTGCGGAGCGCCTGATCGAGCTGGGCCGGCTCGAGCACGGCGTCGGTCGTGATGACGACGAGCATCGTCGCGAGCCCGGGGGCGAGCATGCCCGCGCCCTTCGCCATGCCACCGACGGTCCATCCGTCCGCGCTCCGCACGGCCTGTTTCGGCTTCGTGTCGGTCGTCATGATGGCGGTCGCCGCGGCGAGCCCGGCCGCTTCGCTCGCACCGTCCTGGCCGGCGACCGCGCGGGTGGCGTCCCACACGCCTGCGGTCAGCTTGTCGAGGTCGAGCTGTTCGCCGATGAGCCCCGTGGAGCAGACGAGGACGTCGCCGGCCGAGACCGCGAGTCGCTCGGCGACGGCCTCCGCGGTCGCGTGCGTCGTCTGGAAACCGCGCGTCCCCGTGTAGCAGTTCGCGCCGCCGGAGTTCAGGACGATCGCCGAGACGATGCCGTCCTGCATCACCTGCTCGCTCCAGAGGATCGGGTTGGCCTTGCACCGGTTGCTCGTGAACACCGTCGCCGCGTGCTGCAGCGGACCGACGTTGTGGACCACCGCGAGGTCGAGGCCCCCGGAGGTCTTGAGGCCGCAGGCGACGCCCGCCGCGAGGAATCCTGCTGCTGCTGTCACACTCACGGTGCCACTCCATTCACACTCAAGCCGGTCGTCTCGGGGAGCCCGAGCGCGATGTTCGCCGATTGGATCGCCGCGCCGGCGGTCCCCTTCACGAGGTTGTCGACGGCGGTCACGACGACGACCCGTCCCACCGTCTCGTCGACGGCCAGTCCGATCAGCGCGGTGTTGGCGCCGAGGACGTCGGCCGTCCGTGGGAACGAGCCCTCCGGCAGCACCTGGACGAACGGTTCGTCGGCGTAGGCCGTCTCCCAGGCTTCGCGGACGGCTGCCGCCGTGGTGCCCGGGACGATGCGTGCCGTCGAGGTGGCCAGGATGCCGCGCGACATCGGGACGATGACCGGGGTGAACGAGATGGAGGCGCGATCGGCACCGGCCGCCCGGAGGCTCTGCGTGATCTCGGGGATGTGCCGGTGGGTACCGCCGACGGCGTAGGGGTTGGCCGTGCCGAGCACCTCGCTCGCGAGCAGGCTGACCTTCAGGCTCTTCCCCGCACCGGACGGCCCGACGGCGAGCACGGAGACGAGGTCGAGCGGCTCGATCACCCCCGCGGCGATGCCGGGCGCGAGGGACAGGGCGACCGTGCTGGCGTTGCATCCGGGAGCGGCGATCCGCTTGGCGCCGACGAGAGCGTCGCGCCCCCGACCGGTGGACGTCTGAAGCTCCGGCACGCCGTAGGCCCAGGCGCCGAAGTAGTCGCCGCCGTAGAACGCGTCCCAGTCGGCTTCGTCGACGAGCCGGTGGTCGGCTCCGCAGTCGACGACGAGGGTCTCCGGTGGAAGGGATGCCGTGACCTCACCCGACTTGCCGTGCGGCAGGGCGAGGAAGACGACGTCGTGTCCCGCGAGCACCTCCGGCGTCGTCGCCTCGAGGACGAGATGCCGGAGGGAGCGGAGGTGTGGCTGGTGATCGACGAGCGGTTGACCGGCGTTCGCGTGCGCGGTCACCGTCCTGACGTCGAAGTCGGGGTGGTCGGCGAGCAGCCGAAGCAGCTCGCCTCCTGCGTAGCCGGATGCTCCGGCCACCGCTACAGAGAAGGACATGGCTCTACCTTATTGAGTGGACGCTCGAGGGGCGGAGGCGGCGACGCCTGGACGACGGCACGATCACCTGGACCGTGCGAGCACCGGGGTCGCCTATCGTCGCTCTGCGGTAGCGCGTGCGGACACGGGACGGCGGAGGGCGCGGAGCGTGATCGCCCGCGAAGAACCCTGTGCCTGGAAACGTGCCATGTCGAGAGCGTACTACGACGACGAGGATGCCGACGAATCCGCGCCCGGCGCAGCCCGCTCCGCGATGAGCGCCGCCTGCACCCGCGACCGTGCGTCGAGCTTCACGAGGATCCGGGACACGTGCGTCCGGGCCGTCGCCTCGGACAGCCCCAGCACGGTCGCGATCCCCGCGTTGCTCAGGCCCTCGCGCAGTCGCTCGAGGACCTCACGCTCCCGCGGTGTCAGCGTGGCCAGACCGGGGTGCTCCGGAGCCGGTGCCGGCGCGACCGGAGTTCTGGCCGCGGCGAGACGTTCGAGGACTCGGCGGGTCACCTCCGGCGCGAGCACCGCCTCGCCCGCATGCACTCGTCGGATCGCATCGACGAGACCGGCAGCGGAGACCGTCTTCACCAGGAAGGCGTTCGCCCCCGCCGCCAGCGCCTCGTCGACGTACCGGTCGAGGGCGAAGGTGGTGAGCATGATGATGCTCGGCGGCGGGGTGACGGCGGCGAGGATGGCCGGTATCGCGTCGATCCCGGAGGCACGCGGCATCTGGACGTCGAGCAGCACGACGTCCGGTCGGTGTCGCACGGCTTGCGCGACGACGGCCTCACCGTCCGCCGCCTCGGCGATGACCTGGATGTCGTCCGGCTCGTCGAGCAGCGCCCCCAGACCCGCTCTGACGGCCGCGTGGTCGTCCGCGATGAGGACGGTGATGGTCATGACGCCCCTCCTGCAAGGGCGACCGAGGCGGTGGAGGGCGACGCTAGGGTCGGCACGGTGAGCGCCGTCCGCCAGTCGGGACCGTCCGGCCCCGCGACGAGGTCGCCTCCGACCAGACGTGCCCGCTCGGCCAGGCCGACGAGGCCGACCCCACCGGACCCGGCGAGCACCGAAGACGTGGCCGCCGTCGGCATCGGGTTGCTGAGCGTGACGGACAGGGCGCCGGGTGGAAGCGAGACCTCGACCCGCACGGCTGCTCCCGGTGCGTGCTTCGCAGTGTTCGTCAGGCCTTCGACGAGCGTGCGGAGGCCGACGATCGACGTCTGCGCCGGGACTTCGGCGAGCGCCGCGTCCTCCGGTGCCCGGACCTCCACCTCCAGCCCGTTGGCACGCGCGACCTCGACTGCGCGGCGGACCGACTCGGCCGTGAGTCGGTCCGGAGCCTGGGTCAGGTCGTCGGCCGACTGGTCACCGCGGAGCACGTCGATCATCGTGCGCATGTCGGCGAGCGCGTCGAGACTGCTGGTCCGGACGAGTGCGAGGCTGCGCCGGAGCGCCACCGGGTCGGTGCCGTCGCGTCGTTCCAGGGCCGCCGCCGACTGCATCGCGATCGCCGAGAGGTGACCGGCGATGACGTCGTGCAGCTCCCGGCTGAGCTCGAGCCGTTCACGGGTCACGGCGTCCTGCCGGAGCGCAGCCGCTGCCTGGGCGATCGTGTCCGCGCGCTCGCGCTGGCGTTCGGCCTCGAGGCGGGGGTACCGGACCATCCTGCCGTACCAGATCGAACTCGCCAGGATGACCGGGACGATGATGAGCGAGCCGAGGACCACTCCGCGACCGAGACGGGTGACGGCCTCGACGTCGTCGGTGAACCAGATCACCGCGAAGACACCGACCGACACGACGGCGAGCGCGGTGCAGGCGAACGCGGCGACGTCGATGACCCGGGACCGCGAGTAGAGCGCCGCCGCGTAGGCGAGGTCGGACACGACGATGAGCATCCCGAGGCCGCTGCCTCCGGTGGTGAGCGCCTCGGCGAGGGCGATCAGGATGCCGACGGCCAGCGTGGTCAACGGGCGTCGGCGGCGGAGCAGGTGCACCGCCAGGATGGCCGTGAGGAAGACGAGGGTCAGGAGGAGCGGCGGTTCCGACACGGTCGTCCCCCAGGGGACATGGATCCCGAGGAGGGCGAACAGGAGTCCCATGGCTGCGCACACCGAGGTGATGACCGGCTCCCGGTGTCGATCCACCCATGCGCGCGGTCCTTCGAGAGCAGCCATGCCTCCATCACATCAGCTCGAGCCGCGCGCCGCGAGCGTCGGAGGGACGAACCCGCGTACGCAGTTCCGCTGACCCCGTCGCCGGAGGATCAGCAGCACGGTCGATGTGGCACGGCATCATCCCGCGACACCATCGGAACATGGACAGCTTCACTGAACTCTTCGGCACGAGCCCGCTCATCTGGGCCATCCTCGGCGCGGAGGCCGCGTTCTGGATCCTCCTCTTCGGCGGGCTCGCGGCCCGCTACCTCCTCCGGTGGCGCCGGCTCAGCGCGATCATGTTGATCGGTGTACCGGTCGTGGACCTCGTCCTCCTCGTCCTGACCGCGATCGACCTCGCGTCCGGCGAGGAGCCGAACGTCACGCACCTCCTCGCGACCCTCTACCTGGGCTTCACGGTGGCGTTCGGGCACACGCTCATCACGAAGGCGGACGTCTGGTTCGCACACCGGTTCGCGGGCGGTCCAGCACCGCGGCCCAAGCCGAAGTCCGGTCCCGCGTACATCCGTGCCGCCTGGTCGGAGTGGCGTCGGGTGGTCCTCGCCGTCGTGATCGCGATCACCGGGCTCCTCGCGATGCAGGCCATGATCGGCTGGAGGGTCCCCGCGTCCTTCGCCCTCGCGAACGAGGACGTCATCTGGGGCATGATCATCAAGCTCGTCGCGATCACGGCCATCTGGTTCGTCGCAGGCCCGGTGTACGCCGCCGTCTTCCGGAGCTCCGCGCCCGCGCCTGACACCACGGACCGGGTTTCACATGCAACCGAGTCATCTCAGGGGCGCCCCTAACGGCGTTCTATCTCATATCTGAGATAGAGTGACGACATGGAAGACACGGCAACGTTTGAACGAACGGACCCTGCGGCACCGCTCCGGCAGGTCGGAGCACTCATCCGCGGCGCCCGACAGGGCCGCAAACTCACCCAGGCCCAGCTGGCGGAACGCGTCGGCACGAGCCAGAGCGCGATCAACCGGATCGAGCAGGGTAGTCAGAACATCAGCATCGACCTCCTGAGCCGGATCAGCACCGCGCTCGAGAGCGAGATCGTCAGTTTCGGCGAACAGAAGAAGAACTCGCACCTCCGTGTCCAGGGAGGCCGACAGCTGCACGGGACGATCGCGGTGCGTTCGAGCAAGAACGCCTCGGTCGCGCTCCTGTGCGCCGCACTCATGAACCGCGGCCGCACCACGCTGCACGGCATCGCCCGGATCGTCGAGGTCGACCGCATCATCGACGTCCTGCGCAGCCTGGGCGTCTCGGTGGTCTGGTCGCCCGACGGCCAGGACGTCGAGATCCACGTCCCGGACGACCTCTCGCTCGAGAGCATCGACGAGGACGCCGGTCGCCGGACCCGCAGTGTGCTGATGTTCCTCGGTCCGCTGCTCGGCCGCTACGACACCTTCGCCCTCCCCTACGCCGGTGGTTGCGACCTCGGGACCCGCACCGTCGAACCGCACCTCATCGCGCTCCGGCCGTTCGGCCTGTCCATCGAGGCGACCGCCGGCTGGTACCAGGCCACCGTCGCCCCCGACGTGCCCGAGGAGCTGAGCGTCGTGCTCACCGAGCGGGGCGACACCGTGACCGAGAACGCCATCATGGCCGCCGCGGTGCGCGACGGCGTGACGATCATCCGCAACGCCAGCCCGAACTACATGGTGCAGGACCTGTGCTTCTACCTGGAGCTCCTCGGCATCACCATCGAGGGCATCGGGAGCACGACGCTCCGGATCACCGGCCGCAGCGTCATCAACGAGGACGTGGACTACTGGCCGAGTGAGGACCCGGTGGAGGCGATGAGTCTGCTCACCGCGGGGATCGTCACCGACTCGGAGATCACCGTCACTCGCGTGCCGATCGAGTTCATGGAGATCGAGCTCGCGACGCTCGGCGAGATGGGACTGCGCTACACCCGCTCCCCCGAGTACGCGGCGGCGAACGGTCGGACCCGACTCGTCGACGTCACCGTGCACCCCTCGAAGCTGCACGCCCCGATCGACAAGATCCACCCCATGCCGTTCCCAGGGCTGAACATCGACAACCTCCCGTTCTTCGCGGTCATCGCGGCCTGCGCCGAGGGCGACACGCTCATCCACGACTGGGTGTACGAGGGCAGGGCGATCCACCTCACCGACCTGACGCGGCTCGGCGCCAACGTCCGTCTGCGCGACCCGCACCGCATCGACGTCTCCGGGCCGACGCACTGGTCCGGCGCCGAGGTGAGCTGCCCTCCCGCGCTGCGACCGGCCGTCGTCATCCTGCTCGCCATGCTCGCCGCGAAGGGTACGAGCGTGCTCCGCAACGTCGACATCATCGCTCGCGGGTATGAGCAGCTGCAGGAGCGGCTCATCACTCTGGGTGCGTCGATCGAGACCTTCCGCGACTGAGTTCGTCCCGCCAGACGGACGCGGCCCCGCAGATCGTCGATCCGCGGGGCCGCTGTCGTCCGGTACGACCGGCTCAGTCCCGGATGCTCGCGCCGAAACGCTCGGCCGCCACTGCCGCGCCGGCGAGCTTCGCGTCGCTCGCCTCCGCCGCGGTGAGCGTGCGGTCCGGAGCCCGGAACCGCAGGGCGAAGGTCAGGCTCTTGCCGCCCTCGGGGACACCCGAGCCGCGGTAGTCGTCGACGAGGCGGATGTGCTCGAGCAGCGAACCGGCGCCGACGCGGACGGCGTCGAGGACCTCACCCGCTGCGACCGTCGCGGGGACGAGCAGCGAGAGGTCCTGCGTCGCCGCAGGCAGGGTGCCGATGCCGACGGCCTCGGGCAGTGCGTCGCCGAGCGCGATGATGCGATCCAGGTCGAGTTCCGCGACCGCCACGACGCGCGGCAGGTTCGCCTCCTCGGCGACGGCCGGGTGCACCTCCCCCGCATACCCCACCAGGACGTCGCCGACGTGCAAGGCCGCGGTCCGTCCGGGGTGCAGTGCCTGGTGGCTGCCCTGCGAGACGATGATGTCGACGCCGGTCGCCACCGCGACGGCCTGGACGGCCTCGAGCGCGTCGGCGATACCGGCCGCGACGGCGGGCTGGCCCGGCTGCTTCGGGACGGCGTTGCCGACCGCGAGGAAGCCGAGATGACGCGGCTGAGCCGGGACACCCGCCTCGAGCTCCTCGAGCTGCGCCTCGCTCGGACGGACCGCCGCCTGCGGGAGTTCGGCCTGGCCGAACGCACCGTGACGGGACGGACGGAACACCGCGCCGACCTCGAAGATCGAGAGGTCGGTCAGACCACGCGAGACGTTCCGGTGGGCCACCGCGAGGAGACCGGGCAGGATCGACGCGCGGAGGAAGGGGGCCTTCGCGTCGAGCGGGTTCGCGAGCTTCACGGCCGGGAACTCACCTGGTTGCGGTGCGCCGAACCGCGCGTTCTCCTCGGCGGAGACGAACGGGTAGGCCAACACCTCGGTGGCGCCGCCGTAGGCGAGCGCATCGGAGACCCCGCGGCGCAGCCGCTGCGAGCGGGAGAGCCCGCGTCCCGGAGGCGCGACGGGGAGCAGCGACGGGATGCGGTCGTAGCCGAGGATCCGCGCCACCTCCTCGGCGAGGTCCTCCTTGCCGGTGATGTCGTGGCGCCAGCTCGGTGGCGTCACGAGCAGGCCGCCGTCGGTCGTCTCGACGGCCGCGCCGATCTCAGCGAGCGCGGATCGCGTCTCGTCGGCTCCGAACGTGACGCCGATGAGGCCGTTGATGTAGTCGTCGGGGAGCAGGATCGGCTCGCGATCCGTCGCCGCGGTGACGGTGGAGCCGAGGTCGTCCGTCCGGCCACCCGCCAGGTCGACGAGCAGCTGCGCGACGCGACCGGCGGCCGCGACGGCGATCCGAGGATCGACACCACGCTCGAACCGCTTGGACGCCTCGCTCGGCAGCTTGTGACGACGCGCGCTCCGCGCGATGGACACCTGGTCGAAGTTCGCGGCCTCGATGAGGACGTTGCGCGTGTCATCGGTGATCTCGGTGTCGAGGCCACCCATCACGCCGGCGAGCCCGATCGGGCCCGAGTCGTCGGTGATCAGCAGATCCTCGTCGTGGAGCTTGCGCTCCTGGCCGTCGAGCGTGACGAAGGTCTCGCCGGACCGCGCGCGCCGGACGACGATGCCGCCCGTGAGCTTGTCGAGGTCGTACCCGTGGATCGGCTGCCCGAGCTCGAGCATGACGTAGTTCGTGATGTCCACGACGAGCGACAGCGAGCGGATGCCCGCGAGCTTCAACCGGGCCACCATCCACGGCGGGGTGGGCTTCGTCGGGTCGACGTCACGCACGACGCGCGTGACGAAGACGCTCGACCCGACGCGACCGCGGATCGGCGCTGCATCCTCGATCGTGACGGGGAAGCCGTCGAGTGGGCCGGTGAACGCCTCGGGGACGCTCCCGGCCGGGTCGCGGAAGGCCGCACCGGTCGCGTGGGAGTACTCGCGTGCGACCCCTCGGATCGAGAACGCGTAGCCGCGATCGGGCGTCACGTTGAGCTCGACTGCAGCGTCGTCCAGACCGAGCAGGCTGATCGCGTCGGTGCCGACAGGCGCCTCGACCCCGATCGTCGAGAGGCGCAGGATCCCGTCGTGGTCCTCACCGAGACCGAGCTCGCGAGCCGAGGCGATCATGCCGTCGGACACGTGGCCGTAGGTCTTGCGAGCGGCGATCGGGAACGGACCGGGCAGGACGGCGCCGGGCAGGGTGACGACCACCTGGTCGCCGACGAAGAAGTTGCCGGCGCCGCAGACGATGCCGCGCACGGCCCCCTCGGCGTCACCCTCGGCGACGCGGACCTGGCACCAGCGGATGGTCTTGCCGTTGGACTGCGGCTCCTCGACGAACTCGAGGACCTCGCCGACCACGATGGGACCCGTCAGCTCGAAGCGGTGGACGTCCTCCTCCTCGAGTCCGACGCGCACGAGCGCAGCGTGGACGTCTTCAGGGGTGGTCCCCGGGGCGAGTTCGACGAACTCCCCGAGCCAGCTCAATGGAACACGCACGACTACACCACCATCCCGAACTGCTGGGAGAAGCGGACGTCGCCCTCCACCATCTCTCGCATGTCCTGCACGCCGTCGCGCAGCATCAGACCGCGCTCGACACCCATCCCGAAGGCGAAGCCCGAGTAGACCTCGGGGTCGATACCGGCCGACCGGAGCACGTTCGGGTTGATCATGCCGCACCCACCCCACTCGATCCAACGCGGTCCGTCCTTGAAGGTCGGGTGCCAGAAGTCGAGCTCGGCGCTCGGCTCGGTGAAGGGGAAGTAGCTGGGACGCAGGCGGACCTTCGCGTCGTCGCCGAAGACGCTCTTCACGAAGTGGTCGAGCGTTCCGCGCAGGTGCGCCATCGTCAGGCCCTTGTCGACGGCGAGACCCTCGAACTGCATGAAGACGGGCGTGTGGGTCGCGTCGAGCTCGTCGGTGCGGTACACGCGCCCGGGGGCGAGCACGTACACGGGGAGCTCGCGCTCGAGCAGCGAGCGCACCTGGACCGGCGAGGTGTGCGTCCGCAGGACGAGGTGCGACTCCAGCGGCTCCACGAAGAAGGTGTCCTGCATCGCACGGGCCGGGTGGTCGGCGTCGAAGTTCAGGGCGTCGAAGTTGAACCACTCGCTCTCGACCTCGGGGCCCTCGGCGATCTCCCACCCCATGCCGACGAAGATGTCGGACACGCGGTCCTGGAGGAGCGTGAGCGGGTGCCGGGCACCGGGCACGCGACGCAGCGGAACGGCGGTGACGTCGATCGCCTCGGCGGCGAGGCGTGCCTCCGTCTCGGCGGCGACGATCTCGCCCTCGCGCTCGCTCAACGCCTTCGAGACGCGCCCGCGAGCCTGACCGACCAGCTTGCCGAGCGCGGCCTTCTGGTCGTTCGGCACGCTGCGGAGCGATCCGTTGAGGGCGGCGAGCGGTGACGCTTCGCCGGCGTGGGCTGATCGGACCGCTTTCAGGGCGGCCGAGTCGGTGGCTGCGGCGATCGCTTCGAGAGCGGCGTCGACCGCGGCGTTCACCGCTGGTTCGGAGATTGGGGATGCGTCGGACACGAGAGCCAAGTCTACCCAGGCGGTCGGCCCGCATGGGCGACCGTCCTCGTCCCGACGGCGACCGGTCGACCAGTCGCCGTCGGGACGACGTCAGATGCTCGCGCCGGACGACTGGTTCCCCGCCTGGATGCCGAGGATCTTCGTCGTCGTGTCCTCGGTCACGGCCTGTTCCTTCGGCGTCCGCGGCGACCGTCGGGTGCGCACCTCGACGATCTTCGCCACGCCCGACAGGATCAGGCAGAGCACGATGTAGATCGAACCCATCACGATGATCGAGGGGATGATCGGGCTGCCGTAGAGCGCCTGCGACCCGAACTGCTTCGCGAGGTAGAGGAGCTCCTGGTAGGTGATCAGGAAGCCGAGCGCGGTGTCCTTGAGCGCGACGACGAGCTGGGCGATGATCACCGGCAGCATCGCACGGATCGCCTGCGGGAACAGGATGAGGCGCAGGACCGCGGACTTGCGCAGGCCGATGGCGTAGGCGGCCTCGCCCTGTCCCTTCGGCAGCGACTCGATGCCCGCTCGGAAGATCTCGGAGAACACCGCGCCGTTGTACAGCGTCAGCGCGATGGCGACGGCGACGAACGGCGTCACGAAGGTGAAGCCGAGGGGCGGCAGCCCGTAGTACATGAGCATCATCAGGATGAGGACCGGGACCGCCCGGAAGAACTCGATGAAGATCGTGAAGGGGACGTTGATGACCTTGTGGTCGGACAGTCGGCCGATCGCCAGCACCAGCCCGAGGACGACGCTGCAGACGGCGGCGACCGCGAACGCGGACAGGGTCGCGCCCGTCGCCTGGAGGATCTGCTCCCAGACGCGCGGGAAGGTGAAGAGCTTCCACTTCGAGGCGGTGAACTGTCCGGTCTCGATGAAGCGGAAGACGACGAAGGCGAGGATGCCGGCGACGACGAGCACCGTCGCCGCACCGATCCAGCGATAGCGGACGATGGCCTTCGGGCCGGGGGTGTCGAACAGGACGGAGCTCATCGCGCGATCCTCCACTTCTTCTCGAAGGCCCGTTGGGCGAGGGACAGGAGCGACACGAGGGCCACGAAGATGAGGGCCACCCACAGCAGTCCGATGAGGAGCGGCTCGCCGCGCTCGGACAGGTTCGCGCGGATCGCGCCCGCTTCGGCGACGGAGAAGCCGGCGGCGACCGTCGTGTTCTTGAGCAGGGCGATCAGCACGCTGAACAGCGGTGGCAGGACGGCACGGAACGCCTGCGGCAGGATGACGAGCGTCATGGTCTGTCCGAACGGCAGCCCGATCGCGCGTGCGGCCTCGGCCTGCCCGATCGGCACCGTGTTGACGCCGGACCGCAGGACCTCCGCGACGTAGGTCGCGGTGTAGAGGCTCAGCCCGATGATCGCGAGCGTCGTGTAGCTCACTTCGGGGAGCCCGAGCTTCGGGTAGCCGAACGCGAAGAAGAAGAGGATGAGGGTCAGCGGGGTGTTGCGCACCGTGTTGACGTACACGGTGCCGAAGAGGCGCATCGCCGGGACCGGCGAGACCCGCATGGCACCGACGATGGTGCCGAGGACGAGCGCGAAGAACCCCGACACCACGAAGAGCAGCAGGGTGTTGCGGAAGCCCGTGACGAAGAGGTCGAGGTTGTCGAGCAGGACGTTCATGTCGCGCACGCCTTTCGGGAGGGGGACGCCCGTGGCGGGCGCCTGGGCGGAGTCGACGGGACAGCTCCCCCGGACGGCCGCTGGTCGGCGGCCGCCCGGGGCGCTGCTTAGTAGTCGTCGACCGCCGGCTGGGTCACCTTGGTGCCGGAGGCGCCGAGGGTGGCGTCATAGATCTTGGTCCAGGTGTCGCCGCCATCGGTGAACATCGTGTTGATGAAGTGGCGGAGGGCGTCGTCACCCTTCGGCAGACCGATGCCGTACAGCTCGGTGCTGAACGGCTCGCCCACGACCTTGAGCTCGTCGGGGAACTGTGCTGCATACCCGATCAGGATCGCCTGGTCGGTCGTGACCGCGTCGACCTTGCCGTCGTTCAGGGCCTCGACACACTGCGAGTAGGTGTCGAACTCCTCCGTCTTGGTGTCGGGGAAGTTGTCCTTGATGTTCTGGATGGGCGTGGAGCCCGTCGCCGAACACACGGTCTTGCCGGCGAGGTCGTCCTCGCCCTTGATGTCGTCGTTGTCCGCGGCGACGAGCAGGCCCTGGCCGGTCTCGAAGTACGGTCCGGCGAAGTCGATCTGCTCCTTGCGCTTGTCGGTGATCGAGTAGGTGCCGACGTAGTAGTCGATGTCTCCGTTCACGATGGCCGACTCGCGGTTGGCGCTCGGGATCGCCTTGAACTCGATCTTGTCGGCGTCGAAGCCGAGCGACGCGGCGATCCAGGTGGCCATCTCGACGTCGAAGCCGGAACGCTCGCCGGTGGCGGCGTCGAGGTAACCGAGACCGGGCTGGTCCTCTTTGACACCGATACGTACCTTGTCGGCCTTCACCATCGCGTCGTACGTGGGGCTGCCCTCGAGCTGGACGTCGGTGGCGACCTCGAAGAGTGCGCCGCCGTCGGACGCGCCGTCGGTCGATCCGGTGCCGGCGTCGCCGCCGCTGCACCCGCTGAGCGCGAGCGCTGCTGCAGCGACTCCCGCGGTGATGAACATGAGCCTCTTGCGCATGTTTTCCTTCCTTCCTTGGTGCCCGGGACGGGCCGATCGGTTGGTCAGTTCCGGGTCGCCGCGCGGGTCGCGCGATCCGGAGTCGGATGGGTCAGTGGGTGAGGAGCTTCGACAGGAAGTCCTTCGCCCGCTCGGACTGCGGGTTCGTGAAGAACGACTCGGGGTCGGTGTCCTCGAGGATCTCGCCATCGGCCATGAAGACGACACGATCGGCGGCCTTCCTGGCGAAGCCCATCTCGTGGGTGACGACGATCATGGTCATGCCCTCACCGGCGAGCTGCACCATGACGTCGAGGACCTCGTTGATCATCTCGGGGTCGAGGGCCGAGGTCGGTTCGTCGAACAGCATGACCTTCGGCTTCATCGCGAGGGCGCGGGCGATCGCCACGCGCTGCTGCTGCCCGCCGGACAACTGTGCCGGCAGCTTGTCGGCCTGCACGCCGATGCCGACGCGCTCGAGCAGCACCTTCGCCGCATCGTCGGCGTCGCGCTTCTTCTGCTTGCGCACCTTGATCGGGCCGAGGGTGACGTTCTCGCGGATCGTCTTGTGCGCGAACAGGTTGAACGACTGGAACACCATGCCGACGTCGGCGCGCAGCTCGGCGAGCTGCTTGCCCTCCTCCGGCAGCTTCTTGCCGTCGATCCGGATCTCCCCTGAGCTGATCGTCTCGAGCCGGTTGATCGTCCGGCAGAGGGTCGACTTGCCGGACCCGGACGGTCCGATCACGACGACGACCTCGCCCTTGTTGACGGTGAGGTTGATGTCCTTCAGGGCGTGGAACTCGCCGTAGTGCTTCTCGACGTTCTCCATGACGACGAGGGGCTCGCCGCGCCCTGCCTGGATCGGGTTGCTCGTGGTCTCGTATGCGCCGGCGGCACCATGCGAGGCTGCTGCATCGGGTTCCGTCGGGCCGGAGTTCGGGGACACTGTTGGCTCCATGTAACCCAAACTAGGTGACCCTGTGTTTCGTGCGCATGACGGAAGCGCTACGGTTACCGTTTCGTAACCTCGACGGCCGTCGCCTCAGACGCTCAGGCGTGCTGCGCGAACGCGCTCTCGAAGACGCACACCGACGCCGCGGTGGCCAGGTTCATGCTCTCGGCACGGCCGTAGATCGGTACCGTAACCGCACGGTCGACGAGCTCCAGGTGCTCGTCGGTGAGTCCCCTGGCCTCGTTGCCGAACACCCATGCCGTCGGCCGCGCGAGCACGCCTTCCGACCGGGCCACGAGGAGGTCCTCGCCCTTGATGTCGGCCGCGAGCGTCTGCAGTCCCGCCGCACGGGCCCGTTCCAGCACGGCGGGCAGCTCGACACCGACCGCGACGGGCAGGTGGAAGAGCGAGCCGGTCGTGGAGCGCACGACCTTCGGGTTGTAGAGGTCCACGGTCCGTCCGCTCAGGACGACGGCGTCCGCTCCGGCGGCGTCGGCGGCTCGGATGATCGTCCCGAGGTTGCCCGGATCCCGGACCTCCTCCAGGATGACGACCAGCTGCGGCTCCCCGGCGAAGATGTCCTTGATGGAGGTCGGGAACTGCTGCGCGACCGCGATGAACCCCTGCGGGGTGACGGTGTCGGCCATCGACTCGAGCACCTGCTCGGTGACGAACTCGACCTCGAGTCCCGCATCGGTGGCCGCGGCCCCGATGTCGGTGTAGCGCTCGAGGGCCGTCGGCGTCGCGTACAGCTCGAGGATCAGGTCGGGCCGGAACTGCAGGGCCTCCGACACCGCCTGTGGTCCTTCGAGGAGGAACAGGCCGGTCTCCTGTCTCGCCGGACGCTTGGCGAGTTTGGCGACGGAACGGACGCGCGGTGACCGCGGATTGTCAAGCACGCACCCATCCTATGGGTCGCACTCCGGACAGACGAAACGGCCCGATCCCTGGTGGGATCGGGCCGTTCGAACACGTCGTCCGGTCGGACGCAGGGCTTCCGACTAGGCGGAGACCTTGGGCGCCGAGGTGTCGGCGGGCAGCGCGGCCTTGGCCGACGCGACGAGGGCCGCGAAGGTGGCGGGCTCGTGCACCGCGAGGTCCGCGAGGATACGGCGGTCGACCTCGATCCCGGCGAGGCCGAGACCCTGGATGAAGCGGTTGTACGTCATGCCGTTGGCACGCGAAGCCGCGTTGATGCGCTGGATCCAGAGGCGACGGAAGTCACCCTTGCGCGCACGACGGTCGCGGTACGAGTAGACGAGGGAGTGAGTGACCTGCTCCTTGGCCTTGCGGTACAGACGCGAACGCTGACCGCGGTAACCGGCGGCGCGCTCGAGGATGACGCGACGCTTCTTGTGAGCGTTGACCGCCCTTTTGACTCTTGCCATGTTCCTAGTTCCTTACGGGTAAACGGTCTAGCGACCGAGCAGCTTCTTCATGACCTTGGCGTCGGCGGGCGCCAGCACCTGGTCCTGGTTCAGGCGACGGGTGCGACGGCTGGACTTGCTCTCCAGGTTGTGTCGCATACCGGCCTGCTGCTTCATCAGCTTGCCGCTGCCGGTGACCTTGAATCGCTTCTTGGCCCCGGAGTGGGTCTTCTGCTTCGGCATGGGATTCCTCGTTTCTTATCGGTTCTCGTCGGTGGATGACTCCACCGGAGCAGCCTCGTCGGCTTCGTCGGCTTCAGCCGGACGTGCCTTGGATGCCGCACGTTGTGCGTTGGCTTCGGCTTTCGCCTCGGACTTGTTCTTGAGTGGACCGACGACCATCACCATGTTGCGACCGTCGACCATGGGGGTGGACTCGACGGTGCCCCACTCGGACACGTCCTCGGCGAACTTCTGGAGCAGGCGGACGCCCTGCTCTGGGCGGGACTGCTCGCGGCCGCGGAACTGGATCATGGCTTTCACCTTGTCACCGGCCTTGAGGAAGCCCTCGGCGCGCTTGCGCTTGGTCTCGTAGTCGTGCTGGTCGATCTTGAGGCGGAACCGGACCTCTTTGAGGATCGTGTTCGCCTGGTTGCGCCGGGCCTCTTTGGCCTTCTGCGCAGCCTCGTACTTGAACTTGCCGTAGTCCATGATCTTCGCGACGGGCGGCTTGGAGTTGGGTGCGACCTCGACGAGGTCGAGATCCGCTTCCTGCGCGAGGCGAAGGGCGACCTCGATTTTGACGACGCCGACCTGTTCTCCGCCGGGACCGACGAGTCGGACCTCCGGGACGCGGATACGGTCATTGGTACGGGGATCGCTGATGCGGAGCTCCTCTGACTGGGTGGGATGCCACGCGACCAGGTCCGATACCTGCGACGCGACGAAATCGGTTCACCACACACCCGTACCCTCCGTCGGTGTTCAGAACACCTGTCGGAAGGCACCACGCCCTGCCACCCGAAGCGGTGAAGCGACAGGCGGAGCGTGACAACCCGGTAACCTTGTGAAGCGGTCGAGCGCGGGTGGGAGAATCTCCTCTTTCGTACCGAGACATGTCTCGGAGCACCGCACGAGTCTAACAGAGGATCCACGTGAACAACACCACCAGCCCGTACGACCACGACGACGAGTCGGGAGGGGCCGATCAGGCCACCCGGGACATCGCCGACGTCCCCGCCGTCGAGGTCATCACCACCGCCGCCGTGCACCTCATGAGCGCTGCAGCGGTCAAGTGCGGCCTTGCGGACGCCCCCGACGCCCAGACGGACCTCGACGAGGCCCGCAAGCTCATCAACGCCCTCGCCGGGCTCATCACCGCGGGAGCCCCGGAGATCAGCGACATGCACGCCCGCTCGCTGCGCGACGGCCTGCGATCCCTGCAGCTCGCCTTCCGTGAGGCGTCCACCATCCAGGATCCCATCGGCAAGGGTCCCGGCGAGAAGTGGACCGGCCCGGTCACCTGATAGCAGCGCGGCGCTCCCCCTGGCCGATCAGTCGGCGGGGCGGAGCGACACCGCGAGCGAGTCGACGCTCGTCGCGATGACCTCGTCCGCAGCCCAGCGCTGAGCGAGCCGCGCCAGCACCGCGTCGAGCTCCTGCTGGGTCAGCCCCTGCAGCAGGCCGAGCTCGACCACGAGCTCGGACCCGGCGAGCTTCGCCTCCGGGTCTCCGGCTCGCAGGCGCACACTCACGACGGCGAGCTCCTGCTCGATCGACCGCTCGAACGCGTCGCGCACCAGCGCGTCCGCGAAGCTGGGCGTCCACGGCTGCGACTGCGCGATCGCCCACAGCGCGGGGCGGCGTACGGCGAACTCGGTGCTCGACGTCGGATCGAGGACCACGACGTCCGTCTGCTCGCTCGCGGCCGCCAGGGCGACCCGAACGCCGTCGGCAGGGATCGGCCTCGCCGTCCGGTTCCACGCGGACATCGCCTGCACCGAGCTGAAGACCGGGAGCACGGTGCGGCCGTCCGGACCCGTCACGGTCACGATGGAGAGCTCCTGCGACTTGTCGACCAGCTGACCCTGCTCGTTCTCGCCGGCCTCACCGAGGTGGGCCACGAGCGGGATGAGCAGGCGGGAGTCCCGGAACGCGTCGACGACCTCGACCTCGCCGACCTCGCCGGCCCGGAAGCGTCGCAGGGACTCGATCAGCCGCTCGGGCGCACTGCCGTCGTCACCGGAACTCGCGTTCGGCTGGAAGCTCCGACCCGCCCAGGGCTGGCCGGCCGAGTCGGCACCACCTGCCGCCGGGTGGGCATGCCCGCCTGAGGGACCGTGCCGGTCGGGCGCGGAGGATCCGTCAGCGGCCCGAGACATCCAGCGCCTCGGCCAGGGTGAACGCGCCGTTGTAGAGCGCCTTCCCGATGATGGCGCCCTCGAGCCCCAGGGGGACCAACTCGCGCAGCGCGACCAGGTCGTCGAGGCTCGAGATGCCGCCGGAGGCCACCACCGGCCGCTCCGTGCGCTCGAGCACCTGTCGGAGCAGGTCGATGTTCGGCCCCTGCATCGTGCCGTCCTTCGTGACGTCCGTCACGACGTAGCGTGCACAGCCCGCCTCCTCGAGGCGGTCGAGGACCGTCCACAGGTCGCCGGCGTCCTGCGTCCAGCCACGAGCGGCGAGCGTCGTGCCACGGACGTCGAGGCCGACCGCGATCGCCTCGCCGTACTGGGCGATGACGCTCGCGGCCCACTCGGGGTTCTCGAGCGCCGCGGTCCCGAGGTTGACGCGCGCGACGCCCGTCTCGAGCGCCTGCTCGAGGGAGGCGTCGTCGCGGATGCCGCCCGACAGCTCGATGTTGACGCCGCGCGCCTTCGAGATGACCTTGCGGATGATCGACCGGTTGTCGCCACGACCGAACGCGGCGTCGAGGTCGACGAGGTGGATCCACTCCGCTCCCTGACGGGCCCAGTCCAGGGCTGCGTCGACGGGCTCACCGTAGTTCGTCTCCGAACCGGCCTCGCCGCGCGTCAACCGGACGGCCTTGCCGTCCACGATGTCGATCGCGGGGAGCAGCGTCAGTCCGGCCGTCGTGTTGAACTCGTTCATGATCCACCGTCTCTTCGGGAGCTGCGAGCCCCTCGGTTCCCGGCGCACAGCATGCCTCGCGGCACAAGCACCTGATCCTAGTCGGCTACAGGGTGCCGAGCCAGTTGGACAGCAGGCGGATACCGGCGTCGCCGGACTTCTCCGGGTGGAACTGCGTCGCCGACAGCGGACCGTTCTCGACGGCTGCGAGGAACGGCACGCCGTGGGTCGCCCAGGTGAGGCGCGGCTCGGGGAACGGCGGCATGACCTCGAGGGTCCACTGCTGTGCGGCATAGGAGTGGACGAAGTAGAAGCGCTCGTCGGCGAGGCCGTCGAAGAGCACGGACCCCGCGTCCGGCGACACCGTGTTCCAGCCCATGTGCGGCAGGACGGGCGCTTCGAGTTCCGTGACCGCACCGGGCCACTCCCCGAGGCCGTCGGCCTCGGACCCGCGCTCCACGCCACGCTCGAACATGACCTGCATGCCCACGCAGATGCCGAGGACCGGACGCCCTCCCGCGAGACGGCGGTCGATGACCTCGTCGCCGTGGGAGGAACGGAGTGCGCCGATCACCGCGTCGAAGGCACCGACCCCTGGCACGACGAGACCGTCGGCGGCCTGGGCCGCCTGACGGTCGCCCGTCAGCACGACGTCTGCGCCGGCGAGCTCGAGGGCCTTGACGGCGGAGTGCACGTTGCCGGAGCCGTAGTCGAGGACGACCACCGACGGGCGTGCACTCACAACGCGCCCTTCGTCGACGGGATGCCCTGGACCAGCGGGTCGAACGCCTTCGCCTGCCGGAAGGCCCGCGCGAACGCCTTGAACTCCGCTTCGGCGATGTGGTGCGGATCGCGTCCGCCGAGGACGTTCACGTGCACGGTGAGGCCCGCGTTGAAGGTGATCGCCTCGAAGACGTGACGCACCATCGAACCCGTGAAGTGCCCACCGATCAGGTGGAACTCGAATCCGGCCGGTTCCCCGCCGTGCACGAGGTACGGACGACCGGAGATGTCGACGACGGCCTGCACGAGGGCCTCGTCGAGCGGGACCAGTGCGTCGCCGTACCGGGAGATGCCGGTCTTGTCGCCGAGAGCCTGACGGATCGCCTGGCCCAGGACGATCCCGACGTCCTCGACCGTGTGGTGGACGTCGATGTCGACATCGCCCGTCGCCCGGACGGTCAGGTCGGTCAGCGAGTGCTTGGCGAAGGCCGTGAGCAGGTGGTCGTAGAACGGGACGGAGGTCTCGATGCTGCTCGTGCCGGTGCCGTCGAGGTCCAGTTCCAGCTCGATGCTGGATTCGCTCGTCGCGCGCTGGATCCGGGCCGTGCGCTGCTGGGTGGTCATGGGATCCAGTGTATCGAGCGCACCGAAGCTGTACGCCGTGTGTCGACGGGCGTGGATCGTCGCGTCATCCGGCTGCACCGGGCTCTGCCGACGCCTATCGTTGAGAGGTCATGACTTCCACACCCAGCATCGCCCCGGCCGTCCCACTCGACCAGGCGGAGATCGCCGCTCTCCGTGAACGGTTCCCGATCCTCGCCCGGGAGATGAACGGACACCCGCTCGTCTATCTGGACTCCGGAGCCACTTCGCAACGCCCGATCGAGGTCATCGACGCGGAGCAGGACTACGCGACGCACCGGAACGCCGCCGTCCACCGTGGCGCCCACCTCCTGGCCGCCGAGGCGACGGAGCTCTTCGAGGATGCTCGCGCCACGGTCGCCGCGTTCATCGGTGCCGACGAGCGGGAACTCGTCTGGACCTCCGGCGCGACCGCGGCCCTCAACCTCATCGCCGGGGCCATCGGGAACGCGAGCGCCGGTCTCGGCGGTGCTGCCGCCGAGCGGTTCCGACTCGGTCCAGGCGACGAGATCGTCGTCACGGAACTCGAACACCACGCGAACCTCATCCCCTGGCAGCAACTCGCCGCGCGCACCGGTGCGACCCTTCGTCACCTCCCGGTCGACGACCACGGCGTGCTGCGCTTGGACGCCGTGGACGACATCATCGGCGAACGCACGCGAATCATCGCCTTCGCGCACGTGTCCAACGTCACCGGGGCGATCGCGCCGGTCTCCGAGCTCGTCGCCCTCGCCGAGCGCGTCGGCGCGCTGACCGTGCTCGACGCCTGCCAGTCCGTGCCGCACCTGCCCGTCGACGTCGCGTCCCTCGGCGTCGACTTCCTCGTGTTCTCCGGTCACAAGATGCTCGGTCCCAACGGGATCGGTGCGCTCTGGGGTCGCCGTCAGCTGCTCGACGCCCTTCCGCCCTTCCTCACCGGCGGGTCGATGATCACGACCGTCACGCTCGAGGGCGCGGAGTTCCTTCCCGCGCCGCAGCGGTTCGAGGCGGGGACCCAGCCGGTGTCGCAGGCGATCGCCCTCGCGAGCGCCGTGCGGTTCCTGCAAGCGGTCGGCATGGACCGTGTCCACGCCACCGAGGCGGCCTACGGACAGCGTCTCGCGGCCGGACTCGCCGCCACCCCCGGCGCCACGCTCGTCGGCCCGCCGCCCGGGACACCTCGCGCCGGGCTGGCGAGCTTCGACCTCGCCGGTGTGCACGCTCACGACGTCGGTCAGTTCTTCGACGATCGCGGCATCGCGGTCCGCGTCGGTCACCACTGCGCACAACCACTCCACCGCCGATTGGGGCTCACCGCGTCCACCCGCGCCAGCAGCTACCTCTACACGACGGAGGCCGAGATCGACGCCTTCCTCGAGGCGGCCACCCTCGTCGGTCCGTTCTTCGGGGTGTCCCGGTGAGCGGCTTGGAGAGCCTCTACCAGGAGCTCATCCTCGACCACGCCCGCCAGCGCCACGGCTTCGGCTTGCGGGAGGCGCCCGCCGCCGAGTCGCATCAGCTCAACCCCACCTGCGGCGACGAGGTCACCCTGCAGCTCCATCCCGGGCCCGACGGTCGTCTCGCACCGATCGCCTGGGAGGGGCACGGCTGCTCGATCTCGCAGGCGTCGAGCTCCTGCCTGAGCGACCTCGCGGCAGGCCTCACCCCGGCCGAGCTCGAGGCTCTGATCGACGAGTTCCGCACGGTGATCCGATCGCGGGGCACGCTCGAGTTCGACGAGGAACGGTTCGGAGACGCCGCGGCGTTCAGTGGCGTCTCGCGCTACATCGCGCGTGTCAAGTGCGCCATGCTCCCATGGGTCGCGGCCGAGGAGGCCATCTCCCGCCTGCCGTGAGCGGCGCGCCACCTCCGCCCGCCGATGGCCTGGTCAGGCGGGGCTGATCGCCGCCAGGGCTTCGAGGAACGCGGTCGTCTCCGCTTCGGTGCCCGCGGTGACCCGGAGGTGGTTCGGGATGCCGACGTCGCGGATGAGGATCCCCCGCGCGAAGAGCGCCTCGAACGCCGCGTGCGGATCGGCGACGCCGCCGAACAGGACGAAGTTGGATCCGCTCCGCTTCGGGTCGTAGCCGAGACGCGCGAGCTCGACGACGAGACGATCGCGCTGGGTCCGGATGTCGTCGACCATCGCCAGCATCTCGTCGGCGTGCCGCAGTGCGGCGGTCGCGGCCGCCTGCGTCAGGGCGCTCAGGTGATACGGGAGCCGGACGAGTCTCAGCGCGTCGACGACCGCGGGGTCGGCGGCGAGGTACCCGAGGCGGACCCCGGCGAAGGCGAAGGCCTTGCTCATCGTCCTGGAGACGATCAGGCGCGGACGCCCCTCCAGCAGGGTGAGCGCGCTCGCCTCGTCGTCGGGTGCGAACTCCGCGTACGCTTCGTCGACGATCACCATGCCCCGCGACGCCTCGTACACCGCGGTGACGGTCTCGAGCGACAACGGTGTCCCGGTGGGGTTGTTCGGCGAGCAGAGGAACACGAGGTCGGGATCCGCCTCGGCCACCTGACGCGCGGCGGTCTCGGGCGAGAGCTCGAACTCGGCGTCACGCGTCGCGGGGATCCACCTGGTGCCGACGCCGGCGGCCAGGAGCGGATACATCGAGTACGTCGGCGTGAACCCGAGGAGCGATCGCCCGGGACCGCCGAAGGCCTGCAGGATGTGCTGCAGCACTTCGTTCGAGCCGTTCCCCGCCCAGATCTGCTCCGGGGTCACCCCGTGGCCCAGGTATCCCGCCAGCGCCTCCCGGAGTTCCGTGAACTCGCGATCGGGGTACCGGTTCACCGTGAGGACCGCCGACGCGAGCGAGGCGACGATGTCGTGCGCGACCGCTTCGGGGATGGGGTGCGTGTTCTCGTTGACGTTGAGCGCCACCGGCACCAGGGCCTGGGGAGCGCCGTACGGGCGCTGTCCTCGGAGGTCGTCGCGGATGGGGAGGTCGTCGAGAGCGGTCACCCCACAATGCTAGCCACTCCGACCGGCGCGCTCACTCCGCCTGGCGCTCCCGACGAAGGACCTCGTGGCGGGGGCTCGCCGGGTTCAACAGCGAGTGGCGTCGCCCGTAGGCGAAGTAGACGATGAGACCGATCACGAGCCAGACCCCGAACCGTAGCCAGGTCTCCCAGTGCAGCTGCAGGATCAGGAAGCCGGACGCCAGGACGCCGAACGCCGGGACGAACGGCATCAACGGCAACCGGAAGGAGCGGGGCTCATCCGGCTTCGTGTACCGGAACACGATCACCGACACGCAGACCACGATGAAGGCGGCCAGGATGCCGATGTTCGTGAGGTCGGCGACCTGCTTGATCGGGAACACACCGGCGAAGACGGCTGCCGCGCCGCCGGCGATCCAGGTCACCCGCTGCGGCACGCCTCGTCGGTCCGTGCGCGAGAACCACCGCGGCAGGAGACCGTCGCGACTCATCGAGAACCACACGCGGGTGACGCCCAACAGGAACGTCAGCATCACGGTGAGGATCGACAGGACGGCGAAGACGGAGATGATCGTCGCGACCACGGGCAGACCGACGCTCTGGAACGCCGATGCGAACCCGGCCGTGGGGTCGATGTCGGTGTAGTTCTGCATACCGGTCAGGACGAGGGTGGCCGCGACGTACAGGAGCATCGCGATGATGAGGGAGAGGATGATCGCCTTCGGCATGTGCTTCTTGCCGTCCTTCGCCTCCTCGGCGGCCGTGCTCATCGCGTCGTATCCGAAGACCGCGAAGAAGACCGTCGCGGCACCGGCGAACACCGGCCCGAAACCGCTCGGGAGGAACGGATCGTAGTTCTGTCCGTCGATGTAGAAGACACCGAGGCCGATGATGAACAGGATGAGCAGGACCTTGATCCCGACCGCGACGAGCTCGAATCGACCGAAGGCCTTCGTCCCGCGGCTCAGGATGAAGGTCACGAGGAGACAGACGAAGATGGCGGGGAGATTGACGAGGCCGCCCTTCCCCTCGTCGGCGGTCGAGGTCATCCAGTCCGGCATGTGGATCCCGATGCCGGACAGGAAGGCGTCGAAGTAGCCGGAGATCCCGATCGCGACCACCGCGACGATCGCGATGTACTCGAGCAACAGGTCCCAGCCGATGAACCAGCCGATGATCTCGCCGAGCGCCACATACCCGTAGGTGTAGGCCGACCCCGCTCTCGGGATCATGCCGGCGAACTCCGCGTACGACAACGCCGCGGCCGCGGAGGCGAGACCGGCGATCAGGAAGGAGAAGAGGACCGCCGGCCCGACAGCGGGCGAGGTCTCGCTCCCGTGAGCGACGAGTCCGGCGAGGGAGAAGATCCCCACCCCGATGATGCCACCGACCCCGATGGCCGTGAGTTGCCAGAGCCCGAGACTCTTGAACAGCTTCGAGCGGGAGGTCTCATCCTCGATCTCCGCGATCGGCTTCTTCCGGAGCAGCGAGCGGCTCCGATCGTCTGTACTCATGCTTGCCTCCGACGATGCTGCGGGCGTCGTTGCACCGCGCCATCGACGATAGCTGAGAACCAGCGCGGAGGGACCCGCCGATTGCGGCCTACTCGGCCGCGTACCGCTGCGGGATCGCCAGGCGCTGCCCCGGCTCGACACCGGCGGTGCTGAGCTGGTTGAGGTTCATGATCTCGGCGATGACGTCGCGCGGGTCGGCGTCGGGCGCGATGGACTCGGCCAGCTGCCAGAGCGACTCGCCCGGGTCGACCGTGATGTACGTGAACGTGGCTCCCGCCGCCGCCGTGTTGGCCGCGGCACCGCCTGCGGAGAGTCCGACGACCGCGACGCCGATGACCAGCGGGATGGCGGCGAGCGTGGTGAAGACGACGCGACCGCGCTTCGTCAGGCGGAGTCGGCGTGTGGACGGTGCGTCCGACGTCGGTGCCTGCGCCGTCCGCGCGGGAAGCGCCCGGTGGGACCCGATCAGTGCTGCGCTCATGTCAACCCTCCAAGAGTGTGCTCATCGTGTGATGAGGACTCGTATCCGACACTCGGCCAGGAGTGCCGGATACGAACCTGTGTTCCGAATATATCTTCGATTGTTCGAATACTCAACCCTGTCTTCGTACCTGAGACGCGCGGGATCGGCGACACGCTCGAACAGATGTTTGTCTGGACGAGCCGGTGCGGATACAGTTTCGAGTGTTGGAAGCAGTACACCACCACCCACCGACATCGGTCACCGACAGCCGATCAGGGC
The DNA here is from genome assembly GCF_001865025.1 of Plantibacter sp. MMLR14_011. Taxonomy (NCBI): domain Bacteria; kingdom Bacillati; phylum Actinomycetota; class Actinomycetes; order Micrococcales; family Microbacteriaceae; genus Plantibacter; species Plantibacter sp. MMLR14_011. The sequence goes on from NZ_MJGW01000072.1 coordinate 35,179, forward strand.
AGGAGCGAAGATGGCAGCGAACACGGCGGGCGACGGAGCCCGGGAGCGCCAGATCGGCGGCACCCGGCGACGGAAGAGCCTGAGCGACAAGCAGCTGGCGATCCTCGACGTCATCCAGCGCTCGGTCTCGCAGCGCGGCTATCCGCCGAGCATGCGCGAGATCGGCGACGCCGTCGGGCTCGCCTCCCTGTCGAGTGTCACGCACCAACTCGGACAGCTCGAACTCAGCGGATACCTCCGGCGCGATCCCAACCGTCCCCGCGCCATCGAGGTGCTCATCGACCTGCCGAGCGCCGTCGAGGGCAGCGATCCCGACTCCGCTCCCCCGGTCGGTGACGCCGCCATGGTCCCGCTCGTCGGTCGCATCGCCGCCGGCATCCCGATCACGGCCGAGCAGCAGGTCGAGGAGATCTTCCCCCTGCCCCGCCAGCTGGTCGGCAAGGGCAGTCTGTTCATGCTGAAGGTCGTCGGCGACTCGATGGTCGACGCCGCGATCTGTGACGGTGACTGGGTCGTCATCCGCGAGCAGAAGACCGCTGAGAACGGCGAGATCGTCGCGGCCATGCTCGACGAGGAGGCGACCGTGAAGGTGTTCCGCCAGCGCGACGGCCACACCTGGCTGCTCCCTCGGAACTCGGCCTTCGAGCCGATCCTCGGCGACCACGCCGAGGTCCTCGGCAAGGTCGTCGCCGTGCTCCGGACGGTCTGACCGACCGGACCACTCCTCCACACCGATGTGGGCCGGACCGATCCGTGGATCGTCCCGGCCCACATCCGTGCCGGACCGACGACGTCAGCCGGTCGCACCGACTCGTGCGCGGACGACGCGCGTGGCCTCGACGATGTTGGTGAGGGAGGCGACCGTCTCCTCGTAGCCTCGCGTCTTGAGCCCGCAGTCCGGGTTCACCCAGACCTGGCGCTGCGGGATCCCCTCCAGCGCGATCTCGAGCAACGCGGTCACCTCCGCGACGCTCGGCACCCGAGGCGAGTGGATGTCGTAGACGCCCGGGCCGATGCCGTGGTCGAAACCACTCGCCCGGATGTCGGACACGACCTCCATCCGCGACCGAGCCGCCTCGATGCTCGTCACGTCGGCGTCCAGTCGTCGGATCGCGTCGATCACCACCCCGAACTCCGAGTAACAGAGGTGGGTGTGGATCTGGGTCTCGGCGCGCACGCCCGCGGTCGCCAGCCGGAAGGAGCCCACCGACCAGTCGAGGTAACCTCCCTGGTCGGCCCGCCGGAGCGGGAGTAGCTCGCGGAGTGCGGGTTCGTCGACCTGGATGATGCGGATGCCGGCCCGCTCCAGGTCGGCGATCTCGTCACGCAGGGCGAGGGCGACCTGGTTCGCCGTCTCGGCGAGCGGTTGGTCGTCACGCACGAACGACCACGCGAGGATCGTCACCGGGCCCGTGAGCATGCCCTTCACCGGCTTGGTGGTCAACGACTGCGTGTAGGCCGACCACTCGACCGTGATCGGCGCCGGTCGCGAGACGTCCCCCCACAGGATCGACGGACGGGTGCACCGTGAACCGTAGGACTGCACCCAGCCGTGCTCCGTCACGGCGAAGCCGTCGAGGTGTTCGGCGAAGTACTGGACCATGTCGTTGCGCTCGGGCTCGCCGTGGACGACGACGTCGATCCCCAGATCCTCCTGCAGCGCCACGACGCGCCCGATCTCCGCGCGCATCGTCGCGACGTAGGCCTCCTCGTCGAGTGTCCCTGCGACCCGCTGTGCGCGGGCGCGACGGATGTCCCCGGTCTGCGGGAAGGAGCCGATCGTCGTCGTCGGGAGGAACGGCAGGCCGAGCGCCTGCTCCTGCGCCGTTGCGCGCTCCTGGTAGTCGTCCCGTGTGAAGTCCGCTGGCGCGAGCGCCGCCGTCCGTGCGCGGATGGTGGCATCGACGACCCCGGGCGCGGCCAGCCGATCGTCGAGCGCGGCCGACGCTGCGGTGAGCTCGGTCGCGATCGCTGCGCGCCCTTGGGTGAGACCGCGTGCGAGGACCGCGATCTGATCCACCTTCTGGTCGGCGAAGGCGAGCCAGCTCCGGAGACGAGGGGCGAGCTTCGTCTCCACCGACACGTCGTGCGGGACGTGCAGGAGGGAGGTCGAGGTGGACACCGCGAGCTGCGGGAAGCGCTCCGCCGCGCGCTCCAGGAGATCGGCCGCGGCTGCCAGGTCGCCGCGCCACACGTTGTGGCCGTCGATCACTCCCGCGACGACGGTCTTCGTGGCGAGTCCGGGTGACGAGTCCGGCAGGCCTCCTCGGACGAGGTCGACACCGACGGCCTCGACCCCCGAGTCGGCGAGCACCGGGAGGGCGTCGCCCAAGGCACCGTAGGGAGCCGCGACGAAGATCGCCGGGCGGTCCGACACGGCGGACAGGACGCTCGTCGATCGTTCGAGCGCCGCGAGGACCGTCGACCTCGGCACGTCGAACGTCTCCGACACCAGTGCGGGTTCGTCGAGCTGCACCCAGGGCGCGCCGGCAGCGGCGAGGCGCTGGAGGAGTTCCGCGTAGACGGGCAGCAATGCCTCCAGTCGATCGATCGGGGCGAATCCCGCTGAGGCCCCCTCGGCCGCCTTGGACAGCAGCAGGAACGTCACGGGGCCCACGATGACCGGCCGCGTCACGTACCCCTCGGCGAGGCCCTCGCGGAACTGCTCGACCACGCGGTCGTCGGAGAGCGCGAACGGCGTCGACTCGCCGATCTCCGGGACGAGGTAGTGGTAGTTCGAGTCGAACCACTTCGTCATCTCGAGCGGCGCGAGGTCGCCGGCGCCACGAGCGATCGTGAACGCCCCGGCGAGGTCGACCCGACCGTCGGCCCCGACGAGCGACGAGAAGCGCTCCGGGACGGCACCGACGGCGAGCGCGGCGTCCAGGACCTGGTCGTAGAACGAGAAGCTCTCGGGGATCGCGGCGTTCGTCGGGTCGAGGCCGAGCCCCGCGAGGCGGGCACGCGTGGCGGCGCGCAGCTCGGCAGCCGTCCGCTCGAGCGCCTCGGCGTCGATCCGGCCGGCCCAGAAGGACTCGACGGCGCGCTTCAACTCCCGGTTCGGCCCGATGCGCGGGTAGCCGAGGATGGTGCCGGCGGGGAATGCGGAGGTGGGGTTCATCGTGCGTCCTTGCTGGTGAGTGGATCGGGGATGGGATGACGGACCGGTCGGTCGCCCGGCACGGGGATGCCGGCACGGTGCAACACGTCGAGCACCGTCCGATGCTGGTTGAAGGCGTAGAGGTGTACGCCCGGCGCGCCGCCCGCGACGACGTCGCGGATGAGCCTCGCGGAATAGTCGATGCCGATGTCGATCCGTCCCGCTTCGTCCGGCTCGACCTCGAGCGCGATCGCCAGGTCGCTCGGGAGCGCCTCGCCGCTGAGCTCGAGCACCCGACGCAACCGCGCCGGACTCGTGATGGGCATCACGCCCGGCAGGATGGGCATGGTGACGCCGTGACGTCTCGCGCGTTCGACGAAGGCGAGGTAATCGTCGGCGTGGAAGAAGAGCTGGGTGATGGCGAGCGTCGCCCCAGCCGCCTGCTTGGCCAACAGGGTGTCGAGGTCCTGCGTCGTCGACCGCGACCGCGGGTGTCCGTTGGGGAACGCGGCGACCGCGATCCGCGGCCGATGGCGTCGCCCGAGCTGCACCGCGCCCGGGAGGCCGACCAGCGACCCCTCGGCGTAGGGCTCGTGCTCGGCACTGACCCGGCCGATGAGCTGCACGAGTTCCGCGGCACTCCCCAGATCACCGAGGAAGGCGTCGCCCTCGACGGCTCCGGCAGGCGGGTCGCCGCGGAGCGCGAGGAAACTGTGCACCCCGGCGTCGAGGAAGTCCTTGATGAGTCGGCTGGCCTGGGCGTGCGTCGACCCGACGCAGGTGAGGTGGGCCATCGGGTCCACCGAGGTCGACGTCCGGATGCTCCGCAGCACGTCCAGGCTCGCCGTTCGCGAGGAACCGCCGGCGCCGAAGGTGACCGAGATGAACTCCGGGCCGGCGGCGGCCAGGTGCTCGACCGTCCGTGCGAGCGCGACGCCGCCGTCGAGTGTCTTGGGCGGGTACAGCTCGAAGGAGAAGGGGGTATGCCCGGGACAGGCGGGCTCCGTCATGGTCATGGGGTCTCGTCTCGGTGGCAGCGGATCGAGAGCCGGCGACCACGCAGCACGCAGCGGTTCCGCTGGTGTGTCGTGGGCGGGTGCCGGGCTCGGCTGTCGCTCCGATTCCGCCGGTGAGGGCGGTTACGATGCGCACGACGATAGCAACGCCTGACGATCCGCGCGACGGACATCCGTCCGACAGCGTCATCCTGCGACACATTCCCCCGGCGGCGCTCCGGTCCTACGCTGATGCCATGACCGTGGGCACCAGGCACCGGGGCGGCGAGCGTCGAGCACTCGGCTCGCGCGTCATCGGGTCCTGCGTGGCGGTGGTGCTCGCCGTGTCCGGGTGCACGACCGCCGGTTCGCCCCTGCCGCGGGCGACGCGCACAGCCGCAGCGGAGGACCTCGTGATCGAGTTCCGCCAGAACCGCGACCAGTATGCGAGCGACGCCGCGATCGTCCGGGTCGGCAACGGCGGAGACGACGACATCACGATCGTCGGACTCGAGCTGGCGGGGTCGGCGTTCACCGCGCCGACCGTCCGGGACCGATCCTCGACGATCCGCGCTGGACAGACCACGGATCTCGCCGTCGAGCTGCCACCGGTCGACTGCGACGCACGCGACGAGGACGTGCGGGTCGATCTCCAGCTCAGACTCGACGACGGCGCCGTCCTCACCGCATCCGGCCTGTCCGATCCGACGAACGCGCTGCAGCGCATCCGTGCCTCGACGTGCACGGTGTCGGCGGTGCAGCGCATCGCCGAGGTGGCCGCCACTCCCGGGATCCGCCTCGAAGGTGCCGGAGCCACGACGGTCGCCGTCCTGACGATCACGGCCGTGCCGACCGGCGCTCCGGGTCACTTAGAGCTCGTCGCGCTGCGCTCGACGGTCCTGCTGCGACCGGCGCCGAGGGACGACGGCGGTGACCCACCCCAGGACTGGCCACTCAGCCTGACCGTCGACGCCGCTAGCGGTCCGCAGTCCATCGAACTCCGGGTCGTGCCGACCCGGTGCGACCCGCACGCCCTGGCGGAGGACAAGGTGGGAACTCTCTTCCCACTCGTCGTGCGGATCGACGACGGCCCGGAGGCCGTCATGACCCTCCCGCTCGACGCCGATACGGCGGAGGCGCTCAAGGATGCCGTCCGCGCGCGCTGCGCGTGAGGAGTCGGGTCAGCCGGCCACGGCTGGTGCCGGGACGACCTCGGCGAACGGCGCGAGGGCGGCGGCGAGCTCGGCACCGACCAGGGCGTGCACGATCGTGCCACGCTCGTCGTAGTCCGTCGACAGCACCTTGCCGCGTTCGTGCAGCAGCGTGACCAGGTCTCCGCGGTCGAAGGGCACGATGACGTGGACCTCGTTGCTCGGCGACGGGATCAGTGTCTCGATGCGCTCCATGAGCTCGTCGATCCCGAGACCGGTGCGGGCCGACACGAAGACGGCGTCCGGGACGAGACCGCGGAGCACGAGCAGCTGCCCGTCGTCCACGAGGTCGGCCTTGTTGAACACGACCAGCTCGGGGATGTGCCGAGCTCCGACCTCACCGATGACGTCGCGCACGGTGGCGATCTGGCCGGCAGGGTCGGGGTGCGCGGCGTCGACGACGTGCACGATGACGTCGCTGTCGGCGACCTCCTCGAGCGTCGAGCGGAAGGCTTCGACCAGCTGGTGCGGCAGGTTGCGCACGAAGCCGACCGTGTCGGCCAGGGTGTACTCGCGTCCGTCGGAGGTCACGTTGCGTCGGACCGTCGCGTCGAGCGTCGCGAAGAGCGAGTTCTCGACCAGGACGCCGGCCTTCGTGATGCGGTTCAGCAGGCTGGACTTGCCGGCGTTCGTGTAACCGGCGATCGCGACCGACGGCACCGTGTTGCGGCGGCGGTTCGCCCGCTTGGCCTCGCGCGCCGGCTTCATCGCCGTGATCGACTTGCGCAGTTTCGCCATCCGGGTGTGGATGCGGCGCCGGTCCAGTTCGATCTTCGTCTCACCGGGGCCCCTCGACCCCATACCGGCACCGGCACCACCGACCTGACCACCGGCCTGACGGCTCATCGACTCACCCCAGCCGCGGAGGCGGGGCAGGAGGTACTCGAGTTGGGCGAGCTCGACCTGCGCCTTGCCCTCTCGGCTCTTCGCGTGCTGACTGAAGATGTCGAGGATGACCGCCGTGCGGTCGATGACCTTCACGCCGACCGCGTCCTCGAGTGCGCGACGCTGGCTGGGTGCGAGTTCCGTGTCGGCGATGACCGTGTCGGCGCCGAGCGCCTGGACGATGGACTTCAGTTCCTGGGCCTTGCCGCGACCGAGATACGTGCTCGGGTCGGGGTGCGGTTTGCGCTGCAGGAGCCCGTCGAGGACGACGGCGCCGGCGGTCTCCGCGAGCGCTGCGAGTTCGCGCAGGGAGTTCTCCGCGTCGTGCAGCGCACCCTGCGGGTAGACGCCGATGATGACGACGTTCTCCAGCCGGAGTTGCCGGTACTCGACCTCGGTGACGTCCTCGAGCTCGGTCGAGAGCCCGGCGACGCGACGGAGGGCCTGCCGGTCCTCACGGTCGTACTGTTCGCCGTCGTCGGAACTGCCTCCTGAGGCATCGCCGGTCTGCAGGGCCGCTGCACCGCTGCCGAACAGGGTGTACCCGTTCGATCGGGACGCGGCGCTCGTGAGCACGCGTGCGACGACGTCGTCGGGATCGGTGACCGAGGCGTCGTCCACCACCGCCTCGACATCGACATCGGTGTCGTCTGCGTGGTCCTGGGGTGCGTCCATCGGTGGTCTAGGCATCGCGTTAACCCTACTTCCTCCTGGTCCGGTACCGTTCCTGTATGTCGAACGAGCACTACTTCACCGCCGAACCCGCGAGCGAGTTGCAGCTCAAACCGATCACCGCACGCCTCGGCGGCGTCGACCGTTCGCTCGTCTCAGCGGGCGGCGTCTTCAGTCCGGGTCACCTCGATCAGGGCACCCAGGTGCTGCTCGCGAACACCCCTCCTCCCCCGCCGACGGGCGACCTCCTCGACATCGGCTGCGGCTGGGGCCCGATCGCCCTGTCGCTCGGGCTCGCGTCGCCGGACGCGACCGTCTGGGCGGTCGACGTCAACGAACGCGCGCTCGACCTGACCCGGATCAACGCGGAGCGCCTCGGACTCGTCAACATCCGTGCCGTCCTCCCAGACGACGTCCCCGACGCGGTCCGCTTCGCGACCATCTGGTCGAACCCGCCGATCCGCGTCGGCAAGGACGAACTGCACCGCATGCTGATGCACTGGTTGCCGCGGCTCGAGGACGAGGGTGACGCCTGGCTCGTCGTACAGAAGAACCTCGGCTCGGACTCGCTGCAGAAGTGGTTGCAGGAGCAGCTGCCGACGTCGTTCCACGTCGGACGTGCGGCCATGGCCAAGGGCTTCCGCGTCCTGCACGCCCGGCGCCGGGAGATCCGTCCGGCCTGACCGGCTCAGGCCAGGGTGATCGTCCCGGAGTAGACGAGCGTCGCCGGACCGGCCAGCACCACGTGCTCGCCGTCTGCGCCGGGAACCATGCGCACCCCGAGCACCCCGCCGGGCACCTCGACGCGCCAGTCGTTCGGAGCCGCCGCGCCCGCCCAGTGGCGGAACGCGAGCGCCGCGGCAGCCGTCCCGGTGCCACAGCTCAGGGTCTCGCCGCTCCCGCGCTCGTGGACGCGCATGCGGATCCGGGCCACACCGTCGGCGATGAGCGGCTCACCCGGGACGACCAACTCGACGTTGGCACCGTGCGGCGGTACGGGGTCGAGCTGTGGGACGTAGTCCAGTTCCGCTCCGTCGAGTTCGGCGGCGTCGGCGACCGCGACGACGATGTGCGGGTTGCCGACGTCGATCCCGATCCCCGGGCGGGCCACGGGCAGCCCCTTCACCCGGACGAGCGTCTCCCGCTCGTCGAGGCTCCATCGGCCGAGGTCGACGACGTAGCCGAGCGGGTCGTAACCGACCATCCGGACGCCGGCGCGGGTTCCGATGGCGAGCTGTTCGCCGGGGGCCAGCTCCACGAGCCCGCTCTCGAGCAGGTAGTGGAGGAACACCCGGATGCCGTTGCCGCACATCTCCGCGACCGAACCGTCGGCGTTGTGGTAGTCCATGAACCACTCCGCGGCAGGGTCTTCAGCGAGCACGGCAGCCCCGGCTTCGAGGTGCGCGGACCGGACGGCGCGGATGACGCCGTCGGCCCCGATCCCGAAATGCCGGTCGCAGAGCGCCGCGATCTGGCTCGGATCGAGGGCCTCCTGGCCGTCAGGATCGGAGAAGAGCACGAAGTCGTTGCCCGTGCCGTGGCCCTTCGTGAAGGAGAGTGTCGACGCCATCCGACCAGTCTACGGGCGCACCCGGCGGGCCAGCTCACTCGCCTCGGCGCTGCCGCCCTCCACCCAGGTGATCGCCGGATAGCGCTTGAACCAGCTGACCTGACGGCGCGCGTACCGCCTCGTCAGACGCTGGGTCTCGGCGATCGCCTCCGCTTCGGTGAGCTCCGACCGCAGTTGCGCCACCGCTTGGGCGTACCCGATCGCACGGCCGGCGGTGACACCCTGCTCGAGGCCGTGCTCGAGCAGCTCGGCAGTCTCCGCGACGAGTCCTGCGTCCCACATCATCTCGACGCGCCGGTCGAGGCGCTCGACGAGGACCTCTCGCGGCGTCGAGACCCCGATGACCTCGACCGGCCGCCAGGGGACGGGGCGTTCCGGAAGCGCCGCACCGTGGCCGCGCTCGGCCAACTCGTGGACTTCGAGTGCGCGCACGACTCGGCGGGCGTTCGCCGCATCGATGCGCTCGGCGGTCACGGGATCGGCCATGCGGAGCCGCTCGATGAGCGACGGGAGCCCTTCCTCCTCGAGTTCCCGTTCCAGGCGCTCGCGCAGGGCGCGGTCTCTCGGCGGGAAGCGGAAGTCATGGATGACGCTCGAGACGTACAGCCCGGAACCGCCGACGAGGATCGGCGTCACCCCACGCGCGGTGAGCTCGTCGATCACCGCACGAGCCGTCGGCTGGTACCAGGCGACGGACGCCTCCTCCGTGACGTCCAGGACGTCGAAGAGGTGGTGCGGGATCCCGCGCCGCTCCTCCATGGGCAGCTTCGCGGTCCCGATGTCCATGCCACGATAGAACTGCATGGCGTCGGCGTTGACGATCTCGGCTGGACGGCCCGACTCGCGGAGAGCGGTCGCCAGCTCGAGCGACAGTGCGGACTTCCCCGTCCCGGTCGCTCCGACGACCGCGAGGAAGCCGGTCACCGGCGTTCGCCGTCGCTCGGGTCGTAGATGGGAGAGGTGGTCACGCCGACGGTCGGTGCCCCGATGCGCAGGCCAGGCAAGCCGAGCGAGACGCGGCCTGGCTCCGCCGCGGCGGCCGTCGTCGGCACACCGCAGGAATCGGCCTGAGCTCGATCCCAGGCGTCTCCGGCACGCGTCCGACGGACCCGCAGGGGTTCACCGCAGGGTGCGTCGGCGATGAGGTGGAACGACGCGGCCTCGGTGATCGTCACGGTCACGACGTCACCAGGTCGCGGCACCTCGGAGCGGGCCGGCACCTCGAAGTGGACAAGACGCGAGTCCTCGGCCCGCCCGCTCAGTCGATGCGTGGCGTCGTTCTTGCGCCCCTCCCCGACCGCGACGAGCAACTCGACCTGCCGGCCCACCTGACGCTGGTTCTCCTCGAGACTGATGCGGTCCTGCAACGCGATGAGGCGCTCGTACCGCTCCTGCACGACGGCCTTCGGGATCTGATCGGGCATCGTGGCCGCCGGCGTACCCGCTCGGATCGAGTACTGGAAGGTGAAGGCGCTGGCGAACCGTGCGGCCTCGACCACGCGGAGGGTCTCCTGGAAGTCCTCCTCCGTCTCGCCGGGGAACCCGACGATGATGTCGGTCGAGATGGCCGCGTGCGGAATCCGCGCACGGACCCGGTCGAGGATCCCGAGGAAGCGCTCGGACCGGTACGAGCGACGCATCGCCTTGAGGATGCGGTCGGAACCCGATTGCAGCGGCATGTGCAGTTGCGGCATCACATTCGGTGTCTCGGCCATCGCGTCGATGACGTCGTCGGTGAAGGCAGCAGGGTGCGGGCTGGTGAACCGGACGCGCTCCAAGCCCTCGATCGTGCCCGCCGCCCGCAGGAGCTTGCCGAACGCCTGACGATCCCCGAACTCGACGCCGTAGGAGTTCACGTTCTGCCCGAGCAGCGTCACCTCGATGGCGCCGTCCTCGACGAGCGCGCGCAGCTCACCGAGGATCTCGCCCGGGCGACGGTCCTTCTCCTTGCCACGGAGCGACGGCACGATGCAGAAGGTGCACGTGTTGTTGCACCCGACGGAGATCGAGACCCAACCGCTGTAGCTGGAATCGCGTTTGGTCGGGAGGGTGGAGGGGAAGGTGTCGAGCGACTCCAGGATCTCCAACTGGGCCTCGTCGTTGTGCCGAGCCCGCTCCAGCAACGACGGCAGTGAGCCCATGTTGTGCGTCCCGAAGACGACGTCCACCCACGGGGCCTTCTGGAGGATGACCTCTTTGTCCTTCTGCGCCAGACAACCGCCGACGGCGATCTGCATCCCGCTGCGCTGCTTCTTGATCGATGCCAGGTGGCCGAGGTTGCCGTACAGCTTGTTGTCGGCGTTCTCGCGGACCGCGCAGGTGTTGATGACCACGATGTCGGCCTGCTCGCCGTCCGCCTTGACGTAACCGGCTGCCTCGAGCGACCCGCTGAGCCGCTCTGAGTCGTGCACGTTCATCTGGCACCCGTAGGTGCGGACCTCATAGCTCCGCTGCCGACCTGACTCGTCGATCGCGGCGGGTGAGGCGCTGATGACCGTGGGCGTCTCGACGATGCTGCTCATACCGGCAGTCTACGCGCGGCCTGAGAGGCTTCCGGTCAGCGGAAACTCACGCCGGAACGCTTCGACCCCGACAGGGCACGTGAGCACGCCTCACGGATGATCGCCGAGCCGTATCCGCGTCTCGCGAGATAGGCCGACAGACGTCGCTCGGCCGTCGCCTGATCGAGGGAGCGCAGTTGACCGGCACGCTTCTCGGCGACCACTAGCGCTCGTCGAAGCTCGTCGTCGTCGTCGATGGCCTCGAGCGCCTCGGAGACGATCGTGGCGTCGATGCGTCGCGAGGAGAGTTCGCGGCCGATCACCGCACGGGACTGCCCTTTGCGGGTGTGCAGGCTCTCGACGAGTTGGCGTGCGAGTTCGGCGTCGTCGAGATAGCCGCGTCGACGGAGTTCGGCGAGGACGTGCTCGACCTCGTCGGGTGCTGCATCGTGGCCGCGGAGGAGTTCCGCGATCTCCCACTCGGAACACCCGCGGCGGGCGAGTCGTCGCACCGCGAGCAGGTCGAGTTCGGCCAGCCGAACCTCCGGATCGACCGGAGCCTCGACCTCATCGGCTTCGGCGCGGTCGTCGGCGTCTTCCGGCGCCTCGACGACCGAGGTCCAGGCGAGCGTCCGCCGGGCGGGCGCGGGTGGTGTCGTCGGGCTGGTCGCCGCCGGGGCATCGCTCGACATGTCGCCCGGCGGGGTGGTCTCCCTCTCGACGCGCTCGGTGGACGTCCGTCGCAACGGAGCGACGGGACGCGCGACGGGCGCGGCCACGAGCGGAGCCTCGTCGGTCTGCCCGACGAACCAGCCGTCGGGTTCTGCCGTTGCATCGGGCGCCTGACGCCGACCGCCGAACAGCGAGGTCACGGGGGCCAAGCGCTCCGACGACTCGTCGGCCGGACCGGCGGGAGGGAAGGAGACGACCATGGTGACCTCGCTGTTCGGGGCGCGCGCTACGCGCTGCGCTTCGCGGCGGACTTCGATGCGCCGGCGGCTGCGAGCTGCGGGGCTCCACCGGTCGCCGCCTCGAGCGCGGCGGCCTCGGCAGCAGCGACCTCGGCTGCGGCGGCATCCGCAGCCTTCTTGGTGGCGGCACCCTCGGCGCCGACACCGAGCTTGCCGAGGATCCGGCGCTCGATCTCAGCGGCGATGTCCGGGTTCTTCAGCAGGAAGTTCCGGGCGTTCTCCTTGCCCTGACCGAGCTGATCGCCCTCATAGGTGTACCAGGCGCCGGCCTTCTTGACGATGGCGTGCTCGACACCGAAGTCGATCAACGAGCCCTCGCGCGAGATGCCCACGCCGTACAGGATGTCGAACTCGGCCTGCCGGAAGGGCGGAGCCATCTTGTTCTTGACGACCTTCACGCGCGTACGGTTACCCACGGCCTCCGTGCCGTCCTTCAGCGTCTCGATGCGACGGATGTCGAGGCGGACCGAGGCGTAGAACTTCAAGGCCTTACCACCGGCGGTCGTCTCGGGGCTGCCGAACATCACACCGATCTTCTCGCGCAGCTGGTTGATGAAGATCATCGTCGTGTTCGTCTGGTTCAGGCCACCGGTCAGCTTGCGCAGTGCCTGCGACATGAGGCGGGCCTGCAGACCGACGTGCGAGTCGCCCATGTCGCCCTCGATCTCGGCGCGGGGTACGAGCGCGGCGACGGAGTCGATCACGATGAGGTCGATGGAACCCGAGCGCACGAGCATGTCGGCGATCTCGAGCGCCTGCTCACCCGTGTCGGGCTGGGAGACGAGCAGCGAGTCGATGTCGACGCCGAGCTTCTTGGCGTACTCGGGGTCGAGCGCGTGCTCGGCGTCGATGAAGGCGGCGATGCCGCCGGCACGCTGGGCGTTCGCGATGGCGTGCAGCGTGAGCGTCGTCTTACCCGAGGACTCAGGCCCGTAGATCTCGACGATGCGGCCTCGCGGGAGCCCTCCGATGCCGAGCGCGACGTCGAGGGCGATCGAGCCGGTGGAGACGACCTCGACCGGTGCACGCTCGTCGCTGCCGAGGCGCATCACCGAGCCCTTGCCGAACTGACGGTCGATCTGGGCGAGTGCGGTTTCGAGGGACTTCTCGCGTTCAGCTGGACTTGGCATGGTGTGCTTCTCTCTGCTCGGTGTCGGGTGCCTATAGGCTGTCGCCGCGTGTTCCGGGACCCGCTTCTGCTGAAGATCGGGGCCCGAGGGCGACAAGGCGTCGGTCGTTCCTGGTGTCTCCGACGGTACGCGCCACCACCGACATGCGCCGGTGGACGACCCGATCCGTGCAGAACGCACTCACGAATGATCCTGTGGAGGACACTAGCACCACTAGAACGGATGTTCGATACCGATCGGGCGGCGTGTCGAAGACCGCTTCGCCCGTGAGGCGGGACGCGTCACGCGCCCGGCTGCAGCCGTCCGACACCGTGGCGTCGCTCGTCCGGCACGTCGGTCGCGGTACACAGCGCGATCCAGACGTCGCGGGGCGGGACACCCGCGCGCAACGCCTCCTCGGCGGTCTTCGAGCCGAACTCGGTGAGTCCGAGGTCACCGGTGAGCACCGCTCCATACGCCACACCGAACTCGTCGGCCACGGCCGTCCTGAACTCACTCAGCTTCATTCCTGCTCCTGTCCCTTCCTCCGTCGTCCGTCCGGACGCGGAAACGCCCCGGGAGAGGGATCCCGGGGCGTTCTGCTGCCGTGCTCGCTCGATCAGCGGGAGACGAGTTCGTCCAGCTCGTTGACCAGTTCGTCCGGAACGGTGTCCGGGATGTTCGGGGAGAGACCCTCGATGACCGCGAGGCGGTCGCCGACCTCTCGCATGATGACGGAGATGGGGGTGTCGAGGGCGTCGGCCACCGAGGCGAGGATCTCGCTCGATGCCTCCTTCTGGCCTCGTTCGACCTCGCTCAGGTATCCGAGTGCGACGCTCGCCTTACTCGCCACCTGGCGCAGCGTGCGACCCTTCTGCAACCGGAAGTCCCTCAGCACGTCGCCGATCTCTTGACGGACTAGAACCACGTGACCCTCCCTCTGTGCTCTACGACCTCGTGTCGTACAGCGCTCTGCTTCTGCAACGCGGATTCACGTCGTCCCAGCTGATCGCCGTCTCGTTCGTGGATGGCCAACATTACAACCACCGTATGCCGAACAGTAACCAGGATCACTGGGCTTTTCTTGTGAATACGTCATCTGTAACGCGATGGAAACGGACGGTATTCCGCCGATCGGAGTCGGCGTTCACTGGAGTGCGCCGAGTTCGCGAACGAGCGCCTCCAACGCGAGCTCGACGGTCCGGTGTCGGATCTCCTGACGGCCTCCGTCGAGGGTGAGCGGCACCACCCGTCCGCCCGCTCGCGTCACGATGCCCACGAAGACCGTCCCGACGGCCTGGCCGTCCTGCGGGTCCGGTCCGGCGACGCCGGTCGTCGCGATACCGACGTCGGCTGGAAGCCCGTCGATCGCCAGGGCACGGCGCGCGCCGTCGGCCATCTGCAGGGCCACCTCCGAGTGCACGGCACCGTGGAGCGCGAGGAGGCCGGCGTCGACTCCGAGCAACGAGTGCTTCAGGCGGGTGTCGTAAGCGACCACACCGCCTCGGACCGTCGCGGACGCGCCGGGGACGCTGATGAGGGCCGCGGCCAGCAGCCCGCCGGTCAGGGACTCCGCGACACCGATCGTCAACCGGGCGTCGATGAGGGCGTGGACCGCCGAGGCGGCACCGGCGTCGGCCGACTCGACGGCATCGGACGTCATCGCTCGACCTGCCGGTCGGCGCGCGACCCGCGAACGGCGGTGACGACGTAGTCGATGCCGCTCGCGATGGTCAGGAGCACGGCGATGGTCATGAACACCGCGTTCACCCAGAGCACCCAGTCACCGAGGAGCACCCAGAACGGCGCGAGGGCGAGCGAGATCGCGACGGCCTGCGCCAGGGTCTTGAGCTTCCCCATCCACGCGGCGGCGACGACATGGTCGGAGATCACGATGAAGCGGTGGACGGTGATGCCGATCTCGCGCACGAGCACGACGATCGTGACCCACCACGGCAGTTCGCCGAGGATCGACAACGCGACGAGCGCTCCACCCGTCAGCACCTTGTCGGCGATCGGATCGAGGATCTTGCCGAGGTCCGTCACGAGGTTGCGACTGCGGGCGATGTGTCCGTCGATGCCGTCGCTCGCGATCGCGACGACGAAGAGCAGTGCCGCCCACCACCGCAGTGCGCCGTCGGAACCGTCGTCCGCCAGCAGCATCCACATGAACACGGGCGCGAGCACGATCCTCGCCACGGTGATCGCGTTCGGGAGGTTCCAGTTCGAGATGCGCGGCTCAGCAGCCGACGCGTTCGATGCCGTCATGTCTACTCCCGACCGGTGAGACTCCAGGCGTCTTCGTCAGAACCGCCCTCGACCTCAGGATAGTCCTGGAACTGGGCCTCGACCGGGTCCGCGCCGTAGGGGTCGGGCTCGACGCCGCCGACAGCGCCGACGACCGGAGCGGCCGCAGCTGCTGTCGATGCCGCCGCCGCGGGGGCCGGAGCGGCCGAGCCGTCGTCCTCGCCGCGCAGGCGGGCCAGGACCCCCGGCAGCTGCTCGGCGGTGACGAGGACGTCTCGGGCCTTCGAACCCTCGGAGGGGCCGACGATCTCGCGGGACTCCATGAGGTCCATGAGCCGGCCGGCCTTCGCGAAACCGACCCGGAGCTTCCGCTGCAGCATCGAGGTCGATCCGAACTGCGTCGACACCACGAGCTCCGCTGCTGCGAGCAGCAGTTCGAGGTCGTCGCCGATGTCCGCGTCGATCTCCTTGCGCTCCGCGACGGCCTGGACGTCCTTCCGGTACTCCGGCCGCGCCTGGTTGGTGACATGCTCGACGACCCGCTGGATCTCGTTCTCGCCGACCCAGGCACCCTGCACGCGGATGGACTTGTTCGCGCCCATCGGCAGGAACAGGGCGTCACCCTGGCCGATGAGCTTGTCGGCGCCCGGCTGGTCGAGGATGACCCGCGAGTCGGTGACGCTCGTGACGGCGAAGGCGAGGCGGGAGGGGACGTTCGCCTTGATGAGGCCGGTGACGACGTCGACCGACGGACGCTGCGTCGCGAGGACGAGGTGGATACCGGACGCACGGGCCAGCTGCGTGATGCGGACGATCGAGTCCTCGACGTCGCGGGGCGCGACCATCATCAGGTCGGCGAGCTCGTCGACGACGACCAGCAGGTACGGGTAGGGCTTCAGCACGCGTTCGCTTCCCGCGGGGAGGACGATCTCGCCTGCCACGACGGCCTTGTTGAAGTCGTCGATGTGCCGGTAGCCGAAGCTCGCGAGGTCGTCGTACCGCATGTCCATCTCCTTCACGACCCACTGCAGCGCTTCCGCCGCCTTCTTCGGGTTCGTGATGATGGGCGTGATGAGGTGAGGGACGCCCGCGTACGGCGCGAGCTCGACGCGCTTGGGGTCGATGAGGACCATGCGCACCTCACTCGGCTTGGCGCGCATGAGCAACGAGGTGATCATCGAGTTGACGAAGACCGACTTGCCGGAGCCGGTCGACCCGGCGACCAGGAGGTGCGGCATCTTCGCGAGGTTCGCGACGACGTAGCCGCCGCCGACGTCCTTGCCGACGCCGATCGTCATCGGGTGGTTGCTGTTCGTGGCCGCCGTCGACCGCAGGATGTCGCCGAGGGTGACGATCTCGCGGTCGGTGTTCGGGATCTCGATACCGATGGCGCTCTTCCCCGGGATGGGCGAGAGGATGCGGACCTCGTTGGACGCCACGGCGTAGGAGAGGTTCTTGCTGAGCGCCGTCACGCGCTCGACCTTGACGCCCGGGCCGAGCTCGATCTCGTACTGCGTCACGGTCGGGCCGCGGGAGAAGCCGGTGACCTTCGCGTCGACGCCGAACTGGTCGAGGACGCTCGTGATCGCGGCGACCGCTTCGTCGTTGGCCGCGCTGTGGGTCTTCGCGGGCTCCCCCGCAGCCAGCGTCCCTGCGGACGGGAGACGGTAGGGCGTGTCGTCCTGGCCCTGCTGCGCCATCGGGCGCGCCGAGAAGTCGATCTGGTCGGGTGCACCGAGGAGCGCCGGGTCGAGGTCTTCGATGACCTCCGTCGCGCCGGGGATGCTGTCGTCGTGCAGACCCGTCTGCGGCTTGATCTCGCCCGTGTTGAACCGCTTGACGGCGCTCTCCGCCGCTTCGAGGTCGCCGAGGAGCTCGGAGCCGAAGGCGTCGTGCACCGGCGCGGCCTTCGGCGACGCGGCAGGCGCGGCCACCGGTTCGAGCGGCGAGTCGAATCCGCCGGACGGCTTCTCGAGACCGAGGAGCTCGGTCATGTTGTCGCCCATGAGCGGGTCCTCGAACGTCGGGTCGTCCTCGCGGCGGCTCGTGTTGCGACGCCACCACGGCAGGGCCGCCGGCTCGTCGGGTTCCTCGTCGAGGTCGTCGAGTCGCTTCGTCCGCGCACGCTTCGGCTCTGCCGGCTCTCCCTCAGGTGCCTCCGGCTGCTCGCCGAACATCCAGGTGGAGAACTGCCGCACGCGGGCACCGACGCGGTTCGGGGGCGTCTTCGTCACGATGAAGAGACTGAGGAGGATCAGGAGCGAGATGAGGACGGTCGCGCCGATCGGGGTGATGATCGCGGCGAGCGGAGCGCCGAGGATCCACCCGAGGAGACCGCCGGCCTGCGCCAACGCGGGCAGGCCCTGACTCGGGTTCGGCTGGCCACCGTGGATGTGGCAGAGCGCCGAGATGCTGATCAGGAGCAGACCGAGGCCGATGCTGATGCGGCCGTTGTCGTCGACCGAGGCCGGGTGCCGGAACAGCCAGACCGCGAAGACGATCATGATGACCGGGAGCACGAAGGCGAGTCGGCCGAAGAGGCCTCCGAACGACCAGGCGTCGAAGGTCTGGGCGACCGGGTCGGCCGCGCCGAACCACTCGACGACGGCACCGACGACGGCGAGCAGGAAGAGCAGGAAGGGGAAGCCGTCGCGACGGTCCTCCTTGGCGATGCGCTCGGGACCGAGGGCGCGGACCGCTCCACCGACGCCGTGCGCGAGACCGAGCCACATCGAGGTCAGCACACTGCGCTGCTCCTCGGCGGCCGGATAGGCGACGGTCTTCTGCTGCTTCGTCGTCGACGCGCCCGCCTTGGGACCGGCTTTGGTGTTCGTCTTCGTGCTCGTGGTGCGCGACGAAGCGCCGCTCGGCGAGGAAGCGCTGCGCGAACGGCTGGTCGAGTTGGAACGTGCGGCCATGCGTTCACGGTACTCGTCGCCACCGACGCAGCCCGGCAAGCTGGCGGGGTGTCCACGATCCGCGATCCGCCGGGCGGTCAGCGCAGATTCAGGACCATCGTGTCGCGGCTCCCCCGACGGTCCACGGTCGCGAACCCCTCGGTGCGGTACAGCGAGACGGCGTGGTTCGCCCGCTCCACGCTCAGGCTGATGCGCTGGTACCCGGCCGCTCTGGCGAGCTGCACGGTCGCGCGGAGCAACTGCCGTCCGACGCCCTGTGCGCGGTGGATCGGACTCACCCCCAGGATGAGTTCGGGGACGCCGCCCGCCACGTACCCGAACCCGGGTGCATCGGACGGGAAGAGTCGATACCAGCACGCCCCGACCGGCGCGCCGTCCTGCCCGACGGCGACGACCCCGGCGTCGCCGGGGCGACGCCACCCGTGCACGTACCGGGTGTGCTGCGCATCGGCGAGGACCGCGGACCGGGGACGGGGCGCGACGGCGTTCCAGTTCGCCGCCTCGACCATCATGTCGGTGAGGACGCGCACATCAGCCACCGCGGCTTCGCGGATCGAGTAGACCGCCATGGACGGATGGTACGCCAACGGTGTTTCGAGCAGATGACGCACGAGGGGTCGCCGGCGCTCAGTACCGGATGGCGTCGATCACCTTCACGCGGACGGCGACGAGCGCCGGGAGGAGCCCGGCGATCGCGCCGACGGCCGTCGCGCTGACCAGCCCGAGGACCGCCGCCTCGATGGGGAACGGCGGGAAGTCCGTCACGAGCCCTTGACCGATGAACTGCTCGACGATCGGACTCTTCACGACGGCGACGGCGAGCATGACACCGATCACCCCGGCGACGAAGGTGGCGACGACACTCTCCATCATCACGGCGAAGAACACGCGCGGCGCGGTCGCCCCGAAACTGCGTCGGATCCCGATCTCGCGGATGCGCTGGCGGACGGTGACGAGCGAGAGGTTGATCAGCCCGAGGGCTCCGAGCAGGAGGATGAGTCCGGCGACGGCACCGACCACGAGCTTCAACGACAGGAGCGGGTCCTCTCCTGTCTGGCCGAAGTCGTTGCGGAACACCTCGACGCCGTACGCGTCGCCGAGTTCGGCACGCAGGTCGGACTGGATCCGCTGGATGAAGGCCTCGGCGTCCGCGTTCGGGACCCAGAACTCGAACTGCGGCAGCTGACCGGGCTGGCCCATGCCCTCCTCGGCGCCGGCCGCCGGACCGATGAGCGCCGTCCCCGCGGGCAGGATCGACAGCTGCGGTTCGGTGTCCCACTCGTTGCTGGCGTACACCCCGACGACCACGGCCGTGACCGGATGTTCACCGTGGACGGTGACCGTCGGGTGCGTCTCGATGGGCGGCGACCCGAGGCGCTGCCAGAACGCCGGGTTCACGACGATCGCGGGTGCGAGGCGGTCGCCGTCGTCCTCCTGGAACCAGGTGCCCTCGTCGAGTCTGATGCGGTGCATCTCGCCGTAGGGGACGTCGACGACGGTCGCGGGTACCGGCACGGTCCCGTCGGCGAACTGCACGTTCAACTGGGTGCTACCGGATTGCGAGACGTACCCGATGCCGTACCGCTCGGCGAGGTCGTGCACCGCCGTGATGTACAGCTCAGGGTCGGGCTGCTCCGCTCCCGTGCCGTAGACCGACGCCATGAGCGTGGCGGGTCGGCCGCCGTAGCGTTCCTGCGACTCGGTCTGGGCCTGCGCCGCGAGCGACGACATGCCGACCATGCTCGTGAGGGCGCACACCGCGACACCGACGCCGATGAGCGAGAGGATGACCCGGCCACGATGGATCCGCAACTCCTGGGCGGCCTCGACGACCGCTCCGACGATCGAGGTCAGGATCCTAGACATCCGTGGCCTCCAGTTCGTGATCGGGGGTGAGCACGCCGTGATCGAGACGGTGGTGGGTCGTCGCGAGTCGGGCGATGGCCCGGTCGTGGGTGATCGTCACGAGGGCGGCCCCCGTGGAGGACGCCACCTCATCGAGCAGGGACATGACGGAGGTGCCGGTCTCGACGTCGAGTGCGCCGGTCGGCTCGTCCGCGAGGATGAGCCGTGGCCCACGGACCAGTGACCGTGCGATGGCGACGCGCTGCTGTTCGCCGCCGGACAGTTTCGTGGGCATCGCGTCGAGGCGGTCGCCGAGTCCGACGCGTTCGAGCATCGCGGCGGCGATCTCCCGACGGCGCCAGAACGAGCGTCCGCCGGCATACAGGAGCGGCGTCGTCACGTTCTCGAGCGCGGTCCGGCCGGGCAGGAGGTTGAACTGTTGGAAGACGAATCCGATCTGGGCGCCGCGCAGTCGGTCGCGCGCACCGGAGCCGAGGCGTTCCGCCGGTCGACCGTCGAAGACGAGCGACCCGGAGGTCGGCTTGTCGAGCAGGCCGAGGAGGTTCAGGAGCGTCGACTTGCCCGAACCCGATCGGCCGACGATGGAGACGCGATCGCCCTCGTGCACCTCGAGGTCGACGCCGTCGAGGATCGTCAGCGGCGGCGCGTCGGGGATCTGGACGACCCTGGTGACGCCGCGGAGCTCGAGGAGCGTCACCCGACCGACCCGTCGCAAGCCATGCTGCCGTCCGGAAGCGGCGTGCACCCCTCGGGCGCGGGCGCGACGGCTCCGGGGACGAACTGGAGCACCGAGTCGCCTTCGGCGACGCCGTCGACGATCTGCACCTGCTGCCCGTCGTTCAGTCCCAGCGTGACCGGCCGTTCCTCCTGGGCGCCGTCGGCGCCGACGACCCAGACGGTCCCGGTTCCGGCCGAACCCTTGACGGCGGTCGTCGGCAGCACGAGGACGTTCTCGGCGACACCGCCCGCGAGTTCGATCGTCGCGGCGAGTCCGGCGAACACCCGGACATCACCGGGCACCGCGCAGGTGACGGAGGTTCCGCTGCCACCGGGTGTCTGCCCGGATCCACCGCCCGTCGTCGGCTCCTCCTCGTCGCCGCCGCTCGACGGCGTCGTGACGCGAACGGCCGGACAGACGAACGGGGCCGGGCCGCCGTTGATGGTGACCGTCGCCTCGCCGGGGATGGTGAGCAGACGGTACTGCTTGTCGGCGCTCAACGCCCCGGTGATGGAGAACGTGGCCGGCGACACCTGCGCAACCGCGTCGCCGATCTGGACCGACTGCCCGTGGATGAGCTTGACGTTGCCGAGAGTGCCCGCGACCGGCGCGGTCACCTGCACGTACCGCTCCTTGCCCTCCTCGTCGATGGTCTTGACGTCGAGGATGGGATCACCCTCCGCGAGGACGGCCCCCTTGGCGGCGAACACCTCGTCGACGGTGCCGGCGACGGTCGACTTCGCCGTGCTGGCCGGGTCGGCGACGACCTGGCCCTCCACCGAGACGGTGTTGACCACGGTGCCGAGCGCCGCCTGGACCTGTGGTTCCACGAGGCTCCCGGTCGGCTGCGTCGGCCCCTCCTCCTGCGGTGCGTCCGGGAAGAACGCGACCTTCACGAGGGCCACCGCGATCGCGGTGAAGACGAGCAGTTTCAGAATGGGGAACACCCAGGTGCGGACAACGCCCACGCCGACCTCCGGAATCCACCGCAGTCGGAGTGACGAGCGGCCATAGGAGCTTCCAAGGTAGCAACGCGGAAGGCGGCCGGACATCACCCTCGCGGATGATGTCCGACCGCCTCCTGGCGGGTGGGACCGAACGGACCCGTCCGGTGATCAGGCCTCGATGACGAGCGGGACGATCATCGGGCGGCGACGGAAGGACGTGTTGACCCAGCGGCCCACGGTCCGACGGATCACCTGCGACAGCGCGTGCGTGTCGCGGACGCCGTTCTCCGCCGCCTCGGCGAGTGCCTTGGCGACCTTCGGCTTGATGTCGGCGAAGACCTTGTCGTCCTCGGCGAAGCCCTTCGCGTGCACCTCGGGGCCGGAGATGATGTGCCCGGTCTTCGAGTCGACGACGACGATGACCGAGATGAAGCCCTCCTCCGCCAGGATGCGACGGTCCTTGAGGTCGGCGTCGGTGATCTCGCCGACGGTCGAGCCGTCGACGTAGACGAGCCCGACGTCGAGCTGCCCGACGACCTTCGCGACGCCGTCCTTCAAGTCGATGACGATGCCGTCCTCGCCGATGAAGGTGTTCTGCGCCGGGACTCCGCTGTCGATCGCGAGCTTCTGGTTCGCGACGAGGTGACGGTACTCGCCGTGGACCGGGAGCACGTTCTTCGGCTGAAGGATGTTGTAGCAGTACAGCAGCTCACCGGCGGCCGCGTGACCGGAGACGTGGACCTTCGCGTTGCCCTTGTGGACGACGGTGGCGCCGAGCTTCGTCAGGCCGTCGATGACCCGGTAGACCGCGTTCTCGTTGCCCGGGATGAGGCTCGAGGCGAGGATGACGGTGTCGCCCGGGCCCGGTTCGATCGCGTGGTCGAGGTTCGCCATCCGGCTGAGGACGGCCATCGGCTCGCCCTGTGACCCGGTCGACATGTAGACGATCTTGTCCTCGGGGAGGTCCTTCGCCTTCTTGTAGTCGATGAGCAGGCCCTCGGGGACGTTCAGATACCCGAGGTCGGCTGCGATACCCATGTTGCGCACCATGGACCGACCGAGGAACGCGACCCGCCGGCCATGGGCGTGAGCCGCGTCGAGGACCTGCTGGACGCGGTGCACGTGACTCGAGAAGCTCGCGACGATGACGCGGCGCTCGGACTTCGCGATGACCTGGTCGAGGACCGGCCCGATGGACCGCTCGAGCGGCGTGAATCCCGGAACGTCGGCGTTCGTCGAGTCGACGAGGAAGAGGTCGACGCCTTCTTCACCGAGGCGGGCGAAGGCGCGGAGGTCCGTCAGGCGGCCGTCGAGCGGCAACTGGTCCATCTTGAAGTCACCGGTCACGAGGACCGTGCCGGCGTCGGTGTCGATGAACACCGCGAGCGCGTCCGGGATCGAGTGGTTGACCGCGACGAACTCGAGGTCGAACGGCCCCAGCGCCTCGATCTGGCCCTCCTTCACCGGCAGGGTGTAGGGGACGATGCGGTGTTCCTTGAGCTTCGCCTCGATGAGCGCGAGCGTCAGGCCGGAACCGATCAGCGGGATGTCCTTGCGGAGCTTCAGGAGGTAGGGCACGGCGCCGATGTGGTCCTCGTGACCGTGCGTGAGCACGACCCCGACGATGTCGTCGAGCCGGTCCTTAATGGAGGTGAAGTCGGGAAGGATCAGGTCGACGCCCGGCTGGTGTTCTTCGGGGAAGAGCACGCCGCAGTCGACGATCAGGATCTTGCCGTCGATCTCGAAGCAGGTCATGTTCCTGCCGATCTCGCCGAGTCCTCCGATGGGGATGACGCGGAGCGTCCCCGGTTCGAGGACTGGCGGATCGATGATGGTATTGGGCATGTAGCCCCCCTCTGGTTTGTCTAGCGAGTCGTACCGGCGACCTTGGGCAGCGCGCCACCGGCGGCGGCGTTGCGGTCTGGCCGGAAGTTGCGGAAGTCGACGCCTGGGATGTCCTTCACCAGGTCGATCTCATCCTCGATCTGCGCGGCCTCCCACTCCTCCGGACCGACCAGCGGAAGACGTACCCGCGGGCTCTGGATCCGGCCGAGGCCGTGCAAGATGTATTTGGCGGCGACGGTGCCGGGGACGTGGGTCATGACCGCGCGCACGAGCGGCTCGAGCTGCCGGTGCGCGGCGGTCGCTGCGACGAGGTCGCCGGAGTTCACCGCGTCGACCATGTGTCGGTAGGGCGTCGGCGCGATGTTGGCCGTGACGCCGATGAGGCCGGTGCCGCCGATGGCGAGCGTCGGCAGTGCGTTGGCGTCGTCGCCGGCGAAGTACATGAGGTCCGTCTGGTTCATGACCCGGCTCACCTCACTGAGGTCGCCCTTGGCGTCCTTCACCGCGAGGATGTTCGGGTGCTTGGCCGCACGCAGGATCGTCTCATAGGTGATGGGGATGCCGGTCCGCCCCGGGATGTCGTAGAGGATGACGGGCAGATCCGTGGAGTCGGCGATCATGCGGAAGTGGGTGAGCACGCCGGCCTGGGTGGGCTTGTTGTAGTACGGGGTGACGATCATGTTGCCGTCGGCGCCCGCCTGCTCGCTCTTCTTCGCGAGCTCGATCGCGTGGGCCGTCTCGTTGGAGCCACCACCGGTGATGATCTTCGCGCGCCCGCCCGCGACGGCCTTGCCGACCTCGACGAGCTTCACCTTCTCCGGGTCCGTCAGCGTCGACGTCTCACCCGTGGTGCCGGTGACGACGATGCCGTCGGCCCCCGCGGTCACGACGTCGTCGATGTGTCGCTCGACGGCCTTCCAGTCGACCTCGCCGTCGGCGGTGAACGGCGTCACCAGGGCGACGAGGACTTGACCGAAGGGGTTCTCTGCACGCGACACGCTCTCAGGCTATCGGGTTTCCCTCGTGCGGGTCACCATCCGCACAGGCGTCACCTCGCGTCACAGAGGCTCAGGGACCGGTACCCGGACCCTATGCTGACGGACACCATGCACCCGACGGCCGCCCTCTCACTGATCCTCGTCCTCGTCCTGTCCACGACGGCGGTGGGTCTGATCGTGCGTGCACGGAGCGGGCGTGCGACGCACCGCACCGACGGCGACCGCCTCTCGCCGGCGGCACTCGGGACGACCACTCCGCTCGGCCGATCGGCCACCCTGGTGCAGTTCAGCACCGAGTTCTGTGCCCTGTGCCCCGGCACCAGACGACTGCTGCACGAGCTGGCCGACGGGGAGGCGGGCGTGGGCGTCCTCGACGTCGACCTGACCCACCGTCCCGACCTCGCGGACCGCTTCGCCGTCCTGCAGACGCCCACCGTCCTCCTCCTCGACCGCGCCGGGATCGTGCGCGGTCGGTTCTCCGGGGCCGCACGCCGTGCGGTGCTCGCCGGCGAGCTGCGATCCGTCCTCGGGAGACCGGCATGACCTCGAACCCTCCAGCAGCACAGCCGACCGGCATCGACCCGCGCAGCCCGCGGTTCGGCGCGACCATGACCGCCGTGCTCCTCCTCGTCGCCGTCTTCCTCGCGCTGACGGCGCCGCTCGCCGACACGCCGCCCGCGCGGGCCGGCCAACCGGCCTTCGTCCTCCTCGTCGTCATCGCAGCCCTGTTCGCGTGGGGCGCGTTCGCCGGGATCCGACGCCACCCGTACGGCGTCGTCTTCCGACGCCTCATCCGCCCGAGGCTCGGCCCGCCCACCGAACTCGAGGCACCTGAACCACCGACCTTCGCCCAGGGCGTCGGCCTGGTGGTGGTCGCGATCGGACTCGTGCTGCACCTCATCGGGGTGCCGGGATCCCTCGCCGTCTCCGCCGGTGCCGCCTTCGTCGCCGCCTTCCTCAACGCGGCGTTCGGGTTCTGCCTCGGCTGCCGCCTGTATGTGCTCCTCCTCCGTGCCCGTGTCATCGGGCGACAGGCGTGACGGCGGCCCGAAGCACCTGACGACACCGTTTGTCGACGGGGTGACCGTCCAGGTCGATCCGGTTAGGCTGACCCCACGAACACCAGTGCCGATGCGCTCCTGCACGGCCCGACGATGGAGGTTGCACCATGGCGGTAACAAGCGAAGCCACGACGGTCTGGAACGGCACGCTCTTCGAGGGATCGGGGCACACGAGCCTCGACACCTCCGAAGCGGCCGAGTTCGCGGTCGACTGGAAGGCACGCTCCGAGGGATCCAACACGACGACGACCCCGGAGGAACTGCTCGGGGCTGCGCACGCCTCCTGCTACTCGATGGCGTTCGCCAACGAACTCACGAGCGCCGGATTCCCGCCGGAGCGCATCCAGGCGACCGCAGCGGTCTCCTTCACCCCCGGCACCGGCATCACCGGCAGCCACCTGCTCGTCAGCGCGGTCGTGCCCGGCATCTCCGAGGCCGACTTCGAGCGCATCGCCACGGCGGCGAAGGACGGCTGTCCGGTCTCGCAGGCGCTCGCCGGCATCCCGATCACCCTCGAAGCCAGCCTCGCGTAACCACCACCGTCCAGCAGCACGACCAGGAAGGCGACGCGCATGCGCATCGTGATCGGCGGGGCCTCCGGGCTCATCGGAACGGCGCTCGGGCGCTCCCTCGAGACCGACGGCCATGAGGTCGTCCGGCTCGTACGACGTCCGGCGCGCGGTGCCGGAGAAGCGGAGTGGGATCCGCTGGCAGGAACGCTGGACCCGCGAGTCCTGAGCGGCGCCGACGCGGTCGTCAACCTCTCCGGGGCCTCCCTCGGCAAGCTGCCGTGGACGGCGGCCTACCGATCCACGATCCTCTGGTCACGACTCAGCGCCACCCGTACCCTCGTCGACGCCATGAACCGGGCGGAGCAGCCACCGGCCGCCTTCCTCAGTGGTTCGGCGGTCGGGTACTACGGCGACCGTCCCGGAGAGACCCTCACGGAGGACTCCTCCAGAGGGGCCGGATTTCTCGCCGACGTCGTCGTCGCCTGGGAGGACTCGGCGCTCGCGGCGCCCGACGCCGTCCGCACCGTGCTGCTCCGCAACGGCATCGTCGTCGACCTGGCAGGCGTGCTCAAGCCGCTGGCACCGCTCACCAGGTTCGGGGTCGCCGGTCCGCTCGGTTCGGGCCGCCAGTTCTGGCCGTGGATCGGGCTGCAGGACGAGGTCCGGGCGATCACCCACCTGCTGACCTCGACGCTCTCCGGACCGGTGAACCTGTGCGGTCCGCAGGCCGCCCGCGCCGACGACCTCATGTTCGAGCTCGCCAGACGGATGAACCGGCCCTATCTGCTGCGCGTCCCGACGTTCGCCTTGAAGGCGCTCCTCGGCGACGCCGCCGACGGACTGCTGCTGAGCGATCAGCGCGTCGAACCTCGTCGGCTCTTGGACGACGGCTTCACGTTCAGCACGCCGACCGTCGAGCAGGCGTTGGCCGAAGCACTCGCCCGCGACTGAACGACGGGACGCCGCCGCTCCGGTCAGCTCCGCGAGAGCCGGATCGCCTGTCGGATGGCCTGCCGTGCGCGGCGGCGGTCTCCGGCACCGTCGTAGACGAGTCCGAGGCGGTACCAGGATCGCCAGTCGTCGGGAGCGGCCTCGGCCGCGTCGCGGTACTTCGGGAACAACTCGTCTGCGGCATCACGCATCGGCCGGCCGCTCTCGCGGGTCTCGACCTGCTCGGGCGGAAGGCCGCCCTCGGCCTCGAGGCGGACTCCGAGTCGCTCGGCGCCCAGCCCGAAGGCGATCTCACGCCAGAGCGCCCAGACGCCGAGGATCGGCAGGACGATGAGCGCCGCACCCATGGCGATGCCGACAGGCTCACCCGTGCCGAGGAGGACGACGGCACGGTACCCGACGAGGACGATGTAGAGGACGAGCAGGGCCGCGATGACCGCGACCATGACGCGGGTCTTCACAGGGCGCTGGCCGCCGCGGCCTGGCCGGAGACGTGCTCGGGCGCCCCCTGGGCGGGCCGCCGACCCGCCGGCCCTGGGCGATCGAGTCCGAGGTCGAGCAGGCTGTCGAGACCGACGGTGACCCCCCGGGCGTCGCGGGCGGCGACGAGGGCGAGCCGGATGCCCCGCTCGTAGGATGCTGGCGAGATCGTGTCGTGCGTGATCGTGACGAGTTCGTCGACGCCACCAAACACGACCTCCTGGCGGGCGACGACGCCCTGGAGCCGCAGGCTGTGGATCGGGATGCTCGAGACCTGCTGTCCCCTCGCCCGCTGGTCGGTGTGCGGAGCGGCGACGGGCCCACGGTCGCCACGAGCGGCCATCATCAACTCGGCGGTGCGCACGGCGGTCCCGGAGGGCGAGTCCACCTTCGTGTCGCGGTGGGACTCGATGATCTCGATCGAGTCGAAGAAGCGGGCCGCGACGGTCGCGAGACTCGTCGACAGGACGGACCCCAGCGAGAAGTTGGGGATGATGACGACGCCCTGCTCGGGCAGCTCGGCGAGCCGGCGGTCGAGTCGCTGGATACGCTCGGCCGACCAGCCGCTCGTCCCGACGAGCACGTTGATCCCCTGAGCGACGGCGTGGTCGACGATCCGCTGGCTGACACCCGGGACCGTGACGTCGACGACGAGGTCCGCCTCGTCCATCTCGCGCAGCTCGCTCGAGGAACCGAGCGATGCGACCAGCTCGAAGTCGTCGAGTGAACCGATGATGCTCGTGAACAGTCGGCCCATCTTGCCGCTCGCGCCGGCCAGCGCCACTCGTGTCGTCATGCCCTCAGCTTACGTGCTGCCCGTCCGGGAGGAGGCGGGCCGCCGACTAGACGATGTGCGGCTCGGGAAGTCCCGTGCGCAGCTCCATGGGGAGGTGCGCGAGGTCGTTGTGGGTGATGAGGCTCCACGGACGCCCGGCGCGCTGGTGCAGCACCGTCAGTCCGCCGTTGGCCTGGTTGATGCTCACCCAGCGCCATGCGGGTGCCTGGAGCGCCTCGCGGACGAGCCACCCGATGACGAAGTTGTGCGTGATGAGCAGCTCGTGATGGTCGCCGCGCTTCGGCGAGAGGAACTCGGCCGCGGCGTCGGCCATCTGCGCTTCGCCCGCCTCGATCTCCGCCTCGGTGATCGAACCGAAGAAGGGGTCGAACGCCGACGGCGTCTCCGGTGTGCGACCGCTCGGGACACAGTCGAAGAGCAGCGACGACGGCTCCGGTGTGACGGCCGGCATCCGCTCGGCGATGATCTGGGCGGTCTCCGCGGCACGCTGCAACGGCGAGTGCCACGCCGCGGTCATCGGGACACCGCCGAGGCGCTCCGCGAGCAGCTGCGCCTGGCGCCGACCGCGTGCCGACAGCGGTCCGTCGGGCAAGCCGTGCTCAGCGTGTTGCTGCTCGCCGTGTCTGACGAGATACAGGTAATGGGACATTCAACGCACCCCCGCGATGATCGGAGCGAAGGTGTCCTCGTCGACGGCTCCGACCGCCGACACCGTGATGGGCTGCGCGGCGAGGTGCTGCGCGAGCTGCTGGACGTCGTCCTGACCGACCGACTGCAGGCGACGGATGCTCTCGTCGAGGTCGATGAACTCGCCGAGGGTCAGCTCCGCTCGACCGAGGCGGCTCATACGCGAGTCCGAATCCTCCAGCGCCAGCGCCGAGGCGCCGCTCAGCTGCCCGAGCGCGCGCGACAACTCCTCGTCCGTCACGCCGTGCTCGGCGAGCCGGTGGAGCTCGGCGAGCATGAGTTCGGCGACGGTCGCCGCCTTCGCCGTGGAGCAGGCTGCAGCGAGGCCGAAGACGCCGGCGTCCGAGTAGCTGCCGGCGAACGAGTACACCGAGTAGGCGAGCCCGCGTCGTTCGCGGATCTCCTGGAACAGGCGGCTGGACATGCCGCCGCCGAGGATGGAGTTGAGCATGCTCATGGCGAATCGTCGCTCATCGCCTGCGATGAGGCCCGCTCCGCCGATCTGCAGGTGGACCTGCTCGGTGGGACGGTGCACGACCGAGAGGGGCGAGCCTCCGACGATGGCAGCAGGAGCGAGCGTCCGACGCGCGACCGGTGCGGCCACCGCGTCCGCCGGCCAGCCCGCTTGCACGAGCGCCTCGGACACCTGGGCGACGAGCGCGTCGTGGTCGACCGCGCCGGCCGCCGTCACGATGACGTCGTTCGCGCGGTAGTTGGCCCGGTAGTGCGCCACGACGGCGTCCCGGCCGACCTCGATGATCGACTGCGGGTGACCGCCGATAGGACGCCCGAGCGGGTGCTCGCCGAGCACGCGCTCGAAGAACCGTTCGTTGGCGACGTCCCCCGGATCGTCGTCCATCATCGCGAGCTCTTCGAGGATGACGCCGCGTTCGTTCTCGAACTCCTCCGGGTCGAGCAGCGAGGAGGTGAGCATGTCGGTGATGACGTCCACCGCCATCGGCAGGTCGCGATCGCGCACCTTGGCGTAGTAGCAGGTGTGCTCCTTGGCCGTGAGCGCGTTGTGCTCGCCGCCGACGGCGTCGAAGGCGACCGCGATGTCGAGGGCGGAACGCGACGGCGTGCCCTTGAACAGGAGGTGCTCCAGGAAGTGCGTCGAGCCGAAGGTCGCCGGTCGATCAGCGGTCGCCGGTTGTTCGTCGCGGGAACCGACGGCCACCCAGTAGCCGATCGTGGCGCTGCGGCTGCCCGGCATGTGTTCACTCAGGATGCGCAGCCCGTTGGGCAGGACCGTCCGGCGGACGAGCGCGTCCCCGGATGCGGTGAACGCGAGCTCGGGACGAGTGAGCGGAAGGTCGACGGCGGCGTTCATCACCCCAACCATACGTCAGGTTCCCGGGCGTCGCGCGCGAGCGTCGGTGCACGGGCGCCCGCCGGTCGACTCAGCGCAAGCGACCCGAGACGCGGTCGAGCTCGAGGATCTGCCCACGACTCAGCCGCACGTCGGCCGCCGCGATGAGCGAGTCGACGTGAGCCGGCTGGGACGCGCTCGCGATGGGCGCGACGACGCCGGGACGTGACATGGCCCAGGCGAGCGCGGCCGAGGCGACCGTGCAACGGTTCTCCTCCGCGATCTCGTCGAGGACGTGCAGGACCCGCAGACCACGGCGGTGGAGATGGGTCGCGGCGCGACTGCCGCGGGTGCTCGGGTCGAGGTCGGAGCGGGTTCGGTAGCGGCCCGTCAGGAACCCGTTCGCGAGGGCGAAGTAGGGCAGGACACCGAGGTGCTGGGCCGTCGCGACGAGCGCGAGGGTGCTCTCGTACGGCTCCCGGTGCATGAGGCTGTAGTGCGTCTCGAGCGCGACGAACTGGGTGAAGCCGCTCGCCGAGAGGATCCGCGCCTCCATCAGCCGCTCGGGGGTCGTGTTCGAGGTGCCGAGGTAGCGGACCTTGCCGGTCTCGATCAACCAGTCGACCGTCCCGAGGCTGTCCGCCAACGGGATGCTCGGGTCGTCGTCGTGGAAGGACAGCAGGTCGATGTGGTCGGTCTGCAACCGTTCGAGCGCCGCCTCGACCGCACGGATGATGCTCACCGAGCCGAGACCCGGGTAGTCGGGGTGCCGGCCGATCTTCGTCGCGACGACCATGTCGTCCCGGTTGCGGCGCTTCCGCATCCAGTTGCCGATGAGGATCTCGCTGCGTCCGCCAGCGTAGCTGTCGGCGGTGTCGACCATGTTGCCGCCGGAGTCGTGGAATCGATCGAGGATGTCCGACGTCGTGTCGGGGTCGACGGTCCAACCGAACACGCTGCCGCCGAGCACGACCGGGAAGACCGACAACTCGGAGTCGCCGATCGTGCGCCTCGGTGCCTCCGACGGCTCGGGGTCCTGGACGGGCGTCGGGAAGGACGGGTGCGGGACGAGCTGCTCGGGACGCCGACTCGCGTCGTCGTCGACGCCGTCCGCTGCTCCACCGACGAGAGAACTGCCACGGGTGCTCGACGAGCGCCAGAGGTGTGGCATCCCCTGCCCCTCTCTCGGTCCGCCGACCGGTGACGCGCTGCACCGTCGGGATCCGTGCGTGGAGCGACGGGCCGGTGCTTGCTCACCAGGCTAGAGGAGACCGGCGACTTCGGCTGGACGACATCACGACCGGGTGGCAACTGATTCGTAACGATTGCTGGAGTCGGTCGATCACCTCGGATCGACGGTCACCTCGGCACGGGCGAGCACGAGTCGCGCGTGCCGCAGGAGCGGCTCATCGACCATGCGTCCCTCGTGCCGGAACACGCCGGCCGCTCCCGCTGCGGCGTCGAGCAGGGCCTGCGCCGCTGCCACCGAGCGGGGGTCCGGGCGGTAGGCGGCGCGAACGGTCGGGACCTGTCCCGGGTGGATGCAGGCGGAGGCGATGCAGCCGACGGCGGCCGCGTCCGCCGCCTCGTCCGCGAGCCCGTCGAGATCGTCGATGTCGAGGTGGACCGCGTCGATCGCGGCCACCCCGGCGGCTCCCGCGGCGAGCAGCACCGAGGAGCGAGCCTGTCGGACGACGTCCCGGTATCGCCCGTCGGCCAGTCTGCTACTCGTGCCGCCCAGGGAGGCGATGAGGTCTTCGGAGCCCCACATGAGCGCGAGGACCGCAGGATGGGCGGCCAACGCGGGTGCCTGCACGACACCGGCAGCGGTCTCGCACAGCGCGATGATCCGGACGTCCGGGATCGCGTCCACGAGCCGGTCGAGCGCCGCGGTCGTCTCCGTCTTCGCCAGCATCACCGTGCGATAGGCGGTGTCCGCGAGTGCCGCGACATCGTCGTCGAAGTCGACGGTGCCAGCCGGGTCGACCCGGACGACCGTGCGTGAGGGATCGAGCGGATGGTCGATGATCGCCCGGCGGGCGGCCGGCTTGTCGGCCGGGGCCACGGCGTCCTCGAGGTCGAGGATGACGGCGTCCGCGCGCGCGGCCGCTTTCGCGAAGCGGTCGGGGCGGTCCGCCGGGACGAAGAGGATCGCCGGCCCCAGGTCGAACGCCGCGGCGCCGGTCACGATGCACCCGAGCACTGGACGAGCGTGCTCCTGGTCGCGGTCGCGACGACGACGCCGTCCTGGTTCCGACCCGTGTGTAGCAGGGTGACGACACCCTCGCCCGGCCTCGACGACGACAGCCGTTTGGCCGTCACGAGCGTCTCGGCGTACAGCGTGTCGCCGTGGTGCATCGGATTCGGGAAGGCGACGTCGGCGAAGCCCAGGTTCGCGACGATCGTCTGCTCGGTGAGCTGCGCGACCGACAGCCCCACGAGCGTCGAGAGGGTCAGCATCGAGTTCACGAGCCGTTCCCCGAAGGGCCCGGTCGCAGACCACGCGGCATCCACGTGCAGTGATTGCCCGTTCATCGTGAGGGTCGAGAACAGGACGTTGTCGGCTTCTGTGAGGGTGCGCCCGGGGCGATGGCGGTAGGTCGCACCCACCACGAACTCCTCGAAGTACAGACCTCGCTGCTCGATCACGGGGCCGGACGACGTCTCGGACGAGTCGGTCATCATGACCTCACGACGCGAAGCCGAGTTCGCGGGCGATGATCATGAGCTGCACCTCGGTGGTGCCCTCACCGATCTCGAGGATCTTCGAGTCCCGGTAGTGCCGCGCCACCGGGTTCTCGTTGAGGAACCCGTAGCCGCCGAAGATCTGGGTCGCGTCGCGGGCGTTGTCCATCGCGGCCTCCCCGGCGACCATCTTCGCGATGGAGGCCTCCATCTTGTAGGGCGCTCCCCGGAGCATGCGCGACGCGGCGTCGTAGTACGCCTGCCTGGCGGTGTGGACCCGCGCCTGCATCTTCGCGATCCGGAAGGCGATCCACTGGTTGTCGCCGATCGCCCGACCGAACACGACCCGCTCCTTGGCGTAGCGGATCGCCTCCTCGAGGCAGCCCTGGGCTGCTCCGACGGCGAGCGCGGCCACGGCGATCCGTCCACCGTCGAGCGCGGTGAGGAAGTTGGCGTATCCGCGCCCGCGTTCGCCGAGCAGGTTGCCCTCCGGTACACGGACCTCCTCGAACCGCAGCGGGTGGGTGTCGGAGGTGTGCCAGCCGACCTTGTCGTAGGGCGGTAGCGCGGCGAAGCCCGGCGTCGGGACCGGCACGAGGATCGACGACAGCTCCCTCGTCACCCGGCCGTCGGATCGGACCCGCTCCCCCGTGACGGCCGTGACCGTCACGAGACGGGTGATCTCGCTCCCGGAGTTGGTGATGAACTGCTTCGTGCCGTTGATCACCCACTCACCGTCGACGAGCTCGGCGGTGGTCTCCGTCGCGCCTGCATCACTGCCGGCACGCGCCTCGGTGAGACCGAAGGCGGCGAGCGCCTGCCCGCTCGCGAGCTGCGGGATCCATTCCTCGCGCTGGGCGTCGGTGCCGTACAGGTAGATCGGCATGGCTCCGAGGCCGACGCCGGCCTCGAGGGTGACGCCGATGCTCTGGTCGACGCGTCCGAGCTGCTCGACGGCGAGGCAGAGCGCGAAGTAGTCCATCCCCCCGCCGCCGAGTTCCTTCGGGAACGGCAGCCCGAAGAGTCCCAGCTCCCCCATCTGCGCGATGATGTCGTACGGCAGACGCCGTTCCGTGTCGTACTGGTAGGCGGCGGGCGCGACGACCTCGTCGGCGAACGCCTTGACCGTGTCGACGATCCGCTGGTGCTCGGGGCTGAGCTCGGTGTTCATGCTGATGCTCCGTTCGTGGGTGCTGCATCGGTTGGGGCTGCGTTCAGGTGGGCTGCGACGTGGTCTGCGGCGATCGTCGCGACCGACTGACGGGTTGCGACCGTGCCACCCGTGGAGACGTGGAGGGTGACCGTGCCGTCGGTCGTGGCGGTGAGGAGGTGCTCCATCTTCATCGCTTCGACGGTGACGAGCGGCTGACCGGCGGTGACGGCGTCGCCGCTCGTGACGTGCACCGCCGTGACGGTGCCGGGCATCGGCGTCCGCACCTCCGGATCGACCGCACCGGCCGCAGTCGGATCCCCGCCGGCTGGGAGCGCCTCACGAGGGACCACCTCGACCACACTGATGGCACCGTCGAGTGCGATCCATCGTTCGTCCCCCACGCGGACGGTCTCCAGGAGGGTGCTGACACCGCCGTGCTCGAACCGCAGGGTGCCGTCCGACCGGCTGAGGACCGCGGCCCGCGTCGGTGCCGCGTCATCGACGGAGACGCTCGCGTCGTCGCTCGAGCCGCGCACCTCGATGCGGACGATGCGTCCGTCCTCCAGTCGCAGGTGCTGTCGCGTCGGTGCTGCCGCGCCGAGGCGCCACCCACCCGGATCCGACCACGGCGTCCCGAGTCCGGCGGTCCGCGCTTCGGCCTCGAATCGCCGGTCCTCCGTTTCGGCGAGCGCCGCGGCGGTCAAAATCCGCTCGGACATCGAGTCGGACGGACGGTCGTCGAGCAGTTCGGCGATGAGACCGGTGTGCAGCCGTCCCGCGACGACGTCCTCGTCGGCGAGGAGCCGCCGGAGGAAGCCGAGGTTCGTGCGGACACCGAAGACCACCGTCGCCGCGAGCGCGGCGTCGAGTCGCCGGAGCGCGGTCCCGCGATCCTCGGTCCAGCACACGATCTTCGCGAGCATCGGGTCGTACCACGGGCCGACGAACTGCCCGGCGACGATGCCGCCGTCGACGCGGACCCCTGGCCCCTGCGGCAGACACACCCGTTCGAGCACCCCGGTCTGAGGCAGGAAGCCGCTCGACGGGTCCTCCGCGTACAGCCGCGCCTCCACCGCGTGACCACGCAGGACGACCTCCTCCTGCGTCATCGTCAGCGGTTCACCGGCGGCGACGCGCACCTGCCACTCCACGAGGTCGAGCCCCGTGACGAGCTCGGTGACCGGATGCTCCACCTGCAACCGCGTGTTCATCTCGAGGAAGGCGAACTCGTCGGGTCGGTCGTCGGCGACGAGGAACTCGACGGTCCCCACCCCTCGGTAGCCGACGCTCCGGGCGACCGTGCAGGCCGCCTCGCCGAGTCGCGCCCGCTGCCGGTCGTCGATGAGCGGCGACGGGGACTCCTCCACCACCTTCTGGTGCCGACGCTGGAGCGAGCACTCGCGCTCCCCGAGGTGCACGACCGCACCGTGGGCGTCCGCGAGCACCTGCACCTCGATGTGCCGGGGTCTCGTGACGAACCGCTCGAGGAGGAGCGTGGCGTCGCCGAAGGCCGCCTCGGCCACCCGGTGCGCGGAGGCGATGGCCGATGGGAGCTCCTCGGCGCGTTCCACCACCTGCATCCCCTTGCCGCCGCCTCCGCCCGCCGGCTTGACGATGAGCGGGAAGCCCATGGCGACGCCGGCACGGACGAGCGCGTCGTCGTCGAGCGAGGCGTCGGCGACGCCCTCGATGATCGGGACGCCTCGAGCCGCGACGTGCTCCTTCGCCCGGATCTTGTCGCCCATGAGGACCAGGGCGCGCTCGTCCGGTCCGATGAAGACGATCCCGGCAGCGGCGAGCGCCCTCGCGAGCGCGGGTTGTTCGGACAGGAAGCCGTAGCCCGGGTGCACCGCCTCGACCTCGGTCGTGACGGCGGCCCGGACGACGGCGTCGACATCGAGATAGCTGTCCGAAGCCGGCGCGGGTCCCAGGCGGACGGCGCGGTCCGCGAGCCGGACATGCGGGGCGTCGCGGTCGGCGTCGCTGAAGACCGCGATGCTCTCGATGTCCATCGCTGTGAGCGTGCGGATGATGCGACAGGCGATCTCGCCGCGGTTCGCGACGAGGACGGAGCGGAAGGGACGCGCGGACGCCTGGCCCGGCCGGTTCGGTGTCTGGATCGTCATGCCGTCACATCCTGAAGAGGCCGAAGCCGGGTTCCGGCAGTGGCGCGCGGGAGCACACCTCGAGCGCGAGTCCGAGGACCGTGCGGGTCCGGGCGGGATCGATGATGCCGTCGTCCCAGAGCCGCGCGGTCGAGTAGTACGGATTGCCCTGCTCCTCGAAGTCGGCGAGGATCGGCGCCCGGAAGTCATCCTCAGCCTGGGCGGTCCACGTCTCACCTCGGGCCTCGAGCTGGTCGCGTTTGACGGTCGCGAGGACACTCGCCGCCTGCTGTCCCCCCATGACGGAGATGCGCGCGCCCGGCCACATCCAGAGGAAGCGGGGGTCGTAGGCCCGGCCGCACATGGAGTAGTTGCCGGCGCCGAACGAACCGCCGATCACGACCGTCAGCTTCGGCACCCGGGTGGTCGCGACCGCGGTGACCATCTTCGCGCCGTGCTTGGCGATGCCTCCGGCCTCGGCGTCACTGCCGACCATGAAGCCCGAGATGTTCTGGAGGAACAGCAACGGGATGCCGCGCTGGTCGGCGAGCTCGATGAAGTGGGCGCCCTTCAGGGCCGACTCGCTGAAGAGGACGCCGTTGTTCGCGATGATGCCGACGGGGTGCCCGTGCAGCCTCGCGAACCCGGTCACGAGGGTGTCGCCGTACTCCCGCTTGAACTCCGAGAAGTCGCTGCCGTCGACGAGCCGCGCGATCACCTCACGGACGTCGTAGGCCGTCTGCAGCTCCGCCGGGACGACGCCGTACAGCTCCGCCTCCGGGACGACCGGCGGCACGCTCGGATGCACCTCCCACGCGCGCGAGTGGGGCGCCGGCAGCGTCGCGACCGCATCCCGGAGGATGTCGAGCGCGTGCGCGTCGTCGTCGGCGAGATGGTCGGTGACCCCCGACACCCGGGCGTGGAGGTCGCCGCCGCCGAGCTGCTCCGGCGTCACGACCTCGCCGATCGCGGCCTTCACGAGGGGTGGACCGCCCAGGAAGATCGTGCCCTGACCGCGCACGATGACGTTCTCGTCGCTCATGGCGGGGACGTACGCGCCGCCGGCGGTGCAGGACCCGAGCACGGCGGCGAGTTGCGGGATGCCGGCCGCCGACATCCTGGCCTGGTTGAAGAAGATCCGGCCGAAGTGGTCCCGATCGGGGAAGACCTCGTCCTGCGTCGGGAGGTTCGCTCCCCCGGAGTCGACGAGGTACAGGCAGGGCAAGCGGTTCGCAGCCGCGATCTCCTGGGCCCGGAGGTGTTTCTTCACCGTCATCGGGAAGTACGAGCCACCCTTCGCGGTCGCGTCGTTCGACACGACGAGCACGTGTCGTCCGTGGACGAGGCCGATCCCGGCGATGACCCCGGCGCCGGGAGTCGCATCGTCGTACATGCCGTGCGCGGCCAGGGGCGCGATCTCCAGGAAGGGGCTCCCCTCGTCGAGCAGGCGGTCGACCCGATCGCGTGGCAGTAGCTTGCCCCGGGCGACGTGCCGCACCCGCGACGCTTCCGGTCCGCCCAGGGCCGCGGTCGCCATCGTCTGCTCGAGCACCGTCACGAGCGCCCGCTGCGCAGCCTCCTGCTCGCGGAATCGGGCTGAGGTGGGATCGGCACCGCTCGTGAGGGTGGGCACTCGGGCTCCTGTCGTCGTCGACCGTGAGTGCATTCAGTTACTGACCACTCACTCAAAGAGAGGTTACAGTTCACTAACTGAAAAAGTCCACCCCGAGGAGATCCGATGACCGGTCGTGACACATCGTCCCCGAGCCCACCGCACCTCGGGCGCTCGGAGGCGAAGGCCGCCCGTCGCTCGGCCCTCCTGCGGTCAGCGGCCGGCCTGTTCGCCGAGCGCGGCTTCACCGGGGTGTCGATGGAGGACCTCGGAACCGCCGTCGGTATGAGCGGACCCGCCGTCTACCGCCACTTCCCGAGCAAGCAGGCCGTCCTCGCAGCACTCCTCATCGGTGTCAGTCAGGATCTGCTGGACGGCGGGACCCGGGAGGTCGAGCAGGCTCCGGACAGCGATCGGGCACTGCGTTCGCTGGTCAGCTTCCACGCGGCGTTCGCCCTCGACGACCCCGACGTGATCCGCATCCAGGACCACGACCTCGACAGCCTGGCACCGGACGACCGCCGCGCGGTCCGCACCCTCCAGCGGCGGTACGTCGAGCGGTGGGTGGACGTCCTCACGACGCTGCATCCCACGATCCCCACGGCGGAACTGCGGGTCCGCGCGCTCGCGGGTTTCGGACTGATCAACTCCACGTCCCACAGCACCTCCCGCGGCAGGAACGAGGTCGGGACACCCGACCGGGAGGCGGTGCGCTCGATGCTCGAGCGGATGGCGCTGGCCGCCCTGCTCGCCGCGTGAGGATGCGGGACGGGTTCAGTCGACGAGCACGGACAGGACGTTCCCCGCTGGATCGGTGAACCAGGCGATGTCCGGGCCGTTCCCGCGCATGATCCCCTTCGCGTCCGTCGGCAGGACGTCGTCGGGGTAGAGCTTCGTCACCACACCGCGCGCCTGCAGCTCGTCGACCGCCGTGTCGATGTCGTCGACCACGAGGTTCAGCACCGTGAACGAGGCCGGTGTGTGGTCCGGCTTGCCGTAGACGAGCACCGACCCGCCGGCGGGCAGCGCCACGTCCAGGAACCCCATGGCGTTGTCGGTGACCGTGAGACCGAGGACGTCCCGGTAGAACGTCCTCGCCGCGTCGATGTCGTCGACCGAGAACCCGCTGAAGACATCCGTGTACGTGACCATGAGCCGCTCCCTCGCTGATTCCCGATGCGTACACGATGCACGATGCCACGTCGCGGTCGTCGCGTCCAGGCCCGAACGGCCGCCGGGGCGGGCGAGCGCGAGGGCCTGGACTCGACGATCACACCATCGTCAGGACCATCGCCGGATCGGACAGCATCGTCCCGAGGTCGACGAGGAACCGGGACCCCTGCTCTCCGTCGATGAGCCGATGGTCGAACGAGAGCGACAGCGTCACGACGTGTCGCAGCGCGACCTGCCCCTCGAACTCCCACGGCTGGCGACGGACGGCGCCGAGCGCGATGATCGCCGCCTCACCGGGGTTGAGGATGGGCGTCCCCGCGTCGACACCGAAGACGCCGACGTTGGAGATCGTGATCGTCCCCCCTCGCAGTTCCGCCGGAGCGGTGCGTCCCTCGCGGGCCGTGCGGACGAGGTCCGCCAAGGCGTCCGCGAGTTCGAACAGGCTGAGCTCCTCGGCCCGTGCGATGTTCGGGACGAGGAGGCCCCGCGGCGTCGCTGCGGCGATCCCGAGTCCGACGTGCCCGTACTCGACGATCTCCCCGGCAGCCTCGTCCCAGCTCGCGTTGACCGCGGGGGTGCGTCTCACGGCGATGCACACCGCCTTGGCGAGGACGGTCAGGATGTTGACCCGGTGGTCCCCGGTCCGAGGCGAGCGGGCGAGCGCGTCCAGCAGCGACATCGTCGGCGTCACGTCGACCGTCAGGAACGCCGTCACGTGGGGAGCCGTGAACGCACTGTTCACCATCGCCTCGGCGGTGCGGCGCCTGACCCCCGTGATCGGCCGACGCACCGACCCGTCGGCCGCCGTGGCCGGCGTCGCTGGGGTCCCGGCCGGCGCCGCTCCCGCTCCGCGAGCACGCTCCGGCAGCTGCCCACTCGGGCCGGTCGCAGCGCGCTCGACCTCCTCACGCGCGATCCGACCACCGACACCGGTGCCGACGAGCGTTCCGAGGTCGACGCCCAGATCGCGGGCGAGTCGCCGGACCGGTGGTGTCGCGCGAGGCCGGGAACGCTCCGGCACCGGGGCGGTGTGCACCGGTACGGTGTGCGCCGGGGCAGGTGTGTCATCGTCGACGGACCGCGCACGGCGCCGTGGCCGTTCACCGCTCGCCGTGCGAGGGCCGTAGCCGACGAGGACCGGCTCGCGGTCCGCCGCCCCACTCGGGAGGTCGACCTCCGCCCTGTCAGCCTCGGGGACCGACGGGGGCGGAGCGGTCTGACCATCGGGCGCGAAGTCGACGAGCGCTTCGCCGACGAGGACCGTCGTCCCCGGTTCGACGTGGAGCCTCGTGACCACGCCGGCGGTCGGCGCGGGCAGTTCGACGAGCGCCTTCGCGGTCTCGACCTCGGCGATCACCTGGTTGAGCTCGACGTGGTCGCCGACGGCGACGCGCCAGGACACGAGTTCGCTCTCGGTCAGACCTTCACCGAGATCGGGCAGGGAGAACCGCTTCATCGCCGTCCCTCCCCACCGGTCACAGGCCGGGCCTCGGCCCTGCCCGCGGCCGAGGCGGAGGACCGACGCCCCAGTGCGCGATCCACCCCGTCCAGGATCCGGTCGAGGTCCGGCAGGAAATGGTCCTCGAGCGCCGACGCGGGATAGGGCGTGTCGAACCCCGTCACCCGCACCGGGGCCTCTTCGAGGAGGTCGAAGCAGCGTTCGGTAATCGAGGCCGCCAACTCTGCGCCGATGCCGCCGGAACGCTGCGCCTCGTGCGTGATGACGAGTCGCCCGGTCTTCTCGACCGAGGCGGCGACCGCGTCGACGTCGAGAGGTGCGAGGGATCGGAGATCGATCACCTCCAGGTCGACCCCCTCGTCGGCCGCAGCCTCCGCAGCCTCGAGCGCCGTCTGGACGAGCGGACCGTAGGCGACCAACGTCGCGTCCGTGCCGGCGCGAACGGTCCGCGCACGGGTGAACGCGAGCGGATCGGCGGGCAGGTCGTCGAGGACCTCGCCCTTCGTCCAGTACCGCCGCTTCGGTTCGAAGAACAGCACCGGGTCGTCGCACGCGATCGCCTGACGGATCATCGTGTGCGCGTCCTGGGGGTCGGAGCACGTCACCACGCGCAGTCCCGCCGTGTGCGCGAAGTACGCCTCCGGGGACTCGGAATGGTGCTCGACGGCGCCGATGCCTCCGCCGTACGGCACGCGGATGGTGACCGGCATGCGGACGGCCCCCTTCGTCCGGTAGTGCAGCTTCGCCAACTGCGCGACGATCTGGTCGAAGCCCGGATAGATGAACCCGTCGAACTGGATCTCGCACACCGGGCGGAAGCCTCGGAACGCCAGACCGATCGCCGCTCCGATGATCGCGGACTCCGCCAGCGGCATGTCGACGACGCGATCGGCACCGAACTCCGCCTGGAGACCGTCGGTCACCCTGAACACCCCGCCGAGTCTGCCGATGTCCTCGCCGAGCAACAGGACCCGGTCGTCGTCGGCGAGGGCGTGGTGCAGTCCGGTGTTGATCGCTTTGCTGAGGGTGAGCGTGGTCATCGGGCACCACCGTCGAACATCGCGAGGTACGAGCGGTACTCCTCGCGTTGCCGTTCGAGCCCGGGGTGGGCGGTGGCGTAGACCTCGTCGAAGAGCGAGAGCGGGTCAGGGGCAGGCAAGGCGAGGCACCCCGCACGGACCCGGGCGGCCGCGGCGTCGGCGACGGACGCGACGTGGGCTCGGGCCGTCTCGTCGAGGGCCCCCTCGGACTCCAGCAGACGCTCGAGCCGGGCGATCGGATCCTTCGCACGCCACGACGCGACCTCGCTTTCGTCCCGGTACCGCGTCGGATCGTCCGAGGTGGTGTGCGGCCCCATGCGGTAGGTGACGGCCTCGATGAAGGTCGGCCCACCACCGGACCGTGCGCGGTCGACGGCGATCCGCATCGCCGCCGTCACGGCGAGCACGTCGTTGCCGTCGACCCGCATGCTCGGCACCCCGAAGCCCGGCGCCCGGTCCGCGATGGGGCGCTGGGCCTGCAGCCCGACGGGCTCGGAGATCGCGTACTGGTTGTTCTGGCAGAAGAACACCACGGGTGCCTGGAAGCTCGCGGCCAGCACCAGCGCCTCGTTCACGTCGCCCTGGCTCGTCGCCCCATCGCCGAAGTAGGCCACGGCCACAGCGTCGGAACCGTCGCGCTGACAGCCCATCGCATAGCCCGTCGCATGGAGCGTCTGGGCACCGATGATGACCGCCGGCGTCGCCATGCCGACCGCGAACGGGTCCCAGCCCGACAGCGCGGTCCCCCGCCACATCGCCATCAGTTGGTCGAGTTCGACGCCACGGCAGTACGCCACGGCCTGTTCGCGGTAGCTCGTGAAGACGAAGTCCCCGCGCCGCAGGACCCGCGCCGACCCCACCTGGGCGGCCTCCTGCCCGAGCGACGGCGGCCACAGACCGATCTCGCCCTGCCGTTGCAAGGCGGTCGCCTCCGTGTCGATGCGTCGCGTGACGACCATGTCCTCGTAGAGCGCGAGCAGCTCGGCGTGACCGAGGTCGGCGACGAAGAGGTCGTACAGGGCGTCCTCCTGACGGACGCCGTCCGGATCGAGGAGCTGGACGCACCCGTGGTCGACCGGGACCGGTTCGCGTGCATCACCGCCCCGCTCGTCGGAATCCTGCGGGAAATGGGTGTGAGTCTCCATCGACACGATGCACGCCGCCTTGAGTTCGGTGACCTCACGGCGGTGCCTCGTGAGCGATGCCGTGCCCTCGCGTCGTCGCGAGGTGGTCCGAGGCTACGCCGGATCACCCTGGCGCTCAACCGTCGACACTCCGCGCAACGGCGAACGCCCGCCCCGCGGAAGCGGGACGGGCGTTCGGGTGCAGCCTGCGGCTTAGCCCTCGGCCGGGGCCTGCTCTGGAGTCCCCTCCCGAGCAAACGACCGTTCGACCGAGATCTAGCCTTCGGCCGGGGCCTCAGGGCCCTCGCTGGCAGCGTCGCTGCCGTGCGTGTCAGCCTCATCGGCGACGACCGGAGCGAGCGAGAGCTTGCCGCGGTCGTCGATCTTCGTGATCTCGACGAGGATCTTCTGGCCGACGCCGAGCACGTCTTCGACGTTCTCCACACGCTTGCCACCGGCGAGCTTGCGGACCTCGGAGATGTGCAGCAGGCCGTCCTTGCCCGGGAGCAGCGAGACGAACGCGCCGAACGCGGCGATCTTGACGACGGTTCCGAGGAACT
Organism: Plantibacter sp. MMLR14_011; assembly: GCF_001865025.1. Lineage (NCBI taxonomy): Bacteria > Bacillati > Actinomycetota > Actinomycetes > Micrococcales > Microbacteriaceae > Plantibacter > Plantibacter sp. MMLR14_011. Next base: position 78,439 of record NZ_MJGW01000072.1, read on the forward strand.
GCTCGCCGACCTCCGGGTTGGTGGGGTTCGCGATCGCGTTGACCTGGGCACGAGCGGCCTCGGCCGACGGGCCGTCGACGGCGCCGATGTAGACGGTGCCGTCCTCCTCGATGGAGATGTCGGCGCCGGTCTCGTCCTGGATCGAGTTGATCGTCTTGCCCTTCGGGCCGATCAGCTCGCCGATCTTGTCGACGGGGATCTGGACGCTGATGACGCGAGGCGCGGTCGGCGCCATCTCGTCGGGAGCGTCGATCGCTGCGTTCAGCACGGAGAGGATCGTCGTGCGGGCGTCCTTGGCCTGCTGGAGCGCACCGGTCAGGACCGAGGTCGGGATGCCGTCGAGCTTCGTGTCGAGCTGGATTGCCGTGACGAACTCGGAGGTACCGGCGACCTTGAAGTCCATGTCGCCCAGGGCGTCTTCGGCGCCGAGGATGTCGGTGAGCGCCGCGTAGCGGGTCTCACCGTCGACGACGTCGGAGATGAGGCCCATGGCGATACCGGCGACGGGTGCGCGGAGCGGCACACCGGCGTTCAGCAGCGACAGGGTCGAGGCGCAGACGGAACCCATCGAGGTCGAACCGTTGGACCCGAGGGCCTCGGAGACCTGACGGATCGCGTAGGGGAACTCCTCGCGGCTCGGCAGCACCGGCACGAGGGCGCGCTCGGCGAGGAAGCCGTGCCCGATCTCGCGACGCTTCGGCGAACCGACCCGGCCGGTCTCACCGGTCGAGTAGGGCGGGAAGTTGTAGTGGTGCAGGTAGCGCTTCTTCGTGACGGGCGACAGCGAGTCGATCTGCTGCTCCATCTTGAGCATGTTCAGCGTGGTGACACCCAGGATCTGGGTCTCGCCGCGCTGGAAGATCGCGGAACCGTGGACGCGCGGGATGACCTGCACCTCGGCGTCGAGCGGACGGATGTCGGTCAGGCCACGGCCGTCGATGCGGATGCCCTCGCGGAGGACGCGGCCGCGCATGACGACCTTCGAGACGGACTTGTACGCCGCCGAGAACTGCGTGAGCACCTCGGCGTCGAGCGAACCGGCCTCGACGCGCTCAGTGATCTCCGCCTTGACGCGGTCCTTGAGGGCGTCGTCGGCGTTCTGGCGCTCGATCTTGTCGGCGATCTGGTAGACGTTCACCAGTTCGTCGTGCGCGAGACCGGCGACGGTGTCGTAGCTCTCCTGCGTGTACGGGAGGAACACGGGGTAGGCCGCGATCTCCTTGGCCGCCTGAGCGGCGAGTTCGCTCTGCGCCTTGACGAGCTGCTTGAGGAACGGCTTGGAGGCCTCGAGACCGGCCGCGACGACCGCCTCGTCGGGCTTCGTGGCGCCGCCCTTGATGAGGTTCCAGCTGTTCTCGGTGGCCTCGGCCTCGACCATCATGATCGCGACGTCTTCGTTGCCGTTGGCGTCGGTCACGATGCGACCGGCGACGATGATGTCGAAGACGGCCTCCTCGAGCTGATCGACCTTCGGGAAGGCGACCCACTGGTCGGCCTCGCCGGCCTGGCCGGGGATCAGCGCGAGACGGACGGCGCCGATCGGACCGGAGAACGGCAGACCCGAGATCTGGGTGGACATCGACGCCGCGTTGATCGCGAGGGCGTCGTAGAACTCACCCGGAGCGATCGAGAGGACGGTGATGACGATCTGGACCTCGTTGCGGAGGCCGGTGACGAACGACGGGCGCAGCGGCCGGTCGATGAGGCGGCAGACGAGGATCGCCTCGGTCGAGGGGCGGCCCTCGCGACGGAAGAACGAACCGGGGATCTTGCCGGCGGCGTAGGAGCGCTCCTCGACGTCCACCGTGAGGGGGAAGAAGTCGAAGTTGTCCTTCGGGTGCTTTCCGGCCGAGGTGGCCGAGAGGAGCATGGTCTCCTCGTCGAGGTACGCGGCGATCGCGCCCTGGGCCTGCTGCGCGAGGCGGCCGGCTTCGAACCGGACCGTGCGCTTGCCGAACTTGCCGTTGTCGAGAACGGCCTCGGCGAACTTGATTTCTGGACCTTCCACAGGTCTCTCCTTCGTACGTGTGCGCTCCCGTCGAGTGACGGGCCGCGCGTCCCGAATGGACGCGCCGTCGAGCGCGGTCGTGCATGATGCAGCGCGCAACACAGCCGCAGTACTTGCTCAAGCCGCCCGGTCTTCCGGGACTTGGCTGGCCACCAGTAGAACACCACCCGCGGATCGCGAGGGATACACCACCGAGGACCAGCTTCCTGTCGGCTGGCTGTGCGCGGAGCGGACCATCACGGTCCGCCGTCGGCCAGCCTAGCAGAGGGGGGTTCGGCGATCCCCGGAACGACACGGATCCTCAGGTGATGGGCGGGGTGCCGGGAGCGGCCGGAGACGCCGCGCGGCGGCGATCGCGTCCCCAGGACACGAGCAGGAGGAGCATCGCGACGGCCGCTCCGAGGAGGGTGTCGAGCACACGCTCCCCCACGATCGCGAGCACCGGCTGCTTCGACGAGGACGTGCTGATGATGAGCACGAGCGGTGTGATGAAGACGAGCGCCAACGCGTAGTGCCGGATGACGACGAGCTCGATCGTGAACTGCAGGGCGGCCAGCACGAGGGCGAGGACGTAGCCGTGCGGCTGGAGCGAGGCCACGGCGAGGAAGATCCCGGCGCCGACGACCGTCCCGAGCACGCGGTGCACGCCGCGTGTCGCGCTCAGGGTGCGCGAGTGCCCGACGCTGAGGATCGCGACGGCGGACCCGGCGATCCAGTACCCGTGACCGAGGCCGAGGACCGCTCCGAGGACCGCGCTGATCGCGAGCGCGACGGTGAGGCGTGTCGCGATCCGGCGGTCGGTCGCGCTCAGCCGGTACTCGGGGAACAGCACGCGCATCGGCGTCGGCTTCCCCGCGCCGCGGCGGACCGCCGGTACGAGCAACGGCGCGACGACCACCAGGAAGGCGAAGGCGGAACCGGCCGCCACGAGCAGGATGACCAGTCCGCCGTCGAGCCCGGCGCCGCCGATCGGGACGGGCGCGGTCAGGTGGCCGGCGATGCCGAACACGAGGATGAAGAACAGCGCGCCCGGAGGGCCGAGGACGATGCCCTGCACCAGCCAGATCACCACCGACCCGACGACGATGAGACCGGCCGCGGTCAGCGGCCGAGAACCCGACATCGTGACACCCAGCGCCGCGGCCGTGACGAGCCCTGCTCCGATGAGCGGCAGCACCCGCAGACGGTCCCGGCGGCTGAGCGGCGCGCAGTAGAGCGCGGTGAACGCCCCGAGGCCGGTGAGCAGGCCGAGCGGCGTGAGTCCGAAGAACGTCGCGACCGCGACCGGCACGGCCATCGCTATCGCGGCAGTGAGGGCGGCCGGCCAGCGCTTGGGCGATGGCGCGAAGCTGATCAGCGAGGTCTTCAGACCGCGTTCAGCCATCCGGTCCTCCGCTCTCGTGCAACCATCCAACGCTACGCCATCCTGAGCCGGGTGCCCGGGCCCCGTCGTCGCGCGGGCCGCCCCGGGCTACGCTGGTGCGGACCCCAGGAGGTGACGTTGACGCATCCCGCGCCGGCAGCCGCTCGCCCGAAGCAGCGCGTCCCGTTCTGGGACAACGCCCGTTTCGCGTGCATCACGCTCGTGGTCATGGGCCACGCGATCCAGCGTCTGACCTCCGAGTCCGACCCCGCGCTCGTCGTGTACCTGTTCCTCTACGCCTTCCACATGCCGGCGTTCGCGATCATCAGCGGGTACTTCTCGAAGTCGGCCCCTCCCGGACGACGACAGATGCGTCGGGTGATCACGGACATCCTCGTGCCCTACCTGATCATGGAGGGGATCTGGTCCCTCGTGCAGTTCCTCGTCGAGGGCAAACGCGCGTTCAACCCGACCCAACCGTCGTGGACCCTCTGGTTCCTCCTCGCGCTCGGCATCTTCCGCCTCGTCCTGCCCTATCTCGCCCTCCTGCGCTGGCCATTGCTCTGGAGCGTGGTGATCTCGATCGGCGTCGGCTACCTCGACAACGTCGACAGCACGTTCTCGCTCTCGCGCGCGCTCGGGATCCTGCCGTTCTTCGTGCTCGGGTGGCAGATCAACCGGTGGCGGCTCGTGGACCGCTGGCGTCTCGTCCGTACGAGGGCCTGGTGGATCCGGATCGCCGCCGCCGTCGTCCTCATCGCGTGGGCGGTCGTCCTCGTCCTCGGGATCGACCTGTGGCGCCGCATCGACCTGCGCTACTGGTTCTTCTACGACCGGGGGTACACCGCGCTCGGGAACGAGGACGGGACGGGCGGCCTGGTGCGACTCGCGGCCATCCTGCTGGCCGTCGTCCTCACCGCGGCGTTCTTCGTGCTCGTCCCCCGCGGCCAGTCCTGGATCACCCGGTACGGACAGTCGACGATGTACGTCTACCTGCTGCACTCCTTCGTGCTCTATCCCCTGCGAGAATCGGGCGTCCTCACCGACACGGGCAACCCGGACCTCGTGCTCGTCGGCCTGCTGGTGCTGTCGGTCCTGATCGTCATCGTGCTCTCCAGCGGACCCGTGCGCCGCATCACGAGACCGCTCATCGAACCCCGCGCGGCGTTCATCTTCAGTCGCAAGCGGGCCTTCGACCCGGAGCCCCCTCGGAGCGACCCGACCGGATCGCGCCGCGACGTCACGAGGTGACGAGGACGACCTTCCCGCGGACGTGACCGTCGATGAGGTGGCGGTAGGCGTCGACGACCCGCTCGATGGGCCACACGCTGTCGATCGGGAGGACGATCTCACCCCGCGCGATCGACTCGCCGAGCGCTGCCAGCTCGTCGAGCGTCGCGTCCTGTCCGCCGACGCCGCGGAAGCCGTGCTCGGCGGCGAACGGTCGGTCCGCGATCGTGTTGACCCGCTCCGGCGCGACGCCGAGATCGCGCGCCAGCTCGAGGGTCGGCCGGCCGTGCGTGTCGATGACGGCGGTGATCCCGCCGGGGGCCGCCTCGAGGACACGCTCGCGCAGGCCGTCGCCGTACTGGACGGGGATGATGCCGAGACCGCGGAGGAACTCCTGGTTGGCCGCACCGGCGGTGCCGAGCACGACCGCGCCCGTCCGCCTGGCGAGCTGCGCCGCGAGCACGCCGACCCCGCCGGCCGCAGCACTCACGAGCACCGTGTCCGACTGCTGGACGCCGACGGCGGCCACCGATGCGATCGCCGCGCGTCCCGCGATGTCGAGGGCGCCGGCCTGCTCGATGGTGAGCCCGTCCGGCACGTGGTGGAGGATGCCGGCCGGAGCGATGAGGAAGTCCGCCTGCGCGTGGAACCGGTGTCCGCCGTACACGTGGTCGCCCGTCGCGAATCCCTGGACACCGCTCCCCACGCCGTCCACCACCCCGGCGAAGTCGTTGCCGTTCCCGCTCGGCACGTCCCGTCCGAAGGAGGCGAGCGCTTCGGGTGATGACGCGAGCTTGTGGTCGACGGGGTTGAGCCCTGCGACGAGGACACGGACTCGGACCTCGTCGTGGCCGGGCACCGGGATGTCGCCCTCGACGAGGTGGAACACCTCGGGGCCACCGAACCGGTCGAACCGCACGAACCTCGCCATGATGCCTCCTCCGCCGGCTTCCGCCGACCTCCATGCTCACACGCTTCCCGGGCGAGGACCACCCTGGCCGCAGCGGACGTCACGCGCCGTTCACCCGGCCGAGCGAGAATCACGGGCATGGCATGGGTCGATGAGCTGCAGACGGCGATCACGGCGTGGTTGCTCGAGATCGCCGCGTCGGGCTGGGTGTTCCCTGCGCTGTACCTGCTGACGGTCGCCGACGCCTTCCTGGTCGTCCTGCCGAGCGAGACCGCGGTGACGGCGCTCGGAGCGATCTCGGCGTCGAGCGGCTCGCCGGACCTCGCCCTCCTCATCGGCGTGGCCTGGGCGGGCGCCGTGACCGGCGACGTGTCCTGCTACCTCCTCGGTCGGCGGATCGGGACCACACGGTTCGCCTGGATGCGGCGCCCGCGGGTCGCGGCCGCGATCGGACGTGCGGGCGTCGCGCTCGAGCGCCGCGCCGCTGCAGCCATCCTCACCGCGCGCTACATCCCGTTCGCGCGCATCGCGGTCAACCTCGTCGCCGGTGCGAGTGGCCTCCGCCCACGTCGGTACCTCCCGATCACCGTCCTCGCAGGGCTCGCCTGGGCACTGTGGAACGTGGGCGTCGGAGCCGTCGTCGGCCGGTTCCTCCCGGATCAGCCGGTACTCGCGACCGCCGTGTCGATCGTCGTCGCGGTCGGCCTGGGCGTGGCCGTCGACCGGATCAGCGCCGCCCTGTCCGCACGACGGCGACGGACACGGGCCTCACTCGACGAGCTCGCCCCGCGCTTTCTTGCCGACGATGGAGTGACGGCGGCTGTAGGCGAAGTAGATGATGAAGCCGAGCGCCAGCCAGACGAGGAACCGCACCCAGGTGAGCGTCGTCAGGTTGAGCATGAGCCAGACGCAGAGCACCGCTGAGAGGATCGGGAGGAACGGCGACCACGGGACGCGGAACGCGCGCGGCAGCTTCGGGTACTTCTTCCGCAGCACGATCACGGCGATGCTGACGAGCACGAACGCGGAGAGCGTGCCGATGTTGATCATCTCCTCGAGGATGCCCACGTCGGTCAGGCCGGCGATCAGCGCGACGAGCGCGCCGACGATGAGCTGCACCCGCACAGGTGTCTTGCGCTTCTCGGAGGTGACACTGAGTGAGCGCGGGAGCAGGCCGTCGCGGCTCATGGCGAAGACCACGCGGGCCAGGCCGAGCAGGAGCACCATGATGACGGTCGTCAGGCCGGCGAGGATGCCGATCGAGATCACCTGCGCGGCCCAGTCCGCGCCGACCGCGATGAACGCCGTCGCGAGCGAGGGGTCCTCAGCCTCGGCGAGGGTCGTGTACGGCACCATGCCGGTGAGGACGAGGCTCACGCCGACGTAGAGGACGGTCACGATGGCGAGGCCACCGAAGATGCCGCGCGGCAGGTTGCGCTGCGGGTTCTTGACCTCCTCCGCGCTCGTTGCGACGACGTCGAACCCGATGAAGGCGAAGAAGACGAGTGAGGCACCGGCGAGCAGACCGAAGACGCCGTACTGCGCGGGCGCGGCCCCCGTCATGAAGGAGAACAGCGACTGCGACCAGGCGTCGGACGCCCCACCCTTCGTCGGGACCTCGTCGGGGATGAACGGCGTGTAGTTCGCCGCCTTGACGAAGAAGGCGCCGACGACGATGACGAAGATGACGATCGCGACCTTGATGATCGTGAAGACACTCGCGACACGCGAGGACAGCTTCGTCCCGAGGACGAGCAGGGTGGTGAAGATCGCGACGATGACGAACGCGCCCCAGCTGACCTTGAGCCCGAAGACGTCGAGCTCGCTCGGCACGTCCCAGCCCCAGAGCAGGAAGACGTTGCTGAGGTAGATGCCCCAGTACTTGGCGATGACGGCGGCCGCCGTGAGCATCTCCAGGATGAGGTCCCATCCGATGATCCACGCGAGGAGCTCACCGAGGGTGGCGTAGGTGAAGGTGTAGGCGGAGCCGGCGACGGGCACCGTGGAGGCGAACTCCGCGTAGCACATGATGGCGAGGGCACAGGTGACGGCCGCGAGGATGAAGGCGAGCGACACGGACGGGCCCGCGTAGTTGCCCGCAGCTTTGGCTCCCACGGAGAAGATGCCGGCGCCGACCGCGACCGCGACACCCATGATCATGAGGTCCCAGGTGCCGAGCGTGCGCTTCAGGCTGCGCCCTTCGACGCTGGAATCCGCGAGGGAGTCCTCGATGCTCTTCGTCCGCCAGATGCTCATGGTGCTCCTTGCCGTGGTGCGGTACTTCGTGGCCTCGCGCGAAGCCGACTCTCGACCTTGCCAGATGCGGGCCCCCTGGTCGAGTCACGGACGAGTTTTTCTGCAGCTGTGGGGTTCCCGGTAGAACACGAACGGGCCGTCATCCGAATGGATGACGGCCCGTCACGAAGAAGCTCGCGGTGTCAGCGCCCTTCGACAGGCTCAGGGACCGTGGGTCCGGTGAGTCGCCGGAGGGTTCAGAGCTGCTTGCCTAGCGGCGGAGTCCGAGGCGCTCGATCAGCGAGCGGTAGCGCTCGATGTCGACGGCCTGGAGGTAGCCGAGGAGGCGGCGACGCTGTCCGACCAGGAGCAGCAGACCACGACGCGAGTGGTGGTCGTGCTTGTGCTCCTTGAGGTGCTCGGTGAGGTCCTTGATGCGGCGGGTCATGACCGCCACCTGGACCTCGGGGGATCCGGTGTCACCTGGGTGGGTTGCGTACTCTTCGATGATCGCCTTCTTACGGTCTCCTTCAAGCGCCATAGTGGTGATCCCCTCTCTGTTCGTTGCGCGGTGCCCGTCGCCTGATGCGTGGGCTCTCTTGATCCGCGGCCGTTCGACGGCAACCTTGTGATTCTAGCAGGTTCAGAGCGAGGGAGGTTCGCGGTGCGTCGAGCGCCGCTTCGCGTTCGCCCGCTCCTCCGCCTCGGTGGCTGCGACCCGGCGCCGACGACGCAGCACGAGGATGAGGGCGAGCGCGATGAGGTCCAGAACCAGGAAGGCGAGGAGTAGCCAAACCCAGAGCGGAGGTCCGGCACCGGCGCTCGGCGCAGGCTCGGCCGCGGCCTCCGCCGCCTCGGCCGTCGTCGTGGAATCGTAGACGAGCCGGACCGGGTCGCCGAGCGTGGCCCCGCCGTCGGCGTTCGTCGACACGAGGGCGAGGGTGATGTCGTACTCCCCCGCGTCCGCTCCGCGAAGCCACTGGGTCATGTTGATCCTGGTGGACCATCCGCCGTCGCTGCCGATCTCGATCGGCTGCCCGTCGAAGCGGAATTCGGTCGCCCCCGTCCCGCCGGTGGACTGCAGGTCGCACGAGGCGTCGTCTGCCGTCGAGCTGCTGAAGCAGGCCTTCGCCGAGTCGTAGAGGTCGATCGAGCGCCAGTAGGACAGCACGACGTCGGCACCCGCGTCGGCGGTGCCGGTGACGTCGAATCCGCTCACCTGCTCGCCGTCCAGGGTGTAGTCGACGCGGTAGACGGTGTCGCCGTCGGTCGGGCTCTCGATCGTGCCGGTGCCGGCGGCCGACGCGGGAGCGGATGCGGCGAGCGGCAGGACGACGGATCCGGCGCCGAGCGACACCGCCACCACGGCGAGCGCCGCGGCACGAGCGGCACGCTGCAGCAGCGGACCGAGTCGACGCACTCCGGGGATCACCTGGCCACCACTCCCTCCGGCGACGCCGGACGGCGACGCACGCCACCAGTATCCCAAAGTCCGGGGCGCCGAGCCTGGGAACGACGGAGGCGGGGACCGCACCCGGCGGTCCCCGCCCACATCGGGGCGGTCGGGCGGAGTCGTCCGATCAGGCCCCGAGACCACCGAGCAGCTCGGAGAACGGGCGGTCGAGCTCGAACGGGTCCTCCAGGCGCCCGGAACGGTCCGAGGCCGCCACAAGGGCACTCAACTCACCGGCCGCACGGTCGATCCGCGCCGGTAGTGCGCCGACCTGCGCGTCGCCCGTCCCCCAGTCCTCGGAGGCCGCGAACACGGCGGTCGGCACGGTCACCGCCCGCAGGTAGGCGAACAGGGGACGCACGGCGTATTCGAGGGCGAGCGAGTGTCTGGCCGACCCACCCGTCGCACCGAGGACGATGGGCACCCCGGTCAGAGCGGTCGGCTCCACCACATCGAAGAACGACTTGAACAAGCCGGAGTAGCTGGAGGAGAAGATCGGCGTCACGGCGATGACGCCGTCTGCGCCGGTCATGGCTTCGATCGCCTCGGACAACCGTGGACTGGGGAACCCGGTCAGCAGCTTGTTCGTGATGTCCCGAGCCAGGTCGCGCAGCTCGATCGACGTCGTCTCGACGTCATAGCCGTCCTGCTCGAGGTGCGCCACGGTGGCGTCGCGGAGGCGGTCGGCGAGGAGGCGCGTCGACGACGGCTGGCTGAGACCCGCCGACACGACGGCGAGCGTGCGCTTCGCGGTCATCGGGTCGCCCCGACCGCCGCCGCGCCGAACGCCGAACCGGATGCGACCCGGCTCGTCTCGACCGCACCGGAGCGCGAAGCGAGTTCCGCCTCAGCGGCTGCGACCATCGACGCGTGCGTCGGCGCCTCCGGGACGTCGGCCGGACGGTCCTTCGCGAACTCCTTGCGCAGCACCGGCACGACCTCGCCGCCGAGGATCTCGAGCTGGTCGAGCACCGTCGCGAGCGGGAGCCCGGCGTGATCCATGAGGAACAGCTGACGCTGGTAGTCGCCGAAGTGTTCGCGCATCCCGGCGTACCGGTCGATGACCTGCTGCGGGCTGCCGACGGTGAGCGGCGTCTGCTCGGTGAAGTCCTCGAGCGTCGGCCCGTGACCGTAGACCGGGGCGTTGTCGAAGTACGGCCGGAACTGGGCGACGGCGTCCTGCGAGTTCTTCGCCATGAACGCCTGACCGCCGAGTCCGACGATCGCCTGCGCGGCCGTGCCGTGTCCGTAGTGCTCGAACCGCTGACGGTACAGCTGGATGAGGCGCATGTAGTGCTCCTTCGGCCAGAAGATGTTGTTCGCGAAGAAGCCGTCGCCGTAGTAGGCCGCCTGCTCGGCGATCTCGGGGCTCCGGATGGAGCCGTGCCACACGAAGGGCGGCACGCCGTCGAGCGGTCGCGGTGTGGACTGGAAGCCCTGCAGCGGGGTGCGGAACTGGCCCTGCCAGTCGACGTAGTCCTCTCGCCACAGGCGGTGGAGCAACGCGTAGTTCTCGATGGCGAGGTTGATGCCCTCGCGGATGTCCTTGCCGAACCAGGGGTAGACGGGCCCCGTGTTGCCACGGCCCATGATGAGGTCAACCCGGCCGCCGGCCAGGTGCTGCAGCATGGCGTAGTCCTCGGCGATCTTCACCGGGTCGTTCGTGGTGATGAGCGTCGTGCTCGTCGAGAGGATGAGGTCCGTGGTCTTCGCAGCGATGTAGCCGAGCATGGTCGTGGGACTCGACGGGACGAAGGGCGGGTTGTGGTGCTCGCCGGTCGCGAAGACGTCGAGACCGACCTCCTCCGCCTTCACGGCGATCGCGACCATCGCCTCGATGCGCTCGTGCTCGGTGGGCGTGATCCCGGTGGTCGGGTCGGTGGTGACATCCCCCACCGTGAAGATTCCGAATTGCATCATGCGCTCCCACTCGTTCTTTCATGCATTTGCATGGATATCAAGGACAACGGCGTTCACACCCGCGCTATTCCCGGCCCGTTCGGCATCCTGTCCACAGCGCGCCGCGCGAGCCGGACGCCGTGTCGGCGGGCTATGGCAGGATCACCGCATGAACGGCTCACCGAACCCTTCGTCCAGCACGCCGACACCCGCCTCTCGACACGTGTGCGGCATCGTCCCGCCCTGGTTGCTCGAGCGCATCGCCGGACTCGACGCTCCGCAGCTCGCTCGCGCCGCCAGTGCCGCGCGGTACTCGCTGCTCGCCACGCGACCATACCGCTTCCCCGAGCCCGGGTCGGAGCGGGCCGCCGATCCCGTACGCGGCGCGACGGCCGGCAAGCGTCCGGTCGGCACCCCGGAGCGCAGCATCCACGACGCCGAGGGGACCGAGACCCTCCCGGGCACGCTCGTCCGCTCGGAAGGCGCGCCCGCCACCGCCGACACTGCGGTCTCCGCCGCCTACGACGGCCTCGGCGACACCCACGCCCTCTTCGCCGAAGCCTTCGCACGCGACTCCATCGACGGCCGCGGGCTGCCCCTGCTCGCCACGGTGCACTACGGCGACGACTACGACAACGCGTTCTGGAACGGCGAGCAGATGGTCTTCGGCGATGGCGACGGGGAGGTCTTCCGCAGCTTCACAAGCTCCCTCAGCGTCATCGGCCACGAGCTGGCCCACGGGGTGACGCAGTACACGGCGAACCTCGTCTACGAGGGGCAGCCCGGAGCGCTCAACGAACACGTGTCCGATGTCTTCGGCGCCCTCGTCGAACAACACGCGCGCGGCGAGGACGCGGCATCGGCGTCCTGGCTCATCGGCGAAGGCCTCTTCACGGACGAGGTCGAGGGCAACGCTCTGCGTTCCATGCTCGCCCCGGGCACGGCCTACGACGACGACGTCCTCGGCAAGGACCCGCAGCCGGCGCACTTCGACGACTACATCGAGACGACCGACGACAACGGAGGCGTCCACCTCAACTCCGGCATCCCCAACCGGGCGTTCGCGACGCTCGCCGTCGCCCTCGGCGGCAATGCCTGGGAGCGCGCGGGGCTCATCTGGTACGACGCCCTCGTCGGCGGTCTGTCGGAGCGCGCCGACTTCGCGACCTTCGCCGCGGCGACGATCGCGGCGGCCTCCGCCAGGTTCGGTGTGGACTCGGAGGAGCACATCGCGGTCGGGCAGGCGTGGGCACTCGTCGGTATCGAGCCGTCCGCCTGAGCGTCGTGGCAGCGCCCGGGCTCGCGGAGTAGCATCGCGGCATGAAGGTCACGGTGACGAGGAGCGGCGGTGTCGCCGGTCTCACCCGACGGTGGGAGGTCGTCGTCGACGAGCAGCCCGACGTCGACCGATGGATTGTCCTGCTCGACCGCCTCCCGTGGGACGACACCCCACAAGGACCACCGGTCCCGGATCGGTACGTCTACCGCATCCGATGCGCCCCCAAGGAGGCCACCCTCGGCGAGCAGCAGCTCACCGGTCCCTGGCAGGAACTCGTCGAACGGGTGCGCGCCGTCCAGCCACCACGGGACTGACGATTCCTCGCCGGTCGCATGATCCCGACGGCGTCAGTGCTGCGGGAAGCGCTCCGCCAGCAGTTCGATCGTCCGCTCACGCGCGGGCGCCGAGTTCGACGGCGTGCCCTCCCGTGCCGACCCGACGGGCGACACCATGACCTCGTCGACACCGAAGCGGTCGGCGAGACCCTGCAGCTCCGCCGCAGCCTGGTCGGCGTCGCCGATGATCCAGGCAGCGCGCATCTGCTCGACGAAGCCGAGCTCGAGATCGCTCTGCTCGGTGGCGGCAGCCTCTTCGACGGTCGCGATGGGTCCGAGCGGCTTGCCGGAGCGCAGTCTCGCCATCTGCTGCAGGTTGGGGAGCGCCAACGCTTCCGCCTCGGCGGCCGTGTCGGCGACCACGGCGTTCGCGGTCAGGAAGGTGCGCGGCGCGTCGAGATGTGCGGACGGCTGGAAACTGGACCGGTAGAGCTCGAGGGCCCGCGCCGTCCCCTGGCCGGAGAAGTGGTGCGCGAAGACGTAGGGCAGTCCGAGTGCCGCGGCGAGCGCCGCCGAGTAGTCGCTCGATCCGAGCAACCACACGTCCGGCACGCTGCCGGCCTTCGGCGTTCCCCGCAGGGCGTACTCCTCGCCGGAGGTCATCCGCACGCTCGCGCCGTCGACCCCGAGGAGGGCGACGATGTCCTGCACGTTGTTCGGGAACCGGTCGACGTCGCTCGTGTTGCCGGACTGGCGGAGCACGGCGGAGATGACCGGGTCGCTGCCCGGTGCCCGGCCGAGGCCGAGATCGATGCGGCCGGGCGCGGAGGCCTCGAGGAGCGCGAACTGCTCGGCGACGACGAGCGGAGCGTGGTTCGGGAGCATCACGCCGCCGGAGCCGACCCGGATCCGCTGCGTGGCGGCGGCCAGGATGCCGATGACGACCGCGGGGTTCGTCGATGCGACGGACGGCATGTTGTGGTGCTCGGCCACCCAATACCGGTGGTACCCCAGCTCGTCGGCGCGCTTCGCCAGGGCGATCGTCGCTGCAAGGGCAGCCGCGGTGTCCTGGTCGGTGCGGACGGGGATGAGATCCAGTATCGAGAGTCGCATGGTCACCTTTCGTCGCGCTGCCGAACGGCGACAGACGCATCAGGGTGCAGCGCTCGGACGGCGCGACATATTCCGCCTCGGCCACCGCAGTGGATTCCCAGGGCGATCCAAGCCGGATGCCACACCTGACGCGTACGCTGGATGCCCGCGACCCTGAAGGAGCACAGCATGGGATTCCTCGATCGACTGCTCGGACGCCCTGAGTCCGATGGACCTGTCCAGGCGACGGGTGGTGGGAGCCCCGCCCCGACCAGTGCGCGGACGGAGGACGAGATCGCCGTCGAACGGTACCGCTACCTCCTGCGGACCGCGCCGCCGGAGACCATCGAACAGGTCCACGAAGAGGCCTTCACGAAGCTCACCCCCGAGCAGCGAGGCATCCTGTACCGACAGCTGTCGGAGGGCGCTCCGACCGGTGAGGCACCGGCCGACGACTCCCCCAAGGCCCTCGCGCGTTCGGCCACCCGGGCCGAAGTGCGGCAGCCCGGGACCCTCGAGCGGAACCTCGGTCCGCAGGGCGGCGGGATGGGCTTCGGGGGGATGCTGGCCAGCTCGATGCTCGGCACCATCGCCGGGGTCGTGGTCGGTTCGGCCATCGCGCAGGCGTTCATTCCGGACACCGTCGGAACCGATGCAGCAGCCGATGCCGGCGCCGATCAGGGTGGTGCCGAGGCCGGGGCAGGAGACGGCGGGACGACCGACGCCTCCGCAGCCGACACGTCCGCCGACGGCGGTGGCTGGGGTGACGGTGGATTCGGGGACTTCGGAGGCGGCGGCGACTTCGGTGGCGGCGGCGACTTCGGGTTCTGAGCCCTGCCGACGCCCGGTCGCGGCACCATGCGTCCGTCAGCGCCGCTGACCACCCGCGGTTCGCGCCGGAGCGGCCGTCCGGAGCTCCACGGCCCGCTGGGCGAGCAACTCGATGACCGCTTCGATCCGTGCATCCCGGTGCGCGTCGTCGGCTCGCTCCACCCACGTCGCGAGTTCCCGCTGTGCGCTGTTCGGCAGGCCGCGGAAGAACGACAATCGACCGGCGTCGTCGATCGCCTCCTCGAGGTCCGGCCGCAGCCGCACCACCGTGCCGGTCGCCGAGAGCGGCGCGGCTCCCACATCAGCGTGTCTGCCCATGCGGCAACGGTAGTGGGTCGGGCGGCAGCCGTCGAGCAGCTCGGTCCTGACCGATCTCGGCCGGCCCCTGAGCCTTCAGGCGATCAGGCGAGTTCCCACGAGGCGACGCCACCGCCGACGACGACGAACACCGGGTGCGGCTGCGGTCGCCAGACCTTCGCCCACCGGGACGCGACGTCCGGGCTGCGTCCGAGCAGGTGCCGCCGCAGGTTGCCCCATTCGTAGTCGAGCTGACCGTCGGTCACGACGAGGGGGTCCCGGAGGACGCCGGAGGCGACGACCCGCGCGCGGTCGAAGACGATGTCGCGCTCCTGCGCCTCGTCGGCGACACCGTTGAGATAGGCCGCGATCGCGTCCAACGGTTCGTCGGCCTCGAGGAAGCGCTGGAGCTGCGGGTGTGCACGGAGGCTCGATCCTGGCTCCTGCAGGACCCGCTGGGCGATCAGCCCTTCACGCCAGGACGACGTCAGCGCCTGGGCGTCGAAGTACCGGGGATGGATCGACCAGAGACGCATGTCTCCATCCTGCCCGAGGGCGCTGACAACCGACTCCGGGCAGCCCCTGCCCCTCGCCGGAGCGCATGACCCTCGCCGTGGAGCCCTGCCGCGACGCGCGTAGGCTGAGGTGCATGTCTGAGCGCGCCACATCCCGTCGCCCGATGCCCCGGTGAGCGCTGCACCCGGATCCGGCCGTCGCGGGCTCCTCGTCGATCTGAGTCCGCTCCGGGAGAGTCCCGCCTTCGCCCGCCTGTGGATCGGCGGGGCGATCACCGGGATCGGCGGCCAGATGACCATCGTCGCCGTCGGCCTCCAGGTCTACGACCTCACCGCGTCGACGTTCGCCGTCTCGCTCGTGGGCGTCATCGCCCTCATCCCGATGATCTGCTTCGGGCTCTACGGCGGCATGCTCGCAGACGCGTTCGACCGACGCACGGTCGCCCTGACGGCCGCCGTAGTCACGTGGGTGTCCACGGCGATCATCGCGGTGCTCGCCTGGAGCGGCTCTGAGGTGGTCTGGCCGCTGTACCTCCTCACGACGATCAACGCCGTGTCGACGACCATCGTCGGGACGACGCGGCAGGCGATCCTCCCCCGGCTGCTGCCGGCCCGCCTCCTACCGTCCGCCGCGGCGTTGTCCGGCATCGCCGCGGGGGTCATGGTGACGGTCGGACCAGCACTCGCAGGCGTCCTCGTGGCCGGCGTCGGATTCCGCTGGACCTACACGATCGACGTCGTGCTGTTCGTCGCCGCCTTCCTCGGAATCGCGTCGCTGCCGAAGATCCTGCCCGAAGGCGGCGTCAGTCGACTTCCGGGCCTCGCGAGCCTGGTCGACGGCTGGACCTTCCTCCGGACGGCCCCCAACGTCCGGATGACGTTCATCGTCGACATCGTCGCGATGACGTTCGGCAACCCGCGGGTGCTCTACCCTGCCGTCGGCACCCTGTTGCTCGGCGGCGGGGCGATCACCGTCGGGGTCCTGACCGCGGCCGGCGCGGTCGGCACCCTGCTGTCGAGCCTCGTCTCCGGACGACTCGGCCGGATCGACCGTCAGGGCCGCGCCATCGAGCGGGCCATCATCGTCTACGGGCTCGCCATCGCCTCCTTCGGCGCGGTCCTCGCGTGGGTCACGTGCTCCGGAACGGCGACGCACGATGCCGCCGACGCGAGCCTGCCCGCCATCGTGATCGCGGCGATCGCACTCGCCGTCGCCGGAGCAGCCGACAACATCAGCTCGATCTTCCGGATGACGATCCTCCAGGCGGCCGTGCCCGATGCCGTCCGAGGCCGGTTGCAGGGCGTCTTCACCGTCGTCGTGACCGGCGGACCCCGCGTCGGCGACCTCTACATCGGTCTCGCGGCTTCGGCCTTCGCGCTCTGGGTACCGGCGCTCGCCGGCGGACTCCTGGTCGTCGTGCTCGTCTGGACCCTCGTCCGCGTCCAGGGGGCCTTCCGCCGCTACGACGCGCGGACGCCGACCCCGTAGCGCCTAGGCGGGGGCCGTGGCGATCGAGAAGACGTCGCGACCGCTGAGCGAGGCTCGGCCGGGCAGTCCCTCGAGCTCGAGCACCAGTCCGAGCCCTGCCACCTCGTACCCGGCGCGCTCGATGAGGTTGATCGCCGCACCGCAGCTGCCGCCCGTCGCGAGCACGTCGTCGAGGATGAGCACGCGCGTCCCGGCCGGCAGCTGCTCGGTGCGCAGCTCCAGGGCGGCGGCGCCGTACTCCAGGCCGTAGTCCTCGCGGAGCACCTCACCGGGCAGCTTGCCCGCCTTACGGATGGGGACGAGTCGCGTGTGGGTCGCGTACGCGACCGCCGCGGCCAGCAGGAACCCACGGGCTTCGACACCGGCGACGGCGTCGAAGCGCCCCTCGAAGCGCGACGCCAGCTCGTCGATGATCGCGCGGAAGGCGTCGGCGTCGGCGAAGACCGGCGTGAGGTCGCGGAACAGGATGCCGGGCGTCGGGAAATCTGGAATGGTCGCCGTCAAGCGGTCGACGTACTGGGTTGCGGTGGTCATGCGGTCCTCGTTCGGTCTGGGAGACATGCGACACCCCTCGCCTCCGCGACGCGTCGGTCGAGGGAGACGAGGGGTGACCTGCGGATGATTACTTGACGCCCAGGAGGTCGATCACGAAGACGAGCGTCTGGCCCGAGAGCTGGTGGCCACTGCCGGCCGGGCCGTAGGCGAGCTCCGGTGGGACCGTGAGCTTGCGACGGCCGCCGACCTTCATGCCGGGGATGCCGTGCTGCCAGCCCTGGATGAGGTTGCGCAGCGGGAAGTTGATGGACTGCCCGCGGCTCCAGGAGGAGTCGAACTCCTCGCCGGAGTCGTAGCCGACGCCGAGGTAGTGGACGTCGACGGTCGAGGAGGCCTGGGCCTCGTCGCCCTCGCCGAGGAAGATGTCCTCGATGACGAGTTCGGTGGGGGCCGGGCCCGTGGGGGCGTCGACCTCGGGCTTGGTGCGTGCTGAATCGGTCATGAGTCCATCCAAGCAGTTCCGCCCGATCGGTTCACGCGGATTTCGCTGAGCGCGTGACGCTCTCGCCCCGACGTCGGGTGGGGTGGTCGTGGCGCTGCACCCGGTACTTTGGGGTTGCGGGCCGTGGCACCCGGGTGCATGCTGGATGGACAGACCAACTCATCGCCCGGGCGACTCGCAGGCAGTGCCGCAGCACCGGGCGATGAGTCTGTCCGGGGCGGTCGCCCGAGGAGCCGTCTCGCATCCCGTTCCGTCGTGTCCGGGCCCCCGCAGCTCGGACCGGTATGTCCACAACGCCCGCGCCCGATGCGCCTGCGATACCGTAGACGGGTGAAGTTCGCCCATTTCGTCGCCACAGACCACCAGCCGAGTACCCCCGCAGAGCCGCGGGTCCGACTCGCCGTCATCAGCGACACCGGGGCGGTGTTCCTCGACGAGATCCTCGAGGACGCCCCGCGCGACCTCCAGGAGCTCATCGAACGCGGCCCGGCCGAGCTGGACCGCGTGCGGAGCTTCGTCGAGACCTCGCTCGCCCACGGTGTCAGCGGAGAACCCCTCGACGGGCTCGTGCACGCGTCCGCGGTCCTCCGTCCGCCGACGATCCTCGCGGTCGGGCTCAACTACTCGGCGCACTCGCAGGAGCTCAACCTCAAGACCGACAACGCCCCCACCATCTTCGGCTTATGGGCCAACTCGCTCACCGGTCACGAGGGCACCACGAGCTGGCCCGCGGCGATCAGCGAGCAGGTGGACTACGAGGCGGAGCTCGGTGTCGTCATCGGCCGGGCCGCTCGCGACGTCGATGCGGCCGATGCGCTCGGCTACGTGTTCGGGTACACCGTCGTCAACGACATCACGGCCCGCAACATCCAGTACTCCGAGGCGCAGTGGTCGCGCTGCAAGTCCTTCGACGGGTTCACCCCGACCGGCCCGGTGGTCGTGACCGCGGACGAGATCCCCGACCCGCAGGACCTCCACATCTCGACCGTCCTCGACGGCGTGACGCTCCAGGACTCCTCGACCAGCCACATGGTCCGCAGCGTCGCGACGCTCATCGAACACTTGACGGGCTCCGCGACCCTCCTGCCCGGAACACTCATCTCGACGGGCAGCCCGGGCGGCGCGGGATACTCGCGCGACCCGCAGGTCTTCCTGACCGACGGCGCGACGGTGACCGTGTCCGTCGAAGGCGTCGGTTCGCTCACGACGCACTGCACGGTTACCGCCGGGTAGCCCGTCCCTCACAGCACACGACGAAGCCGTCCGGACCCTGGTCCGGACGGCTTCGCTGTCTGCCACCGCGTCGGTCAGCGACTCGGGTCGGAGTCCGCGCCCGGGATCGGCAGATCGATGATCGGGATGGCCGAGGTGACGGCCTCGATCCCCGAGAGCCGCGCGGGCGAGAGCTGCTTCGTCACCTCGTCGCGCGTCATGAGGTTGGCCTCGACCACGAGGTCCGCGACGTTGCGGCCCGTGAGCAGCGCGGTCTTCGCGAGCGCCGCAGCCGACTGGTACCCGATGAACGGGGTCAGGGCGGTGATGACACCGACGGACGCGCCGACCATCACCTCGAGTCGTTCCTCGTTCGCCGTGATGCCGTCGATGCAGTTCACCCGCAGCGTCTTGCACGCCTGCGCCATCCAGACGATGCTCTGCAGCAGCGAGTGGGCGATGACCGGTTCGAAGGCGTTGAGCTGCAACTGCCCGGCCTCGGCCGCCATCGTGACCGTCATGTCGGCGCCGACGACGCTGAACGCCACCTGGTTCACGACCTCCGGGATGACCGGGTTGACCTTGCCCGGCATGATGCTCGATCCGGCCTGCCGTGGCGGCAGGTTGATCTCGCCGAGGCCGGCCTGCGGACCGCTCGACAGCAGACGGAGGTCGTTGCAGATCTTGGAGAGCTTGATGGCGCTCCGCTTCAGGGTGCCGCTGAACGACATGAACCCGCCGGCGTCGCTCGTCGACTCGATGAGGTCGGGTGCCGTGGTGAGCGCGAGGCCCGTGATCTGGTTGAGGTGACGGACGACGGCCTCCGCGTAGCGCGGGTCGGCGGTGATCCCCGTCCCGATCGCGGTGGCACCGAGGTTCACCTCGGCGAGCAGCCAGAGGGTCTCGTGGAGGCGGTCGTAGTCCTCGGTGAGCGTCGTCGCGAAGCCGTGGAACTCCTGCCCGAGGGTCATCGGCACGGCGTCCTGCAGCTGCGTGCGTCCGACCTTGAGGACGTGGGAGAACTCCACGGACTTGGCACTGCACGAGTCGCGCAGCAGGCCGAGCTCCGTCAGGAGGAACTGCAGCGAGAACGCGAGCGCGATCTTGATCGAGGTCGGGTAGACGTCGTTGGTGGACTGCGACCGGTTGGTGTCGTCGAGCGGGTGCAGGAACTGGTATTCGCCCTTGGCGTGGCCGGCGAGCTCGAGCGCGATGTTCGTGATCACCTCGTTCGCGTTCATGTTCGTCGACGTGCCCGCACCGCCCTGGATCACGCCGACGAGGAACTCCTCGTGGAAGTCACCGTCGATGATGATCTGGCACGCGCGGTCGATGAGGTTCGCCTTCGCCGGGTCGAGGACTCCGATCTCGGCGTTCGCGCGGGCGGCGGCCTGCTTGACGCTCGCGATGGCGACGACGAGGTCGGGGTAGACGGAGATCGGACGCTTCGTGATGGGGAAGTTCTCGAGCGCGCGTGCCGTGTGGATGCCCCAGTACGCGTCGGCCGGGATCTCCATCGAACCGAGGGAATCCGACTCCGTCCGGGTCTCGTCGCTGTTCGTCCTGTCCGCCATGTCGTCGTCTGCTCCAAGGGTGGTGGGGATGCTGCTGCTGGTGGTGCTGATCGTCACTCGTGGCTCCGTTGCCTGGTGGGTGGATGTCCCCTCCAGCGTAGCCGGGCGCGATCCCCGATGCCGCTGCGGTGTCTCGGACACGAGACGGTTCCGTGCCTGCGGTTCAGCTCCCGTGGGTCACCGCTTGCGCGAGAACGCCTCGAGCCGCTCGGCCGGGCTCAGGGCGGCCATGCGGTCGACGAACGCCGCGCTGAAGGTGCCCGCGGTGGTGTAGTCACCGAGCGGCACCGTGGAGTGGGTGATGCGGTCGTCGTACACGTGGACGAGGTTGAACGACTGACCGCCGAACATCCCGTTCACCTCCACGGACGGCAGCGAGAGGTTCATCGAGTAGCAGCTCGCGCTCGCGACCTGGACGGGGATGCCCGCGAAGGTGCTCGAGGTGGAGTAGTGCAGATGGCCGCCCAGGATGGCCCGGACGTCGCTCCCTCGCAGCACGGCTTCGAGCCGGTGTTGGTCGCGGAGTTCGAGGATGTCGAAGAACGGGATGCTCGAGGGCACCGGCGGGTGGTGCATGGCCAGGATGCTGCCGAGGGGCGCCGGGGCGGCCAGGACCGTCTGCAGCCACTCCAGCTGGCTGTCCTCCAGCTCGCCGTGATGCCAGCCCGGGACGGTCGAGTCGAGACCGATGACGCGCAGTCCGCCGAAGTCCCAGACGGCGTCGAGCGGCTGCTCCCCCGCCGGGAGGTCGAGCAGCTCCGTCCGCATGACCGAGCGCTCGTCGTGATTGCCCATGAGCCAGACGATCGTGGTACCGAGGCGCTCGGCGACGGGCTCGACGCGCTCGCGCAGGCGACGGTACGCGTCGGCCTCGCCGAGGTCGGCCAGGTCGCCCGTGAACACCATCGCGTCGGGCCGGAGCTCCATGCGCTCGATCTGGCGGAGGGCCTGCTCCAGGTTGGCCTGCACGTCGACCGCGTCGTAGAGGCGTCGGCCGTCGGCCAGGAGGTGCGGATCGCTGAGGTGGACGATGACCCGGCCGGGTGCCGGGTACTGACCGAATCGGACGTCGGAAGTCATGGCACGAGTCTAGGACGCACCCCCGACGG
>NZ_MJGW01000072.1:100901-141104 GCF_001865025.1 Plantibacter sp. MMLR14_011
CCGACGGTCCGGTCAGGACGCGACGCCGAGGAGTTGCTCGATGGGTCCGCGGGCGAAGAAGACGAGGAACCCGGCCGCGACGACCCACAGCAGCGGGCTGATCTCGCGTGCCTTCCCGGACAGGGAGCGGAGCACGACCCAGGCGATGAAGCCGGCGCCGATGCCGTTGGCGATCGAGTACGTCAGTGGCATGACGACGACCGTCAGGAACACCGGGAGCGCGACCGAGAACTCGGTCCAGACGATGTCCTTGATCTGCGACATCATGAGCGTCCCGACGATGACGAGCGCGGCGGCCGCGACCTCGGAGGGCACGATCTGCGTGAGCGGCGTGAAGAACATGGCGAGCAGGAACAAGGCGCCGGTCACGAGGTTCGCGAGGCCGGTCCGTGCACCCTCGCCGATGCCCGCGCCGGATTCGATGAAGACGGTCGACGAGGAGGACGAGGTCGCGCCACCTGCCACCGCGCCGACACCCTCGACGATGAGCGCCGAGCGGAGACGCGGGAAGTCACCCTTGGCGTCCGCCACACCGGCCTCCTTCGAGAGCCCGGTCATCGTGCCCATGGCATCGAAGAAGTTCGTGAACACGAGGGTGAAGACGAGCATGAGCGCGGCGAGGACACCGATGCGCTCGAAGCCGCCGAAGCTCACCTGGCCGAGCAGGCTGAGGTCGGGGACCCCGACGACCTGGGTGGGCAGGGTCGGGACGCTCAGGTTCCAGCCACCGGCGTTCTCGCCGCCGTTCGAGGCACCGACCTTGAAGATCGCCTCCGCGATGATGGCGATGATCGTCGAGGCGACGATCCCGATGAGCAGCGCCCCCTTGATCTTGCGGGCGACGAGCACGCCCGTGAGCAGCAGGGAGATCACGAAGACGGCGGTCGGCACCGTGGCGACCGAGCCCTCGATCCCGAGGCCGACCGGCGGCGAACCGGCGCCCGTCGACCGGACGAAACCGGCGTCGACGAACCCGATGAACGCGATGAAGAGACCGATGCCCACGGTGATCGCGATCTTCAGCTGGATGGGCACCGCGTTGAAGATCATGGCGCGGAGGCCGGTCGCCGCGAGGAGGACGATGATCAGACCGTTGATGACGACGAGCCCCATCGCCTCGGCCCAGGTGACCTGACCGACGACGCTCACGGCGAGGAACGAGTTGATGCCGAGACCCGCGGCGAAGGCGAACGGCAGGCGTGCGACGAGTCCGAAGAGGATCGTCATGACACCGGCGGTCAGCGCGGTCACGGCCGCGACCTGGGCGAAGCCGAGTTCGCCACCGGTGACGTCGGCCGAGCCGCTCAGGATGATCGGGTTGAGGATGACGATGTAGGCCATCGCGACGAAGGTCACGAGGCCGCCGCGCACCTCACCTCCGACGGTCGAGCCGCGCTTGCTGATCTCGAAGAAACCGTCGAGACGCTCTCGGAACGAGCGCGGAGCGGTGGGCGTCGTGGTCACTGGACCTCCTGGGTCTGCATCGAAGCAACCAGCGTACCGGCACGGCGGACCGCCCCGCGACGACCGGGATGCGAGGGTGCCGCTACGATCGGCTGGACCCCTTAACCAGCACCCTCCTCACGGAATCGAGCTCACATGGCGCTGCCCTGGACTCTGCACGGCGACGGCAAGCACGTCCCGACCCACGCGATCGTCGGCCCCGGTGAACGGCTCACCTGGCCGCGGACCATCGGCCTCGGCATGCAGCACGTCGTCGCGATGTTCGGTGCCACGTTCCTCGTCCCGGTGCTGACCGGGTTCCCGCCCACCACGACGCTGTTCTTCTCGGGCGTCGGCACCCTCCTGTTCCTCGTCATCACCAAGAACCGCGTGCCGAGCTA
Organism: Plantibacter sp. MMLR14_011; assembly: GCF_001865025.1. Classification (NCBI taxonomy): domain Bacteria; kingdom Bacillati; phylum Actinomycetota; class Actinomycetes; order Micrococcales; family Microbacteriaceae; genus Plantibacter; species Plantibacter sp. MMLR14_011. The sequence goes on from NZ_MJGW01000072.1 coordinate 102,746, forward strand.
CCTGGGCTCGTCGTTCGCCTTCATCGCCCCCATCTCCGCCGCGGTCGCAAGCCAGGGCATGGGCAGCGCCCTCTTCGGCATCCTCGCGGTGGGCCTCCTCCTGGCGCTCGTCGGCGTCGTCGTGCAGGTCACGGGAACCGGGTGGATCGATGCGCTCATGCCGCCGGTCGTCGCCGGTGCCATCGTCGCGCTCATCGGGTTCAACCTCGCCCCCGCCGCGAAGAACAACTTCGTGGCGGCTCCGATCACCGCCCTCGTGACGCTCGCGGCCGTCATCCTGTCGACCGTGGTGTTCCGAGGGATCCTCGGCCGTCTGTCGATCGTCATCGGTGTCGTGGTCGGGTACATCGTCGCGGCGATCCGCCAGGAGATCGACTTCTCGAAGATCGCGGACGCCGCATGGGTCGGCCTCCCCGAGTTCCACCTCGCGGACAACCCGATCTCGAACCCGGCGGTCTGGGCGGTCCTCCCGGCGTTCCTCCCCGTCGTGCTCGTCCTCATCGCCGAGAACGTCGGCCACATCCGGGGTGTCGCACAGATGACCGACGCCTCCGTGAACAAGCAGACCGGTCGCGCACTCCTGTCCGACGGCCTGGCGACGATGCTGGCCGGCTTCGGCGGCGGTTCGGGCACGACGACCTACGGCGAGAACATCGGCGTCATGGCGGCGACACGGGTCTACTCCACGGCGGCCTACTGGGTCGCCGGTCTGTTCGCGGTCCTCCTCGGCCTCTCCCCCAAGGTCGGTGCGGTCATCAACACCATCCCGGCGGGCGTCCTCGGCGGCGTCACGACGGCCCTGTACGGACTCATCGGCATCATCGGCGTGAAGATCTGGCTCGACAACAAGGTCGACTTCTCGAAGCCCGTCAACCAGTTCACCGCGGCGACGGCCCTCATCATCGGCATCGCCGACTTCACCTGGGTGGCGGGTGGTGACGTCAGCTTCAACGGGATCGCGCTCGGCACGATCGCCGCGATCGTCATCTACCACGTGATGACGACCATCGGTCGCTGGCGGAAGACCGCCTGACCCGTCCGGTGCGGGGCGTCAGCGCGGTGCGCTGGCGCCAGCGCGGGTCGTACGCGTGAGCGCGGGTCTCTGGAGCCCCGCGCTCACGTGTGTGACCAGCGGTCACGCCGGGTAGGTGCGTTTCACGCCAGCGCACCGCGCCCGCGCACCCACACGCATCGGGCCCGGACCGGTGGCCCGCGCTCGCGTCAGCGCGGTGCGCTGGCGAATCCGAAGGGGGTCAGCCCTGGTGGAAGAAGGGCACGATCAGGTAGATGCCGAAGAGGACCGCCCCCGCACACAGGGCGAAGCAGGCGTAGGCACCGGCGCGGGCCAGGTTCTGCTGGGCTGGGGTCAACGGGTTCTTCCGAGCGGCCTTCGCAGCGCGCTTCGCCGCCTTCGCGGCCTCCTCCGGCGTGATGACCGTGATCGCGTCGGTGAACTCGGCCGGCGCCACCACGGGCACGCGCCCGGCGGTGGTCAGGAGCCGGAGCCCGAGGGAGTACAGGCTGACGATCGCGGTCGCGCCGACGAGCGACGTCGCGAAGACGATCAGGAATGCTGCCCAGTCGATCACTTCTTCACCTTCTTGGGCTTGGGGTTGCGCTTGATCTTGACCGCGCGACCGGAGTCGGCGACCTCACTGACGACGTTGCTGTGGTCGACCTGGTTCCGGCGCGAGATGAGGAAGATGGTGAGGATGACGCCGACCCCCACCACGGCGTCGATGATGATGCCGACGAGACCGAGGTGGGCGACGGCGGCGGCGAGTGCTCCGACGATGCCGGCCGCGGGAAGGGTCATCAACCAACCGAGGGCGATCCGCCCGGCGGTCCCCCAGCGGACCTTCGATCCGCGTCGCCCGAGGCCGGAGCCGATGACGGACCCGGAGGCGACCTGGGTGGTGGAGAGGGCGAAGCCGAGGTGGCTCGAGGCGAGGATCGTGGCGGCGGTGCTCGTCTCGGCCGCGAAGCCCTGTGCCGGCTTGACGTCGGTGAGCCCGGTGCCGATGGTCTTGATGATGCGCCAGCCGCCCATGTAGGTGCCGAGCGCGATGGCGAGGGCGCAGACGACGATGACCCAGAGTTCGGGGCCGGTGCCGACCGCCTGCACGCCGACCGCGATGAAGGTGAGGGTGATGACGCCCATGGTCTTCTGTGCGTCGTTCGTGCCGTGCGCGAGGGCGACGAGGGACGAGGAGAAGATCTGCGCGTATCGGAACCCGTCGCGACCGTCGGGCTTGCCGTCGTAGCGCCGCGTGATCCGGTAGGCGAGCTTCGTCGCCGAATAGGCGACCACGCCGGCCGTGACGGGGGCGATCAGCGCCGGGAGGATGACCTTGGAGAGGACCACACCGAAGTCGATCGAGCCGAAGCCGGCGCCGACGATCGCCGCGCCGATGAGTCCACCGAACAGGGCGTGACTGGAGGACGACGGCAGACCGAGGAGCCAGGTCAGCATGTTCCAGACGATCGCGCCGATGAGTCCGGCGAAGATCAGCTCCGGTCCGATCCGGATGCCGCCCTCGCCCTCCCGGATGAGCCCGCCCGAGATGGTCTTCGCGACCTCCGTGGACAGGAACGCACCGACGAGGTTGAGGATCGCGGCGAGCAGGACGGCGGTCTTCGGCTTGAGGGCGCCCGTGGCGATCGGGGTCGCCATGGCGTTCGCCGTGTCGTGGAACCCGTTCGTGAAGTCGAAGAACAGTGCCAGTGCGATGACCAGCACGACAGTCAGGGTAACGAGTTCCACTGGTGTCTTTCTCGAGGCGGAGCGAATACGGACACAGTGCTCCCCGACGAGGTGTTTGGGGGGAATTCACGTGCTGGATACGGGCGGTTCACCCGCCGTACACGATCCTTACACCCTGCCCGGTCGAGGTCAACTCGACGCCGATCAGCGCCCGCCGCCGCCTCCGCCGCCTCCGCCGCCGCCCGCGAAGCCGCCGCCCGTCGAGCCGCCGGACGAGCTCGCTCCCCCACTGGTGGACCAGGACGCCGACGTACTCGACGCCGATCCGGAGAAGCCGGAGAACGCGTTCGCGAACATCGCCGCCTGGAACGGGGTGTTCGAGGCGTACCACGACGGCGCGCTCCCGGCCTGCTCGTAGCGGATGCCCAGCTCCTTCGCCCACTCGCGCTCCACGCCCCAGAGCACGGCGAAGGGCAGGAGTCGTTCGGTGACCCGGACGAGCTGGCCGGGGTCGCCGAGGTCCACCCGTTCGGCACCGTCGGGGCTCTGCAACATGCGGAAGCGGTCCTGCTCCGCCAGCGCGAGGTAGTCGCGGAGGCCGAGCAACTCGTCCCGCGCATCGGCACCGGTGGCGGTGAGTGGTTTCGGCGCGATGGCCAACACGATCCCGGCGAGCAGCGCGATCCCGGTCACGAAGAGCGCGGCGACCGACCAGCCGTTGTCCGCTCGCTGGGAGTAGGCGACCCCGAAGAAGACGATCCCGGCGACTCCCAGGACGGCGAGCGCCCCCACGATGATCCACGCCCGCCCGGAGGAGACCGAGCGTCGGAGGCCGAGGTCGAGGGCGTTCCGCTTGGCGGCCGCGAGTTCCGCGGTGACCGCCTTGCCGAGCGCCGGGTCGACCTGCTTCATCTCCCGCGGTCGGTTCCGGTCGGGGAAGAGCGCGGCGAGCACGCGCCGCTCCTGCTCATCCGTCGCGCTGTCGTCGAGGTACTGCAGGGAGTAGTCCTTCTTGCCCGGTCCGTCCACGATCCGGAGCTTGCCGCGGACGGCGAGGCTGACGATCTCGGCTGCCATCGACGAGGAGGCGCGTCCGGCGAGGTCGCCCGCCAGCAGGAGGTTCATCTGCTTCGGGACGGAGTACTGCGGCACGATGACGCCACGACCGGGGTGGTCACGCCAGAAGCGCAGTCGGATCCACAGGAGTGCTCCGAGCCCCGCGGCCGACAGCGCGCCGAGGACGATCGGGACGATGGAGAAGACCGGTGCCTCGCCGGGGCGGGGCGGTTGGACGAAGGTGCCCGGTTCGAACCCGATCGCGACCGTCAGCGTCTGGCGGGCCTGCAGCGGGACGGAGGAGGTCGTGAAGACGTCGCCATCGGCGTCCTCCGCCTGGGAGAGGTCGCACGGCGAGCTGTCGTCCGGATCCCCGCGGTAGCAGGCGCCGTCACCGGTGAGGGCATCGGCGATGTCGGGGGCGACCCGCACCGTCATGCTGGCGTCGGCGAACGGCTGGTCCCAACCGGTCCCGGGCGCGTCCCAGTAGAACTCGTCGGAACGTGTGTCGCGATAGGCGCCGACGACGCCGCGCTGCGTGTAGGTGATGACGTAGCTCTGCGTGCCGCGCACGTAGTCGTCCGTTCCGAGCGACAGCTCGAGGAAGTCGCCGTCGCGGTCGGTCTCCCACTCCACGGGCGCACCGTCGGCGTCGGTCACCGAGACGATCTCCGTGTGCAGTGGTGCCCGGTCGAACTCGTCGGGGATCGCTCGGATGATGCCCTTGTTCTGGTCGGAGTCGGGGAACTCCGCGACGAAGGTCTCGACCGCGCGCAGCTCGGCCTGACCGTCGCCGCCACGGCTCAGGGTGTAGTCGCCGTCGAAGGACGAGAAGGTGAAGTCGGAGACGTCGGTCCGAGCGTCGGCCGCGGCGGGCTGCGTGCTCGCGAGGGTCGCGATGAGCGGTGCACCGACCGCCAGGGCGAGGGCGACGAGGAGCACCCGCGACGAGCGGGCACGGAGCGGGGACAGGCGATGACGTCTGGGCTTCACCCGGCCAAGTCTAGGAGGGGTGCCGGCGGGCGCGCGGACGCGCCCGCCGGGACTCACATCTCCTCGTGGGTGTTGGGGTCTCCGTCGAAGAGCCTGCCGTCCGTCCGCCCGAGTGCGGTGATCGCCTGCACCTCGGTGTCGCTGAGTGCGAAGTCGAAGACGTCGATGTTCGTGCGCTGGCGTTCCGGGGACGCGGACTTCGGGATGGGGAGCACGCCGCGCTGGTGGTGCCAGCGGAGGACGACCTGCGCCGGCGAGACGTCGTGCGCCGCGGCGGCCGCTGCGACGGGCTCCTCGGCGAACGGTGCCTGCGCCTTGCCGAGCGGGCTCCAGGCCTCGGTGAGGACACCGTGTTCGCGGTGGAACGCGAGGAGTTCCTCCTGGGGGAAGTACGGGTGCAACTCGACCTGGTTGACGGCCGGCAGCACACCCGTCTCGTCGGCGAGGCGGGTCAGGAACTCCTCGGTGAAGTTCGAGACGCCGATGCTGCGGACGAGGCCCTCGCGCTGCAGCTGGATCATGGCCTTCCACGACTCGACGAAGCGGCCGACGGAGGGGTTCGGCCAGTGGATGAGGTACAGGTCGATGTGGTCGAGGCCGAGCGAGGCCAGGGATCCGCGGCACGAGGTGATGGTCTCCTCGAAACCGTGGTCGCGGCCGGGCAGCTTCGTCGCGACGACGAGTTCGTCGCGGGACACGTCGGTCTCGCGGACCGCTGCGCCGACGGCGTCCTCGTTGCGGTAGTTGACGGCGGTGTCGATCAGTCGATAGCCCGCGTCGATGGCGGACAGCGTGGCGTCGGTGCCCTCGCGGCCCCGCAGGGGGTACGTGCCGAAACCGATCGCGGGGACGCTCGAACCGTCGTTGAGCGCGAATGTTGGGATGGTCGTCATCACCCCACGCTAGACCCGGCGGCCCTCGGATGGCTCCGAGCGGGCTGGGAGGGCGCGCCTCGACTAGCGTTGGACCATGGCGAAGCTCTCTGCCCCCCGTGCCCAGACCCGACCGACCGAACGCACCCACCACGGCGACACCGTGGTCGACCCGTACGAGTGGCTCCGCGAGAAGGAGTCGCCTGAGGTGATCGCGCACCTGGAGGCGGAGAACGCCTACACCGAACAGGAGACGGCGCATCTGGCCGGACTGCGCGAGCGCATCTTCCAGGAGATCAAGCGTCGCACGCTCGAGACCGACCTCTCGGTCCCGACCCGTTCCGGTGCATGGTGGTACTACGGCCGCAGTGTCGAAGGCCGCCAGTACGGCATCCAGTGCCGCATCCCGGTCGCCGACCCGGAGGACTGGACGCCGCCGACCCTGCCCGAGGGCGGCGCGGCCCCCGGCGAGGAGATCATCCTCGACGCCAACGTCGAGGCGGAGGGCCACGAGTTCTTCTCCCTCGGCAGCTTCGACGTGTCGGACGACGGCACGCGACTGCTCTACGGCGTCGACGTCGAAGGCGACGAGCGGTACACCGTCCGTGTCCGGGACCTCGCGAGTGGCGTCGACCTCGACGACGAACTCCTCGGGACCGCGGGCGGGGCGGAGTTCTCCCCCGACGGCACCGCCATCGTCTACACGACGGTCGACGAGAGCTGGCGCCCCGACACCGTGCACCTGCACCGGGTGGGGACATCCCAGGACGACGACACGGTCCTCTTCCACGAGCCCGACGAGCGGTTCTGGGTCGGCGCCGGATTCACCCGCAGCCGCGCGCTGCTCCTGATCGAGGCAGGCTCCTCGGTCACGAGCGAGACCCGACTCGTCCCCGCCGACGCACTGTCCGAGGAGGCGCGGATCGTCTGGCCGCGGACCGACGGCGTCGAGTACAGCGTCGAACACCGGGTGGCCGACGGCGCAGACCGGTTGCTCATCCTGCACAACCGGGACGCGCCGGACTTCGAGCTCGTGGAGGTGCCGCTGTCGGATCCGCTCGGCACGGCGCGGGTCGTCGTCGCGCACAGCAGCGAGCGCCGGCTCGAGGACGTCGAGGCGTTCGAGGCCGTGACCACCGTCTCCTACCGGCGCGACGGCCTGACCCGCATCGGCCTGCTCGACCCGACGAGTGGCGACATCGACGAGATCGCCTTCGACGAACCGCTGTCCACCGTCGGCTGGCACGGCAACGGTGAATGGGCTCAACCGATGCTCCGGTTCGGATACGGGTCCCTCGTGACGCCGTCCACCGTGCTCGAACTCGACCTCCGGTCCGGCGAACGCTTCGTGCGCAAGCAGCAGCCGGTCCTCGGCGACTACGACCCGGCGGATTACGAGCAGTTCCGGGAGTGGGCGACGGCCGTGGACGGGACCCGGGTGCCGATCTCCATCGTGCGCCGGGTCGGTGTCGAGGGGCCCGGGCCGCTCCACCTCTACGGGTACGGCTCGTACGAGGCCAGCATGGACCCGTCCTTCTCGATCGCGAGACTGTCGATGCTCGACCGCGGCGTGACCTTCGCGATCGCCCATGTGCGCGGCGGCGGTGAACTCGGGCGCCACTGGTACGAGGACGGCAAGAAGCTCCACAAGCAGAACAGCTTCAGCGACTTCGTCGACGTGGCCGACCATCTCATCCGCGAGGGCTGGACGACGCCTGACCGGCTCGTCGCCGAGGGCGGCAGCGCAGGCGGCCTCCTCATGGGCGCCGTGGCGAACCGTGCTCCCGACCGCTTCGCGGGCATCCTCGCCGGCGTTCCGTTCGTCGACGCGCTGACGAGCATCCTCGACCCGTCGCTCCCCCTGACGGTCATCGAATGGGACGAATGGGGCGATCCGCTCCACGACCCCGAGGTCTACGCGTACATGAAGGCCTACAGTCCCTACGAGAACGTCGACCCGGAGAAGCGCTACCCGCGCATCCTCGCGACGACGAGTCTCAACGACACCCGCGTCCTGTACGTGGAACCCGCGAAGTGGGTGGCCCGCCTGCGGGACGCCGGAGCGCCGGCACTGATGAAGATCGAGATGAGCGCCGGGCACGGTGGGGTGAGCGGTCGGTACAACGCGTGGCGTGAGCGCGCCGAGGAGCTCGCCTGGCTGCTCGACGTGCTCGGACTCACGGACACCGATCCGGCCTGATCCGAAGCGACGACGCCCCTGCTCCGTCGGGAGCAGGGGCGTCGTCGGTGCGGCGGGTGTCTAGCCGAAGAGGATCGCCGCTTCGTCGTAGCGCTCCTGCGGCACGGTCTTCAGCTTGCCGAGCGCCTCTTCGAAGCGGCAGTTGACGAGTTCGGTGCCTCGGAGGGCGATCATCGTGCCCCAATCGCCGGCCATGACGGAGTCGATGGCGGCCATGCCGAGGCGGGTGGCGAGCACGCGGTCGTAGGCGCTCGGGACGCCACCGCGCTGCAGGTGGCCGAGCACGGTCGCGCGCGACTCGATGCCCGTCCGGCGCTCGATCTCGGGTGCCAGCACGTCGGCGATGCCGCCGAGACGGGGACGGTTGAACGCGTCGAGTCCCTTCTCGGAGTGCGCGGTCTCCATGGTGTCGAGCGTGAAGCCCTCGGACACCACGATGATCGGGGCGCGACCGCGCTGGTAGACGCTGTCCGCCCACTCGCAGATCTGCTCGATCGACTGCGGCTGTTCCGGGATGAGAATGGCGTGGGCACCCGCCGCCATACCGGCGTGCAGAGCGATCCAGCCGACGTGCCGGCCCATGACCTCGATGACCATGCACCGCTTGTGCGATTCACCGGTCGTCCGGAGGCGGTCGATGGCCTCGGTCGCGATCTCGACGGCGGTGTCGAAGCCGAAGGAGTAGTCGGTGGCGTCGAGGTCGTTGTCGATCGTCTTGGGGACGCCGACGATCTTGAGGCCGGCGTCGGTCAGACGCTTCGCCGCGGCGAGCGTGCCCTCGCCGCCGATGGCGATGAGCGCGTCGATGCCGAGCCGGTCCATGGTGTGCTGGACGTTCTCCGGGCCGCCGTGGGGTCCTTCGAACGGGTTGGTCCGGCTCGTGCCGAGGATGGTGCCACCCTGCTTGGCGAGACCGCGCACACTGTGGCGGTCGAGCGGCATCGTCAGGCCCTCGACGACACCTCGCCACCCGTCGCGGATGCCGATGAACTCCTGGTTGTGGATCTTCGTCCCCTTGAGGACCGCTCCTCGGATGACCGCGTTCAGGCCGGGGCAGTCGCCGCCGCTCGTGAGCACACCAATTCTCATATCAACAGTCCTCATGGGGATCGGGGCACCTCAGGTGCCGGGAGTCATCCCCGACAATACCGTCTCGCCGACGGTGCTTCATCCGGCGCCGGTGGTCCTCCGGCCCAGAGGGTCGGTGCCTCGTCCACCGGGGTTAGGCTGCTGGGATGAGTGCCGACGACTACCTGCCCGCCGATGGCGGCATCACGATGTTCTCCACGACCTGGTGCGGGTACTGCGCCCGACTGAAGCACCAGCTGTCCGCAGCCGGCATCCCGTTCACCGAGGTCGACATCGAGCAGGTCCCGGGGACCGCCGACCTCGTCGCCTCGCTGAACGGCGGCAACCAGACGGTCCCGACGGTGATCTTCCCCGACCGCTCGACCGCGACGAACCCGTCGCTCGCGCAGGTGAAGGCGGCTCTCGGCGTCTGACCCGCCGACGACGTCCGGCCAGGCGACCCGTGGTCATCCGGCCGGACGTATCGGGCGTCAGGCCCCCAGCGCCTCGCGGAGCAGGTGGACGAGGGCGTTCAGCTGCACCGAGTCGACCGATGCGACGTCCTGGTCGCTGCCGTCGAGCGCGCGAGCGGCCAGGCCCTGCTTGCTGTCGATGAGTTCCGCGACCTTCGCGTCGATCGTGTGCGCGGCGATGATCCGCCAGGCGGTGACCGGCTCCTCCTGACCGATGCGGTGCACGCGGTCGATCGCCTGGGTCTGCTCGGCGGCCGTCCAGGACAACTCGGCGAGCACGACGTTCGACGCGGCCTGCAGGTTGACGCCGACGCCGGCGGCGGTGAGCGAACAGACTGCGACCGCGACCTCCGGATCGGTGTTGAAGGCGTCGATCGCGGCCTGACGCGCCTGCGCGGTCTGGTCGCCGCGGAGCGACACCGTCTTCAAGCCGCGACCCGCGAACAACTGTTCGGCCGCGTTCATGACGTCGATGTGCTTCGCGAAGAACACGACCTTGCCCACGGACCTCGCGAGCTGCGCCGTGTAGTCGGCGGCGAGGACGGCCTTGGCCTGACCGATCTTGCGGATCATGGTGAACACGTTCTCCGTGCCACCGGCGGCCTTGGACTCGTCGAGCTCGGCCTGGGCGACCATGCGCATGAGGTCGGTGTTCGGCTCGTGCAGCGCGTCGACGCGCTCACCACGCGACTCCAGCACCCGCACGTAGCGGGACTTGAGCCGTTGCCCGAGCTCGGCCTCGGCGTCGCGGATGGACCGGATCGCCTCGTCGTCGAGCTCGACCGGGAGGTCGGCGACGCGCTTGGCGGGCAGGTCCTTGGCGACGTCGAGCTTCTTGCGGCGCACGATGCCCATGTCGATGACGGCGGACCGCGCGGCGGCGTAGAAGGCGTGCTCGGCGGGGGTCAGGCCGGTGTCCTCGAGCCGCTCCATGAGTTCGGCGGTCGGTTTGCCGTCCTTGATCCAGCCGAGGAACTGCCAGATGGCGTTGAAGTCCTCGACGTCGTTGATCAGCGGCGTACCCGTCAGCGCGAGCAGCAGCGGATCCTGGCCGGGCGTCGCCTTCCGGATCCGGTTCGCGAGTGACAGCACGTGCTGCGAACGCTGGGAGTGGAGGTTCTTGATGAAGTGCGCCTCGTCGACCACCATGCCGCGGAAGCCGAGCGTCCCGAGCCAGGCGAGGTGGCGGTCGAGGACCTCGTAGTTCACGATGATGACGTCGGCGAAGGCGTCGAGCGCCTGGCCGTCGCCGTGGATGACCGTGGCGCGTCGGTGCGGCGTCCAGCGCTCGACCTCGCGCGCCCAGTTCATCTTGACGACGTTCGGGACGATCACGAGGAGCGGGTACGCCTCGGCGACCGAGGCGGCGAGGACCGACTGTGCGGTCTTGCCGAGGCCAGGCTCGTCGGCGAGCAGGAACGAACGGTGTCCTTCACGGACGCTCTCGACGAAGCGCGCCTGGTGCTTCATGACCTCGAGGCCGCGCGGCGAGAGCCGGTCGAGCTTGGGGGCCTCTGGCAGGTCCATCGAGGCCGCTCCCCCGCCGGAACCGAGCTCGAACGCCTTGTACAGGGGGCCCATGAGCTCCCAGCTGTCGAGTCGTCGACGGACGGTCGGCTGCAGTGCCGCCTGGCTGAAGTCCGGGGCGAGGAACGGATTGGCCAACTGACGTGCCTTGACCGACTGCGGGATGACCTGCTTCTCGGCGAGCTCGGCCGGGACGACGGATTCCACGACGGGCTTCTCGACGGTGATGATGAGTTCGTCGGCGCTGAGTTCGGCGCCCGACTCGAGGAGCCAGTCGCGCCGGAGCCGCTGCGCGACGGGGCTCGTCGCCGCATCGGCCTCGAGGAGCTGGATGAGCGAGGTGTCGCGCGCCGCCGTCTTGGCGAGGATGGTCGCCACACCGTCGAGGCGCTTCAGGAGCTCGGCCCGCGTGGCGTCGCTGTACGTCGTGTCGGCTTTGACCCTGGCTCGTTCCTCGCGGACGAGGAAGGCGATGACCTGGTACTTGGTCCGGTTGGTCGGCCCGACCTTGCCCTTCTGCGCCTTCGCCTCGACCTCGCGCACCTTGCGGGCGAGGATGGGGATGATCGGCGCGTCGTCGTCGTGACGCGACGAGGACCCTCTGGGGTTCGAGCGGCCAGATGAACGGGTGCTGGAACGCCCCTGGGAACGGCGTTGCTGGCCGGTGTGCGGCATGCTCCTCCTGAGCAGTCGAAGAGCCTCATCGGCCGAGGGGCCGGAAGAGACGGGCGCCGGGCCCGACTGGTCGTCGTGGAGCAACAGAGCGTTGCACGAGACCGACACGGGCGCCCGACGGGCGTGTGCCCAGTCTACGCCATCGGCCGCATCGGTCGCGAGCGCTCAGTCCGGCGCGCTGTCGACGAGCCCGAACCGCTCCAGTTCGGCGTCGTCGAGCATGCGCGAGCGGATGAGGAACCGCTGCCCCGTCGGGGCCTCGACGCTGAACCCGCTGCCGCGCCCCTGCACCACGTCGATCGTCAGGTGCGTGTACTTCCAGTACTCGAACTGGGAACGCGACATGTAGACCTCGACCGGCGCGTCGAGCCCGGGCACGTCGAGCGTGTCGAGCAGGACGTCGACCGCGCCCGTGCGGAACATCCCGACGGGGTAGCACATGGGCGAACTCCCGTCGCAGCATCCGCCGGACTGATGGAACATGAGCGGTCCGTGCAGCGCGGTCATCTCCCGCACCAGTGCGGCCGCAGCGTCGGTGACCTCGACCCGTCCGGTCATGGTGTCCTCCTTCGTCGTGTCGTGTGCCCGGCCCTGCCCCTCCGCCGGTCCCCGAGCCTGTCGATGGGCGCCCTTCGACAAGCTCAGGGACCGGATGGGGCTCAGGGACCGGGGATGTCGATCAGAAGAAGCCCATCGGCCCCTCCGCGTAGCTCACGAGCAGGTTCTTCGTCTGCTGGTAGTGGTCGAGCATCATCTTGTGGTTCTCCCGGCCGATGCCCGACTGCTTGTACCCGCCGAACGCCGCGTGCGCCGGGTACTGGTGATAGGTGTTCGACCAGACGCGTCCCGCCTCGATCGCCCGCCCGGCCCGGTACAGCGTCGTCGCCTCACGGCTCCACACCCCAGCGCCGAGGCCGTAGAGGGTGTCGTTCGCGATGGAGATCGCCTCGTCGTAGTCCGCGAAGCTCGTGAGCGCGAGCACGGGCCCGAAGATCTCCTCCTGGAAGATCCGCATGTCGTTCGTCCCCTCGAAGACGGTCGGCTGGACGTAGAACCCGCCGCTCAACTCACCGCCGAGGTCGGCGCGCTCGCCGCCGATGAGCAGCTTCGCGCCGCCCTGCTTGCCGATGTCCATGTAGGAGAGGATCTTCTCGAGCTGGTCGTTCGACGCCTGGGCACCGATCATCGTGTCCGTGTCGAGCGGGTTGCCCTGCTTGATCCTGCCGATGCGGGTCAGCGCGTCGCCCACGAAGCCGTCGTAGATGGACCGTTGGACGAGCGCCCGACTCGGGCAGGTGCAGACCTCGCCCTGGTTCAGGGCGAACATGCTGAATCCCTCCTGCGCCTTCTCGTAGTACTGGTCGTGCTCGCGCGCCACGTCCTCGAAGAACACGTTCGGGCTCTTGCCGCCGAGCTCCAGCGTCACCGGGATGAGGTTCTCGCTCGCGTACTGCATGATCAGGCGCCCGGTCGTCGTCTCGCCGGTGAACGCGATCTTCCGGATCCGCGGGTGGGAGGCCAGTGGGGCCCCGGCCTCGATGCCGAAGCCGTTGACGACGTTGAGCACGCCGGCCGGCAGCAGATCCTTCACGAGGTCGACGATGAGGTGGATCGACGCCGGGGTCTGCTCGGCCGGCTTCAGCACGACGCAGTTGCCTGCGGCGAGCGCCGGTGCGAGCTTCCACACGGCCATGAGGATCGGGAAGTTCCAGGGGATGATCTGTCCGACGACGCCGAGCGGTTCGTGGAAGTGGTAGGCGACCGTGTCGTGGTCGAGTTCCGAGATGCCGCCCTCCTGGGCGCGGATCGCCCCCGCGAAGTAGCGGAAGTGATCGATGGCCAAGGGGATGTCGGCGGCCAGGGTCTCGCGGACCGGCTTGCCGTTCTCCCAGCTCTCGGCGACGGCGATCTCCTCGAGGTGTTCCTCCATGCGGTCGGCGATGCGGCCCAGGATCACCGCGCGCTCGGCGACGCTCGTCTTCGACCAGGCGGGGAACGCCTTCCATCCCGCCTCGACCGCTCGGTCCACGTCGGCCGCGGTGCCTCGGGCGATCTCGGTGAACACGGCTCCGGTGACCGGGGTCGGGTTCTCGAAGTACTGGCCGTTCGCGGGCGGGACGTACTCGCCCCCGATGAAGTGGTCGTAGCGGGGGGCGTAGCTGAACACGGCACCTTCGGTACCCGGGTTGGCGTAGACGGTCATGTCACTCCTTGTCGACGACGTTGTCGGTGTCGCACCGCTCAGGTGCGTGCCGTCGACGCTAGTCGGCGGGAGGTTGCAGGAGGTTGCGCCGCGGACCGCGGACCGGATCGGCCGTCAGGACGCCGAGAGCTCGGCGTCGATCGCCTCGATGCGGGCGACGAGGCCGGCGCGCTTCGGTGACCGCGGCGGCAGCAGTCGGAGGCAGGCGTGCAGGACCTCGACGTCGTCGGGCGCGGCCGCGGTCCGGATGTAGTCGTGCAACAGATCCGCCGAGGCGTCGGTCAGCATCGCCTCGCGAAGGCGCGTCGCGACCCGCTCGCGGAGGTCGATGACACCGGGGGCGGTGGAGTCCGGCAGGAGCGGACCCGGGTACGCGGCGAGTGCTGCGCGGTGGGCGCCGCGGTCGAGGAGGGACAACACCTGGTGGGCGTCGAGCTGGAGCGGGGTGGTGAGCCGGTACGGCCGCGAGACCGGCACGAGTGTCGGCGCGGTCCCGCCGAGCACCTTCCGCAGCCGGACGAGCTCCGCCCGGAGGGTGACCGCCGCCTCGTCCCCGTCGTAGAGCAGCCCGGCGAGCGCATCGGCGCTGAGGCCCTGGTGGTGCCAGGCCAGCAGCGTCAGGATCTCGGCGTGCCGTCGGCTGAGCTCGGTCGGGCGGCTCGCCCCGTGTCCGATCAGCAGGCCGGTGTCACGACCGAGCACCTGCAGGCCGGGCCGCACCGCGGTCGTCCGGCGGGGTGTGTCCGTGTGTGCGCGACCGGCGAACCGACGGTCGGCGACCGCGCGAAGCCGCTGCACCATGATCTCGGACTCGACGGCGGCCGCGGTGGCCTCCATCAGTGGCAGCGCATGCGAGGCGACCGCCTGCGGGCCACCGGTGATGTCGATCACGCCGATGATCTGCCGGGTCTCGGGATCGTGCACCGGGACCGCCGTGCAGCTCCACGGGTGCACGAGCCGGTTGAAGTGCTCGGCCGCGTGGATCTGGATGCCGTGGTCGAGTTCGAGCGCGGTGCCCGGCGCGCTCGTCCCCACCTCCCGCTCGGACCATCCGGCACCCTCGACGAAGAGCATGCCCTCCGCCCGTCGCCGCAGATGACGGTCGCCGTCCACCCAGAGCAGCCGCCCCATGGCGTCGCCCACCGCGACGAGCATGCCGGAGTCGTCGTCCGCGTCGTTGACCAGCAGCTTGGTGATCACCGGGAGGACGCCGGCGAGCGGGTGTCCGAGGCGGTGGTCGCGCAACTCGTCCTCGTCGAAGGCGAGCTCCGGCATGAGGTTGTCCGGATCGAGATGACGGCCCATCGACCGTTCCCACGACTCGCGGACGAGCCGTCGGACGAGTCCACGCTGCGCTTCGGCACGCGCCGGGGCCGCCAGCCACGGACTGGACACCTCACCACCACCCATCCACGTCGACCGGTTCTGCGGACAGTGTATCCGCCACAGCCCGTCGGTCGACGGGTAACCTCAGGCGGCCGGACGGAACCGGCGGAGACGCAGGCTGTTGAGCACGACGAACACGCTGGAGAACGCCATCGCCGCACCCGCGATCATCGGGTTGAGGAGGCCGAGGGCGGCGAGCGGGATCGCCGCCACGTTGTACGCGAACGCCCAGAACAGGTTGCCGCGGATGATCCCGAGCGTCCGTCGGGAGAGCCGCACGGCGTCGATCGCCGTGGCGAGGGAACCGGAGACGATGCTGAGGTCGGCTGCACCCTTGGCCGCATCCGTGCCCGTCCCCATGGCGATCCCGAGATCGGCCGTGGCGATCGCCGCGGCGTCGTTCACCCCGTCGCCGACCATGGCGACGCGGTGACCGGCCGACTGAAGCCGTTCGACGGCGGCGACCTTGTCGGCGGGGCTCGCGTCAGCGATCACCTCGGTGATCCCGACCTCGGCCGCGACCCGCGCTGCAACGGCCGCGTTGTCGCCGGTGAGGAGCACGGGTGTCATACCCAGGGACACGGCGCGTCCGATGGCGGCGCGGGCCTCCGGCTTCACCGTGTCGGCGACCTCGACGACGCCGCGGACCTCGCCGTCCCAGGCGACGACCACCACGGTACTCGCACGCTCCGCGGCGGAAGCCAGGGCGCTCGCCGCGTCCGGTCCGATGCGGAAGCCCTGGTCCTCCGCGAAGGCGGGACGTCCGGCCAGCACGGTTCCGCCGTCGATCGTGCCGGTGACGCCGAGACCCTCGAGGCTCGCGAAGTCCGAGACCACCGGACGCGGTGCGTCGCGGCGGGTCGCTTCCGCGACGATCGCCTCGGCGATGGGGTGCTCGGAGGCCGCCTCGAGCGCCGCGCCGAGGGCGAGCACCTCGTCCGTCGCACCGGCCGCCCAGACCTCCGTGACGCTCATCCGCCCGGACGTGACGGTCCCCGTCTTGTCGAGCAGGATGCGGTCGATCCCGCTCGCCTGCTCGAGCGCCTCCGGTCCGGCGATGAGGATGCCGAGCTGCGCACCGCGTCCCGTCCCGACGAGGAGGGCCACCGGGGTCGCGAGCCCCAGTGCGCACGGGCAGGCGATGATGAGGACGGCGACCGCGGCGGTGAACGCCGCTTCCATGGTCGAGCCGGTGAGCGCCCACACGATGGCGGTGCCGAGGGCGATCACCAGCACGACCGGGACGAACACGCTCGAGACGCGGTCGGCGAGCCGTTGGACCCGGCTCTTCCCGAGCTGTGCCGCCTCGACCGCCTGAGCCATACGCGCCAGCTGCGTCTCGGCGCCGACGGCCGTCGCCCGCACCACGAGACTGCCGCCGCGCGCGATCGTGCCACCGATGACCCGCGAGCCGGCTACGAGCTCGACCGGGACGGACTCCCCCGTCACAAGACTCTCGTCGACACTCGCCGCCCCCTCGACGACGACCCCGTCGGTGGCGACGGACTCACCAGGACGCACGAGGAAGTGGTCTCCGACGAGCAGCTGCCCGATCGGGATCCGTTCCTCGGTGCGGGTGGGCGCCATGAGGTCGGTGGGGTCCGGCGCACGGTGCCGGAGCACGGAGACCTCCGAGGCGCCCAGCGTCATGAGGTCGCGGAGTGCCTCACCGGCGGCACGCTTCGACCGCTGCTCGATGAGGCGACCGGCGAGCAGGAAGACGGTCACGCCGGCGGCCACCTCGAGGTACAGCGCGCTCGACGGGTCGGCGTCGGGTGCGAAGAAGGTGAACTCGTGCCGCATGCCCGTCATCCCGGCCATGCCGAAGAAGAGCGCCCAGACGGACCACAGGTACGCTGCCCCCGTCCCGAGCGTGATGAGGGTGTCCATCGTCACCGAGCCGTGCCGCAGCGTCGCGAACGTCGCCCGGTGGAACGGGTACCCACCCCAGAAGACGACCGGCGTCGCGAGGGTCAGCGAGAGCCACTGCCAGTGGTCGAACTGCCAGGCGGGGATCATCGCGAGCAGCACGACGGGCAGCGCCAGCACCGCGCTGACGACGAGGCGGGTGCGGAGCGTCGTCACGGTCGCCGAGGGGTCGGGCGTCGTTCCCGACGTCGGAGTCTGCTCCCGGTTCACTGCGGCGCGTTCGTCAGCGGGCGGACGCACCGTCGCCGTGTAGCCGGCCTTCGAGACGGCCGCGATCAGCTCGTCCGCGGTGACGGTGGAGGGTGCGGTCACCGTCGCCCGTTCGGTCGCGAGGTTGACCTGCGCCTCGACACCGTCGAGCGCGGTCAGCCGCTTCTCGACGCGTGCCACGCAACTCGCGCAGGTCATGCCCTCGATGTCGAGGTCGAGCTGGATGAGTGGCGCGCTCATCAGCGACGACCCACGAGCGTGTAGCCGGCTTCCTGGACGCCGGCACCGATGGCGGCCTCGTCCGTCGAGGAGGTACCCGAGACCGTGACCGTCCCCGCGTCGAGATCCACGGCGACCCCGTCCACGCCGGAGAGCGCGGAGAGCTCGGTCGTGACAGCGGACACGCAGTGCGCGCAGGTCATGCCGTCGACGCGGTAGGTGGTGGTTGCGGTGGTCTCGGACATGCGTCCTCCTCAGTGAATCGGAGCCTTCAATATACCCCCAGGGGGTACCCCATGCAACCGTTTGCGGGACGCGATCACCTGATCAGCCGAGCAGGCCGAGCGCCCGCACCGCCGCCCGCTCCTCCTCGAGTTCCACCACGGAAGCGTCGATGCGCCGCTGCCAGACGGGCGCGATGTCGAGCCCCTCGACCACCTCCCAGCGTCCGTCGACCGAGCGGGCCGGGAACGAACTCACGAGCCCCTCCGGTACGCCGTACCAGCCCTCCGATGGGAGCGCCACGGAGGTCCAGCGCTCCGGCCGGCCCGGGGTCGCCGTGCCGTCCACCCAGTCGCGCACGTGGTCGATGGCAGCGGCAGCGGCCGAGGCGGCGGACGACGAGCCCCGGACCGCGATGATCTCCGCACCGCGCTTCGCCACCCGTGGGATGAACTCGTCGGCGATCCACTCCTCGTCGACGAGTTCGAGGGCCGGACGACCACCGACCGTCGCCTGGGAGAGGTCCGGCACCTGGGTCGCCGAGTGGTTGCCCCAGATCACGACGCCGTCGATCTCGGACACGGGTGCGCCGGTCTTGGCGGCCAACTGCGCGACGGCGCGGTTGTGGTCGAGTCGGGTCAGGGCGGTGAACCGTTCGGCCGGCACCCCCGCGGCGGCCGACTGCGCAATGAGAGCGTTCGTGTTGGCCGGGTTGCCGACCACCAGCACGCGCACGTCGTCGGACGCACCGGCTCCGATCGCCGCGCCCTGCGGTGCGAAGATCCCGCCGTTGGCCGCGAGGAGGTCGGCTCGCTCCATGCCCGGACCACGGGGACGGGCACCGACGAGCAGGGCGACGTCCACCCCGTCGAAGGCGCGCGACAGCTCGGTCGTCGCCTCCACCCCGGCCAGGAGCGGGAACGCGCAGTCCTGCAGTTCCAATGCCGTCCCCTCGGCCGCTCCGAGCCCCTGCGGGATCTCGAGCAGGCGCAGGGCGACGGGCCGGTCGGGCCCCAGCAGCTGACCTGACGCGATGCGGAAGAGCAGGGAGTAGCCGATCTGGCCTCCGGCTCCGGTGACGGTGACGACGGTGGGTTCGCTCATACGGCCACGCTACTCCGCGGCCTCCGGCGTGGGTCGTGAGGCCTGCATGTCCGCCTCCGCGGAGTCGACCGCCTCGTGCTCCTCCGGCGACACCGGACCGACGCGGTTCTTCCGTTGGGCCGAGGTCTCGGACGGCAGTGCTACGGCCGCCTCCGTGATGCGGTTCGCCATCCCGTTGAAGATGATCCCGTGGAACGGCAGGATCGCGAACCAGTACAGGCGTCCGCCGAGCCCCTTCGGGAAGAAGACCGCGCGCTGCCGGTAGACCGAGCCGTCGCCGACCGGGGTCGCGCTCATCTCCAGCCACGCGAGTCCGGGCACGCGCATCTCGGCGCGCAGGCGAAGCATCCGACCGCGTTCGAGGTACTCCACCCGCCAGAAGTCGAGGGCGTCCCCCACGCTGAGATGCTGCGGATCGTCGCGACCACGTCGGAGGCCGACACCACCGACGAGCTTGTCCATCCAGCCACGGATCGCCCACGCCAGCGGGAAGGAGTACCACCCGTTCTCGCCGCCGATGGACTCGATCACCGAGAAGAGCCGGTCGGCGCTCGCGGAGGTCTTCCGTTCCTTGAGATCGATGTAGACGGTGTGTCCGGCCCAGTCGGGGTCGCTCGGCAGCGGGTCGCTCGGCGCGCCGTCCACGGTCGCGTTCCGCCAGGAGGTCTCGACCTCACCGTCCCGCATGCGCTGCAGTGCGAGGCGCACCGCGCGTCGGTACCCCGTCAGACCGCCCTCCGGCGGCGGGATGACCGCGTCGATGTCGTGATCGCCCATGACGCAGTCGACGAGCAGCGACTCGATGATCGGCGACGCGAGCCGGCGCGGGATCGGCGTCACGAGGTTCACCCACTGCGAGGCCAACCACGGGGTGAGGACCGGGAGCGGCGCGATCGGGCGCTGCGAGAGGCCGGCCTCGACCGCGTAGCCGTTCATCATCTGTCCGTACCGGAGGACGTCGGGGCCACCGATGTCGAAGGCGCGGTTCACGTCGCGGTCGACCTCGGCGCCCGCGAGCAGGTAGTGCAGGACGTCACGGACCGCGATCGGCTGGATGAAGTTCCGGACCCAGCGCGGCGCCGGCATGTACGGCAGGATGTCCGTGAGATGGCGGATCATCTCGAACGAGGTCGATCCGGAGCCGATGACCACACCGGCCTGCAGGACGATCGTCGGAACGCCCGAGGCGAGCAGGATCCGCCCGACCTCGGTGCGGGACCGCAGGTGCTTCGACAGCTCGACGCCCTCGGGGTGCAGGCCACCGAGGTAGACGATGCGCGAGACCCCGGCCGCCGCAGCGCCGGCGGCGACGTGCTCGGCGGCGGCGAGCTCCGTCTGCTCGAAGTCGCCCTTGCCGCCCATGGAGTGCACGAGGTAGTAGACGACGTCGACGTCCTCGCAGGCCGAAGCGACCCGGGCGGCGTCCCCGAGATCACCCTCGACGACCTCCACCTGCTCGCGCCAGGGTACGTCGGTGAGCTTCTGCGGCGAGCGCACGAGCACCCGCACCGTGTACCCGGCCTCCAGCAACCGCGGCACGAGCCGCCCGCCGATGTAGCCGGTGGCACCCGTGACGAGTACGCGCTTCGGAGTCGATGATTCGGTCATGGATGCAACGTTACGACCCGTCGACGACGACGGCGCCCGGCTGTACAGCCGGGCGCCGCTGTGCAAGCACCACGCGGGTGCTGCAGGCCGCTAGAGGAGCGCCTTCGTGTGCCAGACGGTCTTCACCTCGGTGAACGCGGTGATGCGGTCGAGGCTCGCCGGAACCGGACCGCTGGCACCGCTCGGACGGACCACGCGCTTGAGCGTCTCGGCCGCGAGGACCTCGAGCTCGACCCAGTCGAGTGCTCCGGCGCCTGCGAGGTCGATCGCGTTGACGTCGGCGTGCGAGGCGAGCCACGGAGCCATCTCGGCCGGCGATCCGGTCAGCACGTTCACGACGCCGCCGGGGACGTCACTCGTGGCGAGCACCTCGGCGAGGCTGATCGAGGAGAGCGGCAGGCGCTCGCTCGCGATCACGACGACCGTGTTCCCCGCGACCAGCGCTGGAGCGACGACGCTCACGAATCCGAGGAGCGACGAGTCCTGCGGCGCGATGAGCGCGGTGACGCCCGTCGGCTCCGGAACCGAGAGGTTGAAGTACGGACCGGAGACGGGGTTCGCTCCCCCGACCACCTGGACGTACTTGTCCGCCCAGCCCGCGTACCAGACCCAGAGGTCGATGGCCTCGTCGACCTGTGCCGCGGCCTTCGCCTGCGAGACGCCTTCGGCCTGGACGATCTCTTCGATGAACTGCGTCCGCCGACCCTCGAGCAGCTCGGCGATGCGGTAGAGCACCTGGCCGCGGTTGTAGGCGGTGGCACCCGACCAACCGGCGAGTGCCGATCGTGCGGCGACGACCGCGTCGCGGGCGTCCTTCCGCGAGGCGAGCGATGCGTTCGCGAGGAACTCCCCCTTGGCGTTCGTCACCTCGTACGTCCTTCCGGATTCGCTGCGTGGGAACTTGCCGCCGATGGCGAGCTTGTAGGTCTTCGGGATGGTGAGCCGGCTCATCGCTGCTCCTCCTTCGTGGTGCTCGTGGATGGCGCGACGGTGGCGGCGGCCGATGATCCGGCCGGCGCGAGGTAGGCACCGAGCCCGTGGCGACCACCCTCGCGGCCGTACCCCGACTCCTGGTACCCGCCGAACGGGCTGGCCGGATCGAACCGGTTGAAAGTGTTCGCCCAGATGACGCCGGCGCGGAGCTTGTCCGCGACCGCGAGGATCCGGCTGCCCTTGTCGCTCCAGATACCCGCGGAGAGTCCGTACGGGGTGTTGTTCGCTTTCGCGATGGCCTCCGCGGGTGTCCGGAAGGACATGACCGAGAGGACCGGACCGAAGATCTCCTCGCGGGCGATCCGGTGACTGGTGGACACGTTCGTGAAGATCGTCGGCGCGAACCAGAACCCGTTCTCGGGCAGCTCGCAGTCCGGGCTCCACCGTTCGGCGCCTTCGAGCTCGCCGATGTCCGAGAGTTCGCGGATGCGGGCGAGCTGCTCGGCCGAGTTGATCGCGCCGACGTCCGTGTTCTTGTCGAGCGGGTCGCCGACGCGCAGCGTCTGCAGACGGCTCTTCAAGCGGTCGACGACTTCGTCGTGGATGCTCTCCTGGACGAGGAGCCGGGATCCGGCGCAGCAGACGTGACCCTGGTTGAAGAAGATGCCGTTGACGATGCCTTCGATGGCCTGGTCGATCGGGGCGTCGTCGAACACGATGTTCGCCGCCTTGCCACCGAGCTCGAGCGTCAGGCGCTTGTCGCTGCCGGCGATGGTCTTCGCGATCTCGCGCCCGACGGCGGTCGACCCGGTGAAGGCGACCTTGTCGACGTCGGGGTGGCGCACGATCGCCGCCCCGGTCGCTCCGGCACCCGTGACGATGTTCACGACACCGGCCGGCAGCTCGGCCTGCTGGAGGATCTCGGCGAAGATGAGTGCCGTGAGCGGGGTGGTCTCGGCCGGCTTGATGACGACCGTGTTGCCGGCGGCGAGCGCCGGTGCGACCTTCCAAGCCAGCATGAGGAGCGGGAAGTTCCACGGGATGACCTGCCCGGCCACCCCGAGGGCACGAGGGTTCGCGCCGAGGCCCGCGTAGTCGAGCTTGTCGGCCCAACCGGCGTAGTAGAAGAACCAGGCGGCGACGAGCGGGACGTCGACGTCGCGGGACTCCTTGATCGGCTTGCCGTTGTCGAGGCTCTCCGCCACGGCGAGCTCGCGGGCGCGCTCCTGGACGAGGCGCGCGATCCGGAAGAGGTACTTGCCGCGGTCGGCGCCCGACAGCTTCGACCACACGCGGTCGTAGGCACGCCGCGCGGCGACGACGGCGCGATCGACGTCGGCGTCACTCGCCGCGGAGATCGTCGCGATCGACTGCTCGGTGCTCGGGGAGATCGTCTGGAAGGTCCCACCCGTACCCTCGGTGAACTCGCCGTCGATGAAGAGGCCGTACTCGGAACGGAGGTGGAGGACGGAGGTGGACTCCGGGGCTGGTGCGTATTCGAGGAAGCTCATGATGTCCTAGTCGATGGTGACGTAGTCGGGGCCGGAGTAGTGGCCGGTGGTGAGTTTCTGACGCTGCAGGAGCACGTCGTTGAGGAGGCTCGAGGCGCCGAAGCGGAACAGGTGCGGCTGGAGCCACTCCTCGCCGACCGTCTCCGCGACGGTCACGAGGTACTTGATCGCGTCCTTCGAGGAACGGATGCCGCCGGCGGGCTTCACACCGATCTGCTCACCGGTGAGGCGGTGCCAGTCCCGGACGACCTCGAGCATGAGGAGGGTGACCGGGAGGGTGGCCGCGGGCGCGACCTTGCCGGTGGACGTCTTGATGAAGTCGCCACCCGCGAGGATGGCGAGCCAGGAGGCGCGCTTGACGTTGTCGTAGGTGTTCAGCTCGCCGGTCTCGAGGATGACCTTGAGGTGCGCCGAGGTGCCGTCGCTCCGACGGCAGGCCTCCTTGACCGCGACGATCTCGTCGAAGACCTGGCCGTACCGGCCGGAGAGGAACGCACCCCGGTCGATGACCATGTCGATCTCGTCCGCTCCGGCGTCGACGGCGTCGGCCGTGTCCGCCAGCTTGACCGCGAGGGAGGCGCGTCCGCTCGGAAAGGCCGTCGCGACCGCCGCGACGTTGATCCCGCCGGCGTCGTGTGCCGCACCCGGCTGCGTGTGCGCCGCGCCGAGCGCCTCGACGGCGTACGGCACCATGTCGCCGTAGACGCAGACCGCGGCGACGCGCGGAGTGGAGGGATCCCCGGCGTCCGGGGTGATGGCCTTGGCCACGAGGGAGCGCACCTTGCCGGGGGTGTCGGCGCCCTCGAGGGTGGTGAGGTCGATGAGTTCGATGATGCGGTCGAGGGCCCACGCCTTCGACGTCGTCTTGATCGAGCGCGTGCCGAGGTCCGCTGCGCGCTGTTCGAGCCCGACGGCGTCGACGCCAGCGAGGCCGTCGAGGTAGCGTCTGAGGCTGGCGTCGGTGACGGGGCCGTCGACGAGTTCGAGCGCCGTCGGCTTCGCCACGAGGTCGCCTGGTGGAGTGGTCATGGTGCGTTCCTTCCGAGCAGTTCCTGCTCCGGGGTGTGCTGCTTGGCGGATGATGGTTCGTGGTCGGCGAGGAGCGCCGTCGCGGTCGCCTCGTCGGTGACGAGCACGGTGCAGAGGCCGCTGCTGACGACGGCTCTCGCGACGGCGTGCTTCTGCGCTCCGGCGATGACCGCGATGCTGCGACCGGCACGCCGGAGCGCTTCGAGTCCGAGCCCGACCGTGCGCTCGTCGAGTGTGGGGTCGACGATCATGCCCTCGGCGTCGATGTAGCGGCCGACGACGTCCCCGACGGCACCGCGTGCGACCAGGACGTCGACGTCTGCGGCCGTGAGGTATCCGCTGTGGACGAGGGCGGAGTCGGGTCCGGCCACGCCGGCACCGTACAGGTAGGTGTCGGCCGCTGCGGCCGTGCGGAGCACCTCCGCAACCGTGCGGTCCGACTCGATGCTCAGCTTCGTCTCCAGGCGCTCGAAGATCGCCGGGCTCGGGAGCAGGGTGACGTCGCCACGGCCCTTCTCGGCGATCCGTGCAGCCGTGGCGGCCGCGGTGCCGACGCGCTGGTTGAGGCTCACGCCGCCGTTGATCTGCACCACGGAGAGCCCCGTCGCCCAGCCGTCGGACAGGTGGTCGGCGATGTCGCGCAGCGTCCTCCCCCAGCTCACGCCGAGCGTCCGCGGCACCGGTCGCATGGCGCCGAGGTAGTCGGCCGCCGCGCGAGCGACGCGTTCGTGGAGGTCGGCACTGTCGCTCGGGCTCGGCACGACGACCGCGTCCGCGAGTCCGAAGCGCTCGCGGAGCGCCCGTTCGAGTGGGAGACGGCGTGCGCGCGGGTGCACGATCTCGATGCGGATGTAGCCGAGTTCGCGGGCCTGGGCGAGGAGCCGGCCGACCTTCCACCGCGTGATGCCGAGCAGCGCGCCGATCTCGTCCTGGGTCTTCGTCTCGTCGTAGTACAGCTCCGCGGCGCGCACCGCGAGCAGCTCGTCGCTTTCGATCACCTCGGGCCTCCTCCGGATCGTCTCCAGCCTAGGACGCCACCACCACCCGGACAACGTCTGTTGGCGTCCATGCTCAGATGAGCAGCGGGCGATGCGCGGATGCGCATCGTCGCCGGGGATCCGTCAGGAGATCCGGAACAAACCGGTCAACGACCTCGTGCTGCGAGGTCGGCCTCGATCGTCGTCGGTCGGCCGGTGATACGGCCGGCGATGGCGCACAGCGCGCCGGTCGCCAGCAGGAGCAGCAACGGGACGGTCCACGATCCGGTCACAGCGTGCAGCAGGCTCACGACCAGGGGGCCGAGTGCGCCGAGGGTGTAGCCGACGCTCTGCACGAAGCCGCTCAGGGCGACCGCGCCCTCGTGGGTCGCCGTCCGCAGGTTGATGAGGACGAGGGCGAGCGGGAACAGCAGCGGGCCGAGGCCGGCCAGTAGCACCCACAGCCACGTGAGCGTCGCCGGCCACAGGAGCAGTCCGAGATAGCCGAGCACGAAGCACGCGCTCGCGACGTAGACGAGGACGGCGACGTTCCGCAGCCTCGCGACGAGCATCGGGACGATCAGGCTCGCCGGGACACCCATCGCGGAGAAGAGCGAGAGCAGCAGGCCACCCTGGGTCGGGGTGACGCCGGCGACGTCACCGACGATGGTGGGGAGCCAGGTGAACATCGCGTAGGCGTTCAGCGAGGAGGTGGCGAAGACCGCCGCGATGGCCCACGCGATCGGCGATCGATGGACGAGGACGCGTCCGGCGCGAGGCACCTCCTCGATCTCGGGGTCCGTCGCGGCGGCGGCCCGGGCATCCCGACGCTCTCGGACGATGAGCGTGATCCAGGGCAGCACGGCGAGCATGGCGACGATGGACCACACACCGAGGGACACCTGCCACCCCGCCGCGTCGGCGACCGGTACGGCGATCAGCGGCGGGATGAACGTGCTGACCGACAGGACCGTCGCGTAGAGGGAGGTGACGAGGCCGACGCGGTCGGGGAAGTACTTCTTGACCAGCGGTGGGAGCACGACGTTGCCGATGCCGATGCCGGCGAAGCAGAGCGCGCTCCCGATCGCGAGGACGGCGAAGTCGGGGGCGAGCGAGCGCATGACGTGCCCAGCGACGATCGACCCGAGCGCGATGAGCAGCACCGGTTCGAGGTGCAGCCGACGCACGAGTCGCGGGGTGAAGACGCCGAAGAGGGCGAAGCACAGTGGCGGCAGCATCCCGAGGAGTCCCAGCCCCACCGACCCCACGCCGATGTCACCGTCGATCTCGGCGTAGATCGGCGACAGCGAGGTGACGGCCGTTCGGAGGTTCGCCGCGACCAGCACGATACCGACGAGCGCGAGGGCCCTCCCCCGCCACAGGGGCCGCGGACCCACTAGGACAGCATCCGGCGCGCGCGCTCGACGTCGTCGGTCATCTGCACGATGAGCGGCTCGATCCCGGTGAACGCGACCATGCCGCGGATGCGCTCGACGAACTGCACCTCGACCTCGTCGTCGTAGAGGTCGAGATCGGTCTCGTCGAGGACGTAGGCCTCGACCTGCTTCTGCGGGACGCCGTCGAAGGTCGGGTTGTTCCCGACCGAGATCGCCGCTGGATACCGACGTCCACGCCAGAACAACCAACCCGCGTACACGCCGTCCGCGGGGATCAGACCCTGCGAATCGGGAGACAGGTTGGCGGTCGGAAAGCCGAGTTCCCGGCCACGCTTGGCGCCGTGGACGACGACACCCCGCACGCCGGGCGGACGACCGAGGAGCCGCGACGCCTCGCGGACGTCACCCTCCTCGAGGAGTTCGCGGATCCAGGTGGACGACACCCGACGCCCGCCGCCGGGACGGACGTCGTCCACGACGCGCACGGAGAAGCCGTAGACCTCACCGAACGACTCCAGCGTGGCGACCGTTCCGAGGCCGCGATGGCCGAAGCGGAAGTCCTCGCCGACGAGGACCGTCTTGGCATGCAACGCTCCGACGAGGATCGAGGTGACGAACTCCTCGGGCGTGAGCTGGGCCAGTGTCTGGTCGAAGCGCAGCAGCAGGGCCGCGTCGACCCCGGCGTCCGCCAGGAGACCGAGCTTCTGCTCGTTGCTCACGAGCGACGCCGGGCAGCGGTCTGGGTTGATGAGGCTCAGCGGGTTGCGGTCGAAGGTGACGGCGACGGAGCTGAGACCGGCTGCCGCGGCCTCCTCGAGGAGCGCGGCGACGACCGCGCGGTGACCCGTGTGGACGCCGTCGAACTTGCCGATGGTGACGGCCGACGGTCCGAAGGCGTCGGGGACCTGGTCGAGCTCGGTGAACGTGATCATTTGCCGGTACGCCGATGTCCGGCCAACCACCACAGTCCGAGGACAGGGAGGACGAGCGGGATGTAGACATAACCGCGGCCGAAGCCGGACCAGACCGTGTCGTGGGGGAAGAGTTCTGGGTCGAGCAGGCTCAGCAAGCCGACGATCAGCACCCCGGCGAGCTCGAAGGAGATCGTGGCCCATGCGATCCGCCGCCAGACGGCGCCAGGTGCGACGAGCGAGACGGTCGCCAGGATGTACACCACGGCAGCGACGGCCGAGAGCACATACGCCAGGGGCGCCTGGTCGAACTTGGTCGTGATCTGCACCACGGACCGGCCGGTGGCGGCGAGCGCCAGGATGCCGTAGACGGCGACGAGGACGACCCCGACACCACGGACGCGTGGACGGGCTGGAGCGGTGGTGGGGAGAGGCATGACCCGACGATTCTATGCGACGCGGGCCCTCGCCCCGGCACTTCGCGACCGTCACGCGAGCTGCGGTGCCGTCGTCCTCCACCGCCGTCGGTGCGCCGACGGTCAGCCGAGCTGGACGGTCCAGATCTGCTCCATGCGGTAGAGCATCACCGCGATCGCGAGACAGACGACGCCGAGGACGACCGTCGACCATCGGGTGCGTTCGACGAGCGCCCAGAATCCGCCGGCGATCGGCAGGATCATCGCGGAGACGAGGTAGGTGTAGAACTCGGGCACACTCCCGGTGGCGGTGTTCCCGAACGCGGGCGCGGCGATCGCCACCACCAGCTGCGCGATGAGGAGGACCTCGACGAGTGCCGTCGCCCCCATCGTCAGGTCGTTCGGCGCGCGCCCGGCGAACCCGAGCACGATGCAGAGGAGCCCGGCCACGACCGCGACCGCGATCTGGGCGAGGGTGAACCACTCGATCATGCCGGTTCCTCTGCCGGGAAGTTCACGACCGACTTGAGCGAGCCGCCACGGCGCTCGACGAGCCCCACCAGTCGGCCGTCCGGCGCGACGGCGGCGATCGGACCGGTGTGGCCGGCCGGCAGGTCGCGGTCGAGCCGCTTCCCGTGGCCGAGGTCGACCGCCTCCTGCTCCGTGAGCTCGAGGGCACCGAACAGGCGCTTCGCGACGTCGGCCGGGTGCAACAGCGCCGTCTCAACGTCGAGGTCGTCGATCGTCGATGCGTCCGTGACGTCGAAGGGTCCGATCCGGGTCCGGCGAAGCGCGGTGAGATGGCCGCCGACGCCGAGGGCCGCCCCCAGGTCGCGGGCGAGGGCGCGGATGTAGGTGCCGGAGGAGCAGACGACCCGGACGTCGACGTCGATCGCCGCGCCATCCCGACGGACGGCCAGCACGTCGAACGCGCTGACCGTGACCGCACGGGACTTCAGCTCCACCTCGATCCCCTCGCGGGCCAGGGCGTAGGCGCGCTTCCCGCCCACCTTGATGGCGCTCACCGTGCTCGGCACCTGCTCGATGTCGCCCGTCAGCGGACGGATCGCGGCGATGATCGCGTCGTCGTCCACGGCAGCCACTGCGGCCTGGTCGGCGCGCTCGGTGATCTCACCTTCGGCGTCGTCGGTGGAGGTCGCCTCGCCGAGGCGGATGGTCGCCGTGTACTCCTTGTCGAGACCGACGATGAAGGTCAGCAGACGGGTCGACGAGCGCGTACCCAGAACGAGCAGCCCGGTGGCCATGGGGTCGAGCGTTCCCGCATGCCCCACCTTGCGCGTGCCGGCGAGCCGCCGCACCCGGGCGACCGCATCGTGGGAGGTGTGTCCCTGCGGCTTGTCGATGAGGAGGACACCGGGACGGGCGGACGCCGACCCGGGTGCTGCTGTGCTGTTCTCGACCACCTTGCAACGGTACCAGCGGCGGTCGGCACCGCTGGGCGGCCGGATCACCCCTGGGCGGCGGCGCTCAGCAGAAGTCGGCGAAGATCCGCCGTGGGTGCCGCTCGTCCGTGTTGTCCACGAGGGCGGTCGCCCGCGCGGTCGGGTCGTCGTCCTTGCGGTAGAGCGCCTGCCCGCCCACGTAGCGTGCGTTGGACGGCGCCGTCGGGTCGGCGTCGACGCCGAGGCGCTCGTGCAGCCGCTCGTAGGCCGTCGCCATCGGGACGTCGAGCCAGACCGACGCATGCCAGAGGCCGCGGAGCTCGGGACGGTTCAGGAAGACGCCGTCGACGATGAGGACGGCGTCCTGCGGGCCGGTCGTCCAACGCAAAGGAGCGCCGACGTCGCGCTGCTCGTCGAACCCGACGAGCTGGAAGCCGGCGCTGCCCGCCAGGCGGAAGGGCTCGACGAGCACCCGGCGGAACAGCGAGTAGTCGAACGAGTCGAGCCAGTACCCCTCGGCCGAGTCCCGCCCCCGCGCGTACCGCTCCTCGCGAGGACGGTGGAAGTCGTCGATCGAGGCACGGAACACCGCGCGTCCGGCCTCGTCGAACACCTCGGCCAGTCCGTCGGCGAACGCCGCCGTGCCGGAGCCGCTGACGCCGTCCACCGCGATGAGGGTACGGCCTCGTGGGTAGTCCCGCTGGAACTGGTCTCGCAGCTGCCGGAGCAACTCGATCCGTGGTGTCGTGACGAGCTTCATGGCGCCGAGCCTACCCGCGCGGATCGTAGGCTGGTGCGGTGCCGCCCGAACCCTCCGACCTCGCCCCGCTCGTGACGGGATGGTTCCGCATCAACGCGCGCGACCTCCCGTGGCGACGCCCGGGGTTCCCCGCCTGGGGCACGCTCGTATCGGAGTTCATGCTCCAGCAGACGCAGGTCAGCCGGGTGATCCCGCGGCTCGAGGAGTGGCTCGGGCGCTGGCCGACGCCCGCCGACCTGGCGGCCGAACCACCGGCAGAAGCCGTCCGCGCCTGGGGCCGGCTCGGCTATCCGCGCCGAGCGCTCTGGCTCCATGCGGCGGCCACCCAGATCGCCGAACGACACGACGGCATCGTCCCGTCGGACGTGGATCAGCTCCTGGCGCTCACCGGCATCGGCGACTACACCGCTCGCGCCGTCGCCGTCTTCGCCTACGGGGACCGGCACCCGGTGGTGGACACGAACACCCGACGGGTCATCGCCCGAGTCGTCCGCGGCCACGGCGAGCCCGGGCCGCCGAACGCCAAGGCGGACCTCCCAGCGATGGAGGCGCTCCTGCCGGAGTCCCGCTCGGAGGCAGCCGTCTTCAACGCCGGGATGATGGAGATCGGCGCGGTGGTCTGCACCGCTCGAGCACCGCGGTGCGAGGAGTGTCCGCTCCGCGAGGTGTGCGCCTGGCGCGCAGCGGGATATCCGGCCTACGACGGACCGGTCAAGACGAAGCAGAAGCAGTTCGCGGGCAGCGACCGACAGGTCCGGGGCATCATCATGGCCGAGCTCCGCTCGACCCACCGCTCCCTGACGGACGAGGAACTCCGGACGCTCTGGCCCGACGGCGAGCAGTTCGACCGCGCACTCGCCGGACTGGTCGCCGACCGCCTCGCGGTGCGCGTCGACGGCGGATACGCACTCCCCCACGACTGACCGGCCTCTCAGCCCCGCCCGCGGTCCTCGAGCCCCATTCGCGGTCCCTGGGCCCCACTCGCGGTCCCTGGGCTTGTCGAAGGGCGCACGTCGACAGGCTCAGCGACCGGACGAAGCAACCCGGCCCCTGAGCCTGTCGAAGGGTGGTGCGAGGTGACTAGTCCTCGGCGTCGACCTCGCGCGGCTTCACGTAGGGATCCTCGTCGCCGGCGTAGGCGGCACCGGCGGCAAGCCCGGCCACCTCGGTGTCGCGGTTCTTCGCCTCGCGCAGCAGGTCTTCGATGTGCTGCGCGTTCTCCGGGATCGCGTCCAGGAAGAAGTCGAGGCTCGGCGTCAGCCGGGTGTTGATGTTGCGGCCGATCTCGGCACGCAACAGGCCCTTGGCGGACTCGAGCGCGGCCGAGGTGTCGGCGCGTTCCTCGTCGGAGCCGTACACCGTGTAGAACACGTTCGCGTGCTGGAGGTCGCCGGTCACCTGTACGTCGGTGATCGTCACGAAGCCGAGCCGCGGGTCGCGGATGCCCTTGTCGAGCCGTTTGGCGATGACTTCCTTGATGCGGTCCGCCAACTTGCGGGCCCTGGGGTTCTCTGCCATCTCGTCCTCCTCTGATGACCGCCGGGCGGAGGGCCGCCCGACGGATGCTGCACACACAATACAAGCAGGAATCCCCGCCGCCCTCCCGGAGGAGGACGACGGGGACCGGCCGAGCGGACTAGCCGCGCGGCTTCTCCTTCATTTCGATCGTCTCGATCTCGTCGCCGATCTGGATGTCGTTGAACTTGCCGAGACCGATACCGGCCTCGAAGTCCGTACGCACCTCGGTGACGTCGTCCTTGAACCGACGCAGCGATTCGATCGCCAGGCTGTCGCCGACCACGACGCCGTCGCGGATGACCCGCGCCTTGGCGTTCCTCGTGATCGTGCCCGAGCGGACGATGACACCCGCGATGTTGCCGAACTTGGAGGAACGGAACACCTCGCGGATCTCGGCGACACCGGACTGGACCTCTTCGTACTCGGGCTTGAGCATGCCGGTGAGGCTCTGCTCGACGTCCTCGAGTGCGTTGTAGATGACCGAGTAGAAGCGGACGTCCACACCCTCACGGGCCGCGCGCTCGCGCGCCTTCGGGTCGGGGCGCACGTTGAACCCGATGATGATCGCGTTGTCGATCGTGGCGAGGTTGACGTCGGACTCGGTGACCGCACCGACACCGCGGTGGATGATCCGCAGCTGGACGCTGTCGTCGACGTCGATCTTGAGCAGCGACTCCTCGAGTGCCTCGACGGCACCGGAGACGTCACCCTTGATGATGAGGTTGAGCGCCTCGACCTTGCCCTCTTCGAGTGCACGGGTGAAGTCCTCGAGCGAGATGCGCTTGCGGGCCTTGGCCAGAGCGGCGTTGCGCTCCGCAGCTTCACGCTTCTCGGCGATCTGACGCGCGGTGCGGTCCTCCTCGGTGACGAGGAAGGTGTCGCCTGCCCGAGGAACACTCGAGAGGCCCTGCACCTGGACGGGACGCGAGGGACCCGCCTCGGAGACGGTGTCGCCGTTCTCGTCGACCATCGCACGGACGCGGCCGTACGCCGTACCGGCGACGATCGCGTCACCGACGCGGAGGGTACCCGACTGGATGAGGACGGTCGCGACGGAACCGCGGCCCTTGTCGAGCTTGGCCTCGATGGCCACACCGCGTGCATCCTTGTTCGGGTTGGCGCGCAGGTCGAGACCGGCGTCCGCGGTGAGCAGCACGGCGTCGAGGAGGTCCTTGATGCCGGTGCCGGCACGAGCCGAGACGTCGACGAACATGACGTCTCCGCCGTACTCCTCGGCGACGAGGCCGTACTCGGTCAGCTGCTGGCGCACCTTGGCCGGGTTGGCGTCGGGCTTGTCCACCTTGTTGACCGCGACGACGATCGGCACGTTGGCCGCCTGCGCGTGGTTCAAGGCCTCGACCGTCTGCGGCATGATGCCGTCGTCCGCCGCGACCACCAGGATCGCGATGTCGGTGACCTGCGCACCACGAGCACGCATGGCGGTGAACGCCTCGTGACCCGGGGTGTCGATGAAGGTGATCGGACGCTCGATGCCCTCGTGCTCAGCGACGACCTGGTACGCACCGATGTGCTGCGTGATGCCACCGGCCTCGCCGGCGACGACGTTCGCATTGCGGATGGCGTCGAGGAGGCGCGTCTTACCGTGGTCGACGTGACCCATGACGGTGACCACGGGGGGACGGATGGCGAGGTCCTCGTCGGACTCGTCCTCCAGCTCCTGGTCGAGGTCGATGTCGAAGCCCTCGAGGAGCTCCCGGTCCTCGTCCTCGGGCGAGACCATCTGGATCTTGTAGCCGAGCTCGGAACCGAGCACGTCGAAGGTCGCCTCGTCGAGCGACTCCGTCGCCGTCGCCATCTCACCGAGGTGGAACAGCACGGTGACGAGGTTGCCGGGGCTGGCGTCGATCTTGTCGGCGAAGTCCGAGATGGACGCGCCACGACGCAGACGGATGATGGTGTTGCCATCGCCGCGGGGGACGCTCACGCCGCCGAGCGACGGGGCTTCCCGCAGCTCGAATTCGGCCCTCTTCGTCCGCTTCGACTTGCGTGCCTTGCTCTTGCCGCCACCACGACCGAAGGCACCTGCGGTACCACCGCCGGGTCCGCGACCACGACCGCCGCCGCCACCAGGGCGACCGGCGAATCCACCGGCGGGTGCACCACCGGGGGCACCGCCGGGACGGAAGCCACCACCGGCACCACCGGGACGGAAGCCGCCGCCGCCGGCGGGACGACCTGCGCCACCCGGACGACCGGGGCCACCGGGACGCTGACCCTGGCCGACGCCCGGACGGGGCGAGCCGGGGCGCGGAGCCTGCGGACGCGGAATGTTGCTGGGGTTCGGACGCTGACCCATGCCCTGAGCCGCTGCGAACGGGTTGTTCCCCGGACGCGGCGTGCCGGTGGGGCGCTGGCCCATGCCCTGCGAGGACGCGAACGGGTTGTTCCCCGGACGCGGAGCACCGGGACGGGGGCCGCCCGGCTTCGCGGCGTCGCCGGAGGGCGAGTCGCCGGCGGCCGGAGCCGCGGGTGCGGACGGTGCCGCCGGAGCAGCGGCAGCTGGTGCCTCCGCGGGGGCGGGAGCGGGAGCGGCCGGAGCCTTCGGGCCTGGGGATGCCTGCTTCGGCGCAGGCGCAGCGGGCGCCTCAGCCTTGGGGGCGGGTGCCGCGGGGGCCGGAGCCTTGGGCGCTGCTGGGCCCGGGGTCGGAGCGCCGGGCGTGGCCGGACGCTTCGCCGGGGCTGCGGGGGCGGCTGACGCCTTCGCGCCCTCGGCCTCGAGGGCGGCGCGCAGCTTGCGGGCCACCGGTGGTTCGATACTGGAAGACGGTCCCTTGACGAACTCGCCCAATTCCTTGAGCTTCGCCATGGCGATCTTGCTGTCTACTCCGAGTTCGGATGCGATCTCGTGTACACGTGGTTTTGCAGCCACAATTCTCCTGTCTGAGCTTGCACCCAGGCAGGGGCAAGCGTTAGTGGTGGACGGTGCTCATTTCGAGCCGCTCATGAGTTGTCCATTAGCCGTTCAGCCTGTTCTCTCGGAATGCCGCACCCGGGTGGGGCGGCAGCAGGATGGAGGCCCGGGATCCGGGCCTGATACCTGCGGTGGGAAGCACGGTGTGCGCCGGAGCGCTCTCGCGTGCACTCACCATCGTACACCCCGACCCTGGGTGCGGGCTCACCACCGGGTCGTGAGCGGGTCGTTCGAGCCCGACGACGTCATTCAGCCGTCGGCGCGGCCGGTTCCGTCGACACGAAGGCCTGGACCGCCGACGGGTCGGGTCCCGCATGCAATCTGAGCGCCCTCGTAAACGCCCGACGCTGCACCGCCTGGTCGACGCACGCCGACGTCGGGTGCACCCAGGATCCGCGACCCGGCAGGCGCGCCGCGGCGTCGGGGACGAGCGCCCCTTCGACCGCGACGACGCGCAGCAGTGCCGAGCGCGGCTCGCGACGGCGACAGCCGACGCAGGTCCGCACCGGTTCCATCCGGCTCAGTCCGATTCGAGGATCGAGTCCGGCTGGATGTCGATCTTGGCGCCGGTGAGCTTGGCGGCGAGACGGGCGTTCTGCCCCTCCTTGCCGATCGCGAGCGACAGCTGGTAGTCCGGCACGAGCGCCCGGACGGCCTTGAGCGACTGGTCGATGACGTACGAGCTCGTGACCTTGGCCGGGGAGAGCGCGTTCGCGACGAACGTCGGCAGATCGGGCGAGTAGTCGACGATGTCGATCTTCTCGGCACCCAGCTCGTCGGTGACCGCGCGGACGCGACGCCCGAGCTCACCGATGCAGGCGCCCTTGGCGTTGATGCTCGGGTCGTTCGCCTTCACCGCGATCTTGGTCCGGTGTCCGGCCTCGCGAGCGAGTGAGACGATCTCGACGATGCCGGACGCGATCTCCGGGACCTCCAACGCGAACAGCTTCCGTACGAGTCCGGGGTGGGTGCGCGAGACGGTGATCTGCGGACCCTTGAGGCCCTTCGTCACGCTCGTCACGTACACGCGGATGCGCGCACCGTGCGGGTACTCCTCACCGGCCACCTGCTCCTCGGGCGGAAGGATCGCCTCGATGGTGCCGAGGTCGACGTGGATCATGCGCGGGTTCGGGCCCTGCTGGATGACGCCCGCGATGATGTCGCCCTCGCGGCCCTTGAACTCACCGAGAACGGCGTCGTCCTGGATGTCGCGGAGTCGCTGGAAGATGACCTGCTTCGCGGCGAAGGCGGCGATGCGGCCGAAGTCGTCCGGCGTGCTCTCGGCCTCCCCGATCAGGACGCCCTCGTCGTCGAACTCGGGCACGAACACCCCGACGTGGCCGGTCTTGCGGTCGAGGTGGACGCGGGCCGCCGGGACGTCGCCGCGTGCGGTGGTGTCGGTACCCTCGGTGCTCTTCAGGTACGCACTCAGGATGGCCTGCTCGATGATCACGACGAGCTCCTCGAGCGGGATCTCCTTCTCGCGTTCGATCGACTTCAACAAACCGAGATCGATGTCCATCGATGGCCTCCTCTATTCAACTGGTGGTGCCGCGGCAAGACGTGCAGCGGCACGACGGGCATGCTGCTGCCGTGGTGCCGAACCCGTCTGTCTACGGTACCGGATGCCGAGGGGTACGTCATCCACTCAGCTGGGAAGCGGCCGCGCGTCCTCGAGGGGTGCCGCCCCGGCTCGACCGCGTCTCGGAGCGGGTGACATGATTGGCCAATGGTCTTGGGCGAGCTGCGGAACGTCATGCGGAGCACGAGGGTGAGGATCCTCGTCGCGATCCTGCTCGCGACGACGCTCGCGATGACGCTCGTGGGCGTCTCCACCTACACGCTCGGCCGGCAGCAGACCCTCGCGACCATCGACGCCCGCCTGGAGCACAGCGCCGAGCTCATCGCCTTCATGGTGGTCGGTTCAGGCGACTCCGCCGACGCCCCGGCGACGAGCGACGCGGCCGTCGACGCCGTGATGCGACGCTGGATCTTCGCCGAGGACGAGACCGCCGTCGGCGTGCGCGCCGACGGCTCGACGGTCGCGCCCAGCGCCCCGTCCGCCTTCCGGCTGGACGACGACCCGCGGCTGCTCGACGCCATCACGGCCCGCGCGTCCCGCGGCGTCGTCACGGGTGAGGCCACCGGTGACCGCACCGTGCGGTACGCGATCATCCCGGTGCAGGTCGTCGGCGACCCGAGTGCGGCCCACGTCGTCATCGCCACGGACGTGCACGCGGCACTCGCGGAGTCCCGAGGCATCCTCGCCGTCGAGATCGTTGTCGCCGTGGTGTGCCTGCTCCTGCTCGGCCTCGTCGGCTGGCAGCTCGCGGGCGGACTGCTCCACCCCATCCGGCTGCTGCGGGACGCCGCGGCCCGCATCACCGAGTCGGACCTCGACGAGCGGATCCCGGTCGTCGGTCGCGACGACGTCTCGGAGCTCACCACGACCGTGAACGGCATGCTGGACCGGCTCGACGAGGCCTTCACCAGTCAACGCCAACTGCTCGACGACGTCGGCCACGAGCTGAAGACCCCGTTGACCATCGTGCGAGGACACCTCGAGCTCCTCGATCCGTCCGACCCCGCGGAGGTGGCCGCCACCCGGGACCTCGCCCTCGACGAACTCGACCGGATGAGCTCCCTCGTCGCCGACATCACCGAGCTCTCGACGGCCGGACTCGCGTCGACCCTCGACCGGGAGCCGGTCGACATCGAGGCGTTCACCGCCTCCGTCCACGAGAAGGCCACGGCGATCTCGCCCGAACACGAGTGGACCCTGGGCGAGCAGGCCGCACTCACCGCCGACGTCGACGCCGGGCGCCTGGCCCAGGCCTGGCTGCAGCTCGCGGACAACGCCGCGAAGTACTCCCCGGCCGGGTCGACGATCGTGATCTCGAGCCGGTTCGACGAGTCGGACGATCCGGCGCTCGTGCTCTCCGTCGCCGACGACGGGCCCGGGGTGCCGGAGGCGCTCCGCGAACGCATCTTCGACCGGTTCACCCGGGTGAGCGGTGGACGGGGTGTCGCCGGCTCCGGCCTCGGCCTGTCGATCGTGCAGGCGATCGCCGCAGCACACGGCGGATGGGCCGAGGTCGAGGACACGCGGCAGGCCGGCTCCCTCTTCAGCATCCGACTGCCGCTCGCGGTGGCGGACGACGACGAGGGGTCCGACCCTGACCTCGACCTCGACCCGGACGAGACCGCGGCGATCCCCCGCAGCGCGATGGCGCAGGCGATCGCGCTGCGAGAGGCGCAGGCGGCTCAGGATGCCGCTGAGGCGCAGACGACCGCGGCGATGCAGGCCGGACCGACACCCGGCGATGCACGCCCCGCGAACGACGAACCACCACGCTCGCGAGCACCGTCCCCTGAGGACGACTTCCCGGACCTCGTCGACACCTCGGCTCGGCGGAGTGCGCCGGAGGACCACGCATGAGCCGGATCCTGGTCGCCGAGGACGAGACGCGGATCTCCGCGTTCGTGAGCAAGGGCCTGCGTGCCGCCGGACACACGGCGGACGTGACAGTCGACGGCTCGCAGGTCGTCGAGCTGGCGGAGAGCGGCGACTTCGACCTGCTCGTCCTCGACATCGGACTCCCCGGCGTCGACGGCTTCGAGGTGCTCAGACGGCTGCGCGACGACGGCAGCGAGCTCCCCGTCATCATCCTGACCGCCCGTGATTCCGCGCGGGACCTCGTCGCGGGCCTCGACGGCGGGGCGAACGACTACATGTCGAAGCCCTTCCGGTTCGAGGAGCTCCTGGCCAGGATCCGCCGCCGCCTCGCCGAGCGGGCTCCGGCGTCGACCGCCGCCGTCCCGGAACGCTTGTCGGTCGGTCGCCTGGAGCTCGAGCTGCGCGAACGACGCGTCCTCGTCGACGGGGTGCCGGTCGAGCTGTCCACCCGCGAGTTCGCCCTCGCCAAGGAGTTCTTCCGCCACCCGGACCAGATCCTCAGCCGTGAGGAGCTCCTCAGCCGGGTCTGGGGCTACGACTTCGATCCCGGTTCGAACGTCGTCGACGTCTACGTGCGGTATCTCCGGAACAAAATCGGCAAGGACGCCATCGCGACGGTCCGCGGGGCCGGCTACCGCCTCAGCACGAGAGCGCAGTAGCGGTCGT
>NZ_MJGW01000072.1:141674-200727 GCF_001865025.1 Plantibacter sp. MMLR14_011
ACGACCGCTACTGCGCTCTCGCGGCTCAGAGGGCGAGGTCGGCGATCGCGACCCGGTCCTTCGTGCCGGCGGCCCGGTCCCAGAGCTCGACGAAGCCCTCGGTGGCCTCGCGACCGACGACCACCACGACGGGCACGCCGATCAGCTCGGCGTCGCCGAACTTGACGCCCGGGGACACCTTGCCGGTGCGGTCGTCGTAGAGGACGTCCTTCCCGCTCGCCTCGAGGGAGGCGACGAGTTCCTCGGCCACCTCGAAGATCGCCGCGTCGCGTCCTGCTGCGACGACGTGCACGTCGAACGGGGCGACGGCCTTCGGCCAGATGAGACCGCGCTCGTCGTTGTTGCCCTCGGCGATGATCGCGAGGATGCGCGTGATCCCGATGCCGTAGGAGCCCATGGTCACCGTGACGAGCTTGCCGTTCTCGTCGAGCACCTTCAGTCCGAGCGCCTCGGCGTACTTGCGCCCGAGCTGGAAGACGTGCCCGATCTCCATGCCCCGAGCGAGCTCGACCGGTCCGGAGCCGTCGGGCGCGGGGTCACCGGCGCGGACCTCCGCCGCCTCGACGAAGCCGTCGGCGGTGAAGTCCCGCCCGGCGACAAGGCCGAAGACGTGCTGCTGATCGACGTTCGCACCGGTGATCCACTCGGTGCCGTCGACGACCCGGGGGTCGAGGAAGTACCGGATCTCCGTCGCCGACTCCTCGCCGAGGACGGGCCCCTGCGGGGACCACGGTCCGATGTAGCCCTTGACGAGCCCGGCGTTCGCGGCGAAGTCCGCTTCGGTCGCGGCCTCCACCTCCGCGGGGCTGAAGGCCACCTCGACGCGCTTGAGGTCGACGTCGCGGTCGCCCGGCAGGCCGATGACGACCATCTCGCGCGTGCCGTCGAGGTGCCGCAGTGCCAGCACGACGTTCTTGAGGGTGTCGGCGGCAGTCCAGGCCCGTCCGTCGTCGCGCGGGTGCCGCTCGTTGGCGAGGTCGACGAGCGTCGAGATCGTCGGGGTGTTCGGCGAGTCGAAGACCGTCGCGGGTGCCAGACCCTCGACGGGGCGGGCCTCCGGGACCTCGGTGGTGTAGGCCTCGACGTTGGCTGCGTACCCGCCGGCCGAACGCACGAAGGTGTCCTCACCGACCGCGGTGGGGTGCAGGAACTCCTCGCTGCGCGAACCGCCCATCGCGCCGGCGTCGGCCTGCACGATCTCGTACTCGAGGCCGAGCCGCGTGAAGATGCGCTCGTAGGCGTCGCGCTGCGCCTGGTAGCTCGCGTCGAGCCCGGCGTCGGACACGTCGAACGAGTAGGCGTCCTTCATCGTGAACTCACGACCGCGCAGGAGGCCTGCCCGGGGACGGGCCTCGTCGCGGTACTTGTCCTGGATCTGGTAGATCGACAGGGGCAGGTCCTTGTAGGAGGAGTACAGGTCTTTCACGAGCAGGGTGAAGACCTCCTCGTGTGTCGGCGCCAGCAGGTAGTCGGCACCCTTGCGGTCGTGCAGGCGGAAGAGGGCGTCACCGTACTCCTCCCACCGGCCGGTGACCTCGTAGGGCTCGCGCGGCAAGAGCGCGGGGAAGTGCACCTCGAACGCGCCGGCGTTCGCCATCTCCTCGCGGACGATGGCCTCGATCTTGTTCTTCACCCGCAACCCGAGCGGCAACCAGGCGAAGACGCCCGGCGCCTGGCGTCGGATGTACCCCGCCCGCACCAGCAGGCGGTGACTCGTCACCTCCGCGTCGGAAGGGTCTTCACGGAGCGTACGGAGGAAGTAATTCGAAAGGCGCGTAACCACCTGTCCATGCTAGTCCGTCACACGCAGGCAGCCCGGAACCGCTACCAGGGGCGATCGGCGAAGTTCCCGTTGTCGTTGTTCCGACCGCGGTTCTTGGCGTCCTCGGTCGACTTGTCCTGCTGGGCGTCCTGGCCGGCGTCCTTCAACTTGTCGACCTTCCCGTCGACCTCGCTGTCCCCGGTGCCGCTCGAGCCGCTCGCGTCGCCGTCGCCCTGTCCCCCGTTCGAAGGATCCTGCTGGCCCTGCCCGCCGGACCGGTCGCGCTGGTCGGTCGCATCCTGACGTTTGCGGTCGATGCGATCGCCGGTGTCCTGCAGGTTCTCACCGGGCGTGCCCTTCGGATCGATCACGTCGGGCTGCTGCCCGGTGCCGCCCTGATCGCCCTGGCCGCCTTGGTTCCCTT
This sequence comes from Plantibacter sp. MMLR14_011, assembly GCF_001865025.1. NCBI lineage: Bacteria > Bacillati > Actinomycetota > Actinomycetes > Micrococcales > Microbacteriaceae > Plantibacter > Plantibacter sp. MMLR14_011. The sequence continues at coordinate 143,861 of NZ_MJGW01000072.1, forward strand.
GGTCGCCCTGATCCCCTTGGTCGCCCGGGTCCCCTTGGTCACCCTGGCCGCCTTGGTCGCCCTGATCCCCCTGGCCGCCTTGGTCACCCTGCTCCCCTTGCTCACCCTGGTCGCCCTGGTCGTCTTGACCGCCCTGACCACCTTGATCGCCCTCATCCCCCTGGCCACCCTGGTCCTGCTGGTCCTGCTGGTCCTCGTTCTGCTCCTGGGACTCCCCCTCGAAGCAGCCCTCGCCCTCGTCGACGATGCGCTTCGCGGTGTCGTAGAGGTTGATGGCGCCCTGGAAGAACTGGCCCTTCACGTACTCGTCGGCCTGGGTCTCGTACGCGCGCGCCAGGTTGACCCGGACGATGCAGGCGGTCTCCTCCGTCGGCGCGAGCTCGAGCGCCTTCCCGAGGTCGTCGGTCCCCTGCACCCAGTCCTGTCCGGCCGCGGCTGCGGTGCCCCGGTCGAACCAGGCGATCCACGGCTCGACGACGTTCGCCGTGAAGAGGTGCCCCGCGCTCAACTGCGCCCCGGAGTAGTCCTCGGCGCGATACTCGGCGATCGCCGACTGCGCGACGACCGGCAGACTCACGAACTTGACCCCGACGACGAGGGCGACGAGGACCAGCGGAAGGGACCACCAGAACAGCCGACGGCGCAACCGGGTGACCTCGGCCGGGGCCAGCGGCGGACGCCGCGGTTCCTCGAACCGTGGCCGTGGCTCCGGGCTGCGCGGCGCGTCGTCGGCCCGGTCGGTCCGGGTCCGGTCGTCGAAGAGGGTCATGCCCGCCCACCCTTCGTCCGTCGGAGCTCGCCCAGCGCGCCGACCAGGCCGGGGAGCTCGGTGAGGAGCAGCACACCGAACCCGAGCGCGAACACCCAGTACAGCTCATCGGTACGCCGGATGTCCACCTCGTCCTCGACGGTGACGCCGCCGACGGCGAGGCCGTCGAGCGCGTCGTCGAGCGACGCACCCGGGGTCCTGATCTCCGCTTCGACGCCGAGCTGCGACGCGATCGTCTCGAGCGCGCCCGGATCCAGCCGGGACACGGCGGGCTCACCGGTCGAGTAGTCCTGGATGTAGCGGACGCTGCCGTCCTGGTATCCCGAGAACTCGCGCATGGTCCCGCCGGCCTCGGTCCCGTAGCCGAGCACGCCACCGCCGCCGATGAGCGGTGCGATGCTCTCGAACGACCCGGGCGCCGCGCCACTCGTCTGCTCGCCGTCACCGAGGTAGAACATGATCCGGTTCCGACCCGGTTCCTGCTCCTCGGCCTGGGTCAGCAGCGTGGTCATGAACTCCACCGGCGCGTCGATGCTGCTGCCGCGGGAGTAGGTGGTGATCTCCTGCGTCATCGCCTCCGCGGCCGACCGGAGCGCCGTCGCGTCCGTCGTGAGGGGCATGCGCTGGACGGCCACGGCGTCGAACGTCACGAGCGCGTAGCGCGCACCGGCCAGCCGGTCGGCGATGCCGGTGATGTCGGCCTTCGCCCCGTCGAGTCGGGTCGGCGGTTTCGGGGCCCCGTTCTCGTCCGTCCCCGACGCGGTCCCGTCCGGCCAGTCCTCGGCGGCCATCGAGCTCGTCGTGTCCACGACGAAGTAGACGTCGAGGTCGCCCATCGCGGACGGCGGGCGATGGTTGCCGGGGATGGTCGGTCGGAGGGCGATGATCACGAGCACGACGACCATGGCCAGTCGGGCGATCCAGTGCCAGGCTCCTGGCCGCCGCACCCCGGCGAGGAACTGCCAGACGGCGAAGGCCGCGAGGACGGTGCCGAGCACGGCGATGGCCCAGATCGGCAGAACGGGGTTGATGGTCATCGGCGCAACCTCCAGGCGAGCAGCATGAGCGCCGCGAGGCCGCCGAACGCCGCCAGCACGAACACGAACGGCTCGTCGACCTGCACGAGCTGTTTGGCGCCCTTCAGCGTCTTCGTCTGCTCAGCCGTGATCTGCTGGACGATGCCGCCGACCGCGCCGGGGTCGGCTAGCGCGTAGTAGTCCCCGCCGGTGGACGTCACGACCTCGTCCATCTCCGCGGCGAGGTCGTCGAGGTAGTCCTTGCTGGAGACGTCGCCGGGGTTGATCCCGTACACCGTCACGTCCTGCGCCTTCGCATAGGCGCCGGCCTCCTTGAGCGTGAGGATCGGCTCGCCGGCGACGTAGTTGTCGGTCGCGAGCACGATCGAGCGGGACCGTTCCTCGCCGACCTGGTCGAACCGCATGACGCAGGACCCGAGACCGTCGCCGATGAGGGACGACCCGTTCCCGAGATCGGTGCCGTTCCAGTACTCGTAGTCGCTCTCCGGCGAGGTGAGGTCCTCGACGAGGTGGTCGAGCTGCGCGGCCACGTAGTCGTAGTCGCTCGTCAGCGGGAAGTACGTGGTCGCGGACGCGTTGAACAGGACGAGCGCGATCCGCTCACCGTCGAACCGCTGCACGAGCTTCTCGAACACCCCGACCAGCGCGGCGTCGTACTCCGTCATCGACCCGGACACGTCGAGGCAGAGCACGATGTCGCGGTTGCGCAGTTCGGGCTGGAACACCGTCGTGCTCACCACGCGGGACCCGAGGGCCATGCCGGCGAGCAGCAGCACCCCCAGCGCGGCGATCGTCGCGATGATGAGGCGCCGGTACCGCGACAGCGCGCGACGGTATCCGGGGAGTGCGGTGAGCCGTTCGGAGTGCGCGACCCACAGGGGCTCGGCGTTCACCCTCCGGCGCCGCCCGGTACGGGCCACGAGGACGACGGCGGCGACCACCGCGGCCACGGCGAGGAGCCAGACGAGCGGCATCCACCAGTAGATCAGCTCCACGTCGTCACCACCTGGCGCGCGAGCATGGCCGCCTCGGCGACGCTACCCGTCTCGGCCTCGCGGAACTCGACCGGGTAGTAGGCCGAAACGGCACGACTGAGTGGCGCGAGTCCTGCGCGATCGAGGTCTGCGAGCGTCATGACCTGGGCACGGACGCCGCTGGACTCGTGCGCGTACATCCGGAGGATCGCGCCGAGCCGTTGGTGGGCGCGCCGCGTGCTCAGGGCGCCGTCCCCGTGCTCGCGCTCGATCTCGCCGATGAGCGCGAGGTAGCGATCGCGCAGGACGGTCGGCGACGGCTGCGGAGCAGGGCGCGGAGCGCTCCCGCGCGCGCGACGGCGCACGTGGGCGAGCATCCAGACGTACCACCCGATCACGAGCGCGATGAGCACGAGTCCGAGCACCGGCCAGAGCAGCGTGTACTGGACCGGTGCGTAGTAGCCGTTATCGCCGGGCATGTCGGTGGGCCTCGAGGAGGTGGAAGAGGACGGGGACGACGTCGTCGGCGCCGGTCACGCGCTGGCCGCTGATACCGAGCTCCTCGAGCTGATCGAGGTGGCGGGCGGTCGCGCTGGCGACGGCCTCGGTGAACTCGCGACGGAGCGCGTCGTCCGACCGGATGAAGGCCGGCAGGGACCGCTCGTCGGCGACGTCGACCATCGAGCGACCGGTGTACTCGGCCCGCATGAGGTCGGCGTCCCCGACCGAGATCCAGAGCACCTCGTGCTGGACGTGCAGGCGACGGAGGATCTCCGACCGCTTCGGCGCGATCTCCTCGTCGTCCGAGACGATTACGAGCAGACAGCGCTGCTTGACCGACCGTGCCGCGTAACCGAGCAACTCGTCGAGATCGCTCTGGGGCGCCGCGAGCGATGCACGCCGGTCGATGTGCTGCAGCAGGCGTTCGAGTGCCGATTCGGTGCCGGCGGGTCGGACGAGTTCCGGTGCGGCGGCGTCACCGGCGACGAGACCGACGAGGTCACCGTGCCGGATCGCGAGGTACCCCAGGATGCCGACCGCGAGGATGGCGACCTCGCGTTTGGTGCTCCCGCCCTCGGCGAGCGCCGCGAGATCACGACCCGTGTCGACGACGAACAGCACCTGGTGTTTCCGCGTGGCGATGTAGCGCTTCACGAGTGGAGCGCCGTGTCGGGCTGTCGCCTTCCAGTCGATGTCCTTGATCTCGTCGCCCGGCGTGTACTCGCGGAGGTCGTCGAAGTCGAGGCTCCTGCCCTGGAACACCGAGCGGTACTCGCCGTCGAGCATCCCCCGCACGCGGCGGTGGGCGTGGATGAAGAGTTTGGACTTCACCCGGTGGAGCAGCGGGGCTGACACGGGCCTACGGTGCCTGGACCGCTCCGAAGACGGCGTCGATGATCGTCTCGGGCGAGACGTCGTCGGCCGCGGCTTCGAAGTTCAGGATGATGCGGTGCCGCAGCACCTGGTGGCGGTAGCCCTTGACATCCTCCGGGATGACGTGGTCCCGCCCGGCGAGGATCGCGAGCGCCCGCGCGACGGTGCTGAACGCGATGCTGGCACGCGGGCTCGCCCCGTACTCGATGTAGCTCGCGAGCTTCGGCGGCAGGTAGTCGCTCGCATGGCGGGTCACGTAGACCGTCTGGACGATGTAGTTGAGGATCGACGCGTCGAGGTAGACCCGCTTGGCGAGGGTCTGCAGGAACAGGACGTCCTCGAGGCTCACCCCCGGGCGATCCTGGTCGGTCTCGTAGAGCCCGGAGTTCACCCGACGGACGATCTCGGCCTCCTCGCCGATCGTCGGGTAGTCGAGCACCTCCTTGAGGAGGAAGCGGTCGAGCTGCGCCTCGGGCAGGTGGTACGTGCCCTCCTGCTCGATGGGGTTCTGCGTGGCGAGCACGAAGAACGGCTTCGGCAACGGATAGTGCGTGCCGCCGATGGAGGTCTGGCGTTCCTGCATCGCCTCGAGCATCGCGCTCTGGGTCTTCGCGCTCGACCGGTTGACCTCGTCGAGGAGCACGAAGTTCGCGTGCACGGGACCGAGCTGGGTCTGGAACGCACCGGTGCGGGCGTCGTAGATCTGTGTGCCGATGATGTCGCTCGGCAACAGGTCGGGGGTGCACTGGATGCGTTTGAACGACGCGTTCACCGCTTGGGCGATCGATTCCGCCGCGGTCGTCTTCGCGAGTCCTGGGACACTCTCGAGCAGGACGTGTCCGCCCGAGACGAGTGCCGCGAGCAGGGTGGTGCGCAGGCCCTGCTGACCGACCACCTTCGCGTCGTAGGCACCGACGATCTCGGAGAGGATGCTGCGGGCCCGTTGCAGCTCGGCTGGCGCGATGGGGGTGCTCGGCGTCACGGTCACTGGTCTCCCTGGCGAGGCTGGCGGTCCGGACGGATGACCGTCGAACGCGGATCCGCCTGGTGGAACCCGGCGGTCCGAACAGTCTACGTGTGAAGATCCGGAGCCCGGGCTCCTCGGCCACCGGATGGCCACCAGGGCGTCGGGAGCCGTTCGCCCACCGTCCCCCTCGCGTCCACCGCCGCTTCCTACCGTGGATCGATGACATCTGCAGCGCACGGGAGGCACCCGGAGACCGACGGCGCGACGGCGATCGTCCCGGTCAGGGGCGGTTCGAAGGGGATCCACCGCAAGAACCTCAGGACGGTCCGCGGGAGCACCCTCATCGCACGGTCGGTCGAAGGACTGCTGCGGTCGGGTGGCGTCTCGCGCGTGGTCGTCACGACCGATCACCCGGACCTCGCCGCCGCCGCCGTCGCCGCCGGTGCCGAGGTCATCGACCGGCCGGCCGAACTCGCCGAGGACAGCACCTCCTCCGAGGCCGCGCTCCTCCACGCGCTCGGCGTCCTCGCGGAGCGCGGCGAGCTGACCCCCGTGACGGTGTTCGCGCAGGCGACGTCGCCCTTCCTCGACGTGGAAGCACTCGACGACGCCGTCGCCCTGGTCTCCTCCGGGCGGGCGGACTCCGTCTTCGCCGCGGTACTCGACCACGGATTCCTCTGGACGGAGAAGACGAAGGGTGCCCGAGGGATCGGCCACGACCACCGCGAGCGTCCCCGGCGGCAGGACCGCGCCCCGCAGTACCGCGAGACCGGCTCGTTCTACGTCTTCGACACGGACGGCTTCCTCGAAGCCGGGCACCGCTTCTTCGGCCGGATCGCGCCCGCCGTCACCAGGTCCTTCGCCGCGCTCGACATCGACGAACCGGAGGATCTGCTCGTCGCCGAGGCGATCGCCGGACTCGCCGAACGCCAGCTGGGCATCCCGTCGGGCTCGGAGCGTTCCGAGCACCACCTCGACGTCGACGCCGTCGTCACCGACTTCGACGGGGTCCACACCGACGACCGCGCCAGTATCGACGCCGACGGGGTCGAACGGGTGAGCGTCCATCGCGGTGACGGCCTCGGCGTCCGTCTGCTGCGCGAGGCCGGACTGCCGTTCCTGATCCTGTCGACCGAGCGGGTCCCGATCGTCGCCGCACGCGCGGCCAAACTCGGCGTCGACGTCGTGTACGGCTCCGCCGACAAGGCGACCGCGCTCCGCGACTGGGCCGCGACGAAGGGCGTCCCACTCGACCGCATCGCCTACCTCGGCAACGACGTCAACGACATCCCGGCACTCGAGATCGTCGGCTGGCCGGTCGTCGTCGCCGATGCGCACCCGGAGGCGCGTGCCGTCTCCCGGCTCGTCCTGGAACGCCGAGGCGGCGACGGCGCCGTCCGCGAACTCGCCGACCTCGTCCTCGCCGCACGCGCACGCGCGGCCCTCGACCCCCTGAAGCTGTCCACGCTGCAATCGAACGGAGCACGACCATGAGCATCCACCAGGACGCGAACGACACCACCGACCTCGACGGCCGGACGCAGCCGTCTCCCGTGCGCATCGACGGCATCCCCGTCGGCGGCGGCGCTCCCGCGTACGTCATCGGGGAGATCGGTCTCAACCACAACGGCGACGTGGAGCTCGCGAAGCGACTCATCGACGTGGCCGCCGACGCCGGCGCACAGGCCGTCAAGTTCCAGAAGCGCACGCCGGAGATCTCCACGCCGACGCACATGCGCGACGTCCCGCGGCAGACGCCGTGGGGTGAGATGAGCTACCTCGACTACCGCTACCGGGTCGAGTTCGACCGTGAGCAGTACATCGAGATCGGCGACCACGCCACCCTGCGCGGCCTCAGCTGGTTCGCCTCCCCGTGGGACGAACCGTCGGTCGACTTCCTCGAGGACCTGGGCGTCAGCGCCCACAAGGTCGCGTCCGCCTCGGTGACCGACTCGCGCCTCCTCACCCGTCTCGCCGCGACCGGGAAGCCGATCATCCTCTCGACCGGCATGTCGACGCTCGAGCAGATCGACCGCGCCGTCGAGATCCTCCGGGGCTCGCCGCTGGTCATCCTCCACGCGACCTCCACCTACCCCTTGCCCGCCGAAGAGGCGAACCTCCGGATGATCGACAGCCTCGCCGCCCGGTACCCCGGTGTGCCCATCGGGTACTCCGGCCACGAGACCGGTCTCCAGATCTCCCTCGCCGCGGTCGCCCTCGGAGCCACGATGGTGGAACGCCACATCACGCTCGACCGTGCCATGTGGGGCTCGGACCACGCCGCGTCGCTCGAACCGCACGGTTTCTCCAACCTCGTCCGCGACATCAGGGTCATCGAGACCGCCATGGGTGACGGCGTCAAGCGCATCTTCCCCGGCGAACTCGCCCCACTCGCGAAGCTGCGCAGGGTCGATGCCTGATCATGGGCCCCGACGTCGGGTGATCGGGGTGGTGGACTCCGACTCCTTCGTGAAGTGGGGCGCCGCCACCCTCTCCCGCGCGACCGGCTGGGACGTCGACCTCGTCCTCATCGAGAGCGACGTGTCCGCCACGGACCGGCAGGTGGACATCGCCCTGCTCCACACGGCGTTCGAGGGTCGGACCGTCCGTCGCCTGTCGCTCCGACGACTCGTCGACCTCATCCGGACCGAGCAGCCGGACGGCGTGTTCGTCTCCACGCGGGGGCCGGTCGCCGAGGTCGTCATCTCGGAACTCCTCGCGCTCGGCCGCGCCACCCGCCCGGTCCTCCTCACCGGTCTCCCCGGTATCTCCATCCCGGCGAAGTGGAAGGGGATCTTCCTCCGTGCGCAGGCAGACGTCTTCGTCCTGCACAGCCACCGCGAGGTCGCCGCCTACCGTGAACTCGCGCTGACGCACGGGGTCGAGCCGGCGTTCGCGCTCGCGACCCTGCCGTTCCTGACGGACCCGGCGACCGAGCCACCGGCCGAGCCCGCCCCGCGTACCCGGGTCGTCTTCGCCGCTCAGGCCACCGTCCCGGCCGACCGCGGCGACCGGCTCCGGATCCTCTCCTGGCTGCGGACCCTCGCGATCCGGCACCGCGACCTCGACGTCGTGATCAAGGTGCGCGGCCTCGCCGGCGACCCGCAGACCCATCACGAGCACTACCCCTTCGACACCCTCCTCACCGGGCCGACACCCGACAACCTCCGGGTCGCCACCGGTTCGATGGCGGTCCACCTCGGCCACGCGGCCGGGCTCGTCACCGTGAGTTCCACCGCAGCGATCGAGGCCATCGCCGCCGGGGTGCCGGTCATCCTGCTCGACGACTTCGGTGTGGACCCGGCGCTCATCAACACCGTCTTCGAGGGCAGCGGGCTGCTTGCCTCCAAAGACGACCTCATGGCCGCCCGGTTCCGGCACCCGAACCCGGATTGGCTGCAGCAGAACTACTTCCACCCCGCCCCGGAGGACGACTGGATCCAGCGGTCGGAGGAGGCGTTCGCCGCGCGCGACCTCGGGACCCTGCCGGTCCGTCCTCGTGCAAGACAGAGTCGCGGCGGCATGCTCCGCACCGGTTGGGAGCGTCGTCGGGCGTTCGGGCGGGCCGACACGAGCGCGCTGGGCACGGTCGCCTTCGTCATCGGGCGGCCACTGCAGATCGCTCGCCGTCTGGTCCGTCGCGCTCGGGGCGTCCAGCCTGCCGAGCGGCAACCGATCGCCTCCCGTCGGCTCGCACCGATCGAGACGGAGACGCCGGTGCGCGCTCCGCACGGGGCTCGTCACCGCACAGCCCGCTGACGGGATCACCGCTCGACCGGAGACCGGTCGGGCGGTGATCCGGCTCAGTTGGAGCCGACCGTCACCACCGGTGCGCCCGTGGAGGTGTCGTCCGCGGGCATCTCGGCGGCCAGACGGTTGGCCTCCTGGATGAGCGTCGCGACGATCTCCGACTCCGGCACCGTCTTGATGACCTCGCCCTTGACGAAGATCTGGCCCTTGCCGTTGCCGCTCGCGACGCCGAGGTCGGCCTCACGAGCCTCTCCGGGGCCGTTCACGACGCAGCCCATGACGGCGACCCGCAGGGGCACGCTCATCCCCTCGAGGCCGTCGGTCACGTCGTTCGCGAGCTTGTAGACGTCGACCTGGGCGCGCCCGCAGCTCGGGCAGGAGACGATCTCGAGCTTGCGCTCGCGGAGGTTCAGCGACTGCAGGATCTGCAGCCCGACCTTGATCTCCTCCGCCGGCGGCGCGGAGAGCGAGACACGGATGGTGTCGCCGATGCCCTCGGAGAGCAGGATGCCGAACGCGGTCGCGCTCTTGATGGTTCCCTGGAAGGAAGGACCTGCCTCCGTCACGCCGAGGTGCAGGGGCCAGTCACCGCGCTCGGCGAGCAGCCGGTAGGCCTTCACCATGACGACCGGGTCGTTGTGCTTGACGGAGATCTTGAAGTCGTGGAAGTCGTGCTCCTCGAAGAGGCTCGCCTCCCAGACGGCGCTCTCGACGAGCGCTTCGGGGGTCGCCTTGCCGTACTTCTGCAGCAACCGCGGGTCGAGGGACCCGGCGTTGACGCCGATGCGGAGGGAGACGCCGGCGGCTTTCGCGCGCCGGGCGATCTCGCCGACCTGGTCGTCGAACTTCCGGATGTTGCCGGGATTGACCCGGACGGCCGCGCACCCCGCGTCGATCGCGGCGTAGACGTAGGCGGGCTGGAAGTGGATGTCGGCGATCACCGGGATCTGACTCTTCTTCGCGATGATCGGCAGCACCTCGGCGTCGTCGCGGGTCGGGACGGCCACGCGGACGATGTCGCAGCCCGAGGCCGTGAGCTCGGCGATCTGCTGGAGGGTCGCGTTGATGTTGGTCGTCTGGGTCGTCGTCATCGACTGGACGCTCACCGGGGCGTCGCCGCCGACGAGCACCTTGCCGACCTTGATCTGTCGCGACTTGCGCCGCGGGCTGAGCGTCTCGGGAACCGACGGAAGACCCAGATTGATAGCTACCACGAGCCTCAGCTTACGCGCGCGACGCCCCGCAGGCTCCCCGTGAGCTGAATGCCTGCTGGGACGTCGCGATCCACGGTCAACGGGCGGGCGGTGCCTCGCGATTCGCACGCAGGACGCCGAGCCGTTCCCGGTACTCGACCTCGTCGATGTCGCCCTGGGCGAAGCGCTCGGCGAGCGTCTGCTCGGCGCTCCGGGACCCGTCCTGACGCCAGGCCCACGGCGGGCCCTGGTGGCCGTCCGGGGACGCCCCGGACCAGGCTCGGCGACGCCACCGCCGACCGACCAGCGCGACGACGAGGACGATCACGGCGATCCAGAACGCGGGGATGAGCAGCAGCCAGAGGAGGTGGAAGCCCGGCCCGGGACCGCCGGGATGCATGGCGGTCACGGCGAGCACGATCAGGGAGGTGGACATGGAGGACTCCGTTCGTCGGGCGGACGACCACCGTCGTCCGCATCACGACCCCGAGCCTCCTCCGGATGGTGGCCGAGGGCATCCGACGACGGGACGGATCACCGCACTCCCCCGGGAGTACGGCCACCCGGCGGTCAGACGCCGGGACTGACGAGCCCGGTCTCGTAGGCGATGACGACGAGGCGGACCCGGTCGCGCGCGGCGAGCTTCGACATGATGCGCGACACGTGGGTCTTCGCCGTGAGCGGGCTGAGGAACAGCGCCCCTCCGATCTCCTCGTTGGTGAGTCCGCGTCCGACCAGACCCAGCACCTCGCGTTCGCGCTCCGTGAGCCCGGCGATCACGGCGTCGTCGAGCGGCGCGGCGATCGCTCCGGCGACCTGGGTGAGCAGGCGCCTCGTGACCCCGGGCGACAGCAGGGCGTCACCCGACGCGACCACACGGACGGCCCGGATGAGCTCGGCCGGCTCGGTGTCCTTCACGAGGAAGCCGCTCGCACCTGCCCGGATCGCCTGCGCGACGTACTCGTCGAGTTCGAAGGTGGTGACGACGATGATGCGGGTGGCCTCGAGCGCCGGATCCGCGACGATGGCTTCGGTGGCGGCCAGGCCGTCACTTCCGGGCATCCTGATGTCCATGAGGACCACGTCCGGCCGTTCCCGACGGACGACGGCGAGCGCCTCGTCGCCACCGGCCGCCTCACCCACGACCGCGATGTCGGGCTCCGCGTCGAGGAGGGCGCGGAACCCGCCGCGGATGAGTGCCTGGTCGTCGGCGACGACCACGCGGATCACGCGACGCCTCGGACCGGCACCCGGGCCGTGACGCGGAAGCCGCCGAGCGGACTCCGCCCGGTCTCGAGGGTGCCACCGAGGAGCTCGGCGCGCTCGGTCATGCCGAGGAGGCCGTTGCCGTGCTCGGCGGGTCCGGGTGGGGCACCGACTCCGTCGTCCTCCACGAGCAGGCGGTAGGTGCCGTCGACCTCGACGAGCTCGACGGAGACCCGTCCGGCCTGCGCGTGCCGGAGGACGTTCGTGACGCTCTCCTGCGCGATCCGGTACAGCGCCTGCTGCACGGCCGCGCCGGGCGTGGAGACGAGGCGCTGCTCGAGGACCGCGTCGACACCCTGGTCTCGGAGGGACTGGACGAGGACGGGCAGTGCCTCGAGATCCGGCCCGGGTCGCCTCGGCGCGCCGGTCGTGGGGTCCGAAGCGGTGTCGCCGCCGCGGAGGACGTCGAGGAGTCCACGCACCTCGTCCAAGGACGTCTTACTGGCGTCCTTGATGTTCGTCAGCGCTTCGCGTGCGCGTTCGGGCTGGGTGTCCATGAGGTGGAGTCCCATCCCCGCCTGGACCGTGATCTGCGCGAGGGAATGCGCGACGACGTCGTGCAGCTCTCGTGCGATGCGCACGCGCTCCTCTTGCGCCGCGGACGCTCGTCGCTCCCCCTGACGCCTCCGGTACTCGTCGAGCTGCTCGCGTCGACTGCGGAGACCCTCCGCGACGAGGAGCGCGACGATGACGAGGACCGTCGTGGTCACGACGCGGAAACCCGACAGCTCCGAGCCGAGCGTGCGTGCACCGGTCAAGAAGAGCACCCACCCGAGCCCCAGCGAGGAGTACGTCCAGCCGCGAGCGCCGCGGGCGACGCCTGAACCGGCTGCGAAGGCCAGGGCGACGGCAGGAGGACCCCAGCTCGGACCGGCGAGCATGGAAGCGCTCGACAGGACAGCGACGGCTGCGACCGACGGGCCGGGCGCCCGCCGCGCTGCGAGCAGGCAGAGCGCTCCGGCGAGGGCCAGCAGGACGGCCGAAGCCCGAGACCACTCCGAACCGCCGGCACCTGGTCCGAAGGCGCCGTGGAAGGCGACGACGGCGGTCGCCGGCACCTGCACCAGGAGGGACACGACGACCGGCGCCCAGAGACGCCACGCAGCGCGGTCGGGTCGCCGCTCGTCGTGCACCATCCAGGGCGCCGGACCCGCTTCTCGCGTTGGCATTCCTGCATGCTACTCGCGACGTGGGCCCACCGAATCGGCCGATCGGTGCCCCGCTGGTACTCCCCGGGGAGTACCAGCACGCAGTGGGAGGGTCGTGCCGGCGACGAGCTGCCCCTGGCGACGGCTAGCCGAAGAGGTTGACCGGCTTGACGATGTCGGCGTACACGAGGAGCGCGCTCATGCCGCCGAGGACGATCACGACGCCGAAGGTGAGCGGGATGAGTTTCGCCGCGTCCACCGGTCCCGGATCGCGACGTCGGAAGATCTTCGCGAAGCGGCGACGGATCGCCTCCCAGAGCGCTGCTGCGACGTGCCCGCCGTCGAGGGGCAGCAGAGGGATGAGGTTGAAGACGAAGAGCGCGACGTTGAGCGACCCGAGGATGCCGAACACGGTCGCCGCCTTCGACGCGACGGGGATCTCGTCGAGGCTGACCACCTCGCCGACGACCCGTCCGACGCCCACGACGCTCATCGGCCCGTCGGGATCGCGCTCACCGGATCCGAATGCTGCCTGCCCGACGTCGATGAGTCGCTGGGGCAGGTTCAGGATGATGTTGGCGGTCCGGGCGATCGTGTCGCCGACGGTCGGCAGGATCGTGGTGACGGGCTGCGCCACCATCTGCTGCTGCGGGGTGATGCCGACGAAGCCGACCTCATGGGTCTTCGCCGAGCCGTCGGCGTTCGTCTCGATCTTGCCGGTCTTGGCGTCGACGACGTCCCGCTCGAGCAGCAACGGCGTCAGGGTGAGGTCGAGTCGCTGCTCACCGCGGGCGACCTCGAGGGCCAACGGCTTGCCCGGCGAATCCTGCACGGCGGCGGAGATCTCGGCGAAGGTGGAGATCGGCGTGCCGTCGATCGAGAGGATCGTGTCGCCCGGCTTCAGCCCTGCGGCGGCCGCCGGACCCTGCGGATCCCCCGCTGCACAGCTCTGACGGTCGCTCGTGGACGGCAACACGCACTCGTACACCGAGGTCAGCGTGCTGCTCTGTTGGGGGACACCGAACCCCGACACGGCGATACCGATGAAGAGGACGGCGAGGACGAGGTTCATGAACGGGCCGCCGAGCATGACGACGATCCGCTTCCAGAAGGGCAGCCGGTAGAAGGTGCGCTCCTCGTCGCCGGCGCCGATCGTGTCGGCACTCGCCTCACGCGCGTCCTGGACCAGCGTGTCGAAGAAGCCGGTGCTGGCGTTGCGGGCGGCACCGCCGGGCTGCTTGGGCGGGAACATGCCGATCATCGAGATGTAGCCGCCGAGCGGGATCATCTTGACGCCGTACTCGGTCTCGCCCTTGCGGCGCGACCAGATGGTGCGACCGAAGCCGATCATGTACTGGGTGACCCGCACGCCGAACAGCTTCGCGGGCACGAGGTGACCGACCTCGTGCAGCCCGATGGACACGATGAGGCCCACGAGCACGATCACGATGCCGAGGAGGTAGAGGAGGACGGATTCCACGGCGTAACCCTACTCGCGCGGTCGGGTCACCGGCTGCACGCCGGCTGTGCGGCCGCTCGGAAGCTTCCGACGATGAACGGGCAGGTCAGCCGATGCGTTGCTGCGCGCGAGCCCTCGCCCAGCGCTCCGCCTCCGCGAGCGCCTCCCGGGTGAGCTCGCCCTCGGGCGCCTCGTGGTCGTCCACGACCGCGCGGACGGTGTCGAGGATGCCGAGGTATCCCAGCCGACCCGCGTGGAAGGCCGCAACGGCCTCCTCGTTCGCGGCGTTGAACACGGCCGGATAGGTGCGACCCTGTCCGCCCACGAGTTTGGCCAGTCGCACGGCGGGGAAGGCCTCGTGATCGAGGGGCTCGAACGTCCACTGCTGGGGCGAGGTCCAATCGAGCGGGACGCCGACGCCTCCGACCCGGTTGGGCCAGTCGAGCCCGAGGGAGATGGGGAGCCGCATGTCGGGCGGCGAGGCCTGGGCGATGGTGGAACCGTCGATGAACTCGACCATCGAGTGGACGATCGACTGCGGGTGGACCGTCACCTCGATGCGGTCGTACGGGACGTCGAACAGCAGGTGCGCCTCGATCACCTCGAGCCCCTTGTTGACGAGGGTCGCCGAGTTCGTCGTGACGACGAGACCCATGTCCCAGGTGGGGTGGGCGAGCGCCTCAGCCGGCGTGACGCCGACGAGCGATGCACGGTCCCGTCCGCGGAACGGTCCTCCCGAGGCGGTCAGGACGAGCCGCCGCACCTCGGTCGCGGTGCCGGAACGGAGGGCCTGGGCGATCGCGGAATGCTCGGAGTCGACGGGCACGATCTGGCCGGGTGCCGCGATCCGCCGCACGAGGTCGCCACCGACGATGAGCGACTCCTTGTTCGCGAGCGCGAGCGTCCGGCCCGTCTCGAGCGCCGCGAGGGTCGGGCCGAGCCCGATGGAGCCCGTGATGCCGTTCAGCACCACATCGGCGTCGACACTGCGGATGAGCCGCTCGGCGTCGGCCGCGCCCAGGGCCGTGTCGTCGACGTGGAAGGCGGCGGCCTGCTCTGCGAGGAGCTCGGCGTTCGAGCCGGCCGTCAGGCCGACGACCTCGAAGCGGTCGCGGTCACCCCGGATGACGTCGAGTGCCTGCGTGCCGATCGAGCCGGTTGATCCGAGGATGATGACGCGTCTCACGGCGGTCAGTCTACGTCGGCGACCGAGTCGGCCGCTCAGCCCGCGGCGGGAGCCGTGGTGCTGCTCGCATCGAGGATGTCGATGACGAACACGATGGTGTCGTCGGCCTCGATACCCGCCTGGCTGTTGCCGCCACTCGGTCCGTACCCGAGGTCGGGCGGGATGACGGCGACGACCTGCGAACCGATGTGCTGGCCGGCGATGGCGCTCGAGAAGCCCTTCACCACGGCGGACAGCTGGAAGTTGGTCGGCCCGTTGCCCCAGCTCTCGTCGAAGACCTCGCCGGTCCGCCAGTTCACACCCTGGTAGTTGATGATGACCTCGGCGTCGGGCTGCACCACTGCGCCGTCGCCCTGCTTGAGCACCGCGACCTGGAGATCGGCCGGAGCGGGCTCCTCGGGGATGGTGACCGTGGGTCGTCCGGCGGTGTCGAGCTCGACCGCCGGCATCCCGGCGACGGGCTCCTGCGGGACGCCGTCCGCCTTGGCGTCGCTGTGCACCGTGCTGAGGACGTCGGCCACGACGACGAGCGGCTGGTCGGCTTGGACCGTGCCGTCGCTCGACCCCGCGGAACCGAACCCGTCGCCCGCCGTGACGAAGGCCGCGACGCGGGATCCGACTGTCGTGCACTCGACGGCTCGCACGAGGCCCTTCAGGTACTTCTGATCGTTGACGACGATCGCCGTGGCCGGGCTGGCGCCGTAGGCGGTCTGCGCGACGATCGAACCGGTCACGGCGTTGTAGATGGACATCTCGACGAACGTCGTGTCGCCGGGATCGACCCGCTCGCCGTCGCCCTTCGCCACGATCGTGCGTTCTGTGGTGTCTGCGGAGAGCGTGCCCTTGGCGAAGGTGACCTCCGGGATTGAGCCGAAGTCCCCGCTCACGCTGATCGCCTTGGACGCCTTGCCGGCGCTCGTGTCGGCGCACTCCCCCGGGCTGGCCAGCGCTTGCGACTGCGACGTCGCCGAACTGCACGCGGTCAGCGACACGAGGGACGCGATGACGGCCAGAAGGCAGAGGCTCTTGCGCACAGGGGAACTTTCGGTCGTTGCTGAGGGGTCGGTCCAGTCTCACCCACCAGGCTCCATGCTGGCTGACAGCGCGCCGAACATCCTCGGTGCACCGGCGCGCGTCAGTATGCCGGGTCGCGCATGCGTCGGCGGGTACAGTCGTGCGCATGGCCGATGAGGAGCAGACGCAGCGACGCGCCCAGGAACCTTCCGACCAGGCCACCGTCGAGCCGTCGACGGACGACACGGTGGCCACGCCCTCGAAACCCGGTGTCGTCTACTACTTCGGACGAGCCGTCCTGAACACGACGGCGAAGCTGCTCTACCGCCCCAAGATCATCGGCCGGAAGAACGTCCCGAAGCGTGGGCCGGTCATCCTGGCGAGCAACCACCTCTCGTTCATCGACAGCATCGCGATCCCCATCAGCGCCCCACGCCGGGTGCAGTTCCTGGCGAAGTCCGACTACTTCACCGGACGCGGCCTGAAGGGCTGGGTCTCGCGCACGTTCTTCACCTCGATCGGCGCTGTCGGGGTCGAACGTGGTGTCGGGCAGGCAGCGCAGGAAGCCCTCGACCAGGGACGCCGGATCCTCGAGAGCGGGGAGGCCTTCGCCATCTACCCCGAGGGCACCCGGTCGCTCGACGGACGGTTGTACCGCGGCAGGACCGGTGTCGCCTGGCTGGCACTCACCACGGGTGCGAGGGTCGTCCCGGTCGGCCTCATCGGCACCGACGACCTCATGCCGGTGGGCACGACGATCCCGAAGTTCAAACCGGTCACGGTGATCTTCGGTGAACCCATCGACGTGAGCCACCATGGACCGGCGACCTCAGGACGCGCCAGACGCAAGGCGACGGACGAGATCATGGCGGCGATCCACGCCCTCACCGGCCAGGAGCTCGCGAACGCCTACAACGAGTCGCCGCCCGCCGACACCGTCGAGCGCATCAAGCGCGCCTTCCGCCCCGAGCGGCTCTGAGCCGCGGCATCGTCCCGTTCCTCAGGCGGTCGCCGCGACCACGATCGTCGGCTCATGACGGACCGGGAAGTTCACCGAATTGGCGATGAAGCACAGCTCGTTCGCGCGGGCGTGCCCGGCTCGCGCCGCCTCGACCATCGATGCATCAGCGACCGTGACCTGCGGACGCAGGACCACCTCCGTGAACGCACCGCTCCCCGCGCCGTCCTCGACCATGGTCCCGACGGCGTCGTCCGTGTAGGCCGTCACCACGACACCGAGGGTCACGGCGACGTGCAGGTAGGACAGCAGATGGCACTGCGCGAGGGCCGCCAGGAGCAGCTCCTCAGGGTTCCACCGACCTGCGTCGCCGCGGAACGGTTTGTCGGCCGAGCCCTCGAGGTCGTGCTTCCCGGCGGCCGTCACCGTGAGCTCCCGGGAGTAGTCCCGGTACCCGCTCGTGCCCGTCCCGAGGTCTCCGTCCCAGCGGACGCCGATGGTGTAGTCGTGGTGGCCCGTGATCATGCCACCAGTATCCCACTGGCCTCTCCACCGCGGCCCGCGTTCGCGGCCCCGCTGTCGGGAGGTCGCGCTACGCTGGAGGACTATGACTGACACGCTCGACACCACGGACCAGACGACCGCCTCCGCCCCCAGCGTGACGCAGGAGCGTCGCATCGTGACGGCCGTCCCGGGCCCGCGCTCACAGGCGCTGCACGCCCGCCGGACCGCAGTCGTGTCCGATGGCGTGTCGAGTGTCCTCCCGGTGTACATCGAGCGCGCGCACGGCGCCATCGTCGTCGACGTCGACGGCAACCAGTTCATCGACCTCGGTGCCGGCATCGGCGTCACCACCATCGGCCACACGGAGTCCTCCGTGGTCGACGCCGTCCAGGACCAGGCGGCCGACGTCCTGCACACCCTGTTCACGATCACCCCCTACGAGGAGTACGTGCGCGTCGCGGAGCTCCTCGCCGAGCACACCCCGGGCGACTTCGCGAAGAAGTCGGTGCTCGTGAACTCGGGCGCCGAGGCGGTCGAGAACGGCGTGAAGATCGCCCGCAAGTACACCGGTCGGCGGGCTGTCGCGGTGCTCGACCACGGCTACCACGGTCGCACCAACCTGACCATGGCGATGAACTACAAGGCCGCCCCGTACGCGACCGGCTACGGCCCGTTCGCCGGCGACGTCTACCACGCCCCCAACTCCTACCCATACCACGACGGCCTGTCCGGAGCGGCGGCTGCTGCCCGCACCATCGCCTACCTCGAGAAGCGCATCGGCGCCACCGACCTCGCGTGCCTGGTGGTCGAGCCGATCCAGGGCGAGGGCGGCTTCGTTGTCCCCGCGGAGGGCTACCTCCCCGCGCTCCAGGAGTGGTGCACGGCCAACGGCGTCGTGTTCATCGCCGACGAGATCCAGAGCGGTATGGCGCGCACCGGCGAGTACTTCGCGAGCTCGCACTTCGGCCTCGTCCCCGACCTCGTGCTGAGCGCGAAGGGCATCGCCGGCGGTCTGCCGCTCGCGGCGGTCACGGGGCGTGCCGAGATCATGGACGCGAGCCAGCCCGGCGGCCTCGGCGGCACCTTCGGTGGCAACCCCGTCGCGTGTGCCGCGTCGGTCGCGGTCTTCGAGTCGATCGAGTCCCGTGGCCTGCTGGCCGAAGCGGATCGCATCGGCGCCACCCTGACGGCGGCGCTGCTCGAACTCCAGGGCAAGTACGACATCATCGGCGACGTCCGCGGCATCGGTGCGATGATCGCGATGGAACTCGTCCAGCCGGGTACCGCCTCGACGACGAAGGAGCCCAACCCGGCCGCCGTCAGCGCCATCGCCGCAGCCGCCGCGCAGCAGGGCGTGCTCGTCCTCACCGCCGGCACCTACGGCAACGTCCTCCGCTTCCTCCCGAGCCTCGCGGTCTCCGACGAGCTCATCGCCGACGCGATGACGGTCATCGATCAGGCGCTCGCAGCACTGTGAGCACGGCGGTCCCCCAGACCTTCGGTGTCTCGGACGCGGTGGAGTTGGCCGTCGTCGAGCGCAGCGGCTTCATCGAGTCACGACACGCCGGGTCGGCGATCGTCCTCGGGCCGGAGGGCGAAGTGCTCGCGAGTCTCGGAGCACCGGACGCACCCGTCTTCCCCCGTTCGTGCCTCAAGCCCTTCCAGGCCATCACGATCATGAACGCCGGGGTGTCCCTCGAGGGCGCTCAGGCCGTGCTCGCCACCGCGAGCCATGCGGGGACCCGGAAGCACGTCCAGGTCGTCCGCAGCATGCTCGGCCGGGCCCGGATCGAAGACTCGGCGTTGCAGTGCCCGGCCGATTGGCCCGGTGATCGCGTATCCCGCGACGAGCTGGTCCGGGACGGCCTCGGCACGAGCCCCCTGTACATGAACTGCTCCGGGAAGCACGCGGCCATGCTGCTCGCCTGCGCGCAGAACGGGTGGGACCAGGCGACGTACCTCGAGCCCGACCACCCGTTGCAGCTCGCCGTCCGCGACACCGTCGAGCGCTTCACCGGCGAGAAGCCCGCCGCCAGCGGGGTCGACGGCTGCGGGGCGCCGGTCTACGCGATCTCCCTGACCGGACTCGCACGCGGCATCGGACGCGTCGTCAACTCCTCCCCCACCTCGCCGTTCGCCCTGTACCGGAATGCCGGCCTGCTCACAGCGGCGGTGCTCGCCAACGGCTGGGCACTCGACGGACCGGGGCGGGCGAACACGCTCGTCATCGAGCGCCTCGGCCTGTTCGCGAAGCTCGGGGCGGAAGGCGTGATGGTCATGTCGGCACCCGGCGGCGCGACCGTCGCGCTGAAGGTCCTCGACGGCTCGCTCCGGGCCTCGACGATCGTCGCCCTCCGGCTGCTCGTCTCGGTCGGAGCGCTCGATGCGGCCGCCGTCGACGCCCTCGAACCGGAACTCGACCTGGCCATCCACGGTGGAGCCGCCGTCGTCGGGCGGATCGCCGTCACCGCGGTCTGACCACCCGGCCGACAGCCTCGGTGCCTTCGGGTCAGGAACCGAGCAGGTCCACACGCATCGCCTCCTGTCCGGCTCGCCACCACCAGGCACGGCCGCTCGCGTAGCCGAGGAGCGGTGGGAGTTCACGGCTCCTGGTCACCTGTCGGAAGTCGGCGGCGGAGCAGCCGTGGACCACCAGGTCGGCACCGGCGGTGCTCGGCGGAAGGTCTCGCCCGACGACCAACCGGCCCGACAGCCACGTCTCGGGGTCGACGAGGACGACGATCGCGGCGTCGTCCTCCAGGACGTCGCTCTCGATGCCCGCGACGCCCGCGAGCGGTGCGGACGGGAACAGGTGCGCCGCCGGTTCGATGAGCCGCACGCGTTGCTCCGTACCGGTCGACCGCTGCAGCATCGCCCGGACCGCACCGGTCGCGCGCGTGACGATGACGGTCGCGCGTGCCGGGCTCGGCCGCCAGCGGTGGACCCCGGGCGCCGAGGACGGAGACGCCGGAGACGGTGGAGCGAGCGCGATCTGCACTTCCGCGTCCTGCCAGTGCGCGCGGCCGGCGGGTCGGCGTGGATCGAAGCAGGAGGCGGGTGCGCCGGCGACGAGATGATCCTGCCGATCGGCGAGGCGGAGGACGAGCGTGCTGCTCAGCTGAGCCGAGAACCGGTGGACCACACCGCCGAGCCGGGAGGCGGCGAGGACGACGCTGATCCCGCGGCGGCCGCCGTCTCGAAGCAGGCCCAGCAGTGCGTCGCGGAGGGCGGCGCCGTGCTCGTCCCCGGCGGTGGCGAGGAGCGACTCCACGTCGTCGACGAGGAGGAGGGTGCGCTCGGTCGGGCGGAGCGGATCCGACAGCGCCATGACGGTGTCCCAGGCCTGCTCGGCATCCTGGCCGACGCGCTCCACGCGGAAGCGATCGCACGCGCCGACCTCGAGCGTGTCCAGCAGGGTCGTTCGACCGGAACGTCCGGTGCCGAGCACCAGCAGCGAGCCGTCGTGCTCCGGACACCACACCGCGGGGCGTTGCGCCTGCTCCTCGGGGAGGTCCGCGAGGCCGAACACGATGCCCTCCCCGGGAGGACAGTCGACACCGGTGCTCTCCGAGCCTCCGGCACGTCCCGCCTCGATCGCCGAGACGGCACCCAAGGCCAGGCGTGCCGGCAGGGGGTCGAGCCATGGTCGCCGAGGTGCAGGCGCGTCGCGCCACCGCTCACGCACCGCGAGGACGTCGTCGGACGACGTGACCGCGGATTGGAACACGAGTCGTCGGTCGCCGTTCCAGACGATGCAGCGGCCCGGTGTTCCGGCCGGGATCGCAGCTGCATCGGGCACACCGAGGATCGCGGCGCTGTCGGGGCGCGAGGTGACCCGGAGCGAGAGACGGAGCGTGCAGTTCGCGAGGATGGCATCGGCGGCGACCGCCGCCGGACGCTGACTGCAGAGGATCAGGTGCAGGCCGAGCGATCTCCCGCGGGCCGCGAGGTCTGCGAACACCTGATGGAGGTGCGGGCTGGCGTCGAGCAGCGCCTGGAACTCGTCGACGACGACGACGAGCCGTGCCGGGCGATGCTCCGGCAGAAGCACGGGGTCGAGCAGATGCCGAGCCCCGTGTCCGGCGAGCACACGCTCGCGGTGGCGGAGCTCGGCGCGCAGACTCGACACGACCCGGTCCGCCGCTCCCGGTTCGAGGTCGGTCACCATCCCGACCACGTGCGGCAGGGCTTCCACCGCTTGGAAGGAGGCGCCGCCCTTGCAGTCGACGAGGAGCAGGGAGAGCTCCTGCGGCGAGCACTGCGCGGCGAGAGCCGTGATCCAGGTGATGAGCAGCTCGCTCTTCCCGCTCCCGGTCGTGCCGCCGACCAGCGCATGGGGCCCGTCCGCCCCGAGGTCCAGCAGCTGCACGCCCTCGACGCCGGTGCCGACGGCGACCCGGAGCGCATCCGGCCGCCAGTCGGATCCCGCCGGCGGGCGACGGCCCCGCACCGGATGCACCTGCGCGAAGGCGACGTCGGTCGGCAGACTCGAGAGGGCCGGGGACTCCCCCGTCGTGAGTGCGGCTGCGGTGAGCGCCCCGACGACGTGCTCCGCCTCGGCTTCCGCGAGCAGGGTCGGCGACACCGACACGGACGAGGAGGCGCCGGTCCCGTCGGCGAGGACGGTCTGCCCGTCGGCGCCGAGCACGAGCAGGTGTCGGCAGCGGGTGGGGATGAGCTCGACGGTGTCGGACAGGGCGACGAGCACACCGCCGGTCGGTGGGCGTCCTCCCGAGCGCCCCGCGGCGGCCCCGACCGCTTCCCAACGCTCGACGACCGAGACGAGGGTCGTCGGGTCCGCCGCACCCCCGTCGCGCACCGGCTCCACCGGGTCCGAGACCGCGCGGTGCGGGAGGTCCTCCAGGAATGCCCAGGTGCGGTCGTCGGGAGCCGCGGGGTCCCCGGAGAACTGCGCTGCCTGCGGCGGGAACTGTCGGGCGAGCTGCAGGAGGATGCTGCGGGCCACCGCGCGCGCGAACACCTTGCCACCGACGATGCCGATCCCCTCGACCGCGTCGACCACGACCGGCGCCTCGGACAGCCGTGCCGCCCACGCCCACCGGTCGTCGTCGGCCCCGGCATCCACCCGGACGGCACTCTTCGTCTCCCCTCGCCCGATGCAGACGAGCGTGCGGCGGGCCTCCGGCACCCGCCACCTGGCGCGATCAGGTCCGTCGAGGACGTCGAGGAGCCGACCGGCAGGGTGGAGTGCTCGCAGTTCCTCGCGTTCCTCGGCATGCGCTCGCGCGACGTCCTGTTCCAGCTCCTGCGTCGCAGCGTCGTACGCCGCACGCGCCCGTCGTCCGCGCCGCCGTCTGGTCCAGCGTGCGTCGATGTAGCCGGCGACGGCGATGAGGGGCCCGAGCGCGGCGAAGACGAGGGTCACGGGTGAGCCGGTGATCGCGAACAGGGCGACCGACCCGACGACCGGGGCGAGACTTGCGAGGATCGGGAGCGACCCGGTGGGCGGCTCTGCCGGCGGGCTGGGGGCACGGAGGCGGGCCGACGTCGTCGCGGGCCGGTGCGAGTTGGTCGCGGAGGGCATCACGTCCGAAGGGCTCATGGCTCCAGTGGAGCACCCAGCGGCCCTGACCGGCTGACGGGACGGTCCGACCGGGCGCGAAGCCCGCGCGAGCAGCGGCTGTGGAGCGGGCTCAGGAGGCGGGCTGCTCGACGCTCTCGTCCACGGCCTCGTCGACCGCCGCGATATCGAGCACGATGACCGAGACGTTGTCGCGTCCGCCGTTGTCGAGGGCGGCACGTAGGAGGAGTTCGGCCGCGTCGACCGGCGTGGCCCCCTCCGTCAGGAAGTACCAGATCCCGTGGTCGGTGAGTTCCTTCGTGAGCCCGTCCGAGCAGACGAGCCATCGGGCACCGGTCTCGATCGGGAAGAGCTCGACGTCAGGTACGGGGTCGTCCGACGGACCGACGGCCCGGGTGATCATGTTGCTGTTCGGGTGGAACTCCGCCTCCTCCGGGCTGATCGCCCCTGCGCGGATCAGCTCCTGGACGATCGAGTGGTCCTCGGTGACCTGGACCAGCTCGCCCTCCTGCAGGCGGTACACCCGGGAGTCGCCGATGTTGAAGACCGCGACGCGACCCTCGCCCTCGTCCGCCGTCAACACGACACCGGTGACGGTGGTACCCATGCCGAGTTCGCCCTCCTCCGCGGTGTCGATCATGTCCGCGACGGCCATGCGCAGCGCGTCGACGAGGCCGTCGACGGTGAGGATCTCGGCTCCCTCGGTGGCCTTGGTCAGGCGGTGCGCGACCGCCGCACTCGCGACCTCGCCGGCGGAGTGCCCACCCATGCCGTCGGCCACGGCGAACACGGGAGGGAGCGCCACGAAGGCGTCCTCGTTCAATTCGCGCCGCTTGCCGACATCGGTCATGCCGGCCCACGCGAGTGAGACTCGACGCCCGCCGGGCAGCGTGACGGTCCGTTGCCCGTGCTCGGTCACGTCTGCTCCTCTAATACGGCTGGCGGTGGCTGATGCACCCTCGACGATAGTACGGTACCGGCCGACCGAAGGACCGCCCCACCCGGCTCGGCGGATTCCGTCCGGGGATCGGCGACGACGGATCCGCACGCCGGGATCGGTCGGGCCTGCGGATCCGCTTGCCGCGACCCGTCTGCGCTGTCATGATCGACGCATGACACGAGCGAGCTCCGATGCACCGGCGAAGGCGGCGCCGCCCGACGACACGTCGAAGGCGATCATCGAGCAGCTCCAGACCGACGGACGTCGCTCCTACGCCGAGATCGGGAAGGCCGTCGGGCTCAGTGAGGCCGCCGTACGGCAACGGGTGCAGAAACTCACGGAGTCCGGCGTCATTCAGATCGTCGCGGTGACCGACCCGATGCAGCTGGGCTTCACCCGGCAGGCGATGATCGGTGTCCGTGTGACCGGTGACACGCGAGTGGTCGCGGACCGCCTGTCCGCGTTGTCCGCCGTCGACTACGTCGTCCTGACCGCCGGCTCCTTCGATCTGCTGGTCGAAGTGGTCTGCGAGGACGACGAGGAACTGATCGCGCTGCTGAACGACGAGATCCGCACCGTCGACGGCGTCTCCGGAACCGAGACCTTCGTCTATCTGCGCCTGCACAAGCAGCTCTACGACTGGGGCACCCGCTAGGGGGATTCTCCCGCGCCAGCGCAAGCCGTCCCTCGTATCACGCTCCGCCACCCCCCGACAGAGGTACGCTCGACCCATGCCCGCGAAGCCGACCGGAGAACGGACTCCCTCGTCCGGCCCGTCGACGTCGGGTGACACCGCCTCGGCACCGGGTCGCGCGGACACCGGCCCCACGAGAACGGGCCCGCACGCGGTCGAGGTCCCCCGACGCGTCGGCCGGATGACCGGCTACAGTGCCTTCCCACAGCTGCTCTTCGGCCTCGCGGTCGTCGCGATCCTGTTCGCCACGCTCCTGTTCCAAGGCGTCGACGACAACTCGGTCCTGTTCTACGTCGGCGTGATCCTGGCGTTCATCGCCACGGCACTCGCACCGATCGTGCCCTGGCACCAGGCACCGCGCCTGCTCATCGTGCTTCCCATCCTCGACATCATCGCCATCGCACTCATCCGGCAGGGCGAGCCACTGATCGGTGCGGGCCTCCTCTGGGTCTTCCCGACCATCTGGATGGCGACGGCCTTCGGCCTCGCCGGCGCCGTGACTGCCATCGTGCTCGTGTGCACGTCGAGCTGGTCCACCCTGGCGATGACACCGGGGCAGATCACGATCGCCAACCTGCCGGCGCTCGTCATCCTGCCGACGGTCCTCGCGTTCGTCGCCGTCTCCACCGCGATGACGGCGAAGCGGACGGAGGCGCAGCGCGTGCTGCTGAACAAGCAGGCCGGCCAGCTCGAGACCGCCCTGGGTCGCGCGCAAGACCAGGAGAGCCGCCTCGCGGAGATCCTGAACGCCGTGAACTTCGGCGTCGTCCGCTTCGACCGCATCGGAGCCAGAGCGATGGTGAACCGGTTCCAGACGCGGCTGCAGGACGAGGTCGGCGAGCTGTCCGACGTCAACCCTGCACTCCCGGTGTGGGCCGAGGACGGACTGACCCTCCTCCAGCCGCAGGACAAGCCGTACATCCGCGCACGTCGTGGAGAGGAGTTCGAGAACCTCACGGTCTGGCTCGGCGCCCCCGGCACCGAGCGGATCGCCCTCGCCCTCACCTCCCGCCGCCTCTACGACCACGAAGGCGGATACGACGGCACGGTGCTCGTCTCGCGCAACGTCACGAGCGAGATCAACGCGATCCGCGCCAGGGACGACCTGGTCGCCTCCGTCTCGCACGAACTCCGGACGCCGCTGACGTCCATCCTCGGCTACCTCGACCTCGCCCTCGACGACCCCGGGCTCCCCCCGCGGGTCGCGAAGCAGCTCACGATCGCCCAGACGAACGGCGATCGACTCCTCGAACTCATCGCGGACATCCTCGCCGCCTCGCGCGACGTGAACCGGACCATGGTGCTCGAACGCTCCGAGTGCGAGCTCCGGGAGATCGTCGACCGGTCGGTCGAGTCGTTGGCGCACCTGGCCGCCGAACGGAGCATCAGCATCGTGCGCCACGACGAGGAGGCCGTGCCGCTCTTCGCCGACCCGTTCCGCCTCCGGCAGGTCGTCGACAATCTGCTCTCGAACGGCATCAAGTACAACCGCGACGGCGGGGAGCTGAGCGTCGGCGTCACCGCGGAGGGCGACACCGCCTGGGTCATCGTGCGCGACACCGGCATCGGCATCTCCGAGGAGGATCAGCCGAAGCTTTTCGAGCGGTTCTTCCGCTCCGACCTCGTCCGCAACTCCACGGTGCACGGCAGCGGTCTCGGCCTCGCGATCAGTCGGGACATCGTCCGCTTGCACGGCGGCGACCTCACCGTCCACAGCGTGCTCGGTGAGGGCACGACCGCGGTGGTCCGTATTCCGAGAGGCGGCACCGAATGACCTTCGACAGCGAGACCGTCGCGGTGATCAACGCGCTCGTGATCTTCGTCTGCGGCGCCACGTTCATCGTCAACACCTTCATGCGGAAGGACGACGCGAGCGGGCGGGTGTGGTCCGTGTCCTACATGGCCGGGATGTTCACCAGCTTCTCCTACGTCGTCAGCGCGCTCAGCCAGGAGGCCTGGTGGGCGACCGCCGCCGGGAACGGTGGCTACGTGCTGAGCATCGCCGCCCTGTGGTCCGGCGCACGGCTCTTCAACGGCAAATCGAGTCTGCTCTGGGTCTCGCTCATCGGAACGGCGGTCACGATCGTCGCCGCGCTCGCTGCCGGGCCCTCGGGAGGCCCCTGGGCGGGCGCGCCTGCGACGTTCCTGTGCATCGCCCTGTTCGCGGGCCTCGGCACCGCGGAGACGCTCGTCGGCGCGATGCGGGACAACCCGACCACCCGTGGCTTCACCATCGTGCTCGGCATCGCGTCCCTGTTCTTCGCAGCCCGGCTGATCACACTCCTCGTGGAGGGGCCGGACGGTGCGTTGTTCACGACGCTCTTCGGGACCGTGGCCGCCTCGCTGCTGCTGATCGCGCTCCTGATCGTCGCGACCGTGGTGCTCTCAGTACTGCGTGCGGAGCGGGCCGCGCCGGCGAGCCGACGGCACGGGAGCATCGTCGCGTACACGGGTGACGACGTCCTCCTCCAGGAGTCCTTCGTCCGCATCGTCGAGGACTGGCTGGAGCGGGCCAACTTCCACGACGAGCAGCTCGCGATCCTCCACGTCCGACTCGACGACCTCGATGAGATGACGACGGCGTTCGGAGCGGCGTTCAGCGGCGAGGTCGCCGAGGGGTTCATCTCCTCGGTCCGTCGATACGGTCCGACGCTCTCCGACATCGGCGAGGACGGCGCCGGGTGTCTCCTGATCGCGACCCCCGCGGTGGATGCCGACGTCGCGCTCCAGGCGGCCAAGAGCATCCAGGACGGTCTGCTCGACCACCCCGTCGAGACCACACCGCGCCTGCGCCCGACGGCGAGCATCGGGATCGCGTTGACCGACTACCTCGGATACGACGTCGCCGTCCTCACGCGCGCCGCCGGCGATGCCAGCCTGCGTGCCGCGGCAGCCGGCGGGAACCGCACGGTCCTCGCCTCATCGTCGCCGACGGGCCGCTGACGGCTCCGCGGGACTGCGGTCAGGCGCGCGGGGCGATCGCGATCGTGAGGGTGTCCACCGCAGTCTGCTTCGCATACTCGGCGGACGTCGGCGTCGCCTGCACCAGCAGCTCGTAGGTGATCGTCAAGGTGACGCCGGTCGCCGCGCTGTCCACCTCGGGCAGGACGAACGTCTGGCTGTAGCTGTACGGCGCCTTGATGAGATATCCCGGCGCCACCGTCGACTGGTCGGTGAACGGCGCAGGCGACTCCAGCTGCCCCTTCGGCCCGTGGACCGTCGTGGTCAGCGTCACACGCGACAGGTAGAGCGCCTGGAGGTCGTCGGGGTTGAGCACGCCGCTGAGCGAGAAGCTCACGGGCTTGTTGACGTCGGCGGTCCACGCGTCCATCGACAGGGTGGACCAGTAGTCGACCGTGAGGGTCGCTGCTCCGGCGGTCAGCGTGTGCTTGGCGCTGCCGCTCGCGAGCTCGTTCGTGATGGCGCTGACCGTGGGCCTCGGCGTCTTCGAGGCGCTCGGCGAGGTCGTGGGCTGCGCACCCGGTTCCTCCCAGGGCGGCGTACCGCACGCGCTCAGACCGAGGACGAGCACGGCGGCGGTCGCAGCCTGGAGCACGTGCTGCACGCGCCGGTTCCGGGCCGGGCTGGGGTGGATCGACATGAGACTCCTGACGGGTTTCGGAGGGATGATCGAGTGGTCCTCGCGGGTCCGCATGACCCACGAACTGGGGCCAGGGCGAATCTTGAGGAAATCCTGAGGCGACGCTATCGCATTCACGCGCGAAAGCCGCGCCGAACGCGGCAGAGTTGCAACTGCAGCGCGACCCGCTGCACTCGACCCTCTCGGAACAGGACCCCTGATGTCAGAACTCGAAGCGCGACCGGACAACGCTCGGCCCAACGCCCAGCAGCCTGACCCTCGGTACATTCAGACGCAGCCGCTTCTCGCACCCGAACTTGAAGCGTACGCCAACGAGTTCATCGACTCGGTCAACTCGCTCCCCGAGTACCGCGCGACCATCGGGTGCATCATCCCCGCCTACAACGAGGAGGAGTCGCTGCCGGCCGTGCTCGCCTCCCTCCTCGAGCAGACGCGGATGCCCGACGTGATCCACGTGGTCATCAACAACACGACGGACCGGTCGGTGGACGTCGCCGCGCCCTACGCCGGCCCGCACTCCCGCGTCGACGAGGACGGCTACGAGCAGTTCACCGAGGTGTTCATCCACGACATCGGGAAGAACCCCGACAAGAAGGTGGGCGCGCTCAACTACGGCTTCACGCTCGTCGAGGGCTACGACTACCTGCTCGGCGTCGACGGTGACACGGTCGCCGACCCGACCGCGATCGAGTCGCTCGAAGCCGAGATCGTCTCGGACAGTCGCATCGGCGGCATCTCCGCGATCTTCTCGATCGATGACGAGCCGTTCAAGAAGCAGATCGTCCCGGCGTTCCTCATCGCCGGCCAGCGCACGCAGTTCGCCGCGTTCAACATGCAGAACATGCTCCGGGGCCGCAACATGGCCGTGCTCGGCGGACAGTACTCGATCTTCTCCGTCCAGGCGCTGCGCGACGCCATGGAGCAGAACCACCAGTCCACCCCGTGGGTCAAGGACTCCGAGGTGGAGGACTCGCTCCTGTCGCTGCAGATCAAGAGCGCGGGCTACCTCACGAAGATCAGCGCCCGCGCCCGTGCCGACGTCGGTGGCATGACCACCGTCCGCTCGCTCGACGCCCAGCAGGTCAAGTGGAACTACGGCGCGATCGAGCTCATGTGGCCCGGCCAGCGCGGCGACACCAAAGGACAGCCGCTCCACCCGAACCTCCGACTGCGGTGGCTCGAGAACGCGGAGATGCTCCTCAACATGGTCACGCGCATCCTCTTCGTCGTGCTGCTCGCCGGCTCGCTGTCGATCCACGCCTTCGTGTTCAGCCCGGTGTGGCTCATCCCACCGCTGATCGCGATCCTCCTCAACCTGCGTATCGCGCTGTCGATGAAGAAGCGGAACGTGCGCGACATCCTCTTCGCGGTCCTCGTCTTCCCGGCCGAGTTCTACATGTGGATCCGCATGGGGCACTTCATCCGAGCCTGGTCGAAGTTCGCGTCGAACAAGAAGGTCGACAACTGGGCCGAGCAGGCGAAGGCCGAGCGAGGCTCGGGCAACGCGCACCTCGCGCCGCTCCTGTTCGTCCTCGCCGCCATCATCGCCATCGTCGCCGCCTGGACCCAGCTCTCCCCCGTCGTCCAGTCCACGATCCTCTGGGCGGGCTGGCCGGTCCTCGGCGTCATCACCGTGCTCCAGACGCTCAGCATGTTCGGCAAGCTCATCCGTCGTCAGCGCGGCTACCGGGTGTGACCTCCCCCGACCCGGGCACGGTCGACGCCGACGAACTGCGCAGGTTGCTCCGAGAACTCTCGGGCGACCTGCGCAGTCGTCGTCGCTTCGTCCAGACCTACGTCGAGATGTGGCCCGTCCGTCTGGCGCGTCTGCGAGCGGCTCTCGACGCCGACGACGCCGACGAGGCCAAGGTCGTGCTCCTGAGCATCCGCTCCTCCAGCGTCATGCTCGGCGTGATCGGGGTGTCCGGACTCGCGAGTGCCGGGCTCCGGGCGATCGAGCAGGGGCAGTTCGAACGCGCGCGCGAGATCCACGGCGCGCTCGACGAGGTCGGCCGTCGGAGCTGCGACCGGCTGCTCGAACTCGACGCGGCGGACGCGGCGGAATCCTGAGCTCCGGCCACCCGGCGTCGTTCGTCGCCGGTGAGCCTGCGTCGCGGTCGGGACCGCGGCGTTCTCAGTCGTCGGAGGTCATGCGGTAGCCGACGCCGCGCACCGTCTCGATGAACCGCGGCGCCACCGTGCTGTCCGCGAGCTTCCGGCGCAGGTTGGCGAGATGCACCTCGATCGCACGCTTGTCGGCTTCGCTGACGTAGTAGGCCGTGATGTAACTCTCGCCACGGAGCATGAGCGCGAGATCAGCCTTGCTGCGCACCCGACGACGGGACTCCATCAGTGCCTGCAACAGGTCGAACTCGCTCCGGGTGAGGTCCACTTCGGTGCCGTCGACCTCGACGATGCGGGTCGCCGAGCTGAGCTTCAGACCGCGGTGGACGAGCCACCCCTCGCCGTCGTCAGGCGCCGCGGCGGCCGGTTGCATGATGATCGGGACGACCGACTGACCGACGGGTGCGACATGACGCGCGACGGTCTCGTGCACGATCGTGGGGTCGGGCGACGACATCTGCTGCTGCAGCGGCGGCGTGGCGACCTGGGCCGGCGCGCCCGGAGCGGCTGCAGCCGGCGCCACCGCGGTCGGAGCCGGTTGTGCCGGTGCCACAGCGGCGACGGCCGGAGCATCCCCGTTCGCGCGAGGCCGACGGAGCATCGCCTCGATGCGGGCACGGAGCTCGCGCGGACGGAACGGCTTGGTCATGTAGTCGTCGGCGCCGGAGTCGAGGCCCTGCAGGGTGTCGATCTCGTCGCCGCGCGCGGTGAGCATGACGATGTAGGTGGAACTGATGGCGCGGATGCGCTTGGCAGCCTCGAACCCGTCGATACCCGGCATGCTGACGTCGAGGGTCGTGACGAGGGGGTTGTGCGTCCGGACCGCCTCCACTCCGTCGAGACCGTTCGCTGCGGACACCGTCTCGAAGCCGGCCTGCTCCAGGACGGTCTCGAGCAGTTGGCGGATGTCCGCGTCGTCTTCGATGACGACCGCGGTCCGACGTTCGCTCAGCTCTTCGGTCACGATGCCCCTACCCGTTCCACCCGTCAGCGACGTGCCGGATGTGGCCGGTCCCGACTCACCACGCGCTGAATCCCTTGGCCAGTTGCACGGCCTGCTCCGGCCACCATACCCCAGCAAGGGGGCCACCGTTGCACGCTCCGTCGCTCTCTCCGGGGGCTTTCACCCAGAGGTTCGCGTCGAGGTGTTCGGCCTGCGCGGTGAGGGGCTGCTGCCCGACCGTCCGGCCGGACGGATTGCACCACTCGCCGTTCGAGCCGCTGCCGTTCCGAGAGGTGTCGATCACGTAATGGGCGCCGTCGAGGAGACCGCTCAGCTCCTCCGCATAGGCGATCTCGTCCTCGGTCGTGTTGTAGTTGGAGACGTTGGTGGCGAAGCCGGTGGCGTCGGCGACACCGGCCTCCCGGAGGAGCTCGGCCATCTCGGCGGGCGGACGCCAGTCGGAGTGCCCACCGTCGAGGTAGACGGGGACGGTTGCGTCCGCGAACTGCTCGGTCGCGGCTGCCAGTTGCCGCATCCGCGCGGTGCGGTCACCGCAGTCCGGTGCGAGCGCGACGGCATCCGGTTCGAGGATCACGGCGACGCGGTGATCCGCGACGGCGGCGACGATCTCGGCGACCCAGTCCTGGTACTCGTCACTCGACAGCCCACCTGCGGACTGGTTGCCGCAATCCCGCTCCGGGATGCCGTAGACCGTGAAGACCGGCATGGAACCGGAGCGTTCCGCGGACCGGACGATCTCGGAGACGGTGTCCCGGACGGTTCCCATCGGGTAGCGCTCCGGCACGAGCCAGATCGCGGTCGGCTCCGCCGCGAGCCGCTCCGCCGCTGCGAGCTGTTGGGCGACATCGGTCGGGTCGCCGCTTGAACCGCCGCTCGTCCCGGCCGTGGCGGAACTCGTCGGTTCCTCGGTCGCGTCCGCCGGGCCGGCCGCGGCGGCGCGAGCGGCCAGCGAGGACGGATCGACGTACAACTGCGCTCCGTCGAACGGGCCGGCGGCGGCGTTCGGGACACGGCTCACGAGCGACACCGCGAGTGCACCGCCGGCGAGGAGGACGGCGACGACACCGAGGGCGACGGCCGTCCGGGTACGTCGTCGGTCGCGGGGCGTTCTCGGCACGGATCCTCCTGCATGGTCATCCGCAATTGTGCCCGACATTCCCGCGGTGCGGTGTCGATTCCCGCGAATCCGTGCCCCGAGTGGGGGACGGATTCGCTCAGTGGCCGCATGGACGGTCCCACGACGCGCCGAGCTCCGCGAGCGACCCGCCCACTGGGACTGCACACCAGGGCCCCCACCGCAACGTTGTCCGGATCGCCGCTGCTCCCTACCCTTGATGATCGGGGCGACGCAGGGTCGCCCGCACGGCCCGAGGAGCGCACACGTGAGCACGAAGACCATCCCCACCTCCGACGCGGCGGCCGGTGACGCCCCCGCGAAGGTCATCCCCTGGGTGCTCGGGCCCTCCCTCGTCGTCATCCTCGGTGTCGCGCTGTTCTCGATCCTGCTTCCGGAGCAGGCGGAGTCCGTCTTCAACGCGATCCAGTCCGGCATCATCGGTGGCCTCGGGTGGTACTACGTCCTCCTCGTCGCGGCCTTCGTCATCGTGGCGATCGTCTTCGCCGTGTCGAAGTTCGGCGACATCAAGCTCGGCAAGGACGACGACGAACCGGAGTTCTCGCTCCTGTCCTGGTTCTCCATGCTCTTCGCCGCCGGCATGGGCATCGGCCTCGTCTTCTACGGCGTCGGTGAACCGTTGACGCACTTCCTCGAGCCGCGTCCCGGCGTCACGGGGTCCGAGCAGTCCCTCGCCCAACAGGCGATGAGTCAGACGTACCTGCACTGGGGCCTTCACGCTTGGTCGATCTATGCGGTCGTCGGCGTGGCCCTGGCCTACGCCGTGCACCGGAAGGGACGACCGATGTCGATCCGCTGGGCGATCGAACCGCTCCTCGGCAAGCGCGTGCAGGGCGGCTGGGGCAACGCGATCGACACCATCGCCGTCATCGGCACCGTCTTCGGCGTCGCGACCTCACTCGGACTCGGTGTGCTGCAGATCTCTGCTGGACTCGGCTACACGGGCATCGCCGAGCCGAACATCCTCACCCAGGTCATCCTCATCCTCGTGATCACCGGGGTCACGATCTTCTCCCTCGTCTCCGGTGTGCACAAGGGCATGAAGTGGCTCTCGAACACCAACCTCATCCTCGCCGGGCTCCTCCTGTTCTTCGTCCTGTTCGCCGGCCCGACGCTGTTCCTCCTGCGCGAATGGGTGCAGTCGATGGGCGCCTACCTCCAGAACGTGGTCGGACTCACCTTCAACGTCTCCGCGTACCAGGGTGCTGCGGGCGAGGCCTGGCAGTCCTCGTGGACGACCTTCTACTGGGGATGGTGGATGTCGTGGGCGCCCTTCGTCGGCGTCTTCATCGCCCGCATCTCGAAGGGGCGCACCGTGCGGCAGTTCGTGCTCGGCGTCCTGCTCGTCCCGACCCTCGTCACCTTCCTCTGGTTCGCCGTGCTCGGTGGCACCGCCATCATGCAGTCGCTCGAGGGTCGTGACTTCAGCGGTGCCGACGGCCCGGTGGATCTCAACACCGCCCTGTTCAACATGCTCGCAGGCCTCCCCGGCGGATCGATCGCGACCGTCGGCGCCCTGCTGCTGATCCTCCTGTTCTTCGTGACCTCGGCCGACTCGGGATCGCTCGTGATGGGCATGCTCACCACCGGCGGCACGGAGCCGCGGAACCGGGTCCGGATCGCCTGGGCACTCGTGACGAGCCTCCTGGCCATCTCGCTGCTCATCGCGGGCGGGCTCGCGTCGATGCAGACGGCGGCCATCATCACGGCGCTGCCGTTCAGCGTCGTGATCATCCTCATGTGCGTCTCCTCGTTCAAGGCATTCGGCATCGAGGTGCGACGGGAGCAGCGGGCGAAACGTCGCCTGTTCGCCGCAGAGCTCACCGAGAGCGTGTCAGCGGACGTGAGCGAACAGCTGTCCGATCAGGTCTCCGAACAGGTCACGGAGCACTTCGGGACGATGACCGCCCAGCTCGACCTCCGGCAGCTCGCCTCCCCGGACGCCCCGGGAACATCGGCCCCGTCCCCGGACCCGCAGCAGCAGGACCCGAAGCAGCGCCGCTCGAAGGACTGACCAGGCGGCTCAACCGACGGGGAAGCGGTCCGAGATCCAGGCCGCTTCCTCGGCGGTCGGCGACCACGCCGAACCGGCTGCGGCGTTCGCGCGGATCTGCTGCGGAGTGGTCGCGCCGGCGATGACACTCGAGAGTCCGTCCTGGGCGAGCAACCAGCCGAACGTCGCCTCCAGCATGGAGATGCCGCGTTCGTCGCAGAAGGCCCGGTAGGCCTCGATCGCGTCCCAGGGCGCCGTGTCGAGCAGGTGCTTGCGCTGGCGCATGATGCGGCTGTCCGCCGGCCCGCCGTCGCGGGAGAACTTCCCCGTGAACAGGCCGTTGTAGAGCGGGAAATACGGAAGGAAGCCGACGCCGGCGGCGCGCATGGCCGGGAACAGCTCGCGCTCGGCGCCCCGGACGAGCAGGCTGTACTCGTTCTGGGCCGAGATGAAGGCCGGGTGGCCGGCGGTGCGAGCCGCCCAGTCCGCCTCGGTCAGCTGCCAACCGGCGAAGTTCGAGTGGCCGGCGTAGCGGATCTTCCCCTCGTGGACGAGTTCGTCCAGGGCGGCGATCGTCTCCTCGATGGGCGTGAACGGGTCTGGGGTGTGCAGCTGGTAGAGGTCGATCCAGTCGGTGCCCAGGCGGCGGAGCGAACCCTCGACGGCGAGCCGCACGTAGCGACGGGAGCCCTTGGCGCCCCAGTTCGGGATCGGGCTCTCGTAGTCCACATGGCCGAACTTGGTCGCGAGGACGATCTCATCCCGCCGTCCGGCCATCGCCTGCCCGAGGAGTCGTTCGCTCAGCCCGTACTCCCGGCCGTAGATGTCGGCGGTGTCGAAGAGGGTGATTCCGGCGTCGATCGCGGCGTCGACGACGGCTCGCGTGCCGTCCAGGCTCTCGGTGACCGTGCCCTCGCGGCCGAAATTGTTGCAGCCGATGCCGACCGCTGAGACGAGGAGGCCGCTGCGACCGAGTGGGCGATAGCTGAGATCAGACATGCGTCCAGGCTAGCCCGACCGTCCTCCACAGGCACCCGTCGGCCCCCGACGTCACGGTCACGGCCGTGCGACGCATCGCGCCGATCACGGGCTTCCTACGCTCGGTGCATGACCACACACCTCACCGTCACCGATCCCGTACTCCCCTGCTCCGTCATCGCCGAACCGTCCGCCGAGGGCTTCCTCCGGATGCCGACGCCGGTGGGGCGGATCGAGCTCTGCTCGGTCGACGACGCGGTCTCAGCCGTGCGCTTCGAACGCCACGGCCGACTCCCGCTCGACGGAACGGACGAACGCCCCACCGCGGTCCTCCTCGACGCCGCGGAGCAGATCGACGAGTACTTCCGCGGACGACGCACCGTGTTCGACCTCCCGATCGTCACGACCGGCACGCCGTTCCAGCAGGCGGTCTGGTCGGCGCTCGGCGAAGTGCCGTTCGGCGACACCACCGGGTACGGCGCCCTCGCGGCCGCGGCCGGTGCCCCGCAGGGCGGCCGGGCGGCCGGCCAGGCGGTTCGGGCGAACACCATCGCGCTCCTCATCCCCTGTCATCGCGTCCTCGGAACCGGGCGGATCGTGACGGGCTATTCTGGCGGAGACGGACCAGCCACCAAACGCTGGCTCCTCGACCACGAAGGGATCCCGTACCGCCGATGAGTCCAGTCTCCCCGACCATCGTCGGCACCGACGGCCTGACCCGCTGCGCTTGGGCCGGGACGGACACGGAGTACCAGCGCTATCACGACGAGGAGTGGGGCGTGCCGCTCCACGGACAGCGGCAGGTCTTCGAGAAGATCAGTCTCGAAGGGTTCCAGGCGGGGCTCTCCTGGATCACGATCCTTCGGAAGCGACCGGCTTTCCGGGAACGGTTCCACGGCTTCGACCTCGACGCCGTCGCAGCCATGACGGAAGCTGATGTCGAGAGCCTGCTCGATGACGCCCGGATCATCCGGCACCGCGGGAAGATCAACGCGGTCATCGGCAATGCCCGCACCGCCCTCGAGCTGGGCGACGACCTGGACGAGCTCCTCTGGAGCTTCGCTCCCCCGTCACGGCCGGCCCGGTTCGCCCAGTGGACCGAGGTGCCTGCGGTGACCCCCGAGTCCACCGCGCTCAGCGCCCACCTGCGGAAGCGCGGCTACCGGTTCGTCGGCCCGACGACGATGTACGCCCTCATGCAGTCCGGAGGGCTCGTCGACGACCACCTCGTCGGCTGCTGGCGCTCGGAGAGCGCTCCCTGATCCGAAGGGGTCAGACGACGAGGGCGAGCTCGGTCACCCGACCGTCGTCGGCACGGGCGTGGACGTCGAGCACCCACCCGGTCGATCGCGCCCAGTCGAGCAACGAGTCGACATCAGGGTGGTCGACACCGGCCTCCAACAGCGCGCGGGTGAAACGGCCCTTGCCCTGCTTGTTGAAGTGGTTGAGCGCGCGACGGCGGCCATCGTCGCCGACCGTGAGCACGCGCAGGTAGACGGCACCGACGCGGTCCGGCAACGGCCCGAGCGCCGCGTAGCCTTCCGAGCGCAGGTCCAACAGGACACCCGGGACGGCGTTCAACTCGCGGGCGACGGGCCCCGCCCAGTGCCGCTTGAGCACGAACCCCGGGAGCCTGGAGTCATGGGAGAGCCGATAGGCCGGAATGGGATCGAGCGCGCCGACCGGGCCGAGCAACGCCGAGTGCACGACCAGGTGCTGAGCGGCGAAGCGTCGGGCGTCTGCTGGGAGTGTGGCGGCTTCGAGCGCGTCGTACAGCACCCCCGTGTACCGGTCGATCGCCGGCATGGTCGCGGACGTCGCCGCCACGCGGTTGCGCTTGACCTCGCCGAGCTGCTTGGGACCGAGCTTCAGAGCCTTCACCGTCGCAGCCTCATCGGCGGCGAGCGACACCAGGGCGTCGAGGCAATCGTTCCGGGACGAGGAGAGCCCTGGAAACCGCAGCAGGGCGGTGTCCAGGGCTCGTCCGTCGCCGCCGTCCCGCTTCGTCTCCGAAGGGGGAAGGAGGATCAGCACCGAATCAGGAGCTGGTCACGAGCGTGGCGTTGCCGGCCACGACGGTGACGGTGTTGTTCTCGACCGACAGGAAGCCGTCTTCAGCGTTCGCGACGATCTTCGAGCCGTCTTCGAGCGTGACACGGACCTCACCGGCGGCGAGGATGGCCAGCATCGGCTCGTGGCCGGGCAGGATTCCGATCTCGCCGTCGACGGTCTTCGCGATCAGCTGGCGTGCCGGGCCCGACCACACTTCGTGGTCGGCCGCGACGACGCTCACGGTCAGAGGAGCGGAGGCCATGACTAGCCGTTCTCCTTCTGGATCTGAGCCCACTTCTCTTCGACGTCGGAGATGGCACCGACGTTGAAGAAGGCCTGCTCGGCCACGTGATCGAACTCACCCTTGGCGATGGCGTCGAACGACTCGATCGTCTCCTTGAGCGGAACGGTCGAACCCTCGACACCGGTGAACTTCTTCGCCATGTAGGTGTTCTGCGAGAGGAACTGCTGGATCCGGCGCGCACGCGACACCGTGATCTTGTCTTCCTCGGAGAGCTCGTCGACACCGAGGATGGCGATGATCTCCTGCAGTTCCTTGTTCTTCTGGAGGATCTGCTTGACCGTGGTGGCGACGCGGTAGTGGTCGGCACCCAGGTAGCGGGGGTCGAGGATACGGCTCGTCGAGGTCAGCGGGTCGACGGCCGGGTAGAGACCCTTCGACGCGATCTCACGGGAGAGCTCGGTCGTCGCGTCGAGGTGCGCGAAGGTGGTCGCCGGTGCCGGGTCGGTGTAGTCGTCCGCGGGGACGTAGATCGCCTGCAGCGAGGTGATGGAGTGACCACGCGTCGAGGTGATGCGCTCCTGGAGGAGACCCATCTCGTCGGCGAGGTTCGGCTGGTAGCCCACGGCGGACGGCATGCGACCGAGCAGGGTCGACACCTCGGAACCGGCCTGGGTGAAGCGGAAGATGTTGTCGATGAAGAGCAGCACGTCCTGCTTCTGGACATCGCGGAAGTACTCCGCCATCGTCAGCGCCGAGAGGGCGACCCGGAGACGCGTTCCCGGCGGCTCGTCCATCTGGCCGAACACGAGGGCCGTCTTCTCGAAGACACCCGCCTCCTCCATCTCGTGGATGAGGTCGTTGCCCTCACGGGTGCGCTCACCGACACCGGCGAACACCGACACACCACCGTGGTCCTGCGCGACGCGCTGGATCATCTCCTGGATGAGGACGGTCTTGCCGACACCGGCACCACCGAAGAGGCCGATCTTGCCACCGAGGACGTACGGCGTCAGGAGGTCGATGACCTTGATGCCGGTCTCGAAGAGCTGCGTCTTCGACTCGAGCTGGTCGAACGACGGCGGCTGGCGGTGGATCGGCCAGCGCTCGGTGATCTCGATCTGCTCGCCGGGCTCGGCGTTGAGCACCTCGCCGATGACGTTGAAGACCTTGCCCTTGGTGACGTCGCCGACGGGCACCGAGATGGGCGAACCCGTGTCGGTGACCTCCTGGCCTCGGACGAGGCCGTCCGTCGGGTTCAGGGCGATGGCGCGCACGAGGTCGTCGCCGAGGTGCTGTGCGACCTCGAGCGTGAGGACCATCGTCTGCTCGCCGATCACGACGCTGGTCTTCAGGGCGTTGTAGATGCCCGGGATCGCGTCGTGCGGGAACTCGATGTCGACGACCGGGC
The DNA here is from genome assembly GCF_001865025.1 of Plantibacter sp. MMLR14_011. Classification (NCBI taxonomy): domain Bacteria; kingdom Bacillati; phylum Actinomycetota; class Actinomycetes; order Micrococcales; family Microbacteriaceae; genus Plantibacter; species Plantibacter sp. MMLR14_011. Next base: position 183,135 of record NZ_MJGW01000072.1, read on the forward strand.
CGGTGACGCGGGAGATGCGGCCGACGGCGCCGGCCTTCACCTCTGCAGCGCCCTGCTCGGCAGTTGCGGTGGGAGTCATGTTCTTCTCTTCTCTGTCTCTACAGATACGTGTGCGTGTTGCGATGACTAGGACGAGAGCGCGTCTGCGCCGCCAACGATTTCGGAAATCTGCTGGGTGATCTCGGCCTGCCTCGCGTTGTTGCGGAGGCGGGTGTAGTCGGTGATGAGCTTGTCGGCGTTGTCGCTGGCCGACTTCATCGCCTTCTGCGTCGCGGCGTGCTTCGCGGCGGAGGACTGCAACAGCGCGTTGAAGATCCGGCTCTCGATGTAGTTCGGGAGCAGCGCATCGAGCACGCTCTCGGCATCCGGCTCGAACTCGTACAGCGGCAGCACAGCGGTGTCGGTGGGCTCCTCGACGCCTTCGACGACCTCGAGCGGCAGGAGACGGACGACCTCGGGGGTCTGCGTCATCATGCTCACGAGGCGGTTGTAGACGATGTGGATCTCGTCGACGCCACCTTCAGAGGCGTCCGTGAGGAACGCCTTGAGGATGGACTCGCTGATCTCCTGCGCGGTGGCGAAGTCGGGGTTCTCCGTGTTGCCGACCCACTCCCCTGCAGCCTGCATCCGACGGAACGTGAAGTAGGCGACGGCCTTCCGGCCCACGAGGTAGTGCGTGACGTCCTTGCCCTGGCTGCGCAGGAGCTCGGTCAGCTCGGCGGCCTCACGGAGGACCTGCGAGTTGAAGGCGCCGGCGAGGCCTCGGTCGGATGCGAACACGACGACCGCAGCCCGCTCAACCTTCTCCGGCTCGGTCGTGAGCACGTGGTCGACGTTGGAGTACGTCGCGACGGCGGACACGGCACGAGTGATCGCACGAGAATAGGGTCCGGATGCCGCCACCCGCGCCTGCGCCTTCTGGATGCGCGACGCGGCGATGAGCTCCATCGCCTTCGTGATCTTCTTGGTCGTCTGCGCAGACTTGATCTTCTGCGTGTAGACCCGGAGTTGAGCGCCCATGGACTAGCGGCGACCCTTCACGATCTTCTCCTGGTTGACGTCTTCAACCGGGAGCTCCTCGACCTGCTCCGAACCGAGGGCAGCGCCCTCGCCCGTCTGGAACTCGAGCTTGAACTGGTCGACAGCGGCATCGAGCTTCGAGACGGTGTCGTCGTCGAGCACGTTCGTGTCGCGCAGCGTGGTGAGGACCTCGGTGTTCCGACCCAGGTAGTCGAGCAGTTCGCGCTCGAAGCGGAGGACGTCCTCGACCGGAACGTCGTCCAGCTTGCCCTTGGTTCCGGCCCAGATCGAGACGACCTGCTCCTCGACGGGGTACGGCGAGTACTGCGGCTGCTTGAGCAGCTCGGTCAGGCGAGCGCCACGGGCGAGCTGACGGCGGCTGGCAGCGTCGAGGTCGGATGCGAACATCGCGAAGGCCTCGAGCGAGCGGTACTGCGCCAGCTCGAGCTTCAGCGTTCCGGAGACCTTCTTGATGCTCTTCACCTGAGCATCGCCACCGACGCGCGAGACGGAGATACCGACGTCGACCGCGGGGCGCTGGTTCGAGTTGAAGAGGTCGGACTGCAGGAAGATCTGGCCGTCGGTGATCGAGATCACGTTGGTCGGGATGTACGCCGAGACGTCGTTGGCCTTGGTCTCGATGATGGGCAGACCCGTCATCGAACCGGCGCCGAGCTCGTCGGACAGCTTCGCGCAACGCTCCAGCAGACGGGAGTGGAGGTAGAAGACGTCACCCGGGTACGCCTCGCGTCCCGGCGGACGACGGAGGAGGAGGGAGACGGCACGGTAGGCCTCGGCCTGCTTCGACAGGTCGTCGAAGATGATCAGGACGTGCTTGCCCTCGTACATCCAGTGCTGACCGATGGCCGAACCGGTGTACGGAGCGAGGTACTTGAAGCCGGCCGGGTCGGACGCAGGCGAGGCGACGATCGTCGTGTACTCGAGCGCGCCGGCCTCTTCCAGCGCACCCTTGACGGAGGCGATGGTTGAGCCCTTCTGGCCGATGGCGACGTAGATGCAACGGACCTGCTTGTTGACGTCGCCCGACTCCCAGTTGGCCTTCTGGTTGATGATGGTGTCGATCGCGATCGCGGTCTTGCCGGTCTGGCGGTCGCCGATGATCAGCTGGCGCTGGCCACGGCCGACGGGGATCATGGCGTCGATCGCCTTGATGCCGGTCTGGAGCGGCTCGTGCACCGACTTGCGCTGCATGACGCCGGGAGCCTGGAGCTCCAGTGCGCGGCGGCCGGTGCTGGCGATCTCGCCGAGGCCGTCGATCGGGTTGCCGAGCGTGTCGACGACACGTCCGAGGTAGCCGTCGCCGACGGGGACCGACAGGACTTCGCCCGTGCGGGTGACGTCCATGCCTTCGACGATCTCGTCGAACTCACCGAGGACGACGACGCCGATCTCGTGCTCGTCGAGGTTGAGCGCGAGGCCGAGGGTGCCGTTCGCGAAGCGGAGGAGCTCGTTCGCCATGGCGCCCGGGAGGCCCTCGACGTGGGCGATGCCGTCAGCGGCATCGATCACGCGTCCGACCTCGGTGGCCGCGGCGGTGCCGGGCTCGTAGGCCTTGACGAAGTCCTTGAGAGCATCCCGGATCTCGTCTGGGCTGATCGTGAGTTCTGCCATCATGTTCCTTTTGGTTGTGGAACCCGGGGGTTCCGAGAGGTGCGATCCGTCAGGATCAACGTCTTGAGTTGTGGAGACCGTCGGGCCGGTCTCCGCGCTGCACGGGCCGTTATCCGGCCAGTTGCAGACGGAGGTCGTTCAGTCGGGCAGCGAGGCTGCCGTCGATGACGTCGTCCCCGAGCTGCACGCGCAGTCCACCGACGACGGCGGGGTCGATCACCTGGTTGATCTTCACCTGACGGCCGTAGGCCGTGGCGAGGTGGCGCTCGAGGCGCTGGAGCTGCGACGCCTCGATCGGTGCGGCTGCCGTGACCGTGGCGACCGCGAGGCCCTGCTGGTCGGCGACGATGCCTGATGCGTACCGGAGCAGTTCTCCGATCCGACGGTCTCGCGGCTGCTGCACGAGCTGACCGACGATGCTGACGGTCTGCGGGCTCGCCTTGCCCGCGAGGAGGGACGCCGCGAGGGCACCCTTCGCAGCGGACGAGCCGAGCTTGCTGCTGAGGGCCAGTTCGAGCTCGTGGTTGCTCGACACGAGCTTCCCGAACTCGAACAACTCGGCCTCGATGTCGCCCTGCGCACCGGCGGAGATCGAGGCGGCCCGGAGGCCGAGCTCCTCGATGCCCGCGAGCAGGTCGGCCTCGCTGGACCAGCGGCCGGAGACGACGGTCTGCAGCAGGCCGAGCGCCTGAGCGCTCAGCTGGGTGCCGAAGATCCGCTCGACGACGGTGCGCTTGGCACCGGCGTCGGCTGCGGGGTCGCTGAGCGCCGCGCTCAGGTGGCTCGAGCCGCCGATGGCCCGGCCCGCTGCGAACAGTCCGTCCGCGGTGGCCAGATCGGCCCCGGCGCCGAGGGCGGCGAGGGCCTCCTTCGACGAGGCGAGTGCTTCTCTGGTCGCGCTTCCCATTACTTGGCTGCCTTCTCCGACGCTTCGAGGTCCGCGAGGAACCGGTCGACGACCGCCGTGGCCTTCGCGTCGTCGTTCAGCGTCTCGCCGATGACGCCACTGGCGAGGTCGAGCGCGAGCGTGCCCACCTCGGCACGCAGCGACACGACGGCCGCCTGACGCTCGGCTTCGATCTGTGCCTGAGCACTCGCGGTGACGCGAGCGGCTTCGACCGTGGCCTGCTCCTTGAGCTCGGCGAGGATCGTCTGACCCTCGACACGAGCCTGCTCGCGGATGCGGCCGGCTTCCTGACGGGCCTCGGCGAGCTGAGCGTTGTACTGCTCGAGCGCCGCTTCGGCCTGCTTCTGCGCTTCATCGGCCTTGGCGATGTTGCCCTCGATGGCCGCTGCGCGGTCGTCGAGGAGCTTCTGCACCTTCGGCAGGACCAGCTTCCAGAAGAAGCCGAGGATGATGATGAAGACGACGGCAGACCAGACGATGTCGTAGACCGCTGGGATGAGAGGGTTCGTCGGTGCGCCCTCTTCAGCAGCGATGATCACTGCATCAAACATCTTGCCTCCTTCGGAGATGTGAAAGGGGGCTTAGACGAAGATGAAGTAGGTCGCGATGCCGATGAAGGCGAGCGCCTCGGTGAAGGCGATACCGATCCACATGAGGACCTGGAGACGACCACCCAGCTCGGGCTGACGCGCGGTGCCTTCGATCGTCTTGCCGACGACGATACCCACGCCGATGGCGGGGCCGATGGCTGCGAGACCGTAACCGACCGTCGCGATGTTTCCTTCAAGGGCGGCGAGAACGGTAGTTGCGTCCACGTTTGTTTCCTTCCGTTGGGTGAGACCTGGCGGGTGCCGGGCTCGATTAGTGCTCTTCTGCGACCGCGAGCTGGATGTAGACCGCGGTGAGGAGGGTGAAGACGTAGGCCTGGAGGACTGCGACCAGGAGTTCGAAGAGGGTGAAGACGAGGCCGAAGGCCAGCGTCCCGACACCCATCAGGGCGAACCATCCGCCGAGGTTCACGATGAAGAACTGCGTCGCCGCGAAGAACAGGACGAGGAGCAGGTGCCCGACGATCATGTTCATGAGGAGTCGGAGCGTCAGCGTGAGCGGGCGGATGACGAAGGTCGATATGAGCTCGATCGGCGTGACGATGATGTACACCGGCCACGGCACCCCGGAGGGGAAGAGGGAGTTCTTGAAGAACTTGCCCGGGCTCTTCTTGATACCGGCGTAGATGAAGGTGACGTAGGACACCAGCGCGAGCACCAGCGGGACACCGATGACCGAGGTACCGGCCAGGTTCAGCCCGGGGATGATGCCCGTCAGGTTCATCGCGAGGACCATGAAGAAGATGGTCGTCAGGATCGGCAGGAACCGGAGGCCGTCCTTCTTGCCGAGCAGGTCTTCCGCGATGTTGACGCGGACGAAGCCGAGCCCCATCTCGGCGAGGCTCTGCGCACGGCCGGGGACGAGGCGCATCTTGCGCGTCGACAGCCAGAAGAACAGGAGGAGGGCGATCACCGCGATGAACCGGATCAGGATGACCCGGTTGATCGCGAAGGGCGTGCCCTCGAAGAGGATGATGTCGGGGAAGAACTCGTCGATCGACGGACCGTGGAACTCGCCATCTTCGGCGGCCATCGGTGCGATCAGGTGCACGGCGTTAGCGAACAGCACGTATCTCCAGTTTCGGGGGCGTGGAGCAGAGCTCTCGCGGCGACGAACAGGGGGGATGTCTCCTCGCCGCACGCCGAAGCGGTGCTAGTGGGAGGATTCGTTGACGAGTCTAGCAAGGAAACCGGGCCCCGACGAACCCAGGGGTGGTATTCCACGGCTATATTCCGAGCCGCGACCTCGACTGCGACCCGGATACCGGTTCCGGCATGCTCCCGCGCGACCACGATGCGTCCGCAGCGTCAGCCCCGGTCGGAGTCCTGCGGCGACGCCTTCGGGAGGATGTCGTCTGAGACGTAGGGCACCCGCACCTTCGCCGCCACGACGGCGTCGATCACGAGCGATCCGACGACACCGACGATGACGCTCCCGAACAGGATCGGTGCGTTGACCCACGGCTGGTCCTTGAGGATGAAGCCGAGCACGAGGAAGATGACGAACTTCACGAGCCAGCTGCCCATCACCACCCCGAACAGGATGCCGACGAAGAACTCCTGGCCGGACCAGCGGTTGGCGAAGAGGATGCTCACCGAGGTGATGCCGAGGAACACGAGCGCCATCGCGGTGCCGATGAGCGCACTCGTCAGCCCGCGGGAACCGTCGACGCTCCAGCCGACCACTCCCCCGACGACGGCGATCACGAGCGCGAGGAGCGCGCTGTACCGGAGTGCCGTGCGGAAGACCCGGTTGGCGCTCACGTGCGAGCCGGCCTGGGCGGGAGGAGTCATGGGTGCTGGTCCTTCTTGGCGAGAGAGTCGAGGGTGTCGAGGGTTGCGCCGCTCACGGGCGCCTCGGGGTCGCGCTGCCCGGAGGCCTCGTCGAGCCGATCGTACAGCGCCGACCCGGGAGCCCCCTCAGCGCCGGCGGCCACGCGCTGCGCGAGCCGGTCGGCCCGCCTGCGGCGACCGATCGGCAGGAGCGTGAACGCCGTGCAGGTGACGACGCCCACGGAGACGAAGAGCACGGCCAGCCACGTCGGGGCGGCGAAGAACGCCAGGCATCCGACGGAGATGACCACCGTCCAGCCGTAGAAGATCAGGACGGCGTGCACCTGGCTGTGACCGAGGTCGAGCAGCCGGTGGTGCAGGTGCATCCGGTCCGCGCTGAACGGCGACTTGCCGGCCCGGAGACGACGGAGGACGGCCAGGACGAAGTCGGCGAGCGGCACGACCAGGATGGCGAACGGCAGCAGGATGGGGATGAACGCGGGCAACAGTTGCGTGCGGCCCAGGGCGGCCGGGTCGACCTGGCCGGTCACGGCGGCTGCGGAGGTCGCCATGAGCAGCCCGACGAGCAGCGCACCGGCGTCGCCCATGAACAGTCGGGCGGGGTGCCAGTTGAGCGGGAGGAAGCCGAGACAGGCGCCGACGAGGATCGCGGCGATCAGCGAAGCGAGGTTGAAGTAGTCACTCGCCCCGGTGGAGGTCACGAGCAGCTGCGTGTAGACGAAGAACACGGTGTTCGCGATGACGGCGACACCGGCGACGAGCCCGTCGAGACCGTCGACGAAGTTGATCGCGTTCATCACGAGCACGATGGCGAAGACCGTCATCGAGAAGGACACCCACGACGAGCCGACCGTCAGGCCACCGATGGGCAAGGAGTAGATCTGCACACCGAGCCAGGCGACGAGCCCTGCCGCCATGAACTGTGCGGCGAGCTTGATCATCCAGTCGAGGTCCCACAGGTCGTCTGCGACGCCGATCCCGACGATGAACAGGGCGGCACCGAGGATCGCGAGCACCGGCTCCGGATCGGCGAACACGAGGTCGAAGAAGGGCAGCTGCCAGGCCACACCGAACGCGACGAGGATGCCGATGAACATCGCGACCCCGCCGAGGCGCGGCGTCGGCGTCTGGTGGACGTCCCGCTCGCGGATCGGTGGGTGGAGACCGTACTTCACACCGACGCGCCGCGCGAGGTGGGCGAAGCCGAAGGTGATGCCCGCGCTCACGACGAGCACGATGAGGTACCCGGAGAACTGGTTCATGGTTCGCGCGACTCGGGGAGCAGATCGCCCACCACGTCGCGGATCGCCTCGCGGGAGACGGCTCCGTCGCGCAGGACGACGATCCGTTCGTCGGCCGTGCCGAGTCGGGTCGCGTCGATGATCGTCGACGACTGCTCGCCGCTCTCGCCGCCGTCGAGGTAGACCGAGACCGAATCGCCGAGCATCTCGAGCGCGGCAGCGGCGGACGTCGCGGCCGGTCGGCCGGTGAGGTTCGCCGAGGAGACCGCGAGCGGGCCGGTGTCCTGCAGGAGTTCGAGGGTCACCGGGTTCGACGGCATCCGGAGCGCGACCGTGCCTGCGGTCTCGCCGAGGTCCCAGGCGAGCGACGGCTGGGCCTCGAGCACGATGGTCAGGCCTCCGGGCCAGAACGCCTCGACGAGCCGGTGCACGGCATCGGGCACGGACGCCGCCAAGGCCTCGAGCGTGTTCACACCGGAGACGAGGACGGGCGGCGGTGACTGCCGGGTCCGACCCTTCGCGTCGAGCAGGCGCTGCACCGCGGCCGGGGAGAACGCGTCGGCGGCCACCCCGTAGACCGTGTCGGTCGGGAGCACGACCAGCTCACCCCTCGCCAGGGCCGTCCGCGCCAGGCGCATCCCGGCGAGCAGCTGCGCGTGATCCTGGCAATCGAAGGTCTGCGGCATGTGGTGGGTCCTGGCTGAACGGGGCCGCCGATCGGTGATCAGTCGGCCGGATGATCGGGGTGACGACGCTCAATCATAGCCTCGGGCGTCTTCCGAGCAGTCTGGGCAGGCACAGGTAGACGGCGAGGACGAGCAGGATGCCGAGGACGGCGAGGACCTGGAGGGGCCACGCGCCCGTCGCGACGACCACCCCGAGGAGCCCGGTGGCGAGTGTCGCGACGCTGACGACGGCGGTGGACCCGAGGTGGCCGAGTCCGCCGGCGGCGAGACGCTGGTACGCGTGGCTGCGATGCGCCTCGTGCAGCGGCTCCCCCCGCCTCCAGCGCGCGATGATCGTCGTGCCGGTGTCGGCGACGTACACGAGGACCGGGGCGATCAGCGCGACGAAGGAGATGCCGCTGAAGGCCGCGTAGATGGCGACCGCGACGAGGGAGCCGCCGAGGAGGTAGCTGCCGACGTCGCCCAGGAACATCCGGCGCCGAGCGAGGTTCCACGGCAGGAACCCGAGGAACGCGGCCGCGACGACGAGGCCGGCTGCCGTGACACCCGGGAGACCGGCCACGGTGCCGAGACCGGCGTAGAACCCGCCGACGACCGTGCCGTGCATCGAGGAGATGCCGTTGACGCCGTCCATGAAGTTCGCGATGTTCGTGTAGGCGACGAGCGCCACGATCCCGAGCGGGATCCACCAGAAACTCGCGGCCATCGAGACGACGAGCACCCAGGTCGCCACGAGTCCGAGCACGACCTGCAAGCCGAAGCGCACCCGGACGGGGAGTCCGCGGACGTCCTCCACGGCTCCGATGGCCGCGTTCACGATCGACACGGCGGCGACGATCCAGAGCGGCAGGCTGTGGAGCAGGACCGCGGCCGTACCGAGACCGACGGCGACCGCGAGCGCGACGCCGATCCCTCCCCCGCGGATCGTCGGGGTGACGTGCATGGATCGGTGGTTCGGGGTGTCGACGACCGCCCGACGGATGAGGATCGGGCGGATGGCGAGCTGGGACAGCAGGCTCACGACGAGCGCGAGCACCCCCGCCAGGATGGCAACCGTCATTGCACCAGGTGGCGGGTTCCGGCGCCCTCGTCGGCGATGGTCTCCCGCCAGACGGCGATGTCGAGGAGTGCCGGGTCGAGCGGCTGGATCCGCGTGTGCGAGACCTTCGGGTGCTTCGAGCGGTCGGCGATCTCGTCGGTGTCGATGAGGACCTCGTGCAGCTTCTCGCCGTGCCGCAGACCGGTGTACACGATCTCGACGTCCTTGCCGGACGCGGCGATCATGCGCTTGGCGACGTCGAGGATCCGGACCGGACGGCCCATGTCGAGGATGAGGACCTCGCCCGGGTCGCCGATCGCGCCGGCCTGGATGACGAGCTTCGACGCCTCGGGGATCGTCATGAAGAAGCGGGTGACGTCGGGGTGCGTGACCGTGACCGGGCCACCGGCCTCGATCTGGGCGGTGAACGCCGGGATGGCGGAGCCACGGCTGCCGATGACGTTGCCGAACCGGACCGAGAGGTACCGTGCGTCGGTCTCCTGGGCGCTCATCCAGGCGGTGAGCTTCTCGGCGATGCGTTTGCTGTAGCCGAGGACGGTCGTCGGGTTCGCGGCCTTGTCGGTCGAGATGTTGACGAAGGTGCCGACGCCCACGGCTCGTGCCGCGTTCAGCACGTTCAGGGTGCCGAGGACGTTGTTCTTCCAAGCCTCGTCGGGGTACTGCTCGAGCATCGGAGCGTGCTTCAGCGCTGCCGCGTGGAACACGACGTCGGGACGGCGGTCCTCGAAGATCTCCATGAGCGAGGGGAGGTCGCGGATGTCGGCGAGCACGACCTCCTTGGTGTCGAGCAGACCGTGTCCGGAGATCGAGAGCTGCGTGGTGTGGAGCCCCGTCTCGTCGCGGTCGAGCAGGACGAGCTCCGCCGGACCGAACTGGTTGACCTGCCGGGCGATCTCGGAGCCGATGGATCCGCCGGCACCGGTGACGAGCACGCGCTTGCCGGTCAGGTACCCCGCGATGCTCTCGACCTGCAGGTCGACGGTGTTGCGGCCGATGAAGTCCTCGACGTTGAGGTCGCGCAGGCTCGGCGCGCTCTCGCCCGTCCCGGGAGCCAGCATCGTGTCGATGGGAGGGACGACGAGCACTCGGAGCTTCGCCTCGTCGGCGCGCTCACTGACCTGGCGGATGAAGTCGTTGTCGACGTCCGCGATGCTGATGATGAGCGCCTGCGCCCCGGTGCGCTTGACGGCCGCCACCAGGTCGGCTCCTGTGCCGACCACGGCGACGGAGGCGATGCGGAAGTTGCGCTTCGAGGGGTCGTCGTCGATGACACCCACCGGGAGGTAGGGCGACTGCGGGTCGCGCATGAGCCGAGGGATGATCGACATCCCGAGCGCACCGGCTCCGTAGACGAGGACGCGCTGCGCCTCGATCGGCCGGCTGCGGCTGTCGACGAAGAGTCGCTTGACGTAGCGCGTGATGCCCATGAAGACGATCGCGAACGGGAACGCGATCACCGTGGTGGACCGTGGAACCCCCCACGCGACGCCGAACACCGCGTTGACCGCGATGAGAATCGCCGTGACGATCAGCGCGACGACGATGAGCTGTTTCGCCTCATAGAAGCTGCCGAAGCTGTGCAGGCCGTGGTAGTAGCTCCACAGGTAGGCCACGACGAGCTGGGCGACCACGGCGATGACGCACAGGAGGACCGTCCCCACGAGGGCCACGCGCTCGTACTCGAGCTCGAACCGGACGAGCTGGGCGACCACGATGGCGAGCACCCAGCACAGTGCGTCGAGGGCGGTCTTCGCGGCGAAACGAGGACCGGGCGCCTGCGTCCATCTACGGGGGGCGTCGGGGAGCGTGGAGGTCATAACGTGTCGATCCTACCGATCGCCGGCTCCGCGTTGGCTGCGCACGGACTGCGCGTCGGGGCCGGGCGCACCGCGCTCCGCGGCGAGGGCTGCGATCGAGGACCGGAGACCGTCGTCCGTCGCCGTCGGCATACGCTCGTGCCCGAGTGCACCGAGCAGTCGGGCACCGGAGACGCGGTAGTCCTCGGTGAGCTTGGCGAGACGCCCGGAGTTGAGCGGCACGGCGGGGACGCGATCGCCGACGGCGGCCGCCAACCGCACGAGGGCCGGTGGGAGCGCCAGGCGACGGACCCGGCGACCGGTGACCTCGGCGATGAGGGTGACGAGGTGCCCCGTCGACACGGGCTCGTCGTCGGCGACGAGGTACACACCCGTCGTGACGGTGGGCGTGTCGATGATGCTCGTGATCGCCCACGTGAGGTTCTGGATCGACACGAAGCTGCGCTCGTTGCGGAAGGCGTCGAGCGGGTACGGGATGCCGCGGGAGAGCAGACCGAACAGGAGGCGCAGGTTGCCCTTGTCCCCCGGCCCGTGCACCATCGTCGGACGGAGGACGATCGTCCGGCGACCGGCGGGCGGCTCGACGGCGAGCAGGAGCCGCTCGGCTGCGAGCTTCGACTTCCCGTACGGGGTCACCGGGTGGGGCTCGGCGGACTCGTCGAGCACGCCGTCGACCGTCGCCTCGTTCACCGCGGCGACGCTGCTCAGCTGGATGAAGGTGGTGGCGTCCGACGCGAGGAAGGCGACGTACGCACGTTCGGCGAGGTCGGTGTTGATCCTGCGGTACACCTCGGGAGAGGCGGTGCCGTCGAGGTCGTGCGCCTTCCCGGCGAGGTTCACCACGACGTCGACGTCCGCGGGGAAGGGCTCCCCCGTCCACCCGCGTAACGAGAACGGCACGACCTCATGGCCGGCCGCCTCGAGGACGGGGACGAGGTTCGTCCCGATGAAGCCGGTCGCACCGGTCACGAGCACCCGGCTCATCGTCCGAACCATCCCCACGTGCGGAAGTACACGAAGGCCCCCTGGATCGAGTACCACATCAGCTTCCGGTTGTGATGCGAGCCCTTCGCGAAGTGGTGGTGGATCGTCGCTCCGGGGTAATACGCGGTCCGGGACACCTGGAGGAAGCGTCGGGTGAGGTCGGCGTCCTCGATGTACATGAAGATCCGCTCGTCGAAGAAGCCGACGCGGTGCAGGGTCGAGGTCCGGAGGAACATGAAGCACCCCGAGAGGTAGGGCACGTCGAACATCGTCTTGTTGTAGTCGTGCGCCGGGTTCTCGTCGATGTCGCGGTACTCGTAGCGGGCCATGCGCTTCGCGACGAGCGGCTTCAGCGGACCGGGCAGGAACCGGCGGGCGAAGAGGTCGAAGACGGAGGGGTTCCGCTTCACCAGGTACTGGAGGGAGCCGTCGGGGTACAGCACCTTCGGCATGACGTGCCCGACCTCGGGGTGCTCGAGCATGAACTCGTGGAGCTCCTCGATCGCCTCCGGCTCGAAGTACACGTCCGGGTTGACCACCATGTGGAACTTCGAGCGCCCGAGGACCTTCGCGATCGCGAGGTTGTGGGCTGCGCCGAAGCCGGGGTTCGAGGGGTTGTGCAGGTACTCGATCCGCGGGTCGTCCACGAGGTCGCGGAGCTCGTCCGTCGGCGAGTTGTCGACGAGGTAGAGCGTCTCGACGAGCGGGCTTCCGAGGGTCGAGTCGATGGCCGCACGCAGCTTGTCGCGATCGTTCCGGTACATGACGATGCAGGCGGTCACAGGACGGTCCACGGTTCACCCTCTCCGGCGGCGGGGACGGCACCGCCGAGGCACGACGGACGTGGGCCCGACGCGCCTGGTCAGTCTACGTGCTGCCCGTGTCCGGTCCGGGAAGCCCGGGGCCGCATACTGGAGTGGTGCCAGAGCGTGTGTTCTTCTTCGACTGCGACAAGACCCTGTACGACTACGACTTCCGGAAACGCCTTCCGGCGCTCTCGCGGTTGACGGGCGTGAGCCAGTACCGGCTCGCGAAGCAGTGGTGGGTCGGCGGGCACGAGGCCGCGGCCAACATCGGCGAGTACCCGACCAGTGACGACTACCTGGCGGTGTTCGCCGAGGTCACCGGATACCCGCTGACCCTCGCGGAGTGGCGCGAGGCCCGTGCGGCGGCGATGACACCGGTCCCCGGCGTCCTGGCCACCCTCGCCCGCGCCTCGACCCTCGGCACGGTCTCCCTGCTGTCGAACAATCCGGTCCCGTTCCGGGACTCCTTCGCGCAGCTGGCTCCCGAAGCCGCAGCCCTCCTCGGCGAGAACGACCTCGTGTCCGCCGTGCTCGGAGCGGAGAAGCCGGAGCCCCGTGTCTACACCCGGGCGCTCAGCCGGTACGGCGTCGCGCCCGGTCGCACCATGCTCATCGACGACTCCGCGGCGAACTGCGCGGGTGCCGAGGCCGTGGGGATGCACGCCTTCCGATTGACGAAGGACGCCTCAGGTGCCTTCGACGTCGCGGGACTCGACGCCGCCGTCGACGCGTTCGTGGCCGCCACCCCCTGACCCGACCTCCGGCCGCGACGGGTCAGCGGATCGCGATGGTGGTGCGGTCGCGGGTGGTGAGGTCGCGGTGCGTCGCCGCGGCGTGCCAGCCGTCGGCCGTGAGCAGCTCGCGGATGGCCTGCCCCTGGAGTTCACCGTGCTCGATGATGAGCGTGCCGCCCCGGTGGAGCAGTCGCTGCGCGGTCGCGGACACCTGGCGCACCACGTCGAGACCGTCCGGTCCGCCGTACAGCGCGGCCGAGGGGTCGTGGAGACGCACTTCGGGATCGCGTGGGATCGCGTCGTCCGGGACGTACGGGGGGTTCGAGATCACGACGTCCACCGAGCCGTCGAGCTCGTGGAAGGCGTCGGCGAGGTGCTCGAAGACGACGGTGGCGTTGTCGGCACCGGACTCGGCGAAGTTCCGTCTCGCCCAGATGAAGGCCTCGACCGAGTTCTCGGTCGCGTAGATCGCCGCGTTCGGGACCTCGGTCGCCATCGCCAGCGCGATCGCTCCACTGCCGGTGCCGAGGTCGACGCCGATGGGCCGAGGGATCGGCACCGCCCGGAGCGCGTCGATGGCGAACTGCACGACCGACTCGGTCTCGGGGCGCGGCACGAAGACGCCTGGTCCGACCGCGAGTTCCATCGAACGGAACGCGGCACGACCCGTGATGTGCTGCAGCGGTTCACGCGCGGCCCGACGTTCGACCAGCTCGGCGAACACGGTGCGCTCTTCGGCGTCGAGCACGCGACCGGTGATCGCCGCGGCCTGCACGGCACCGCGACCGAGGCCGAGCACGTGTCCGAGGAGGAGCTCCGCGTCGACGTCGGGTGACGGCACGGCCGCGCGGGTGAGGATCTCGACGGCGTGTTGGCGCGCGAGTTCGACGGTCGCAGGGTGGCCGGCTGACGGGGTGTCTGCGGCGGCGGCGGAAGGGGTGCTGGGCATGAGCGAGGTCATCATCTGGGGCGGCCTGGTCGGGTGGGCCGCACCGAGCCTACCCCACCGCCTCGATGCGGCCGCGGGCCGTCGCCCCTGCTCGTCACACGGGAGACCGCCGATCGACCAGGTCGTAGGCTGAACCGAGCCCCGTTCGAGGAAGAGGAACACCGTGACCGGCACCGTCTACACCGACATCACCCAGGCCTACGGCCGCACCCCGCTCGTCCGTCTGAACCGCATCGCCGAAGGCGTCGGCGCGACCGTCCTGGCGAAGCTGGAGTTCTACAACCCCGGATCGAGTGTCAAGGACCGCCTGGGCATCGCGCTCGTCGATGCGGCGGAGGCCTCGGGCCAGCTGCAGCCCGGAGGGACCATCGTCGAGTCGACGAGCGGGAACACCGGTATCGCGCTCGCCCTCGTGGGAGCCGCGCGGGGCTACCGGGTCATCCTCACGATGCCCGCCTCGATGAGCAAGGAACGCCGGACCCTCCTCCGTGCCTACGGTGCCGAGCTCGTCCTCACCGATCCGACGAAGGGGATGGCGAACGCCGTGCAGGAGGCGCAGCGCATCGTCGCCGAGAACCCCGGCGCCGTCTGGGTCAGGCAGTTCGAGAACGAAGCGAACCCCGCCATCCACCGACGGACGACCGCGCCCGAGATCTGGGAGGACACCGCCGGCACGGTCGACGCGTTCGTCGCGGGCATCGGGACGGGCGGGACCATCACCGGCGTCGGCGGCTGGCTCCGTGAGCACAACCCCGACGTGCAGATCATCGCGGTCGAGCCCGCGGACTCCCCGCTGCTCAGCGAGGGTCGTGCCGGTGGACACAAGATCCAGGGCATCGGCCCGAACTTCGTGCCCGACATCCTCGACACCGCCTTGTTCAGCGAGATCATCCCGGTCGAGACCGACACGGCCTACGCGACCGCACGACGCCTCGCGACCGACGACGGCATCATCGGCGGCATGTCCTCCGGCGCCGCCGTCTGGGCCGCCCTCGAGGTCGGACGCCGTCCGGAGATGGCCGGCAAGACGATCGTCGTCATCATCCCCGATGCGGGCGAGCGCTACCTGTCGACGACGATGTACGACGACCTGCGCGACTAGGCTCGACGCATGGGAATGCTGTCGCGGGTCCGCGAGGACATCGGTGCCGCACGCGCACACGATCCGGCGGCCCGCGGCTCCATCGAGATCGCGCTCAGCTACTCCGGCCTGCACGCCGTCTGGGCGTACCGGCTGCACCATCGCCTGTGGCGGCGCGGCTTCCGCACCTTCGCCCGGTTCGGCTCGCAGTTCACCCGGTTCCTCACCGGGATCGAGATCCACCCGGGCGCCCGGATCGGCAGGCGGTTCTTCATCGACCACGGTATGGGCGTCGTCATCGGTGAGACGGCCGAGGTGGGCGACGACGTCATGATCTTCCACGGCGTGACCCTCGGCGGGAAGAGCCGCGGGGTCGGCAAGCGCCACCCGACCATCGGTGACGGCGTCGCCGTCGGTGCCGGGGCGAAGATCCTCGGGCCCATCCGGATCGGTGCGGGCACCATCGTCGGCGCGAACGCCGTCGTCACCAAGGCCTGCCCACCCCGCAGTCTGCTGCTCGGCGTCCCCGCGGTCGAGCGCCCGCGCGGGAGCGGCGCCCACGGCCTCGCGTTGCTCGATCCCGAGTACCACATCTAATCCGCGAGCGGTGAGGCGATCCGTCGCCCGCGCCTCTCCCGGACGACGAACTCCCGCATCCCACCCGCATCCCGCTCCTCGAGAGGTCCCCATGAGTCTCATCCGCCTGCACGACGTCACCGTCCGGTTCGAGGAACGCCCGGTGCTCCGCGACGTCTTCTTCCGGCTCGAGCCAGGCGACCGGGTCGGGCTCATCGGGCGGAACGGTTCAGGCAAGTCCACCCTCCTGAAGCTCGCGCTCGACCAGCTCCAGCCGGACTCGGGCACGGTGACCATCGAGGACGGGACGCGGATCGGGTACTTCTCGCAGTTCTCGGAGCTCGACGGCAGCGCCACCATCACCGAGGTCCTCGAAGGACTCTTCGGTCACGTCCACGCCATCGAGGCGGAACTCGCATCCATCGACGCCGCGATCGCCGCCGACCCGAACGACCTCGACGGGATGACGAAGCTCATCGAACGGCAGGCCGAGCTCTTCGAGGAGATGGAGCGCCAGGACGGCTGGGACTACCAGCGCCACATCGACACCGCCCTCACCACGCTCGGCTTCGACGCCGCGCGCCGCGTGCTCCCCATCGACTCGCTCTCCGGGGGTTGGCGCAACCGCGCGGCGCTCGCGAAGATCCTCCTCGAGCGCCCGGACGTCCTGCTCCTCGACGAGCCGACGAACTTCCTCGACGTCGCGGGGGTCGAGTGGCTCGAATCCTGGTTCGGCTCGTTCCGCGGCGCGGCGATCGTCGTCTCGCACGACCGGACCTTCCTCGACGCCGTGGTCACCCGCATCGTCGAGGTCGAGAACTTCCACCTCCACGAGTACCCCGGCAGCTTCGACCAGTACGTCGTCCAGAAGCAGTTCCGGCTCAAGAGCCTCGAGGCGCAGTTCGTCCACGAGTCCGAACTGCTCGCCTTCGAGGCCGAGGGCATCTTGGACCGTCGCGAGGCGGCCAAGGCCGCCGGGAAGAAGGACCTCTCCTCGCAGCTGGCCAAGATCAAGAAGGCCAGGCCGCCGCGTCCGGTCGACGACATCATCACCGACATCTACGGCGGCCTGCACATCAAGGACACGCTCTGCCGGATCCAGGGGCTCACGAAGGCCTACGGCGACCACACGCTGTTCGACGGACTCGACCTCGAGATCGGCCGCCGCGAACGCATCGTCGTCCACGGACCGAACGGTGCGGGCAAGTCCACGTTCCTCCGGATCCTCGAGGGCGACGAACGCCCCGACGCCGGTCACGTCACGTGGACCGGCGGGGTCCGATACGCGTCCTACAACCAGATGGTCGACGAGCTGGACCTCACCGACACGGCGGCGCACGCCGTCGGCGCCATGCCCGACAGCCTCGCCTTCGCGGCGACGAAGAAGTCGGTGAACCGCTTCCTCGGTATGTTCCAGTTCTCGGACGCCGACCTCAAGCAGAAGATCGGCATGCTCTCGGGTGGGCAGCGCGCCCGCGTCGCCATGGCCCAGTGCCTGCTCTCCGGAGCTTCGGTGCTCCTCCTCGACGAGCCGACGAACCACCTGGACCTCGCGAGCACGCAGGTGATGGAGCGCGCACTCGTGCACTTCCCCGGGGCCATCGTCGTGGTCAGCCACGACCGGTTCTTCGCCGACAAGGTCGCGACGAAGCGACTGCGCATCGGCTGAACGACGAAAGCGCAGTCGTGGTCGTCATC
>NZ_MJGW01000073.1:0-215 GCF_001865025.1 Plantibacter sp. MMLR14_011
CCCCCCGACCGCGAGCGTCAGCGTCACCGGGAGCTGCTGCCCGAGGAGCGTCGCCACGGGCGTGCGGAACGCGTACGAGTCGCCGAGCTGCCCGGTCGCCAGGCGGCCGAGGAACACCGCGTACTGCACGAGCACCGGACGGTCGAAGCCGTAGTCCTGACGGACCTGCGCGACCGCCTCGGCCGAGGCCTGCGACCCCGGCCCGCCGAGCACCG
>NZ_MJGW01000074.1:0-331 GCF_001865025.1 Plantibacter sp. MMLR14_011
GACAGCGATGGCGTGATTCCCAAGGGAAAGGAGCCCGGCCCGGGCCCGATCGGAGTCCGGGGTGTGAACAACTACACTCAGTTCCTGGCTGGCAATCCGGACATGGCAGGAACCTATGCCGGTTACGACGGCCCCTGCCCACCCTGGAACGATGAAATCCTCCATCACTACCACTACGAAGTGCATGCCCTGGACGTTGAAACACTGGGCCTGGATGGTGAGTTTGATGGCGCGGCGGTTCGTGAAGCCATGGCCGGCCATGTCCTGGCCAGTGCACGGGTGACTGGCACCTACACGCTGAACCCGGATCTGCGTCAGGACTGACCCACCC
>NZ_MJGW01000075.1:0-428 GCF_001865025.1 Plantibacter sp. MMLR14_011
GAGACAAACGCGACGGCGGCTGCGATGATCGCATCACAGACAGCGCTCACGAACACTAACGCTGCGGTCTCCCGCAGTACCGACCGCTTGACCGCCGGCTGGTGGCCCTCCCGGGCGAAGATGAAGGCAACCCCGGGGAACAGGGCGAAGACGTAGAAGGCAACCCCCAGCGCACTTGTAGGCATCGGACCCCTCTCCCGGTGATAATGCTAGGAGGAGGCGCAGCATGGCGAAGACAGCGAAGGGTACGTACCGGAAGTCCGCGGCGAGCTCGCGGCTCACTGAACGTGGCATGCAGGCTGCTCGAGTGCAGTACCGCCCTGCAACGCGGACGTCCACGTCCCAGATTCAGCCGCCGTCGACGCCGAAGCAGCAGGCAAAGTGACGGACGAGGCACGGAAGCCGGATGGGCAGTTCGGCATTCAGCC
>NZ_MJGW01000076.1:0-276 GCF_001865025.1 Plantibacter sp. MMLR14_011
CTTATTCGTTTCAGGACACGCTTTTCCCGTATCGGCCACGAAAGCTTGCATTGCCACCATCCCCTGAGGTTATCATTAGCCGTCGCCTTTGCATTAGTTAGGCAACTACTAACACGGTGAAATGATGCCCCGTCGCTCCGAACACACATTCAGCCTGTCTGGCAACCTCGTTGCGTTGCTGGCACTGATATTTGTTGTCTGGACATCGGTTACCGTTGCGCTCCCCACCCTGGATGATCCTGTTGCCACCACTGTCGCGCTGAGCGATTGGCAAGG
>NZ_MJGW01000077.1:0-345 GCF_001865025.1 Plantibacter sp. MMLR14_011
ACTTTGGTTCGCTTGAAGGGCTGGATGTCGACGAACGATTCTTTGTAGTCGATGCCCTCGAACCGCTGGTCAGCCTCCAACCAGTCGCGAATGGCATCCACACCTTCACGGCTGCCGGCTATGGTGCCGTTAATGCCCTCACGAGCCAGCAGCAATGTGCCGTGCACCTCTTTCTCCAACATCAGGTCCAGCAATGGCTGACGAAGGGCTTTGTAATCATTCAGAACTGCGAACTTATAAAGCGCGCAGACAACAACATCCTGGCTCATGAGTCTGGTTTCTCCTGCGGGCCGGACCGTAAATCCGGAGCATGGTTGATAATCGCCAACGGGCGTGAGGGTGCCA
>NZ_MJGW01000078.1:0-302 GCF_001865025.1 Plantibacter sp. MMLR14_011
GGTTGTATAGCACCGGAATAATAAACAGGGTCAGGGTGGTGGCGAACACCAGCCCGCCGAGGATCACGATACCGATCGACGCCCGGCTTTCCGCCCCCGCGCCCGTTGCGAGCACCAAAGGCACGGCACCGAAGACCGTGGATATGGTGGTCATCAACACCGGCCGGAAGCGCAGGCTGGCACCTTCCAGAATCGCGTCCCTCACCTCATAGCCCTTATCCCGGAGCTGGTTGGCAAAGGGCTATGAAGTGAGGGACGCGATTCTGGAAGGTGCCAGCCTGCGCTTCCGGCCGGTGTTGATG
>NZ_MJGW01000079.1:0-303 GCF_001865025.1 Plantibacter sp. MMLR14_011
GATTCATAGTTAACAGAGTATCCATAATCGTAAGCTACACTGTGCGGTATATGTATCGTCAGCCATCCAAGGCAGGGCGACCATCGGCCAGATCAGAACGCCGACAAGCTAAGGTAAGCTCAGGAGAAACAAGAAATGACCGGTAAGATTTCCCACATCGTTATTACAGCCGTAGCGGTTTGCCTGCTGGCTTTTTCCTCCGTCGGCCACGCTCAAGCCATTGACGAAGAGCCCTCAGCACTGGCGATGACAGGCGATGCGCTGTTTGTTCGCCCGGCCCTGTTTGCCACCACCATCGTGGGA
>NZ_MJGW01000080.1:0-358 GCF_001865025.1 Plantibacter sp. MMLR14_011
AGGCCTTACATGCTGAGAGCTCGCGCGCTATGGCGACGCGGGCTTTTTGTGTCTGCTACTGGCAGTTGTAAATACAGGGGAGCCGAGAGGCGTTCGAACCCACAGGAGAAATATCATGGCTAAGAAGATTGAAGCGTACATCAAGCTTCAGGTTGCTGCCGGCAAGGCCAACCCGAGTCCTCCCGTTGGTCCCGCGCTGGGTCAGCGTGGCGTAAATATCATGGAGTTCCGTAAGGCGTTCAACGCACAGACCCAGGATATGGAACCGGGCCTGCCGATTCCTACTGTTATCACCGTTTACAGTGATCGCAGCTTTACCTTTATCACCAAGACTCCGCCCGCACCGGTGCTGCTGAAG
>NZ_MJGW01000081.1:0-247 GCF_001865025.1 Plantibacter sp. MMLR14_011
ATTATGGTCAGATCTCGGACAAGAGATGCACTGACTGCGACCATCTAACAATCACAAGACAGAAGTCAGCGCATGGACGCCACGCAGTACTGCCTTGGACTGCCCCAAAATGCAGTAGTCGGCACAATCTGTTAGGTCGAGCCGCAGTTTGACAATAAATACAACAGCAAACTGTAGGTGCAACAATGAAACAATGGATCAAGGTATTCGCCATGCTGGTGGCACTGGCATGGTCGGCGCCATCAAT
>NZ_MJGW01000082.1:0-341 GCF_001865025.1 Plantibacter sp. MMLR14_011
CACAT
This sequence comes from Plantibacter sp. MMLR14_011, assembly GCF_001865025.1. Classification (NCBI taxonomy): domain Bacteria; kingdom Bacillati; phylum Actinomycetota; class Actinomycetes; order Micrococcales; family Microbacteriaceae; genus Plantibacter; species Plantibacter sp. MMLR14_011. The sequence goes on from NZ_MJGW01000082.1 coordinate 6, forward strand.
TGGGAGCCGCAGCCAGGCTCAGGCCATGACGGAGTCGTCCCGCCACCTGGACCACGGCCAGTCTGAACTGGACCGACTGGATATGAAGTTGGTGCAGGAAGAAGGCTGGCCGATGCCCCGGGTCGAGGGGTGCCTGGTGGCGTTTTACTGCGAGTTGCGAGAGGTCATTGAAATGGGTGACACGCCGCAGTCGCTGGTGTTTGGCAATATCAAGAAGGTGTTTGTGGACGATCAGGTTGCCAGCATTAACGATCAGGGGCGTTACGTTATTGATGCCAAAGGCATCGACCCTATTTCGCGGCTGGGTGGCAGCGAATACGGCACCCTGGGCGATAT
>NZ_MJGW01000083.1:0-67123 GCF_001865025.1 Plantibacter sp. MMLR14_011
CCGCTCACCACGGTTGTACGCAGGACGCTCGTTCCGGTCGCCACCACGGTTGTACGCAGGACGCTCATTGCGGTCGCCGCCACGGTTGTACGCAGGACGCTCGTTGCGGTCGCCACCACGGTTGTACGCGGGGCGCTCGTTGCGGTCACCGCGGGGTGCGCGGTCACCGCGCTCCTCCGACTCGAAGCGGGCGGCGCGCTCGGCGCGCTCGTCGGCGTTCCAGCGGGACTTCTGCGGCGCCCCACCGGTGTCGGGACGGTAGCCGCGGTGGCCTTCGCTCTTGCTGCCGGACTTCGCGCCGGGGCGCGAGCCGAAGGGTCGCTTGTTCTCGCCGTACTTGGACTTGGGGTCGAAGTTCTTGGCCGGGCGTTTGCCGGCGGGGGTGTTGTTCTTGGGCATGGAGAAATGCTTTCCGGGTTATAACTCGTTCGCATGAACAACCTGCATGACTCACACAGCGCCATCCGAAACCTCGGCTGCGCTGCGGCATGCTCATACCCGGGCGATCACTGGCCGGGGCCGTCCACATCATGTGTGTGTTCGCGGAGTTCTCTCCGACGAAACCGGCCCACCAGACTGACATAACCCTCCGCGGTACAAACGCGGTGTCTCGAGCCGACTCACCTACGTTACCCGATCCCTCCTGAGAAGTCACGGAGCATCACTCCCAGGGAGGGGCACGGCGGCGTGGCAGCATGGGTGCATGCCCAGCCCCATCGAGGATTACGCCCTCATCGGCGATTGCCACACCGCCGCGCTCGTGTCGTCGGAGGGCAGCATCGACTGGCTGTGCCTCCCCCGGTTCGACTCGCCCTCGATGTTCGGTGCACTGCTCGGCACCGAAGACCACGGGTGCTGGACGGTCCGGCCCGCCGACGCGCGGGCGACGGCGAGCCGCGCCTACCTCGACGACACCTTCGTCCTCGAGACCGTCTGGACGACCCCCGACGGCCAGGTGCGCGTGACCGACCTCATGCCCCACGGCGACCGCCGGGCCGATGTCGTCCGGCGCATCGAGGGCGTCAGCGGCACCGTCGCGGTCGACGTCGAGGTGCGCCTCCGCTTCGGGTACGCCGACGCGATCCCGTGGGTGCGGCAGCTCCCGGACGGCTCCGGGATCGTCGCGGTCGCCGGCCCCGACGCCGTCGTGGTCCGCGGTGTGCACCTGACGGCGTCCGATCACGCCCACTCGGCGACCGTCGAGGTGTCCGCGGGCGACACCGTCGACCTCACCCTCACCTGGTACCCGTCGCACCGCGAGGTGCCGGACCCGGTCGACGTCGGATCGCGCATCGACCACACGATCGCCTGGTGGCGCGACTGGGCGTCCCGCTGCGATCCCGCCGCCGAGTACGAGGAGGCGGTCGTGCGTTCGCTGCTCGTCCTCCGCGCCCTCACGCACGAGGACACCGGGGGCATCGTCGCCGCCGCGACCACGAGCCTGCCGGAGTCGTTCGGGGGCGTCCGCAACTGGGACTACCGCTACGTCTGGCTGCGCGACGCCTCGCTGACCCTCGAAGCCCTCATGCAGCACGGCTTCACCGAGGAGGCGCACGACTGGCGCAGGTGGCTCCTCCGGGCGATCGCCGGTGATCCGAACGACCTGCAGATCATGTACGGCCTCGCGGGCGAACGCCACCTTGTGGAGGAGGAGCTCGACAGCCTCCCCGGCTACTTCGGTGCCGCCCCGGTGCGCGTCGGCAACGGCGCCTACACGCAGTACCAGGGCGACGTCTTCGGGTCCGTGATGATCGCCCTCGACGAGGCACGCGCGGTCGGTCTCGCGGACGACGACTTCTCGTGGAGCCTCCAGCGCGCCCTGCTCGGCGTCCTCGAGGAGCACTGGAACCGCCCCGACCGCGGCATCTGGGAGGTACGGGGCGACGAGCAGCACTTCACCCACTCGCGCGCGATGATCTGGGCGGCGCTCGACCGCGGCGTCCGCGCGGTCCGCGAGCACGGCCTGGACGGGCCCGTCGAACGTTGGGAGGCCCTGCGCGAGACCCTTCGCGAGACGATCGAGCGCGAGAACGTCGACCACGCACGCGGGTGCTACGTCCAGCACGCCGGGACGACCGAGGTCGACGCGTCCCTGCTCGTCCTCGCGCAGATCGGCTACGTGGCGCCCGGCGACCCGCGCATGCTCGCGACGGTGGCCGCGATCGAGGAGGACCTCCTCCAGGACGGTCTCCTCCTGCGCTACCGCACCACGAGCGGGGTCGACGGTCTGCCGGGCGACGAGCACCCGTTCCTCGCGTGCTCGTTCTGGCTCGTGCAGCAGTACGCGGCCTCGGGCCGACTCGACGACGCCCGCGAGCTGATGGACCGGCTGCTGTCCTTCCGCAACGACCTCGGACTGCTCTCCGAGGAGTACGACGTGCAGCAGGCGCGGCAGGTCGGCAACACCCCGCAGGCGCTCTCGCACCTCACCCTCGTCCGAGCCGCCGACGCCATCGCCGCAGCCACCGCCACCCCCTCCAGCCCGCGAACTGTCACCAACGGCTAGTCCGGGGCCACAGAACCGACCTCAAGTGACAGTTCGCGGGCAGGTGGGGCGACGTCAGCGGGTGAAGCGGGCCTCGCGCTCGTCGGAGGCGGCGAGCGCGATCCGGGTGCGGAAGTTCTGCGAGACCTGCTCGGGCAGGGCGTCGAGCGGGAACCACCGCGCCTCGGAGTTCTCGCCGTCGGCCGGATACGGCTCGCCCGACTCATAGCGGCATCGGAACACGAGGTCGATGTACTGCGTGATGTCGCCGTTGTCGTAGACGTTCTGCGGGAGCACCTGCACCTGGGCGAGACGCTCGGCGACGGCGACGACGGCCGCCTCCTCGAGGACCTCGCGTTCCGCCGCCACCGCGGGTTCCTCGCCCGGGTCGATGATCCCCGTGACCGGTGTCCACGCCCCGTTGTCCTGTCGCCGGACGAGCAGGACCTCGGCCTCGGGGGTCCCGAGACCGCGGAGGACGACCGCGGTCACCCCGGTCAACCAGAGGGGCGCGTGCCCGATCCGCTCGCGGAGGGCCAGTACGAAGTCAGGAGTCGCCATGCCTCGACTCTACGGCGGCTGCGGTGGGACACGAGATCGAAACACGAGTGCGGTCTACTGGGCGTATGGAACACGATCCCATCACCGTCTCGATCGAGCGACGCGTCAACCCGGCGTCGATCTCCGAGGCCACCATCTGGGTCCAGGCGGGCATCAACCTGGCGAACCGGTACCCCGGCTTCCTCGGCTCCGGCTGGGTGCGCGCGGGTGCCGAGAGCGACGTCTGGTACATGCTGTACCGCTTCGCGGACGAACAGACGCTCACCGACTGGGAGGAGTCGAAGGAACGCGCCTGGTGGCTCTCGAGCGGCCGCGAGTTCATGGAGCAGTCCCGCGTCGAACGGCGCAGCGGGATCGAGGGGTGGTTCGACGCGCCCGACGGGATCCTCCGCGTCGAGGAGGCCGAGCTCTCCGGCGACCCGGACCCGATCCCGCCGGCACCGCCGCGCTGGAAGCAGGCGGTGAGCATCTGGTTGGGCTTCTTCCCGCTCAACCTCGTCTTCACCCTCCTCGTCACGGCGCTCGTGCCGGGTTGGGAACCGCTCGGCGTGTTCCTCCACGTGCTCATCTCGACGCTCATCCTGACGCCGATCATGACCTACTGGCTCCTGCCGCTCGTCACGAGGCTGCTGCGTCCCTGGTTGACGGCCCCGCGTCGAAGCAGGCGTACCGCAGGCTGATCCGGCGGCCTGACGACGCTGCGACGTCAGGCGTCCTCCGCCTTCGTCTGCTCCCGGAACTGGCTCGGGCTGAGCCCGGTGTGCGCGACGACCGCTCGACGGAGGTGCGCCTGCGAGTGGTAGCCGCAGCGGGCCGCGACCTCGGCGATCGACAGGCCTCGGTGATCGGGGTCCGAGAGGAGGGCGAGCGCGAGCTGCACCCGCCGCTCGGCGATCTCGCCCGCGGCGCTCGTTCCCGAGCCCTCGAACACCCGTTGCAGGGACCTGGTCGACATGTTGAAGCGACGCGCCAGCGTCTCCGGTCGCAGCTCCCGCTCGGCGAAGGACGCGGCGATGTGCTCGATGATCCGGAGCCGGAGCGGAACCCGTCCGGCCTCACCTTCGGCGCGGAAGAGGTCGTTCTCCGCGTACAGGGTCGCGAGCATCGTGTCGATCACCCGGCAGAGTCTGAGCTGCGCGGCGCCGCCGATCGGCTCGAACGCGGAGATGACCTCCACGAGGAACGCGGCGCTCCCCCGCAGCAGCGGCGACGGCGCCAACGGGCCGAGGGCGCTCGTCGGGGCGATGCCGAGGCGGCGGAGCGCACGCATCGGCACGAACACGTACAGATAGGTCGCGTGGTCGTGGATCGTCGTCCGATACGTCTCGGCGCCCTCCGTGAGCGTTCCGGTCCCGGGGAGCAGGTCGAGTTGCTGTCGGCCGTGGACCAGGCTGGCCGCACCCTCGATGAGCATCACGATCGTCGCGACCGGCTCATCGAGCCCGTAGGCGTCAGCGAGGACGTCGAACGTCCCGGGCCCGACCGTGTTGCGATGGAGGACATACTCGCCGAGCATGACCGAGTCGACGGTCATCGAGAACCGATCGGGGTCCACGTCCACGAATCGCAGCGCGCCCGACGCCTCCTGCATCCCGGTCGTCCCCTCGAACCGTCGTGTGGTCACGCGGCCGCGCGCAGGGAAGCGACCGGATAGGCCATCATCAGGTGCGGGCATCATCGGACCCTTCGAAGAGTCCATCCACCCTCGCACAGGGTTCCGTCCGAATCGAGGGGTTGCCAGCCGCATCGCACGGTGGTCGGCGATACTGGACTGATGATCTCCGCTGACCTCGCCCGAGCGCTCCGCACCGCCGGCCTGCGCTGGACCCCCGAACCCGGCGACCGCTTCACCATCGACGGCGGCGAGCTCGCCGGCGACGTGTTCACGGTGAGCGAGATGACCGTCGAGGTGCACGAACACCCGGGTGGCCGCAGTTTCGGCTTCAACGGGACGACCGAGTGGGCGTTGGACTCCGTCGACCAGGAGGAGACACTCTGGCTGCCGTCGGAGCACCAGCTGCGCGCTCTGCTGCGCGGCTCGTTCCGGTCGCTCGAACGCGCGGTGTCCCCGGCTGCGCCGACCGACGGCGAGCCGACGCTCGACGACGAACTCGACGTCCTCCTGTCGTTGGGCGACGCCGAGGCGTACACCGTCGTGGTCGAGCTCGGCGGCGAACTGCGACGGTTCAGCGCCGCGACGGCGCCCGACGCGTATGCGACCGCACTGCTCGAGCTCATCCTGCGCTCGGTCGCCTGACCACGGTTCCTGAGCCGCCGCACCGCCCGCCCGCTCCGCCCGCTCCGCCGAGCGCTCAGCGACCTCGGATCCGCCGCGACAGCTCGGCGGCCGCCGGCTGGATTTCGCGGGCCAGCCACGCCGGATCGAGTCCCGCATCGGCGTCGTAGGTGACCGCGATCGCCGCCGCCGGCCACCCCGTGTGGTCGCGGACGACCACCCCGACACTCGCGAGCCCGAGCGTCACCCCGCCCGCCTCGCGCGCATAGCCGTCCTGGGTCGTCTGGGTCAGGACCTGTCGTAACTCCCGGTACCGCTTCGGCCCATGGCCGGTGCGGTCGACGAACGCCGCCTGGTCGGGGAACAGGGCGCGCAGCTGGCCGGCCGGGAGCGCGGCGAGGATCGCGCAGCCGCTGGCGGTCAGGTGAGCCGGGAGGCGCACACCGACATCGGTGACGAGGTGCGGCCGACGCGGGGCACGCTCGTCCACGATGTAGAGCACATCCCGGCCGTGCAGCACGGCGAGGTGCGCGCTCTCACCCACCCGGTCGACCAGCTCGGCAAGCAACGGGCGCCCGAGCATGCTGAGCGGCTCCTGCCGGGCGTACCCGCCGGAGAGTTCGAAGGCGGCGACCCCGAGCCCGTAGCGACGGGCTTCGGGCAGGTGGACCACGAAGCCGTGCTCCTGCAGCACGCTGAGGAGGTGGTAGACCGTCGATCGCGGGAGGTCGAGTGCCGAGGCGATGGCCGCGGCCGGAAGCGGGCCGCGGGCTCCGGCGAGATGGCTCAGCACGCGCAGAGTGGCGTCGGCTGCCGGGACCTGACTCACCGTTGACCTCGTCTCCGCGGCTCGGGCGCGGCCGCCTGGTCGTCCATGTCTGTCATCCCAGACACGGACGACTCTACGCGCACCGCCGCGGTCGGCGTCCGGGTGTTCGATCGGAACATGGACATCCAGCCCGGCGCGACCCCGACCACCAGCGACCCGACGACCTCCGGTCGCCCGCATCCCGAGCCCGTCGGTCCGACCTCGGTCTCCCTCGGCACCGGACCGCTGTCGATCGACGAGGTCGTCGCCGTCGCCCGGCACGGCGCTCGGATCGACCTCGACGGCGAGGCCCTCGACGACGTCGCCGCATCCCGTCGGATCATCGAAGCGCTCGCCTCCGACCCCGAGCCCCACTACGGGATCTCAACCGGGTTCGGTGCGCTCGCGACCACGTTCATCGAGCCGGCACGCCGCTCGCAGTTGCAGGCGAGTCTCGTCCGCTCGCACGCCGCCGGCAGCGGTGACGTCGTCGAGCGGGAGGTCGTGCGTTCCCTGATGACGCTGCGGCTCTCGACGCTCATGACGGGCCGCACCGGGGTGCGGGTCGAGACGGTCCGCGCCTACGCGGCGATGCTCAACGCCGGCATCACCCCGGTCGTGCGCGAGTACGGGTCGCTCGGCTGCTCCGGCGACCTCGCGCCCCTCGCGCACTGCGCGCTGGCGGTGATGGGTGAAGGCGAGGTGACCGACTCGCACGGACGCCGTCGTCCTGCAGCCGACGCCCTCGCCGACGCCGGCCTCGTCCCGGCACAGCTCGCCGAGAAGGAGGGGCTCGCGCTCATCAACGGCACCGACGGCATGCTGGGGATGCTCGCGCTCGCCGTGGACGACCTGCGGATGCTCCTGCGCACCGCCGATGTCGCCGCGGCGATGAGCGTCGAGGGCCTGCTCGGCACGGACGCCGTGTTCGCCGCGGACCTGCAGGCCCTGCGCCCGCAGGCGGGTCAAGCCGAGAGCGCCGCGAACCTGCGGTTGCTGCTCGACGGCTCCCCGATCGTCGCGAGCCACCGGGGTCCCGAGTGCACCCGGGTGCAGGACGCCTACTCCCTGCGCTGTACCCCGCAGGTGCACGGTGCCGCCAGGGACACGGTCGACCACGCCGCGACGGTCGCCGAGCGTGAGCTCGCGAGTGCCGTCGACAACCCGGTGCTCACGCCGGACGGACGCGTCGAGTCGAACGGGAACTTCCACGGTGCCCCGGTCGCCTACGTGCTCGACTTCCTCGCGATCGCCGTCGCGGATGTCGCGTCCATGTCGGAGCGCCGCACCGACCGTTTCCTGGACCGGAGCCGGAGCAACGGCCTCCCGCCGTTCCTCGCACACGAGGTCGGTGTCGACTCGGGCCTCATGATCGCCCAGTACACGGCGGCCGGCATCGTGAGCGAGCTGAAACGCCTGGCGCACCCGGCGTCCGTCGACTCGATCCCGTCCTCCGCGATGCAGGAGGACCACGTCTCGATGGGTTGGGCGGCGGCGCGGAAGCTCCGGAGGGCGATCGACGGTCTCAGCCGGGTGCTGGCGATCGAGGTCATGACGGCAGCCCGGGGCCTCGACCTGCGCGGCCCGCTCGAGCCGGCCGTCGGCACGGGAGCGGTGCTCCGCCGGGTGCGTGAGCAGGTCACGGGTCCCGGTCCCGACCGGTTCCTCTCCCCCGAGATCGAGGCGGTCACCGCACTGGTGCAGTCGGGTGGGGTCGTGCGGGCGGTCACCGGCGCGGTCGGCGATCTCCGCTGAGTCGGGCGTCACACGACGAAGCCCTCGGGCGCCGGTGACGGCGTTCCCGAGGGCTTCGTGTCGATCCGCGCGAGCCGCAGCTCAGCGACCCAGCGGCAGGTGGTCGATCACGGCCACTGCGCGCGGCGGCGCTTCGGCCGTTCGGTGCCCGATGACGCTTCGGTAGCGGGTGCCGTATCGGCATCGGACGCCGACTCAGCGGCTGGCGTCGACTCGGTGTCGGGCGTCGGCATGGACTCGGTAGCTCGCTCAGACTCAGCAGGGAGCTCGGACTCCGCCGCTGGCCCCGGCTCCAGGACCGGCTCAGGCTCAGCGACCGGCTCAGCGACCGCATCAGCATCAGCCTGCGCGTCCGGCTCAGGCTCCGCCGCTGGGGCGGCGTGCTCGCCGGAATGCGCGACCTCGTCCGCAGGGGCGTCGGAGACCGCGTCGGGGAGGGTGATCGCCTCGGTGCGCGGCAGCTCGTCACCCGTCGCCACATGCGCCCCGTGCACCTCGTGAGCTTCGTGGGCTTCGTGGGCTTCGTGGGCTTCGTGCGCAGCCGGGCGCGTCATCGGTCGATCCACCGCCGGCTCACTCGGCGCAGCGACCTGCGGCTCGGGTGCCGCATCCGAGTCCATGGGAACCGCATCGGCCGGTCCGGCGTCCGCGGGAACCGAATCGATCGGGGCATCCTCCGCCGGTTCCGCGCCAGCGGGAGCGGCGGCATCTGGAGCCGCGTCCGCCGAAGCCGCGTCCGCCGTGGCCGACGGAACGGACGCGTCAGGCGCGGTGGCCACGGTTGCAGCACTTCCACCACCGGCGCCGACGAGGGCCGGTTCCTCAGCGGGGACCGTCGCGGCCCGCGGCCCCTCGATCGCGGCGACCGTGCGCGCTGTCGGCTTCGGCTCGGCTGCAACCCGCCGCTGCTCGCGACGCTCGCGGAACCCCTCGACGAGGTTGTAGAGGGACGGCAGGACGACGAGCGTCAGCACGGTGGACGAAACAAGCCCGCCGATCACGATGATCGCGAGCGGCTGCGAGATGAACCCGCCGTGCCCGGTGACACCGAGCGCCATCGGGGTGAGCGCGAAGATCGTCGCGAGTGCCGTCATGAGGATCGGGCGGAGTCTGCGTGCCGCGCCGTGCTCGACCGCCTCGACCACCGTCATGCCGCGTCGCCGGTATTGGTTCACGAGGTCGACCAGGACGATCGCGTTCGTCACGACGATACCGATCAGCATCAACGCGCCGATGATGGACGGGACACCGAGCGGCACGCCGGTGATCACCTGGAGGCCGATCGCACCGGTGGCGGCGAACGGCACCGACACCAGGAGTTCGAGCGGCTGCCGCAGCGAACGGAACGTCGCGACCATGATGACGTACACGATGAGGATCGCGGCGAGGAGCGCGAGGCCCAACTGGCCGAAGGCGTCGCTCTGCGATGCCGTGACACCCCCGAGGGTCGCCGTGGTGCCGGCGGGCAGCTTGACGTCGTCGATCGCCGTCTGCACCTCGGCACTGGCGGTGCCGAGGTTGTCACTGCCCGGAGTCGCGCTGATCGTGGCCGAGCGAAGGCCCTTGACGGTCGAGATCGACGCGGGTCCGTCGACCTGCGAGACCGTCGCGAGGGCGTCGAGGCGTTTCGGGCCGGTGGCGGTCGGGACTTCCGTCGCCGCGAGGGCGTCGATGGTGGTCGGCGGGTCCTGGGCGTCGACGTAGATGGTGAGCGTGGTGTCGTCGATGACGATCGAGCCCACCGTCGTCGGCTGCATGAGCTGCGAGACGTACGCGCCGAGCGCGACCTCGCTGAACCCTGCAGCGGCAGCGGCGTCGCGGTCGACGGCCACCTGGACGTAGGGTCGCGATTCGCTGAGGTTGCTCGTGACCTGGTCGAGGCCGTCGAGGCCGGTGACGGCCTGCTGGATCGCCTCGGCGGCCTCCGCGAGATCGCTCTGCCGTGCGGAGGTGATGTCGATCTCGATGTCGCTCGACCCACCGAAGCCCGCGGACGCGGCGACCTCGATCTCGCCGACGTCGTCGAGCCCGGAAAGGTCCCTGCGGACCGTCTTCTGGAGTGCCGTCTGGTCGGCGTCTTCGCTGGTCGTGATCGAGTAGGTGATGGCTCCACCGCCGCCGCCCGAGAACGCGTCGCGCAGGGAGCTCCCGCTCGACCCGATCGAGAGCTGGACGGTGTCGATGCCGTCGATGTCGCGCAGCTTCGTCTCGACCTGCTTCGCCGCCGCGTCCTGGGCGTCGAGGCTCGTGCCGACCGGGAGGGTCTGTGTGACCGTCAGCGTGTTCTGGCCCGAGTCGCCGAGGAAGTTCGTCTTCATCGAGGGGATCAGCGCGATCGTTCCGCCGAGCACGAGCAGCGACAGGAGCAGGGTGACGGCCGAGTGCTTCAGCGTCCAGTGGATGATCGGGAGGTACGCCCGCTGGAGCCTCGACGGCTTTGCGAGGTCGTCCTCGTCCTGCACGCTGACTCGGCGTTCCCGTCGGCTCCGCACCGGCTCGGCGTTCGCGTCGGCCGAGGCCTCCTCGGCTGCGGCAGCGGCCGCGAGCCGCTGTGCCTTCGGAGAACGCAGGAACCAGTAGGCGAGCACCGGCACGATGGTGAGCGCGACGAGGAGCGACGCGAGCAGCGCGATCGTGACGGTGAGGGCGAAGGGTCGGAACAGCTCGCCGGTGACGTCGCCGACGAAGGCAATGGGCAGGAACACGGCCACGGTCGTGACGGTCGACGCGGTGATGGCTCCGGCGACCTCCTGGACGGCGCTCAGGATCGATCCGGCGCGCTGCGCGCCCGTGCGGTTGTCGCCGAACGAGAGGTGCCGCTTGATGTTCTCGATGACGACGATGGAGTCGTCGACCACGCGCCCGATGGCGATCGTCAACGCACCCAGCGTGAGGATGTTGAGCGAGTACTCGGCCACCTGGAGACCGATGAAGGTGATGAGCACCGAGGTCGGGATGGAGATGGCGGTCACGATCGTCGCGCGGACGTCGAGCAGGAAGATGAGGATGATGAGGACCGCGAAGACCAGACCGAGGAGCCCCTCCGTCGTCAGCGACTCGATCGACTGCTCGATGTAGGGCGCCTGATCGAAGACGACGGTGAGTTTGGCGTCGGACCCGATGGTGCGCTCGAGCTCGGGGAGGATGTCGCGCACGCCCTGCGAGACCTCGACGGTGTTCGCCGCGGGCAGTTTCGTGACGGCGATGGTGAGCGCCGGCTCGCCGTCGACGCGGGAGATCGAGGTGATCGGGTCGTCGCTCAGGGCGACCGTCGCGACGTCGCCGATGGTCAGGACGGAGCCGTCGGCGGCGAAGGCGCCCGTGATCGGCAGGGCGGCGATGTCGTCGACCGAGGTGAGCTTCGTGCCCGTCTGGACGGAGAACGTCTTGTCGCCTTCGGTGATGTCGCCCGCTGGCTGCAGGGAGCCGTTCTGCTGCAGCGTCGTCCCGATGACCCGGCTGGTCTGCCCCGCGAGGGCCAGTTTGGCGTCGTCGGGGGTGATCGTGACCCGCTTGCCCACCTCGCCGACGATCGCCGCGTCGCGGACGCCGTCGACGTCCTTGATGTCGGGGACCACGGAGCTCGAGAGCACCTCGGCCAGGGAGTCCTGGTCGGCCGCACCGGACACGGCGATCTGGATGACCGGGAGGTCGTCGATGCTGCCGCTGACCACCTGCGGGTCGACGGTGTCGGGCAGGGTCGACTTGATGCGGTTGATCGCCTGGGTGATCTTCTGTTCGGCGGTGGCGAGGTCCGTGCCGTAGGTGAAGGTCGCGCTGATGAGGCTCGAGTTCGTGCTCGACGTCGCCGAGGTGGACTCGATACCGGGCACGCCCTGGATCGCGGTCTCGATCGGGGTCGAGACGTCGTCGTTGACGACCTCGGGTGCCGCACCCGGGTAGCTCGTGATGATCGCGAGCTGCGGGAACTGGACCGACGGGATGAGCTCCTGCTTGAGGCCGCCCACCGCCAGGACGCCGAACACGGCTGCCACGATGGTGACGAGCGCGATCAACGCGCGGTTCTTCATGCTGAGGACGGAGAGCAGGTGCACGGAGCCGCTTTCGGTTGTTGCGAGAGGTGCGGACGCTGTAATTATGTCACCGCGCACCCGTCCGACGGCGGTCTCGCGCGGAGGCTGGACACGGCACGCACAAGCACTGCGTGTGGAGCGGTGTCACACTCGTCGGCGACGAGGTCAGACGACGTCTTCGAGGTAGTCCAGGGCCGGCACGTGCCCGAACATCGCGGAGTGCCACGTCTGCGTCAGCAGCTCGACCGCCTGCTCCGTCTGGGCCCACGGATAGCTGATCGGGATGCGCAGGTAGCGCTCGAACGCACCGTCGATGCCGAACCGCGGCCCCGCGACGATCACGAGCCCGTGACTCCGCGCCGCGAGCGAGAGCTGCGATGACGCGGCCTCGCCGAGGTTCACCCAGGTGGCGATCCCACCGTCGACCCGCGGCACGGTCCACTCGGGGAGGCGGTCGGCCAGGAGGTCGACGAGCCGGTCGCGGGTCTCGCCGAGCGCGACCCCGCGCCGGGCGACGATGCCGTCCATCGCCGGCATCAACTGCTGGACGGTCAGCTGGTCGAGGATCGGGGTGCCGAGGTCGCCCAGCGAGCGTGCCGAGACGAGCTTCCTGATCGTGCCGCGCTCGGCCCGGATCCACCCGATGCGGAGCCCGCCCCAGGTCGTCTTGCCCACCGAACCGATCGTGATGATCGACACCGGCGCACCCTCGAGAGCAGCGAACGGCGTGCCGTCGAGCCCCTGGTCCGTCGGCCGGTCGATGTCGAGTTCCGCCGTGGTCTCGTCGATCACGAGCACCGTCCCGTGCCGCTCGGCGGCTGCGGCGACCCGTCGGCGGGTCTCGAGCGGCATCGACGCCCCGGTCGGGTTGTGGAAGTCCGGCATGAGGTACGCCATCGCGGGGCTCGTGCGCTCGAACCACTGCTCGAGTTCGCGGACGTCCCAGCCGGTCTCCGAGGAGACGGTCGCCGCGCCGAGCCTGGCTCCGGCCGCCCGGAGCGCCTCGTAGGCGTGGGGATAGCTCGGCATCTCGACGAGGACGCGGTCGCCTCGGCTGAGCAGGGTGCGGGCGATGAGGGCGATCGCGTGCTGGGCCCCGACGGTCACCATGATCTCGTCGGGGTCGGTGGGCAGGCCGCGCGCGGTGTAGCGGTCGGCGATGGCCTGCCGGAGCTCGGGCATGCCGACGAGGTCGTAGTCGAAGTCGTGCATGTACCGCGGCAGCTCTGCGGCGGCGGTGGCCACGGCGTCGATGATCTCAGGGCACGGCGGGACGGCCGCCTTGCTGAAGTCGAGGAACCCGCCCTGTGGCACGGGAGCCAGCGCAGTGGGTGCCGACGGCAGGAGGGTGACGCTGCCAGAACCGCGGATGCTGCGGAGGTAGCCCGCCTCGCGCAGTTCGCGGTACGCCGCGGTGACCGTGGTGCGGCTCAGCGCGAGCCGATCGGCCAGTTCCCGCTCGGCCGGCAGACGGGTACCGACCGGGATGCGTCCGTCGAGGACGAGGAGTCGGATTCGGTCGGCGAGACCGCGGTATGCGGGCGCAGCGGTCTTCCACTGCCCGAGCAGGGCGGCGAGCGATCGGGCACTCAGGGTGATGGAAGCCATTGAACCACGATACCCAGATTGGCCTCTAGCGCCAAAGCCAATCGTGCAATTGGATTGTCCACCATGACCCGTCGTGTGCTCCAACTCCTCATCGGCCTCTTCCTGTACGGCATCGCCATCGCGATGATCGTGCGCGGTGCCGTCGGGGTCGCCCCCTGGGACGTCCTCACTCAGGGACTCAACCTGCGGACCGGCCTGAGCTTCGGACTCATCACGATCATCGTCGGCGGGCTCGTGCTCCTCGCCTGGATCCCGCTCAAGCAGCGGCCGGGTGTCGGCACCGTCCTGAACGTCCTCCTCGTGGGGCCATCGGCCGACATCGGGCTGGCGTTCATCCCCGCAGACCTCGACCTGTGGGGGCGCATCCTGTTGTTCGCCGGCGGACTGCTCCTCCTCGGCGTCGCCTCGGGCCTCTACATCGGCGGCAACTTCGGCCCCGGCCCGCGAGACGGCCTCATGACCGGCATCCACCGCGTCACCGGCTGGCCGATCTGGGTCGGGCGCACGGGCGTGGAGCTCGTCGTCCTCGGCATCGGGTGGCTGCTCGGCGGGAACGTCGGCATCGGAACGGTGGTCTTCGCCGTGCTCATCGGCCCCATCTGCGGCTACACGATCCCGTTGTTCCGGATCGCTCCGCGTACGGAACACTCGACCACCGCCGTGGACGAGGCGGTGCTCGAGGGCGACACCCCGCCGTCGAAGCCGATCGTCGACTCACCGGCCAACTGAGCACCCTTCGACAGGCTCAGGGTCCGGGAGCGACAGGCTGAGGGACCGGGTTGTCCGGTCCCTCAGCCTGTCGACGTGCCGATGCCTCAGCGCTTCGCCACCGCCACCGCGCCCGTGTGGTCGTCGACGCTCATCGTCGCCTCGTCGAACCGCGAGCGACCGGAGAGGACCTCACCGACCTGCACCCGGTCGACCTCCTTCACCCACGTGCCGATGATGATCGTGGCGACCGCGTTGCCGGTGAAGTTCGTGAGCGCACGCGCCTCCGACATGAAGCGGTCGATGCCGACGATGAGGCCGACCCCGTCGACGAGGTCGGGCCGGTTGGCCTGCAGCCCGCCGGCGAGGGTCGCGAGACCGGCGCCGGTGACGCCCGCGGCGCCCTTCGACGCGATGATCATGAACACGAGGAGCGAGATCTGCTCCCCGAGGTTCATCGGGACGCCCATGACGTCGGCGATGAAGATCGACGCCATGGTGAGGTAGATCGCGGTGCCGTCGAGGTTGAAGGAGTAGCCCGTCGGGACGGTGATGCCGACGACCGGCTTGGAGACACCGAGGTGCTCCATCTTCGCGATGAGTCGCGGCAGCGCCGCCTCGGAGGAGGAGGTGCCGACGATGAGGAGGTACTCACGGCCGAGGTACTTCATGAGCTTGAAGATGTTGAAGCCCGTGGCGAGGCGCAAGACCCCGCCGAGCACGACGACGATGAACAACGCGCAGGTGATGTAGAACGCGATCATGAGGGTGGCCAGCCCGACGAGCGCGCTCGCACCGGCGGACCCGGTCACGGCGGCGATCGCGCCGAAGGCGCCGATGGGCGCGATCCACATGATCATCGCGAGCACCCGGAACACCAGCGCCTGGATGAGCTTGATGCCGCGCAGGATCGGTTCACCCGTCGTCCCCATCTTCTGCAGCCCGAAGCCGACGAGCAGGGCGACGAAGAGGACCTGCAGGATGTTGCCGCCGGTCAGCGAGGACACGAGCGTCGTGGGGATGATGCCGAGGATGAACTCGGTCGTGCTCTTGGCCTCCCCCTCGACCTGGTAGCTCGTCTCGGCGAGGTTCAAGCCGGCGCCCGGCTGGATGAGGTTGCCGACGACGAGGCCGATCGCGAGGGCGAAGGTCGACATCACGATGAAGTACAGCAGCGCGAGCCCGCCGACCTTGCCGACGGTCGCGGCCTTCGCGATCGACCCGACGCCGATCACGATGGTGCAGAAGATGACCGGGGCGATCATCATCTTGATCAGCGCCACGAAGGCGTCGCCGATGGGTTTGAGTCCCTTCGCGAACTCCGGGGCGGCGAGGCCGACGACGATGCCGGCGAGCACCGCGACGATCACCGCGAGGTAGAGGTAGTGGGTCTTGTCCAGCCGTTTCAGGGAGGAGAGCGTCATTGCCATTCCGGATCCGTTTCGTCGGCCGCGTCAGTGCGGCAGCGGGTGGTCGATCGACCCATGCTGCGACCACGTCGGCGGATCGGCCGGGTTGTGGTCGTAGTGACCGCTTGTGGTCGTACTGGTCGCGGTCGGCGACGCCTGAGGCCCTCGTCACCCCCGATACTTGAGGGGTCGACGCGACGGAGCAGACGGAGGTGACACGATGGCCGGTCGGTCCAGGAGCATCGCCTCGCGGCTCTTCCTCGTTCAGCTCGTCGCGGTCGTCGCGATGACACTCGTCGCCGGTGTCCTGCTCTGGTTCCAGGCCCGTACCGAGACCGAGGACCGCGCGGTCGCGAAGTGCCTCGACGTCGCGAACGGCGTCGCGGACAACCCCTACGTCGTCGCGCAGCTCGGCTCGGAACGCCCGTCGGACGCGCTCCAGCCGTACGCCGAGGCGCTCATGCGCGACACCGGCGTCGACTTCGTGACGATCATGGCTCCGGACCGCACCCGGTACACGCACCGTGAGCGCGACCAGATCGGCAAGCCGTTCATCGGCACGATCGGACCGGCGCTCGAGGGACGGACCTTCACCGAGACGTACACGGGCACGCTCGGCCCCTCGGTCCGCGCCGTCGCACCGATCCGTGACGGCGCCGGCGAGGTCGTCGCCCTCGTCGCCGCGGGGGTCACGGTCAGCAACGTGTCCGAGACCTTCGAGACCCGGGTGCCGTGGTTGCTCGGGACGGCCCTGCTCGTGCTCGTCGTCGGGGCGATCGGCTCCTGGACGCTCCGCCGCTACCTCGCGCGGGTCACCGGGTCGCGCGGACCTGAGGACCTCGCCAGGATGTTCGACTACTACGAATCGGTGCTCCACTCGGTGCGCGATGGGCTCGTCCTCGTGGACCGACACCGCCGTCTCGTGCTCGTCAACGACCAGGCGGCCGAACTGCTCGGGCTGCCGCTCGGTGAGCGTTCCCCGGGCGCGGTGCCGGTCGACGAGCTGCCGATCGACGTCGGCCTGCGGGAGCTCCTCGCAAGCGGGCGTCAGGCCGTCGACGAGATCCACCTCACACGTGAGCACGTGCTCGTCGTGAACCAGGAGTCGGCGGTCGGTCCGGGCGAGACGGCGGGCCCGCACCCGCGTGGCTGGGTGATGACGCTGCGCGACCACACCGAGATCGAACACCTGAGCGGCGAACTGGCGTCCATGCGGACGATGAGCGACGCCCTGCGCTCGCAGACCCACGAGTTCGCGAACCGGCTGCACACGATCGTCTCGCTCATCGAGCTCGACCGGCGGGAGGAGGCGCTCGACCTCGCGGCGCAGGGACTCGGAGCCAGTCAACGGTTGACCGACCGCGTGCTCGCGGCGGAGCACGAGCCGGTGATCTCGGCCCTGCTGCTCGGCAAGACGGCGCAGGCGGCCGAGCAGGGGGTCGAGCTGCACCTCGAGAGCGACCCGGCGCTCGGACGCGTGCGCGTCGACCCGGCCGTGATCGTCACCATCCTCGGCAACCTCATCGACAACGCGATCGACGCGGCGGCCGGCGATCGCCCCTGGGTGGAGGTCTACCTCGGACAGGGGCTGCCGGACGAGCTCGGCGCCGGGCGGTCCGCCGACGCCGAGACGACGGAGCTCGTGATCCAGGTGACCGACAGCGGACCGGGCCTGCCCCCGGAGGCGCTCGACGTCGCGTTCGTGCGCGGCTGGTCGACGAAGGAGCCCGGCCGATACGGTCGGGGGTTCGGTCTCGCGCTGGTCCACCAGGCCGTGACACGGCTCGATGGCACGATCGAGGTCGTCCGCGAGCCGTCCTCGGCGTTCGTCGTGACGCTGCCGGCCGCGGTCGGGGTCCGCGACGAGGCAGGCACATGAGCGGGCAAATCCGGGTCCTGGTCGTCGAGGACGAACCGATCGCCCAGCAGGCCCACGCGTCCTACCTGCGCCGCGTGGAGGGCTTCGAGCTCGCCGGTGTGGCGGGCGATGCGGCCACCGCGATGCAGGCGCTTCGGGCCACCGCGGCCGGTCGCTCCCCCGACGACCGGATCGACCTCGTCCTGCTCGACCTCAACCTGCCGGACGCGCACGGTCTCGAGCTGTGCCGACGCATCCGGACGGCGGGTATCGACGTCGACGTCATCGCCATCACCGCGGCCCGTGATCTCCGGATCGTCCGGGCGGCGGTCTCGGCGGGCATCGTCCAATACCTCATCAAACCGTTCGCGTTCCCCGCGTTCGCCGACAAACTGGAGGCGTACCGCTCCTTCCGGCACACGATGTCGGCGGAGGGCTCGGTCGCGAGCCAACAGGAGGTGGACCTCACCCTCGCCACGCTGCGAGCGCCGTCCTCCCGTCCGCAGTTGGCGAAGGGCCTCTCGGAGGACACCCTGCGTCTGGTCTCGGACCTCCTCCGGCAGGCGGCCGGACCGCTCTCGGCGAGCGAGGCGGCGGCCGCCGGGTCCCTGTCGCGGGTGACGGCGAGGCGCTACCTCGAGTACCTCGCCGAGACGGGCGCCGTCGAGCGCTCGCCGCGCTACGGCACGCCTGGGCGCCCGGAGCTCGAGTACCGCTGGCGGTGAGCGGACGTCGGTCCCCACCCGGTCGCGCACCCCGGCCCCCTGAGCCGCACCCGCTCCCCGAGCCACCCAACCCGGTCCCTGAGCTTGTCGAAGGGTCAGCTCGGGTTCACGACGGCGTAGATCTGGTTCCAGTTCGCGAAGCCCGTGACCGGCTCATCCGAGCCGTTCAGCATGATGTCCTCGTCCACCGAGTTCGTCTCGCCGGTCGACGGGTCGTAGATCTCGTAGTCGCCGTCGTGGAAGCCGATGATGAGCACATAGTGCTGCGGGATGGTGTTGTCACCGGGGCCGACGAGCAGCGGGACGGGGGTCCCGTCGTTCGCGGCGACCGCCGCCTCGGTGAGCGCCGCCCCTCTGCCGGAGTCGCCACCCAGGAGGTTGGTCCAGTCGATGTGGTAGTCGGTGCCGGTGCGGTCGGCTTCGTCGACCGCGCCGCCGGGTGCCGTACCCGCGACGTTCGGGTAATCGACCGGGCCGGGGAACAGGTCGTTCGCGCGGTCCTGGACGGCCTGCTGCAGGAACGTCATCCGATCCTCGGTGTCCAGACCGGCCGCGTCGGCCAGGTCGAGTCCCCGGAGGTAGTCGGGCACATGTCCGTCGAGGAGCTCGCCGGTCCGCAGCCAGTACGCGAGGAACGGATCGGACTGGGCGGCCAGGGTGATGAGCGTCGTCGATCCGCAGGTCTTGTTGTTGTACTGGTCGAAGGTCTCGCCGTTCACCGTGGCGTCCCCGTTGTCGCCGACGCCGAGGTTCGTGAGTTCGTCGATCATGCGCTGACGTTCGCCGGCCGGAGCGTTCTTGATCGCGTCGGCGAGGGCGAGCACGGAGGAACTGCCGGCGCCGGTGGCGATCGCGCTCATGAGGAGGGCGCTGACGGCGGGATCGCCGGACTCCTCCATCGCCGCGAGGATGCGTTCGCGTTCGTCGTCGCTCATCGCGTTCCAGTTCTGGACGTAGTTCGCCCATTCCGTCTCGGAGAGGACCGAACCGTCCGGGTCGCCGTTCGGGAACTGCGTCCGCGAGACGAGGACGTCCAGCCGTGTCTGACCCACGGGCACCTCGACGCCCGCGAGCACGGCGTGGCCCTCGGAGTCCGACAGTGCCCGCTGCAGCGCCTCACCGGCCGCCCATGCGTCGTCGTAGGCGTCGTGGCAGACGGACACGCCGTCGAGGATCTGGCCGGCCCCGCGGATGAGGTCCGAGAGCACACCGGCGACCTCTCCGGCTCCGGTGATCGGGTTGGTCATCGCCCATGGGTTCACGGAGATGTTCCCGATGGTCCGCTGACCGTCGCGGATGGTGTCCGCTCCCGGATGGTGAGCGCTGCGGGCCGCGGTGATGGCGTCCGCGTAGTCGCGCAGACCGGTGGCCCCGGTCCGGAGCCCCTCGATCTCGCTGCCGACGAGGGTGTCGACGGAGGCCAGGACGTGTGCCGCGCTCGCGCCGGTCACCCCGACCAAGGCGTCCGGCAGGCTCGACGCCGTGACGGTGGAGAGCGTGGTCTGGATGGTCTCGGCGGCGAGCGCCGCGTGCTCGTACTGCTCCGCGAGCCCGTCGATGGTGGCCGGATCACCCGGCGGTGGGGTGTCCGCGAACGTGGAGGATCTGGGGATGAGCCCGACCGCGCGATCGACGAACGATCCGATCGAGGTGATGAAGCTCATCGGGTCGCCGCTCAGCGAGCCGATGAAGGTGGCGAGCACATCGATCTCGGCTGAGCTCTTGGTGCGGAGGTCGGAGAGGTTCACGATCGATCCCCGATCCCGGCGGTACGCGTGGTCGTGGCGAGTCCGGAGAGGAGCTGCCGGACGACGGTCTGCAATCGGGCGACCGCGCGCAGTTCGGCGGCGGTCTCAGCGCTGCCGGCACCTCGACGACGCGCGTCGAGGAGGGCGTCGAGCAGGACGACCCCCGCCTGCTCGTCCGTCAGCATGCCGGCACCGAGGTCGATCACGGCGTCGAGACCGGCCGTGCGGACCACGCTCGCGACCTGTTCGGTGACGCCGGCGGGGACACCGGCCCCGCGGAGTTCCGCGGCGAGCGACGCGACCCGTGCGCCGGTCGCGGCCCGCTCGGACGCGTCACGGCGATCGGACGGGACCACCGTGGGTGGCGGAGCCTGCGGCGTCGGCGCGGTCATGAGGCGTCCTCGGCGAGGGCCGCGTCCGTGCCGGCCATGGTGTCCGCG
The DNA here is from genome assembly GCF_001865025.1 of Plantibacter sp. MMLR14_011. NCBI lineage: Bacteria > Bacillati > Actinomycetota > Actinomycetes > Micrococcales > Microbacteriaceae > Plantibacter > Plantibacter sp. MMLR14_011. The sequence goes on from NZ_MJGW01000083.1 coordinate 20,376, forward strand.
ACGTGCTGCATCCACCGTGCGAAGTCGTCGAGCGTCTTGCCCGCCTCCGTCATCTCGGTCCGCCACGTCAGTTCGAAGGCGGCGGCGTTCGCGGCCACCTGCTCGTCGAGGAACGACGTGTCGAGGCACGTGGAGAACATCCCCGTCGCGCTCGTGGCCGCCCCACCCACCGTCTGGACGACCGCCGTCAGGCCCGCGTCGTCCACCTGCATCGTGCCACTCATGGGTCCCCGCTCTCCGGTGCTGTTCGCGCTTGCCGGTCGATCCCGGTGAGGCGCCTGATCCGATGGTTCCACCCTGTCCCCGCCGGCTCCGGAAGACGATGGGCAGCACTCCCCATCACCCGTCGGGCGTCGGACGTGGCGCACGCCGGGGTGTCAGTTACGGTGAGGGTGACGCGTCCGCTCGGGCGCCGCGGAGGGAACCGTCATGCAGCAGATCCATCGTCGCCTTGCGACCGTGTCGCTGACGATCCTCGTCGCCGCGCTCGCTTGTACGGGATGCGGCCTGTCGTCGACACCCGTCGTGGCGGACGAGACCGACGACGCCCGGCTCGCCGCGCTGGCCGATGATCCGCTCTTCACGGACGGCAGCGTCAGCGGGCCGCAGGTTCCGGACACCTCCGCCAATGTCAGCGTGCAACGCGGGGCGATCACGGTCGATGGCCTCTGGCCGTCGGACGTGACCGCGGAACCAGGACCGAGCGGGCCCGCTTGGCCTGCCGCCACCGCCATGTTGGTCCAGCTGCGCGAAGCCGGCTGGCGGCCGGTCGCCGTCTCCTGCGAGCTGGATCGGTCGTCGGGCTTGGAGGGAGCGACGGTGTTCGCCACGAAGGAGTTCGGCGACTTCACCGCTGCGCTCGAGGCCGTGGTGAGGCCCCCGTCCTCGAAGCTCGTCGGCTACGTGCCCTTCCATGCCGAGGCCGACGACCCGTGGTCGGCGCACTCGGAGGTCCCCGCCGGATCGAGTTGCCTCGACGGCAGTGGGCCGCCGGTCGACGAGGGGTCCGTCCCCGACGACCTGGCCATCGCTCCCTGGTACTGAGCGGCGGCCGGTCCGGCCGGACGTGTGGGGCCGCGACCGAGCGGCCGCCGATCCCAGGGTCGACTCAGGGTGATCCCGGAGGTTCCGGGGGTTGCCATGCGCCGAGACGCGATATATCGTGAACTTCAGTTCAACGCGATATATCGCGATCACTCGGAAGGAAGCGCACCATGGCACAGGAGAAGTGGATCATCGCTCCCGGCGAGAGCCGCATCATCGACCTCGAACTCGTGAGACGGCTCAAGGTCGGCCTCATCGGCGGCCAGGTCGACATCATCGGACACGACGAGCCCGGCGCACGCATCGAGGTGGGGGCCGTCACCGGCAAGGACCTCAAGATCACCATCGACGGCGACGTCGCCGAGATCGACCACCCGCAGTTGCGGTGGGACAACTTCCTCGAAGTGTTCTCGAACTTCGGCGCCAACCGCGCCACGGCCCAGGTGAGTGTCCTCGTCCCCCGCGACATCGCTCTGACGTTCGGCGTCGTGAGCGCCAGCGGACTGGTCGCAGGCCTCACCGCGGACGCCAAGCTCAACACGGTGTCCGGCGACCTCGTGGCCGACCGGATGACCGGACGACTCGACCTCAACTCCGTGAGCGGCGAGCTCACGGTCCAGAACCACACGGGTCGCATCCAGGCGCACACGGTCTCGGGCGACGTCACCGTCTCCGGCGACATCACGCGCGCCTCGATCGACGGCGTCTCCTCCGACCTACTCCTCGACATCCACGGTGCGTGCGAGCAGCTCGACCTGAACACCGTGAGCGGCGCGATCACGGTCCGTCTCGACGAGGAACTCGCCGCACGCTACACGGCGAACTCGGTCGGCGGCCGCCTGGCGATCGACGGCGTCGTCCTCAAGGGACTGCGCGGTGGCGGGTACAACTCGCACACGGGCGCCCTCTCCGGACAGTTCGCCGAGGTGCGCATGAACACCGTCGGCGGCGCGGTGACCGTCCTCCGCCGCTCGGCTGCCGAGCCGGCGGGCGCGGCCACCACCGCAGGGAGCGAGGCAGGCGCATGAGCCCCGTCTTCGCCCACGGCAGCCTGCGGCTGTACCTCCTGAGCCTGCTCGACGAGTCGCCGAAGCACGGCTACGAACTCATCCAGGCGCTCACCGACCGGAGCGGTGGCACCTACAGCCCGAGCGCCGGCACCATCTACCCGCGCCTCGCGAAGCTCGAGGAGGAGGGACTCGTCACGAAGACGAGTGACGGCCGGAAGACCGTCTACGAGATCACCGAGGCGGGCCGGGCCGAGCTCGCGGCACGGGCGGGTGAGCTCGACGGCATCGAGGACCAGCTCACCGATTCCGTCCGCCGTATCGCCGACGAGGTCCGCAGCGGGGTCACGGCGGCCATGAAGAGCCTCCGGGCCGATCTCGCCTCCGCCGCGCGCGAGGCGAAGCAGTCCGCGAAGCCCGGTCCGAGCTGGACGTCGACCGCCGAGGAGAGCGCCGATCAGAAGGTGCAGGGTCGCTTGGCGCTCCACGAGACCGACGTGTCGATCAACGAGTTCCGACAGGCGGTCCGAGCCGAACTCCGCGAGCACGTCGCCCGTGGGGGCGCGCTGGACGATGACACCGTGTCAGCCCTGCGTGCCGACCTCGTCGCCGTCCGCGACCGCCTGCGGGAGCGCTTGCAGGGCTGATCGCCCCGCCACGCGAGCCGAGACACGGAACCGCCCGACCCCTTGCTGGAGTCGGGCGGTTCCGTCGGCGCAGCGCGCGCGGTCGAGCTACCGTGCGGCCCCGGCCAGCGAGCCCGTGGTCGCCTCGGAGTCGTAGATCACGCAGGTGACGAGCCGGTCGTCCACCCCGTTCCAGCTGGCCTCGGTCGGCGTGTAGTAGTTGAACTCGAGGTTGGAGTCCTCGTAGACGATCCCGACGAACGCCTGGAACTGCGCGTAACAACCGTCGTCGGCCTGCTGCGTGACGGCCTCCTCGCCGGGCCACTCGTCGCCGACCAGCGTGACCTCGCCGTACACCTCGTACTGGTGGGGCTCGGAACAGGGCACGGTCGGCACCTCCGTGACCTCGTCGGACGACGACTCGTCGTTCAGGCAGTCGCCGACCGACAGGGTGAAGACGTCCGTCGTACCTCCACCGACGATCTCGCCGGACTGCGCGTCCCGGGTCTCGGCGGGTTTCGGGAGGATGCCCTCCACGACACTGCACCCGGAGAGCGTCAGGGTCGCGGCGAGGGCGGCGAGGGCGAGCGGGAGGAGACGACGGCGAGCGGTCACGATGAGGGTCCTTGAGGTGGGTGGTCGATCACGAGCGACTGTCCGGGCTCACAGCCAGGCAACAGCCGTCGATCAGGATATTGGTCGACCATTCCGGTCCGCCACTCCCCCGGTCGATGAACACTGCGTCACGGTCGGGTGACGATGCCTGTCCATCCAGCTCATCCCCGCTTGACTCCGGTTCCCGAAGGAGTAATATCGCCGCTCGTGACAACTGAGGGTCGAGAGCCCGGGACAGAACCACGATCGGCAAAACGCTGGTTGATCGGGGACCCGCTGCCGACCGAGAACCTGGAGGGCCAGCTCCTCCCCAAACGGCTCGCACTGCCGATCTTCGCGAGCGACGCGCTGTCGAGTGTGGCGTACGCACCGCAGGAACTCCTCATGATCCTGACGCTCGGCGGGCTCGCCTTCCTGAGCTTCGCGCCGTGGGTCGCCGCGTGCGTCGTGATCCTCCTCGTCGTGGTCGTCGCGAGCTACCGGCAGCTCATCAAGGCGTACCCGTCGGGCGGTGGCGACTACGAGGTCGCCCACCGGAACCTCGGCGAGAAGGCCGGCCTCGTGGTCGCCTCCGCCCTCCTCGTCGACTACGTCCTCACGGTCGCCGTCTCGGTGGCCTCGGGCGTCGACAACATCATCTCCGCGATCCCCGGGCTCAACCCGTGGCGCGTCGAGCTGGCCGTCGGATTCGTCCTCGTCCTCATGGCCGTCAACCTGCGCGGTGTCCGGGAGTCGAGCAAGGCCTTCGCGATCCCCACCTACTTCTTCATCGCGAGCGTGCTCGTCATGATCGTCGCAGGACTCGCCCGCACCTTCATGGGCGACGCCCCGGTCGCTTCGAGCGCCGAGTTCACCGTGCAGGGTGAGAGCCTCACCCAGGCGGCGTTCATCCTGCTCCTCCTGCGCGCCTTCTCCTCCGGTTGCTCGGCACTCACCGGTGTCGAAGCGGTCTCGAACGGTGTGCCCGCGTTCCGCCGCCCGCAGATCAAGAACGCCCAGAAGACGCTGGTCCTCATGGGCGGCACCGCGATCGTGCTGTTCGTCGGCCTCACCGCACTCGCCCTCATCTCCCGCGTGCACTACGCCGAGAACGCCTGTCACCTCGAGGGGTTCGCGGACTGCGCGACGACGCCGCAGCCGAGCCTCATGGCACAGGTCGCGACCGCGGTCTTCGGCGCGAACAGCATCCCGTTCTTCCTCATCCAGGCGGCGACCGCGTGCGTCCTGCTCCTCGCAGCCAACACGGCCTTCAACGGCTTCCCGCTGCTCGGTGCCGTCCTCGCGCGCGACTCCTACGCCCCCAAGTCGCTCAACACCCGCGGCGACCGCCTCGTGTTCTCGAACGGCATGATCATCCTGGGTCTCGCTGCATGCGCGATCCTCGTGGTCTACCAGGCGAACCTCACCCAGCTCATCCAGCTGTACATCATCGGGGTGTTCGTGTCGTTCACGCTCGGCCAGACGGGCATGGTGAAGCACTGGCTGCGGATGCTCCGGGAGGGCTGCGACAACCGCGGCTCCGTCTACCGCGGACTCGCGATCAACGCGTTCGGCGCCCTGCTCACCGCGAGCGTCCTCATCGTCGTCACGATCACGAAGTTCACCCACGGCGCCTGGCTCGTCTTCGTGCTCATGCCGATCCTCTTCGTCCTCATGCTCGGCGTGAACCGCTACTACCGCGACGTGGAGAAGGAGGTCGAGGTCGACCCGACCACGACCTTCGGCGCGACCGGCGACCACGCGATCGTCCTCGTCGGCAAGATGCAGAAGCCGATCCTCAAGGCGCTGGACTACGCGATCGCCGCCAAGCACGACAGCCTCGAAGCGGTCCACATGTCGATCGATCCGGAGGCCACGAAGCTGCTTGAGCAGCAGTGGATCGAACAGAACATCCACGTGCCGCTCGTCATCCTGGAGTCGCCGTATCGCGAGTTCGCGATGCCGCTCGCGAAGTACATCAAGGCGCACCGTGCTGAGCACGGCGCCGAGGTCGTGACCGTCTACATGCCGCAGTACATCGTCGGGCACTGGTGGGAGAGCCTCCTCCACAACCGGCGGGCGTCGCGGATCCGCAACCAGATCATGCTCGTCCACGGCGTGACCGTCGCCCTCGTGCCGTGGCTGCTCGACTCCTCGGAGCTCATCTACGGGCGTCGGTCACGGCCGCTGCCCGGCCAGGAGCGACGGGGCGAGATCGTCCGCGTCAAGAAGCCGATCGAGCGGAAGCCGCACATCGACCGCAACACGGGGCAGCCTCGCTCCTGATCGGCCACGCGCTCCGGCGACGGCGTGAGGGGTCGGCCGCGGACTGACAGACTGGGGACATGTTCACCTGGGGTCTCTCGCTGCTGTTCCTCGCGGCCGTCTTCGGGACGCTGTCGATGGTCCGCCTCATCGCCGCGAACCCCGACTCGCCGCTGCCGATGTGGCAGGGCCGCCCGCAGCGACTCCCGCAGTTCACCATCATCCTGCGCGGCCTGTCGGGCGGACTCGGCGTCTTCGGGGTCTTCCTGCTGTGGTCGGAGATCGGCTTCTGGAGCATCCTGCTGCTCATCGTCGCCCTCGGGATCCCGATCGTGCTGAACCTCCGGCACAACCGCCGCTTCGAGGCGTAGCCGCCGTGTTCGTTCGCCCAGGTCTGGGCGAACGAGCGGTCATGCGACGAGCGAGCCCAGCCAGTAGCCGGCCAGGGCCGCGATGACCGAGGCGACGAGCATGCCGAACGCGTTCACCAGTCCGGCCCGGGAACGTTCGTCGTGGAGCAGCCGGACGGTCTCGATGCTCGCGGTGCTGAACGTCGTGTACCCACCGAGCAGCCCACCTCCGAGGACGAGCCGCCACGCCTCGTCGACGACCCCGCCGAGGGCCAGCGCCGTGACGAGGCCGAGCAGGAGCGACCCGCTGACGTTGATGGCGGTCGTCCCCCAGGGGTACGCGCCGCCCACGCGGGAGCGGATGAGGCCGTCGACGACGAAGCGAGCAGCGGCGCCGACACCGCCGGCCGCCGCGATCGCGAGGAAGAGCCAGGGCGTCACGAGCGGCCACCGCCGATCCGTCGGGCGAGGACGATGCCGCCCCAGCCCGCGAGGACGCCCAGCACGACGCTCCCCACCGCGTACAGCACCCCCACCACAGCGTTCCCCTCGATGAGGAGGACGCTGCTGTCGGCCGCGAGCGCGCTGTACGTCGTGAAACCACCGAGGACGCCGGTACCGAGGAAGAGGCGGAGATCGCGTCGACGGCCGTCGTCGGGTCCGCGTCGGAGGAGCGACTCGAGGAGGAGGCCGAGCAGGAAGGCGCCGACGACGTTGATGCCGAGGATGGCCACGGGGACACCGCCGATGGGCGGGACCGCGAGGGAGATCGCCTCGCGGGCGCCCGTCCCGATCGCGCCACCGAGCGCGACCATCGCGATCGTGGCGGGTCGGAGGTGCGGAGCCCGTGTCCCCGTCGGAGCGGCCGTCACCGCAGGTCGCCGGCGGGGGCGTCCCACAGCGGTTCGTCGGTGGCGCTCGGCGCGAGCGGGACCACGACCACCGGACGCGCCTGCCGATGGGCCAGCGTCGCGGCGACGGAACCGTTGAAGAACTCGAGGATCCCCTTGCGGAGGCCGCGCTCCCGGGTCCCGACGATGATCGCCCGCGCGGACACCGAATCGGCGAGTCGACCGAGGGCGCGAGCCGGGTCGCCGGCGAGCTGGGTCAGTTCCCACGCGACACCGGTGTCGTCGAGGAGACGATGCGCGGTCGCCTCGAGGCCGGGATCGGCCGGCTCCGGGTCGAAGTCGTGCAGATCGGCGTCGAACGGCAACGACGTGACGGTGCCGTCGACGTTCTCGACCACGACGAACCGACTCGCGTCGACGTGGGCGAGGACGAGCCGGCAGGCGAAGGCCTGCGCGAACGACGCCGCCTCGACGAGCACGGTGTCGGGCTGCCCCGGCGTGACACCGACCACGATCGCGGTACCCCGCTGCGCTTCGCTCATGTCGTCACTCCCCCTTCGCGCGCTTCGCGGCGGCCTTGGCCGCCTGCTTCGCCGCCCGCACCTGCGCGAGCGACTCCGGGTCGACGATGTCGGCGACGGACCGGAGACTGCCGTCCTCGCCGTAGGGCGCCGAGGCCTTTCGCCAGTCGGCCGCGTCGAGTCCGTACTGCTTGCCGAGCAGCGCGAGGAAGATCTTCGCCTTCTGCTCGCCGAACCCCGGCAGGGCGAGCAGGCGCTTCAGGATCTCCGGGCCGTCGGGCGCGTCGCGCGTCCAGATCGCCTCCGCGTCGCCGTCCCAGTCGTCGACGATCGCGGCGCAGAGCCCCTGCACCCGGCCTGCCATGGAACCCGGGAACCGGTGCACGGCGGGACTCGTCTTGAAGAGCGAGGCGAACGCCTCGGGTTCCTCCCGAGCGATGGTGGCCGCGTCGAAGGAACCGAGGCGGTCGCTGATCTTCAGCGGGCCGGCGAACGCGGTCTCCATCGGCACCTGCTGATCGAGCAGCATGCCGACGAGCAGGGCGAGCGGGTCGGTCGACAACAGGCGGTCGGCGTCCGCATCTCCGGTGATGTGCAGGGTTCCGGTCATGGGTCCATCGTCCCACCACTCGGCGTGCTGGCCCAGCCCCGTTCCGTCGCGGTGTCGGCACCGGTGCGCGCCGGACCGTCCCCGTACGAGCGCCCCGTCCACGGGCGGCATGGTAAGCTCAACGCTAGTCTTTATCGTTCCCTGGTAGGCGAAAGCCCCGGACGCCCCGCAAGCGCGGCCGGTCAGAAAATCATGAGGGGGTCTCGCATGGGTCGTGGCCGTCAAAAGGCAAAGCACACGAAGATCGCTCGTGAGCTCAAGTCGTTCAGCCCGGACGTGAACTACAACGCGCTCGAGCGCGAGCTCACGGGGCACTCCGTCGACCACCCGGGCACGGGCGTCGACGAGAGCTACGACGACGAGATCGCCAAGTGGGCTGAGTACGCCGAGAAGTACGCCGACGGTGAGGCGAAGGGCGCGTAGGCGCGTCCTTCCCACCGTTCCGGCGCGTCTGCATCAGCGGTTCGCCATCGCTCCGGCACGTCTCGGCCGGGTGATCTCCCAGACGAATGTCGGCAAATGGAGTTCTCACTGGGCGGAGACTAGCCTGGACGGATGAACACCGACGAACTCCGCGTTGCCGCCAAGAAGCGCCTGAAGGCGCAGCACGATTTCAAGCAGTTTCTCGCCGTCTGGGGTGCGGTCTCCGTCCTCCTGATCGTCATCTGGCTCCTCACCGGCGCCTGGGGGTACTTCTGGCCGATCTGGCCGATCTTCGTGATGGGCATCGCCCTGGTCTTCGTCGGACTCGACGCCTACGGTCCGTCCAAGCACATCACCGAGGACGCCATCGACGCCGAGGTCGCGCGCCTCGTGAACCAGCAGCAGCAGCGCGCTGCCGCTCGCGAGGCCGCCTCGCAGCCGAACCCCACGCAGGCACCGTACGCCGGTCAGAGCGGTTACGAGCAGCACCCCTACCAGGCGGGCCAGACCGGCCAGGCGCCGGTGTACGACCCCGCACAGTACGGACAGACCACCGCTTACGACACCTCGCAGTATGCCGGTGGCCAGACGGGCGGATACGGCACGACGCAGACCCAGCAGGGCTCCCAGGCGACGCAGCAGTACGGCGCCCACCAGGCACCGTCGACCGAGGCTCCGACCGCTGAGGCTCCGGCCGCGGAGCCCACCTCGGACTGGGTGCGCGCCGCCGAGCCCACCCCGACCGAGCAGTTCGCCGCGGTCTTCTCCGGCACCGACCGCGCGCCCGAGGCCGCCGCCGCAGCGAACACCTCCGCCGAACCGGCCGAGTCGATCGTCCTGGAGTCGACGTCCACCGGCGACGCGGAGACCGTCGCAGCCGCCGCCGACGAGACCGAGGCGCGCCTCGCGAGCGACGAGACCGGAGCCGCAGACACGACCGGACGCGACGAGACCGTGTCGGCCACCGCACCGGCCGCGGCCGTGAGCGCGCCACGCACCTCGACCAGCCGGTCGACGACGACGCGTTCGACGACGGCTCGGAAGCCCGCCGCGAAGACGACCACGGCGACGGCCGCGGGGAGCACCGTCCGCAAGACGAGTTCGACGCGCGCCACCACCGGTTCGACGACGCCCAAGGCGGCAGCGGCCAAGACCACGACGCCGAAGACCGCAGCCGCGAAGGCACCGACGACGAAGACGACGGGCGCCGCAGCGAAGACGGCCACCGCGAAGGCACCGGCGAAGCCGCGCACGACGAAGCCGAAGGCGGCCCCCGCAGCCACGCCGGCGCCGCTCGAGCAGCCCGGTGCGCCGGAGTAGCAGTCGGTTCCTGAACGACGAAGCGCGCGATCCCCTCGGGGCTCGCGCGCTTCGTCATTCAGGCAGGGCTCAGGAGAGCTGCGAGCGCTCCACCCACTCGAGATACTCCTCGGAGACCGTACCGGTGACGTACTCGCCGGTGAAGCAGCTCATCTCGAGGTCGCTGATGCCGGAGCCCTCGAGGATGGCGGCCTTCATGTCGGCGACCTCCTGGTAGATGAGGTTGTCAGCGCCCAACTCACGCGCGATGTCGGGGATCTTCTTACCGTGTGCGACGAGCTCCTGGCGGGACGGCATGTTGATGCCGTACACGTGGGGGTAGCGGACCGGCGGTGCGGCGGAGGTGAAGGTCACCTTGTTGGCACCGGCGAGACGCGCCATGTCGACGATCTCCTTCGACGTCGTCCCGCGGACGATCGAGTCGTCGACGATGAGGATGTTTTTGCCCTTGAACTCGGAGCCCATCGCGTTGAGCTTCTGACGGACGCTCTTCTTGCGCTGCGCCTGGCCCGGCATGATGAAGGTGCGCCCCACGTACCGGTTCTTGTAGAAGCCCTCGCGGTATTCGATGCCGAGCTTCTGCGCGACCTGCATGGCCGCTGGACGGGAGGAGTCCGGAATCGGCATGACGACGTCGATGTCGCCCATCGGCGTGTACTCGGCGATGGTGTCGGCGAGCCGGTTGCCGAGACGCAGCCGGGCCTCGTAGACCGAGATGCCGTTCATGACGGAGTCGGGGCGCGCGAGGTAGACGTACTCGAAGGAGCACGGCACGAGCCGCGGGTTCTTCGCGCACTGCCGCGAGTACAGCTCACCCGACGCGGTGATGAAGACGGCCTCTCCCGGGGCGATCTCACGGACGATCTCGTAGCCGCCGGCTTCGAGGACGAGCGACTCCGAGGCGACCACCCAGTCGTTGCCGACCATGCCCGTCTGGCGCTTGCCGAGGATGAGCGGGCGGATACCGAACGGGTCGCGGAAGGCGAGCAGGCCGTGACCGGCGATGAGGGCGATCGTCGCGTAGGAGCCCTCGACCCGCTCGTGCACGTTCTCGACGGCGTTGAACACCTGGTCGGGATCGAGGTCGAGGCCGCTGATCTGACCCTGCAGCTCCGTCGCGAGGACGTTGAGCAGCAGCTCGGTGTCGCTCGTGGAGTTCACGTGACGACGGTCGACGTGGAACAGGTCCTTGCTGAGCTCGCGCGTGTTCGTGAGGTTGCCGTTGTGGATGAGCGTGATGCCGTAGGGCGCGTTCACGTAGAACGGCTGCGCCTCGCTCTCGTTGGCGGCGTCGCCCTTCGTCGCGTAGCGCACGTGGCCGAGGCCCATGTTGCCGAGGAGCGAGCGCATGTCGCGGGTGCGGAAGGCTTCACGCACCTGGCCCTTGGCCTTGACCATGTGGAAGGTGTTGCCGTCGGCGGTCGCGATGCCGGTGGAGTCCTGACCGCGGTGCTGGAGGAGCAGGAGGCTGTCGTAGACCTGCTGGTTGGCAGGCTCGGTTGAGACGATGCCGACGATGCCGCACATGCGTGGGGACTCCTTGGGGTTCGTGCTGGGCGAGTGGCGGAACGGAGGAAGGTGGGCCGGAGAGCGGTGGGACTAGTCGCGGTAGGCGCCGACGAGGCGGACGGCGCCGCCGTCGACCCCCTTGGCACCCTGTTCGAACGCGCTGAGGTCTGCGGCGTCGTCGCCGAGGTGCACGGTGCCGACCTGCCAGGTCGCGATCCCGTCGGCCTCGAGGGCGGCCGTGACGCCGTCGGCGACCGCCGGCGAGACGACGGCGAAGAACCCGACGCCCAGGTTCCAGGTGCCCTCGCTCGACTCGAGCGAGGATCCGGCCAGCTCGCTCAGGGTGCGGAACACCGGTGACGGGCTCCAGGTGGAGCGGTCGACCTCGGCCCAGGACCCCTTGGGCAGGACGCGCGCGAGGTTGGCGGCGATCCCGCCGCCGGTGACGTGGCTGAGCGAGTGGACGCCACCCGCGAAGGCCGGGGAGTCGAGCAGCCGCAGGAGGGGCAGGGTGTAGAGCCGCGTCGGCTCGAGGAGGGCCTCGCCGAACGTCGTGCCGAGCTCGTCGCTGTGGTCGGCGTACCCGACGCCCGCCTGGGCGAGGATGTGCCGCACGAGGGAGAAGCCGTTCGAGTGCAGGCCCGAGGAGGCGAGCGCCAGGACGACGTCGCCGTCCTCGACGCGGTGCTCACCGAGGATGGCGTCGGCCTCGACCGCACCGGTGCAGGCGCCGGCGACGTCGTAGTCGTCGACCCCGAGGAGTCCGGGGTGCTCCGCGGTCTCGCCGCCGATGAGCGCCGTCCCGGTGTCGGAGCAGGCCCGGGCGATGCCCGCGACGATGGAGGCGATGCGCTCCGGGTGGACCTTGCCGCAGGCGATGTAGTCGGTCATGAAGAGCGGCTTCGCACCGACCACGACGATGTCGTCGACGACCATGCCGACGAGGTCCTGGCCGATGGTGTCGTGCTTGTCGATGGCCTGGGCGATGGCGACCTTCGTGCCGACGCCGTCGGTCGACGTCGCGAGCAGGGGCCGACGGAAGGCCGTGAGGGCCGAGGCGTCGAACAGGCCGGCGAACCCGCCGAAGCCGCCGAAGACCTCCGGGCCGTGCGTCTTCGCGACGGCGGCCTTCATGAGCTCGACGGCGCGGTCACCGGCCGCCGTGTCGACACCGGCCTCCCGGTAGCTGGTGGATGAGGTCATGACCGTCCTGAACCTTCTGCGATGGGTGGATTCGGGGGGCCGGACTCACCTGGCTCGGCACTGACGGAACCGGTCGGTTCCGCGTCGGCCGCGGGGGTCCCGGCTGGATGCACGTCAACTCTATCCGCTGCGACGATCCGCGTCCGTCGCGCCATGGAGCGGTCGATGAGGAGACCGACGACGAGGGCGATCGCGCCGAAGACCACGACGCACACGAGCAGGAGGAAGCCGAACACCTGGGTGAGCGAGTAGTCGGCGCTCCCCGGGAATGCGAAGGTGAGGATGAGTGCGGCGATGACACCGACGAAGGCACCGATGACGAGGAACCGCCAGTAGCGGGGTGACCGGCGCACCGAGACCGAACCGGAGGAGTACACGGTCGCGACCTCGGTGTCGGGCTCGGTCGAGGGCGTCGGACCGGTCGGTTCGGATGGGTGCTGAGCTTCCGGTGCTGGCTGCCCGGTGGCGTCTGTCATGCCTCCATTCTCCCCCACGATCCTGGGCATCGTGAACCGATGGTGAACGGCCGCGGTCGACGAGCAGACGGGTACGATCGAGCGGTGGACACGACGGGGACCGAGACGACCGATCCCGCTCCGATCCCTCCCGGCGACGCCCTGCTCTCGGCGGTCGAGTCCGCCGCCGCCGACGCCGGGTTCACGCTCGAGCCGGAGCAGCTGGAGGTGGCGAGGCGCCTGGCATCGCTCCGGATCGCCGACGATCGACCCGCACACCTGTACCTGTGGGGTGCGGCCGGGCGGGGCAAGACCTGGCTCCTCGACGCGTTCTTCGCAGCGCTCCCGACGCAGCGGAGGCGTCGCGTCCACTTCCACTCCTTCTTCCGCGGGCTGCACGCCGCGATCCACCGGGTCCGCGCGGAGGCCGCCGACGCGGCCCGCGCGACGGGCGAGCCGGGCGCCGCGTCCCGGGCGGCGGCGGGAGCGGTGACGAACGCGGTCGAGCAAGCCGTCAACGAGCTGCTCGCCGACGTGGACGTCGTGCTCTTCGACGAGTTCCACGTGCACGATCCCGGCGACGGCACCCTCATGATCCGACTGCTCGACGCCCTCTTCGCCCGACGGGTGACCCTGTTGACGAGCTCGAACTTCCGGCCGCAGGACCTCCTGCCGGACCCGGCGTACCATCACGTCTTCGAGCCCGGCATCGCCCTGATCGAGGCGAACATGCAGGTGCTCGAACTCGCCGGCTCGACCGACCACCGTCGCAGTTCGCCGGTCAGTCACCGCGGCGGCTTCGCCCGTGGCAGCTGGTCCATCGCCGGCGAGGCCGCGGACGCCCGCCTCGCGACCCTCGGCCTCCATCGACCGGGGCCGGGCGAGGCGACGACGTTGACGATCAGTGGCCACACGTTCCACGCGGCCGCCGCGCGCGACGGCAGGGTGTGGTTCGCCAGCGCCGAACTCATCGAACGTCCGACCTCCGTGGGCGACTACCTCGCCTGGGCGGCGGACTACGACCGGTGGGTGCTCGACGCCCTGCCCGAATCCCATGCCCTCACCAGGGAGGCGCGCGCCCGGTTCGTCCTGCTCATCGACGCCCTGTGCGATCTCGGCGTCGAACTCCACGTCGTGGCCGCCACCGACCGGGAGACCTTCGTGACCGACCCCGCCCTCGGGCCGGGCGGCTTCGCCCGCGACGCGGTCAGGACGCGCAGTCGGCTCGCCCTCCTCCGCGAGGTCCGCTGACAGGCGCTCAGCTCCCGGCGAGCACGGCCCGCTCGAGGGCACGGTCCAGTCCGACGACGGGGCGGTCCGGACGCTGCGGCGCCACACCGCCGAGGGCCTGCAGCCAACCCCAGGTGTCGGCGACGGTCTCGGCGAGCGGACGCCGACGGAGACCCGCCGCGAGCGCACGCGAGACCGCTCCGTGATGCATCGCGTCCGCGTGGGGTCCGGTCGGAAGCCAGACGGGGAGCTGGGTCCAGGGTTGGATCCCGGCCGCGAGCACCCGCTCCTGATCCACCCAGCGGAGGGTCGCGCCTGACCCGGTCGCGGCGATACAGGCGTCGAGCAGATCGCCCAGCGTGGCCGCCCGCGGCTCGCTCACGACGTTGAACGCACCACTCGCGCCCGTCGAACCGGCCGTGAGGAGGAAGGCCGCGAGATCCCGCGCATCGATGTACTGGATGGGGTCGGAGGCGGCGCCGGGGGCGAGCACCGCACCGCCCTCGGCGATCCGCGCCAGCCACCAGGGAAGCCGCCCGATGTTCTCGTGCGGGCCGAGGATGAGGCCCGCTCGCACCAAAACCGCTCGGTCACCGAACGCCTGCACGGCGGCCAGCTCACCGCCGCGCTTGGCACGGGCGTAGTCCGCGAAGCCCTCGTCGTGCGCCGATCCGTCGACGACCGGCGCGTCCTCCGAAGCTCCGGCGGGAAGCGGGTCGGCGTAGACGGAACGGCTCGAGACGTAGACGTAGCTCCCGACCCGGTCGGCCAGCAGCGCGGCCGCGTCGCGGACGGCGACCGGAGCCCATGACCAGGTGTCGACGGCGAGGTCCCACGACCCGACCCGGAGCGCGTCGAGTCCGCCGGGCAGCGTCCGGTCGCCGTGCAGCACGCTGACGAAGTCCGACGGGGAGGACCGGTTCGTGCCGCGATGGAAGACGGTGACCTCCCAGCCGGCGGCGACGGCCTCGTCGACGACCGCTCGCCCGACGAACTCCGTCCCGCCCAGGACCAACAGCCGTTTCGTGCTCATGCCTCCATCACAGCGCACGAGGCGGTGATGCACCACCCCGGTTCGCTCCCGGCAGCACGCGGAATCCCGCCGAACGTCAGCGCGGCAGCAGCAGTGGCACGAGGCCCGTGAGGTCCGCGCGTTGGCCGGACGCGTGCACCGTGCCGCCGGCCATCGCCGTGGTCCAGTCGATGCGGCCTGAGGCGAGGGCGAGCCAGGTCGGCGCATCCATCTCGATGACGTTCGGCGGCGTGCCTCGGGTGTGGCGGGGGCCCTCGATGCACTGCACCGCGCCGAACGGCGGCACCCGCACCTCGACGGTGTTGCCGGGTGCCCGCTCGACGAGGAGCTCCAACAGGTAGCGGACCGCGGTCGCCGTGTCCGTGCGCGATGCCGGTGCGTCCCCGAGTGCCTGCTCCAGGGCAGCGCGACCGACGGCGTCCGTGATCCTGGGTCTGGCCATGCATTCGAGGCTAGGCCATTGCGCCTTAAGCTAGACGGGTGAAGATCCTCGTCCTCGGTTCCGGTGCTCGCGAGCACGCCATCATCAAGGCTCTCCTCTCCGAAGAGGCCGGGCACCACATCATCGCCGCCCCCGGCAACGCGGGCATCGCGGGCGACGTGACCGTGGTCGGCATCGACCAGGAGAACCCCTCGATCGTGCGCGACTTCGCCCGCGACGAAGCGGTCGATCTCGTCGTCATCGGGCCCGAGGCCCCGCTCGTCGCCGGCGTGGCCGACAAGCTGCGCGCCGCAGGCATCCCGGTCTTCGGCCCCAACCGCTCGGCGGCCGCGCTCGAGGGCTCGAAGTCCTTCGCGAAGCGGATCATGGACGAGGCCGGCGTGCCCACTGGTCGCGCGATCCGCGCCGAGGACCTCGACGCGGCGATCGCCGCGCTCGACGACTTCGGTGCCCCGTACGTCGTCAAGGCCGACGGCCTCGCGGCGGGCAAGGGCGTCCTCGTCACCCACGACCGCGACGCGGCCATCCAGCACGCCACCAACTGGCTCGGCTACGGCGGCGTCCTCGTCGAGGAGTTCCTCGACGGCCAGGAGGTCTCCCTCTTCTTCATCACCGACGGCGAGACGGTGCTCCCGCTCTCCCCCGCGCAGGACTACAAGCGACTGCTCGACGGCGACGCCGGCCCGAACACCGGCGGGATGGGCGCCTACTCCCCGCTGCCCTGGCTCGACAACCGCTTCGGGAGCGAGACGGCCTTCGTCGACGAGGTCCTCGAGACCGTCGCCGTCCCCGTCGTGCGGCAGCTGGCGTCGGAGGGAAACCCGTTCCAGGGCCTCCTCTACGCCGGGCTCATCCTCACGGAGCGCGGGATCCGCGTGATCGAGTTCAATGCACGCTTCGGCGACCCGGAGACGCAGGTCGTCCTCCCCCGGCTCGTCACCCCGCTGTCGGCGCTCCTGCTCGGCTCGGCCACCGGCACGCTCGACCAGCAGCCACGGCCCGCGTTCGCCGAGGCGAGCGCGGTGACGGTGGTGCTCGCGAGCCAGAACTACCCCGAGACGCCCGTCACCGGCCGGAGCATCACCGGCCTCGACGTCGCCGTCGCCGTCGAGGGGGTCCACCTCGTCCACGCGGCCACGGCCGACGTCGACGGTGGCCTGGTCGCCACCGGCGGCCGCGTCCTCAACGTCGTGGCCCTCGGATCCACGTTCCCGGAGGCACGCGGACGTGCGTACGAGGCGCTGTCGCGCATCGAACTCGAGGGCGGTCAGTACCGCACCGACATCGCCGCACGCGTCTCCTGATCGCGGCCCGGATGAGCGCAGCAGCGGGAACCGGGTCGTCGGCCGTCGTCGAGAGTCACGACGGCACCAGGCTGCACGTGGACGTGATCGGCGACGACGCCTTGCCGCCCCTCGTCGTCCTCGCCGGCGGTCCGGCGCGTCACCCGGCCTACCTCGGTGATCTCGCGGGCCTGAGCACCAGGCGTCGCCTCATCCTGCTGCACCAGCGCGGGGTCGGACGGTCCGAGAGCGGGTCGTCGACCGCGGCGGCGAGCTGGCCGGAACTCGCCGAGGACGTCGAGGCCGTGCGTCGCTGGCTGGACGTCGACCGCCTCGAACTCCTCGGGCACTCCGCCGGTACCCGCGTCGCCGTGAGCTACGCAGCGCGCTACCCGCACCGGCTCGACCGCCTGTGCCTCATCACGCCACCCGCCACCTGGCTCGTCGACACGGACGACGACAGCGCGGAGATCATCGCCCGACACGCGGCGGAGGACTGGTATCCCGGCTTCCTCGAGGCGCTGCCCGAACTGCTCGCGGCCCCGGACTCCGCGTCGGGGAACCGCTTGTTCCCGGCGGTGGCGCCCATCGCCTGGGGCGAGTGGGACGACACCGCCCGCGAACACGAGCGCCTGGGCGCCTGGCACCCGGCCGCGCAGGACGCGTTCGTGCACACCCCCACGATCGACGAGGTCGAGGACATCCGCGACGCCCTCCGAACCGTCACGGCACCCGTGCTCGTGGTCGCGGGTTCCGAGGACGGCCTGACGGGACTCGCGCCCGTCGTCGCCCTCGCGCAGCGGTTCCCCCTTGGCCAGGCCATCGTGCTCGACGGGTGCGGACACTACCCCTGGGTGGAGCAGCCGCGATCCTTCGCCGCAGCCGTCTTCCCGTTTTTCCCCGTCGACTGAGGCGGTCCAGGACCGCAAGCCCTGTCGACGGGCGCTGCCGCCGTGTTGACTGGGAGGGTGCAGACGTTCCTCCCCTACCCCGACTTCCTGGCGAGTGCCGAGGTCCTCGACGACAAGCGGTTGGGCAAGCAGCGGGTGGAGACGCTGCAGGTGATGAAGGCGCTCATCGTCCCGGGGTACGGCTGGCAGCATCATCCGGTGACGGCGATGTGGCGAGGGTATCGGCCCGCGCTCATGGACTACCAGGTCGCCACCTGCGCGGTCTGGGTCGGCCGAGGTCACGCCGACACCTGCCTCGAGAAGACCCTGCTGGCACTCGCCGACGCCCCGGACGACTTCGGAGCCTACGAGGCGGACGACTTCGAGCTGCCGCCGTGGCTCGGGCGGGCCGACGTCCATCGCTCCCACCGGTCCAAGCTCCTCGCCAAAGCGCCGGAGCTCTACAGCGGCATCTTCCCCGACGACCCGGCGACGCTCGACGACGTCTGGCCGGTGCCGACCGACTGATGACGGACAGTATCGACGTGACCTTCGACGACGAGCTCGACGCGGCCGTCCGGGCTCGATGGCGTGCCCTGGCCGAGGCCGGCCTGCCGAGCTTGTCCACCCATCAGGGTGCCAGCAACCGTCCGCATGTCACCCTGGCCGCCGGGGCGACGCTGGAGCTGCAGGGACGACCCGACTTCCGACCGTTCCCCGTCCGCCTCGGCGCCCCGCTGTTCTTCCCTCGTCGGTCGGGCGCGGTCCTCGCGCTCGGTGTCGTCCCAGGGGTGGCTCTGCTCGAGCTGCACGACCGGATCGCCGCGCTGGTCCAGGGCGCCTTCGACCACACTCGGCCGGGGTTCTGGACGCCGCACGTCACGCTCTCCCGTCGGCTGACCCGGGAGCAGACGGCCACAGCGCTCGACACCTTGGCTGCGATCGGCCCGTACCCGGACGGACGGGTCCTCGGCCTCCGATTCTGGAACGGCGGCACCAGGACGGTCAGCGACCTCGTCGATCCCTGAGCCGACCCGGTGTCGTCGCTCCGAACGCGTCACTCGGCGGCTGCGCGACTCGCCGCCTCGGCCGCTGCGGTCGCTTGACCGTGCTGGGTCTCCGGGGTCGACCAGGACGCCGCCTTCGGCTTCTGGAAGAACAGCACCACGACGGCGCCCACGAGCGCCAACGCTGCGGGCAGGAGCAGCGACTGGGCCATCGCGGTGGTGAAGCCGGCGTGCAGGAACTCGGGCAGCTCGCCGCCCGTCACCTCGCTCACGCCTCCGGTCGCCCCACCGGGAGCGGCGGGCAGCTCGGCCGCGAGACGTCCCTGGATGAGCGCGGCGATCGCGGCGCTGCCGAGGACGGCTCCGATCTGACGGGTCGTGTTGAACACACCTGAGCCGGCGCCGGCCTGGTGCTGCGGGAGCCCTCGGGTAGTGAGATTGGAGACCGGGCCCCACATGAAGCCATTGGCGAGACCGAGGACGGCGCTCGGGAGGAGCAGCAAGAGGATCGGCTGCTCCGGCGTGAGCAGGATCGAGTACCAGCCGAGCGCAAGGGCCAGCAGGAGGAGCCCCGCGAGCGCGAACCACTTCGGGTTCACGCGGTCGATCGCCCGCCCGACCACGGGCGCGAGGCCGGCGGAGAGCACGGCCATCGGGACGAGCATGAGCGCGGACTGCGTCGGGGTCAGGCCGCGGACGGTCTGGTAGAAGAAGACGAGCGGCAGCGACATGCTCGTGATCGTGAACCCGATCGTCGAGATCGCGAGGTTGCCGACCGAGAAGTTGCGATCGCGGAACAACGCCAGCGGGAGCAGCGGCTCACCCTTCATGACGGCCTGCCACACGACGAACAGGCCGAGGACGACGACGCCGGCGATGATGAGACTCCACACGGTGATCGGACCGGTGATCGTGCCCCAGTCGTAGCTCTGGCCCTCCTGGATGCCGAACACGAGGAGGAACATCCCGAGTCCGCTGAGGACGACCCCGAGCACGTCGAACCTGTGCGGGTGCGTGGCGAGCGCGGGGACGTTGCGCCAGACCATGATGAAGCCGATGACACCGACGGGCACGTTGATGAAGAAGATCCACTCCCACCCGAAGCCGTCGACGAGCACGCCGCCGAGGATCGGGCCGACGAGCGTCGCGACACCGGCGGTCGCTCCCCAGAGACCCATGGCCGCGCCACGGCGATCCGGCGGGAAGATGCGCGTGATGACGGCCATCGTCTGCGGCGTCATGAGCGCCGCACCGAGACCCTGCACGACGCGGGCGACGATGAGCATCTCGATGGAGCCCGACAGGCCGCACCAGAGCGAGGCGAGGGTGAAGACGACGAGACCGGTGAGGTAGAGGTTCTTCGGGCCGAAGCGGTCGCCGAGACGACCGGTGATGAGCAGCGGCACGGCATAGGCGAGCAGGTAGGCGCTCGTGACCCAGATGACGTTGTTGATGTCGGTGTCGAGGCCGCGCATGATCGCGGGGTTCGCCACGGACACGATGGTCGTGTCGATGAGGATCATGAAGAAGCCGATGACCAGGGACCAGAGCGCCGGCCAGGGGCGCACGGCCCCCTTCGCAGGAGACGGGACGCCGGCGGGCGGCGGCGTGGGGGATGCGGACATGATGTCCCTTTCTGCATGGAGGACGGGTTCGCGTTCGGGACGCGAGGATGAGCGGGACCGCCGGCCGGACTGGTCGGTCGTCCCGGAGGTTCACGGGGAGGGTGTCGGCTGAGAGGACACGGGCGGGGTCGCCGCCTGCTCGTGGAGTGGCGCACGGGTCCCCGGCACGTGCCAGGCGAGTGCACCGTCGGCGATCTCGGCGAGGAGCGATTCGAGGTGGGCGATCTCGGCGCGCACCATGGCGGCCGAGTAGGGGACGTTGATCCAGTACACGCGCGGGATCCCGCGTTCGAGCGCCCACGTCATGCGGCGATCGAGGTCGGCGAGCTCGGCCTCCTGCCGGAGGATACGGGTCTCGAGCAGCATCCGCACCTCCTCGGCGCCCAGTTCGTGGGCCTCGGACAGCGCGAGCCCGAGCTCCGGGTACTCGTTCGTGGGGGTGCTGAGCAGCTCGCGCAGCCGCTCCCCCAGCAGGTGCCGACCGAGGTCGGTGATCTCGAACGTGGTGCGCTCGGGACGGGCTCCCTCGCGGTCGGTCCCGGAAGCGAGCACGAGGCCGTCGGCCTCGAGTCCGTAGACGGCGCGGTAGAGCGAGCCGGGACTCACCTTGACGACGCGGTCCTCCTGGCGGTGGAGCGCGAGTTGGTACATCTCGTAGGGGTGCATGGGTCGCTCGGCCAGATACCCGAGCGCGGCGACGGCGAGCGGACCGAGCGGCTTGACCTTGCCCATGACCCCCACCATCGTTCCGCTCGAACTATTCCACATGGAATATACGCTGCCGTCGACGCTGACGCAAGGCCGACGATCGGCCAGAGAGGAGGCCATGCGCGATAATGAACGAGTGAGCGCACCCTCGGAGACCAACGCCTGGAACCACGTCTACTCGGGCAAGGTCCGCGACCTGTACGAGCCGGCCGCCGGCCCCGACGACCTCCTGCTCGTCGTCGCGAGCGACCGGGTGAGCGCCTTCGACCATGTCCTCGAGCCGGGCATCCCCGGCAAGGGCGATCTGCTCACCAGCCTGAGCCTCTGGTGGTTCGACCAGCTCCGCGAGGTGCCGAACCACCTCGTGCCCGATCATGAGCTCGACGCCGCGGGCGTCGCGGTGTCCAGCATCCCGGTGGAGTTCGCCGGGCGCGCGATGCTCGTCAGGAAGCTCGACATGTTCCCCGTCGAGTGCGTCGTCCGCGGCTACCTCACCGGCTCCGGCTGGAAGGAGTACGTCGCGAACCGCACCGTCTGCGGCATCCCGCTGCCCGAGGGTCTGCGCGACGGCGATCGCCTGCCCGAGCCGCTGTTCACCCCCGCGTACAAGGCGCCGCTCGGCGAGCACGACGAGAACATCTCGTTCAGCCGCATGGTCGAACTCATCGGCGAGGACGACGCGGTCGCACTGAAGGACCTGTCACTCGGCATCTACGAGACGGCATCGCTCACGGCGGAGCGTCACGGCGTCATCCTGGCCGACACGAAGTTCGAGTTCGGCCGCAACCCGGCGACCGGCGTCATCACGCTGGGCGACGAAGTGCTCACCTCCGACTCAAGCCGATACTGGGACCGCGACGTCTACCTGACGAGCGACGACCCCACCGCACGGATGGCGAGTTTCGACAAGCAGATCGTCCGCAACTGGTTGGCCCACAACTGGGACCAAAACGACGCCTCGACGCCCACACCACCCACCCTGCCTGCCGAGATCGTCACGCAGACGGCCGCCCGCTACCGCGAACTCCTCGAGCGCCTCACCGGCACCGGTCGCTGATCGAAGGTACCGGTCAGCTCGTCTTCCGACGGGCACGGAGCCGAGCGCTGTCGGCCAGGATGGCCTGCGCATCGGGCAGCGGCCCCTCCGGCACGATGACACCCATGAGCGTGGCCGTCTTCTCGAGCGCGTCGCGTGCATCGTCGGCCGCGAGCCGTGCCTCGACGAGATCGCATGAATCGTCACTGCCCACCTCGCTGCGTGTGCCGCTGCGCTCCACGAGCTCCCGCTGCAGCCGCTCCGCAGTGGCGTACATGCGCGTCAGCGTCCAGAGCGAGGTCCACGGAAGGTCGTCACTCAGCCCGATGAGGTGATCGTTGAGCGGATCGATCCACCGCGACGGCTGGTGTCCGCCGTCCAGTCGGCGGCGGCGGTTGCGTCGCTCGGCCGACGCGAGCAGGAGGACGGCGACGAGGATCGCACCGAGCAAGGCGCCGACGACGTCGAGTCCGGGCGCCCAATCCGGGTCGAAGCCGGGGAGTGACACGGACGAGCGTTCGTCGTGCACGAGCCACCACTCGACCAGCACGCCCGCCGTCGCACCGAGGACGAAGCCCGTGAGGAGGAGGAAGGCACCGAGCAGGAGGGTGATCCTCCGCCGCAGCTGGTGACCGCGCTGCTGACCCTCGGTGAGCTCGCCTCGTTCCGCGAAGGGATCCACGACCATGAGGCGACCACCGACACGGACCACCCCGGGGTGGCGAGTCGTGACCGTCATGGCCCGAGGATACCCCACAAGGTGGGTCATGCGGCGGGATTCACGAGCCGAGATCGGCGGAAATCCGCGGCGGATCGACCGCGGTGGCCCCCGGAATGGGGGCGCCCGAAGGGGTCACGCCGCCTTGGCGGGCCGTCGCCGAGCCGTCGTCGGGACCCCGCCTGGCTCATCGGACGATCCGCGCCAGGTCGAAGCGCACCCCGTGGTCCGTTCAGGGTCGTACCCCGACGCGCGGGAAGGTGCCCGACGCGGCTGCGGCGAGCGCGTCGTCGACGTCCTGCAAGGGGAACTCCGGGCCGACGAGTTCGGCGAACGGATACCGACGCCACGCACCGGTGAGGAAGTCGACCGCGCGGGCCAGATCCCGCGGTCGGTAGTTGTGTGCCCCGCGCACCGTGAGGAGGCGTCGGACGATGCGTTCGGCGTCGATGCCGAGCGGTGCACCGGGCGACACACTGCCGACGAGGACAGCTGTTCCACCGATCGACAGCGACGCGATGGCGGCGTCCACGGCACGGGCGTCGCCGGACATCTCGATGGCGACGGGGAAGCCCTCCACACCCGCCGCGAGGTGTGCGGCGTCGAGGTGCTCGGCGGCGCCGATCGTGGGGTCGACCGTCGCGATGGCGCCGAAGCGGCCGGCGAGCAGCCGGCGGGCGGGGTCCGGATCACTCACGACGACGCGCGCCCCGGCATCGGCCGCCATGGCCGCGACGGTCAACCCGAGCATCCCGGCGCCGGTCACGAGCACCGCCGTGCCGGGCAGGTCGTGCCCGGCCGCATCCAGTGCGGCGATCGCGGTGGCCGTCGCGCAGGACGCGGGCGCGAAGACGGCGGCGGGCGGCGTCTCCCCCACGATCACGATGGCCGTGCCCTCGAGGAGTTCGACGTGGGTCGCGAACCCGCCGCTCAACTCCCAGCCGCGGTGGACCCGGTCGTGCCCGTACTTCGCGAGCCTGCGGCACTTCTGCTCCAGGCCGGCGGAGCAGCGATCGCAGACGCCGCAGCTCACGACGACCGACCACACGACCCGCATCCCAGCGACGAGGACGGTGCCGTCCACCGCGGTGACGGGTCCCCCGACCGCCACGACGCGTCCCACCTGTTCGTGCCCGAGGACGAGCGGTGTGGCGGCGTCACGGTGCCCGAGGACGGTGTGCACGTCGGAGCCGCACACGGTCGCCAGTTCCACCTCGACGAGGACGTCCCCCGGCCCGAGCGTCACCCCGGGCACCGCCATCGCCTGGTGCGGGTGCCCAGGCCCCTGCCAGACCATCGCGATCGGCGACGGTCTGATGAAGACGTCGTTGCCCTCGTGCGCGGTGAGCGTCGTGTGCATGGTTCCCCCGGTCGGTCGTTCAGTCGAGACCGAGCAGCGCGGGCAACTCGGCGATGCTCGTGATGATCTCGTCGGCGCCCGCCTCGAGCAGCGTCTCCTCGTCGTGCGCTCCGGTGAGCACCCCGACGACGAGCCCGGCGCCGGCGTTCACCCCGGACAGCATGTCGCTGGCCGTGTCGCCGACGACGACCATGGTGTCGACGGCGCTCGCACCGAACCGGAGGAGCGCCGTCAGCGGCAGGTCGGGCGCTGGACGCCCTCGGCCGGCGTCGGCGGGCGACAGGGCGTCGTCGGCGAGTTCGGACCACCCGAGGCTCGCGAGGAGCGCGTCGCGCGTGGCGGGGGCGAACCCGGTGGTGAACACGACGCCCACGCCGAGCTCGCGGAGCCGCCGCACCGTGTCCTCGGCTCCGGGGATCGCCTCGACGCGCCCCTCGCCGACGAGGCGCTCGTAGGCCGCTTCGAAGGTGGCGTTGCCTGAAGCGGCTCGAGCCTCGTCGCCGTCGGTCAGCATGAGGAACACGTCGAGCTTCGACTGGCCCATCGTGTCGCGGACGAGCTCGATGGCCGCGTCGAGCGCGTCCTCGGTGTCGATGCCGATCGTCTCGGCGGCGACGCGGAAGGCGTCCTCGACGACGCCGTCGTCCGAGACCGTCGTCCCGGCGAGGTCGAGGACCACCAGTTCGAGCAGGAGGTCCTCCTCGTGCGCGTCGTCGAACCCGTCCTCCAGCTCGTCGAGGTCGTCGAGGTCGGTCTCCACGTCGTCGACGGGGTCGGGAGCGGTGGTGCTGTCCTGCTGGGATCGATCGATGCTGGTCACGAGAGGCCTTTCTGAAGGTGGGCTGATGCGGCGCGGACACTGGTCGGCTGCGCCGGCGAGAAGGTCGGGCCGAGGTGCTCGGCGACGGCCAGCTCGCCGAGTGCGGGTCCGGTGGTCATCCCGATGCCCGTCGTCGCGGCGACCACGCGGACGCCCGGGGTCGGTTCGTCGATGAGCAACTCCTCCGGGGCGGTGGCGTAGACGCCCTGCCAGCGTTCGAGGACGTCGAGCCTCGTCCCGAACAGCGCGCTCCCTGCCCGGAGGAGTTCGTCGAAGGCGTGCTCGGACTGGAACGGGGAGACCGCCTCGCCGCGGCTGTGGGTGTCGCCGAGGATGATCGAGCCGTCCGGCAGCTGGGTCGCCATGAGGTTGACGTCGAGCGAAGCGAGCCCGGGGTGGTCCTGCTGCAGTCGCTCCCGGAGTGCCGGGATGGCGGGCGAGTCGGCGAATCCCGCGTAGCGCAGGAGCGACCACCCGGTCAGGAGCGGCGCCGGCATCGGCATCGGGAGCTCGGCGCGCACCCGGACCATGTCGAGCGCGCATCGACGGACGACCGCCCGCTCGGCCAGCTCGGGCAGCAGCGTGTCGATGTCGTGGTTCACCGCGACCACGGTGAGGCCTGCGGCGATGACGCCGCGGCTGGTGTCGACGAAGCCGGAGCGCAGTCCGGTCACCGTCGTCCGGCGCCGGAACTCGACACCGCGGCGTTCCAGGTACGCCGTGACGGCGCCCAGGGCCTGACGCGGATTCACCTGGAGATCGCGTGGCAGCCAGGCGCCGCCCACCACGTCGTCGGCGCTGATCGGCACCTGCTGCAGGAACTCGGCCGCGTCGTACAGGCGGACGTCGGCCGCGGCACCCGCCTGAGCACGGGACGCCGCGAAGTCCTCGAGGACGCGCAGCTCGTCGAGGTGCCGGGCGACCACGTGCGTGCCCGAACGCCGGACCCACAGCCCCGCGTCCTGCTCGAGTCGTTGCCAGATCTCGGCCGAACGCGCGGCGAGGCGCGAGGCGAGCCCGGCCTGCGGCGTCGCCGCCAGGTGGCCGAAGTTGCGGACCGACGCGCCCTGGGCTTCAGCCGCGCGTTCGACGACCACGACCTCGGCACCGGCGTCAACGGCGGCGAGCGCCGCCGACAGCCCGACGATGCCGCCTCCGACGATCACGACATCGGCGCGATCGGCCGAAGCACCCAGCGAGCCGACGCCGAGGCCGACCCGCGCCGCCGACACCCCGCCGCTCATCCGTCGTCCGTTCACGAGAACACCCTCCGCATCCACATGGCGATGCCCTCGACGACGAGGACCACCGCGAGGATCATCAGCACGATGGCCGTGACCTGGTCGTAGTTCCCGCCCTGGTCCGCCTGGATCAGGTAGTAGCCGATGCCGCCTCCGCCGACGATGCCGAGCATGGTCGCGGCGCGGATGTTCGTGTCGAGCGTGTAGAAGGTGTGCCCGACCAGCGCGCGGGCCCCCTGCGGGAGGGTCGCGGCGGCGTAGACCTGCGGTCGGGTCGCCCCGACGGCGATCAGCGCCCGTTCCGGTCCGGGCGCGACCTCCTCGAAGGAGTCGGCGATGAGCTTGCCGAGGAGGCCGATCCCGCAGATGCCGAGCGCGAGCGTCCCCGCCTGGGCACCGAGCCCGGTGACGACGATGAGCAGGATCGCGAGGATGAGCTCCGGGATGCCGCGGATGCCGACGAGCGCGAACCGGGCGCCGGTGCGGACACCACGGTTCGGGGCGACGTTCCGTGCGGCGAGGGACCCGATGACGATCGAGCAGACGAGGGCGATGAGGGTCGCCGCGAAGGCGATCGCGACGGTCTCGAACATCGCCTCGACCATCTGCTCCGTCGTGCGCATGCCGAACGACGGCGGCCAGAGACGGGCGAGGACGTCGGGCGCCTTCGCCCAGAACGTCACGAGGTCGCCCCACTGGATGTCGGACACGACGACGCCCCAGACCACCACCGCCACGGCGAGCCAGGCACCGACGGTGTCGCGGACGCGGGCCGGCGTCCAGGGTCGCTTCGCTGCAGCGGCGATCCGGGACTCGGCGCTCGGAGCAGCGGTCGTCCGGCTGCTCCCATTCACCGCGCGACGCGCGTCCCGACCCGCGGCCACCCGACGCACGACGCGGTCACCGAGTCCGCGTCCGGTCGGCTGTACCCCGAGCATCACGGTGCGCACGGTGCTCGACACGATCTCCATGACGACGCACAGCGCGAAGATGACGATCGCGAGTCCGATGCCGAGCGAGTAGTCGAGTGACTTGAACGCGAGCGACAGTTCACGGCCGAGGCCGAGGACGCCGACGTAGCCGAGCAGGACCGAACCGCGCAGGTTGATGTCGCCGCGGTGGAGGACCGTGGCCACCCAGGACGGGAGGACCTGCGGCAGGACGCCCGAGGTGAACTCCTGCAGCTTCGAGCCGCCGGCTGCCCGGATCGCGAGTCGCGGCCCTTCGTCGACCTGCTCGATCGCGTCCGCGAAGAGCTTCGAGATCATCCCGACGGAGTGCAGCCCGATCGCGATGATGCCGGGCAGCGATCCGAGCGAGAACATGAGCACGAGGATCATCGCGATGACGACGTCCGGCACGGCACGGCTGAGCACGCCGATGAACCGACCGACTGCGCGCCAGGCCGGTCCCGGGGTCGTGTTGGCGGCTGCGAGGTACGCGACCGGGATGGAGAGCACCGCAGCGAGGACGGTGCCGGAGATCACGATCCCCAGGGTCAGGGCGGTGAGCGACAGCAGTTCCCCGGGCGGCGGGAACGTGATCGTCCCCACCCGGTTGAAGAAGTTGACCGCGTTGCCCCAGCTCGCCACCATGTTCGGGATCGAGATCCCGACCTCGAGGAGCGAGTAGACCGAGAACGCGAGCAGCGCGACGAGCGTGAGCACGGCGGCGATCGTCTGCGGGCGGAGCCGACCGACCGGGACGGGTCCGGAGAGTCCGGGCGGGCGGTCGGCGGGCGGTGCCGTCTTCGCGGGCGCGGTGACGACCATCAGCGGGTCCTGCCAGGTCGACGGAGCTCGTCGGGCTCGCGGCCGTCGACATCGGCGTCGAACTCCCACTCCGGTTCGTCGGGGAGTTCGTCCTCGCCCACGCGCTCCTCGACGCCGAGCAGGCCGCGGAGGTCGTCGTCGGGGTCGCCGAGCAGCTCGTCGGTCTCCAACTCCACGGCGATCGCCTGCAGCTCACGGGTGCTCGTCGCGACCCGGCCGTAGATCTCCATCACCTCGGTCTTCGACAGGCCGTCGGTCGTGGTGTCGAGGACCACCTCGCCGTGCCGGAGACCGACGATACGGTCGCCCCAGGAGAGCGCGAGGTCGACCTGGTGCAGGCTGCACACGACGGTGAGTCCACGGTCGATCGCGATCTCACGGATGAGGGCCATCACCTGCTCGCTCGACTCCGGGTCGAGGGAGGCGACGGGCTCGTCGGCGAGCAGGATCTCGGGGTCCTGCATGAGCGCTCTGGCGATGGCCACGCGCTGCTGCTGACCACCGGAGAGGGTGTCGGCGCGCTGGTAGGCGCGCTCCAGGAGGCCGACGCGATCGAGGTGGCCGAGCGCCTTCATCTTCAGGTTGCGGCCGTAGCCGAGGATGCCGAGACGTGGTCCGCGGACGCCCGCCAGCGAACCGGTCAGGACGTTCTCGAGGACGGTGAGCGACGGGACCAGCTCGAACTGCTGGAAGACGAACCCGACGCGGGCGCGGAGCCGGCGCAGGGCGCGCTGCCCGAGGGCCGGCACCTCGTCGCCGAGGACCGAGACGGACCCGGCGGTGGGCCGCTCGAGACCGTCCAGGTGACGGAGGAGCGTCGACTTGCCGGATCCCGACAGGCCGAGGAGGACGACGATCTCACCGCGACGGATGTCGAGGTCGACGCGCTGCAGGGCGACCGTCCGGTCGAAGCGCTTCGTGACCCCGCGGAGACGCACGAGTGGTTCCGCTCCGTCGGGTGCGGTGTGACGCGCCTGCTGCTCGGTGACGCTCATGACTGCTGCCTCTCGTGAGGTTGGTGGTGATGCGGACGTCGCACCGCGACGGGCTTGGTGACCTGGAAAGGAGCACCGGCCACCGCCCTTCGACAAGCTCAGGA
This sequence comes from Plantibacter sp. MMLR14_011, assembly GCF_001865025.1. Classification (NCBI taxonomy): domain Bacteria; kingdom Bacillati; phylum Actinomycetota; class Actinomycetes; order Micrococcales; family Microbacteriaceae; genus Plantibacter; species Plantibacter sp. MMLR14_011. Next base: position 49,418 of record NZ_MJGW01000083.1, read on the forward strand.
ACCGCTTGTCGAAGGGCGTGCCGGTGCTCAGATCAGGCCTGGCACTGCTTGGCGTTGGTCTTCTTGCAGATGTCGCGGATGGTGTCGTAGTACGCGTCGTCGACCGGCGAGGTGCCGTAGAAGGTCGCGCGGAAGGCGTCGCTGTCGGCGCTCTTCACGCCGGAGTCGATGATCTGGTCGATCGTGACCTCGGAGAGGGCCTTCTCGAGCTTCTCCTTCACGTCGGCGGGCAGGGAGTCGGACTCGACGATCGGCGCACCGGGGACCATCGTGCGGTCGATGACCTTCACGCCGTCGTTCTTCTCGACCTCGGAGTCCTCGGCGAAGCCCGCCTCGCACTCGACGCCCTCGGCGGTCTTCGTCACCGAGACGTCGTGCTTGCCGGCGAAGACCGGGGTGATGTCCTGCTCGGGGTCGATGCCGGCCTCGAGCAGGTTGTAGCTCGGGAAGAGGTACCCGGACGTCGAGGACGGGTCGACGAAGCAGACCTTCTTGCCCTTGAACTCCTCGATCTTGCTGATCGACGAGTCCTTCGGGACGATCGCCTCGGAGTAGTAGCCCGGCTCCTGCCCCTCGACGGTGATGATCGACGAGATCGGCGTGATCTTGGCCCCGTTGTTGAGCGCGGTCACGTAGGTGAAGCCGGAGAAGGACGCGACGTCGATCTTGCCGGCGACGGCCGCCTCGATGAGGGCCGCGTAGTCGGTCGACTCGTGGTATTCGACCTTCTTGCCGGTCTCCTTGGCGATGTAGTCCATGAGCGGCTGGTAGTTGGTCTGCGTGTCGACCGAGTCGGGGACGACGCCGAAGACGAGGGTCTGGTCGTCGACCGCGAAGGTCCCGGCCGCGGCGGAACCGGTGTCGGTGGCGCTGGCGCTCGAGCAGGCGGCCAGGCCGATCGAGAGGAGGGCGGCGGCGCCGAGCGCAGCGACGCGGGTGAGGGAGAGCTTCATGTGCTGGGACGTACCTTTCAGAAGGACCGATGCACCCGCCCGCTCCGCGCGTGGCTCCGGTGGAGCGGAACCGCGAGTGACCGACGCGGGCACTGCTGTGTGCCGTACGTGTGATCACGCTACGAGCGGCACCCGAACAGGGCCGGGCCTCCCGGTGAACAGGAGGTGAAGCCGCGCGGAAGGATCGATCAGGCAAGCCACGGTCGTCGTCTGCCGAGCCCGCCTAGACTGCTGGGATCCGCCCATCCGAGCAGCAAGGCAGGTGAGTCGTTTGCCTCTCGACCCGATCTTCGTCGAACGAGCGCGGACGCACCGCGCCTACCTCATCTCGACCGCACTCGAGCAGGCGAAGGCCTTCTTCCTGCGGCCGAAGACGACCACCGTCGCACGCCCGAAGCCCGCTCCCGCCGCGGACCCGAAGTCGACCTCCCCGAAGGCCACCGGACCGAAGGCGAAGCCCTCGAGCCCGACGGCGAAGGCCACCACCGCCGAACCCCGCCGCAAGAAGACACGCGCACAGCACCGCAAGGCCGCGCGGAACTGGGACAAGAAGGAGCTCGCGACCGTCGGCGTCCCGGGCCCGGAGCTGCGCATCGAGGAGCACACGATCGCGGTCGCCGGCTTCCCCGACGTCCGGATCCGGCTCTATCACCCGCCCACGGCCGACGGACACCAGGCGGTGCCCGCGGTCCTGTCCTTCTTCGGTGGGGCGTTCCGCATCGGCGGGATCGACTACCCGACGACCGACGCGGGGTTCCGTCGTCGGGCGGCCGACGCCGGCGTGGTCATCGCCGCCGTCGACTACGCGCTCGCTCCCGAGCACCGGTACCCGACCCAGCTGGAGCAGGCCCACGCGGCGCTCGAGTGGCTGTTCGCCCAGGCCACGACGCTCGGGATCGACACGGGGCGGATCGCCGTCGCCGGGGTGTCCGCCGGCGGCAGCATCGCGGCGGCGCTCACGCTCGCGAACCGTGAACGCGGCCGGCTGCCCATCCGACTCCAGCTGCTCGAGGTGCCGGTCACGGACCTCACCGGCGGCCACATCGACCTCCGTCCTGTGCGGGAGATGGGCATCCCGAGGATCTTCGCGATCAAGGAGCTGCGCTCCGTGGCGAAGACCTACCTCCTGGACCGACGTCAGGCGAAGGAGCCGCACGCGTCGCCCCTCCTCGCCCGGTCGCACGCGGACCTCCCCCGCGCCGTGATCCTCACGGCCGAGTACGACCCCCTCCGCGGTGACGGCGCGGCCTACCTCGCCGCGCTCCGGGCCGACGGCGTCGACGCGAGCGGGACGATGTACCTGGGCGCGACGCACGACACCCCGATCTTCGGCGGCGTGCTCCCTGCGGCCCGCCGCTGGCACGACGACGTCGTGACCGCCCTGCGGTCACTCCACGACGCGGACTGAGTCGGGTCGCCGCGCCAGCGGCTTCCCCTCGGACCGGAAAGCTGGAATCGTGTCGGCATGGACGCCCACGACATCCGGAACGCCTACCTCGACTTCCTCGAACGGAACGGCCACGCGTTGATCAAGCGGGCTCCGCTCGTCCCGCGCGGCGACACGAGCACCCTCTTCAACGGCAGCGGGATGCAGGCGCTCCTGCCGTTCCTCCTCGGTGAGGATCACCCCGATGGGAGGCGGTTGACCGACAGCCAGCCGTGCGTCCGGGCCCAGGACATCGAGGACGTCGGCGACAACCGGCACACCACCTTCTTCGAGATGCTCGGCAACTGGTCGCTCGGCGACTATTTCAAGGAGACGCAGATCCGGCAGTTCTTCACCTTCCTGGTCGACGTCGTCGGACTGGATCCGGAGCGGATCTCCGTCACCTGCTTCATCGGCGATCCCGCGAACGGCATCCCGCGCGACGACGAGGCCGCGTCGATCTGGGCGTCGGTGTTCGCCGAGCGCGGGGTCTCCAACGGGATCGCGGAGATCGGCTCCCAGGCCGACGGCGACGCCCGCGGGGTGCGGCCCGGCGAGCGGATCTTCTTCTACGACGGCGGCGAGAACTGGTGGTCCCGCGGCGGGTCACTCGAGGGCACCCCGATCGGCGACCCGTGCGGCCCCGACAGCGAGGTGTTCTACGACTTCGGCCCCGAGTTCCAGGACCCGTCGTACGGCCTCGCGCATCCCGCGAGCGACGGCGGACGGTTCATGGAGATCGGCAACCAGGTGTTCATGCAGTACCGACGGCGCGAGGACGGCTCGTTCGAGGAACTCGCCAGACGCAACGTCGACTTCGGCGGCGGCCTCGAACGCATCGCCGCCGCGTCGATCGACTCCGACGACGTCTTCCGCATCTCGCTGCTCTGGCCCATCGTCGCGCGCCTCGAGGAGCTCACCGGGAGACGCTACGAGGACGAGACCACCGCCATGCGCATCATCGCCGACCACCTGCGGGGTGCGACCTTCCTCGCGGTGGACGGTGTGCGTCCGTCGAACAAGGAGCAGGGCTACGTCATGCGACGACTGCTCCGACGGGCGATCCGGCTGGCGCTCTCGCTCGATCTCCACGAGAACTTCTTCGGCGAGATCGTGCCCGTCATCGCCGGGTTGTACGCCGACGACTACCCGGAGGTGGCCGCCGCCCGCGACGAGGTCGTCGCCGTCCTCGTCAAGGAGGAGCAGTCGTTCCGGCGCACGCTGGGCGCAGGGCTCCAGATGGTCCAGGGGTACGCCGGACGGATCATGACGGGACACGACGTGTTCCGGCTGTCCGACACGAACGGCTTCCCGAAGGAGCTGACCATCGAGGAGGCCGGGCGCCTCGGCATCGAGGTCGCTTCCGACTGGGAGACGGAGTTCGCCGCCGCCCTCGCCGAGCAGCGAGCGCGGTCCCGCGGGGCGACACACCTCGGCGCAGCGGGACTCCCGGGCGGCGACACCGCCTGAGGGCCGGCCTCGCTCAGTCGCGCTTGAGCATGTCGATGCCGGCGCCGGCGAACTGCCGGAGGGTCGCGTCCGGCAGGAACGCACGGGTGAGCGCCGCCGCGATCCGCGTGAGGTCGCCCTCGTCGCGGTACAGGAGGTAGATCGGCTCCGATCGCGGGTTGAACTTCTGCTTGAACCGGTGGAGGGACGAGAAGCCGTACACGGGCTCCAGGATGCCGCTGAGCTGACCCAGCAGGTGCGCGATGCGGCCCTCGTCGTCCTCCACCCGGTGTGCGAGCGGCGCACCCGAGAGCGAGAGGATCTGCGCGCCCTCCTCGGCGAAGACCTTGGCCGAGGAGGCGATGAGGAACTCCATGACCGAACCGAAGCCCTCCTCGCGGCGCCGCATGAGGTCGAGCGTCCATCCGCGGTGCTCGCCGTCGGGGCCGAAGACCGGGAGCCAGCTGAGGAAGCCGTCGACGTCGCCGTCCGGCGAGATCGCGAGTGCCAGACGGACCTCGGGGTCGTCGGCCTCCTGCAGGGTCCCGAGGGTGAACCGCATCTCCGGCAGACCCTTGTCGCCGACCCAGCCCTCGGAGATGGCGCGGATCTGCTGTCGGACGCCCCACGTCTCGGCGGCGTAGGTGCTCATCCGGAAGACCATCCCCTCGCGCTCGGCCTTGTTGAGCGCCGTGCGGATGTTCGACCAGGCCTTGCCGGTGAACGCGAGACCGGGAAGGTCGACGATCGTGTCGTCCGCGATGATGAGGTCGCGCCATCCCTCGGGCATCGCGTCCTTCGTCCCCTGGCTGGAACTGAAGAAGCACGGGATGAGGGAGTCGCGCTCGGCCGCCTGGACGAACTCCGCGACGCTCGCCCGCAGGTGATCCGGTGGGCCGAGCGGGTCGGCCAGCACGATCGCGACACCGGCGTGCTTCTGGTAGGGCACGAGGCCCACCGAGGTGCGGAAGTACTCCATGCCGTCCCACGTGGCCATCCAGGAGAGCGAGCCGCCGCCCTCGGTCCGGATGAGCGCGCGGGCGTCGTCCGCCGACGGCAGGTCCTGCTGCTGCTTGCGCCCGACGCCGAGCTGTCGGCGTCGGTGGGATGAGAACGCGCTGCGGGTCGCGACGAGGTAGACCAGGAAGGCGAGCCAGAGCACCGACGTCGCCAGGAACACGTCGGTGTCGCCCCAGTCGATCGGGAGGTCGGCGGGATCGAGCGGCGACAGCGCCAGGTACAGGACCGCGACCAGGACGTTGAGGATCGCCCAGACGACGCTCAGCACCCACGCCCAGCGACGACCGAGCCGCAGGCCGTTGGCGACGACGATGATCACGACCGTGTCGATCGCGACGTCGAGCCACGGGCCCTCCGCCGGAGCGGTCGGACCGAACGGGCCGTTGGTCGGCACGAGCAGGGCGACGATCTGGACGACGCCGAGGGCCACGCTCGTCGTGAACGCGAGCAGTCGGCGCTCGCGCACACTGGCCCGCTGGATGCGGAAGGAACGGTTCACCGCGAGGACGAAGAGCACCGCGAAGGCGTGCTCGAGGTCCGCGAGCGACCCGATGAAGAGGACCCCGATCGCGGCGTAGGACGCGACGATGATCCAGCCCCGCTGCCGCCACGGAGAGGCGAAGAGCGACACGCACGCGGCGAAGCAGGCCATCGTCCCGCCGGAGGGACCGACGTCGAGCATCCCGGCGAGGCTCGTCGCCCACGGCCAGGGCAGTTGACTCGCGGCCCAGAGGAACCCGGCGGTGGCGAGGACGGCGACGAGCTGACCGGCGGCGAAGGTGATGAGCGCGACCTTCGATCCCCGCCACCACTCCAGCAGGCCGACCCAGGCGAACCCGATCACCGCGAACACGTAGGCCCACGGCTCCACGACGAGGAACGTCCCGGTGACGGGAGTCCACCAGCGCCCGGCCTCGAAGGCGGGCAAGCCGTAGGCGACCGCGTCCCACCACGGTTGCGCCGTCGTCGACTCCCAGAGGCCACGCCCGACGACACCCACGACGAGGACGACCAGCACCAGGGCGATCGTGACCGGCACCCGGGCGACCACCGTTCGGATCCTCATGCGCGCCGCCCCCTTCGTGGTTCCACGGAGCACACGCGCGCCGTGCGGTCGAGGCTACAGAACGGCCTCGCGGGACCGCAACGCATCCCCGTCCGGCAGGCTGGCCAGCGCGAGCCAGAGTTCGGCCCGAGCGGCGAAGGTGTCGAGCGGTCGCCCGAGCACCTGTTCCACCCGGGTGATGCGGTTGCGGAGCGTGTGTCGATGGATCCCGAGTCGCCGCGCGGCGGGCTCCCACTGGCCGTTCGCCTCGAGCCAGCCGCGGAGGCTCGGCACGAGGTCGGAGCCCTCCTCGCGGTCGACGCGGAGCACGGGCTCGAGCAGTTCCTCGGCCACGGCGGCGGCGCGGACGGGGTCGAGCAACCCTGCCATCCCTGCCGCGGCGAGCGCCCCGAACCGCACGACGGCCTCGCCTGCGGAGACGGCGTGCTCGTGCGCGGAGACAGCCTGCTCGATCCCCGTCGGCAGATCAGCGAGCGCGAGGGATCGGGAGAGTCCGAGCCGGCGTGCGGGGGCCGCCGCGATCACCGCCTCGACCGCCCGATCGACGTCCGTCTCGGTGTCCCCCTCAGCCGCTGCGAGAAGCAGGACGGGCCGTCCGTCCTGCTCGGCGACGAAGAGCGAACCCGGACCGAGCGTCTCGGCCCGTTCCAGCTCGGTGAGGAGCGCCTCGCGCCCGTCGGTCGGCCCGGAGCAGACGCCGACACGAACAGCTCCGCTCGGCAACGGCGTGCCGAGCTGTTCGGCGACCTCGCGCGCCGCGGTGGCCTGTCCGGCGCGGAGCAGCTGCCAGACACCGGTGCGCAGCGAGCGCCCCGCCCGTCCGAGTGCGCCGCCCTGCTCGAGGGTGAGCCCGGCGATGGCGACGACGGAGGTCACGACGCTCTGGGCCGCGGCGTCCAACGGGCCGTCGGTCCCGTCGATGGCGAGCACGCCCCGGAGGTCCCCGCGCCGACCGAGGGTCTGGAGCGACACCGTGCGGGTGCGGCTCGCGAGCGTCGCCCCCGAACGCTGTCCGCGGCTCAGGAGCATGGTGGCCTCGCCGGCCACCCGCTCCAGGAGGCGCTCGGCCTCGGGACCGGCGGTGGGCCCGTCGCCCGCGATCGCCACCGGGGTCGCGTGCGCGTCGAAGAGCACGACCCAGGCGCCGAGGGACCGCGCGAGTTCGGTGACGACGGCGACCGTCGCGTCGGGGCGGAGCGCGGCGAACGCGATCGCGCGCTGGGCGCCCAGTGCCCAGGCGTCCCTCGCCCGAGCCGCCTCGGTGAGGAGGTCGGCCGCGTACCGGATGACGGCGATGAACGGCGTGCGGTACGGGACCTCGACGAGCGGCATCCCGTGCGCCGCGCAGGCCTCGGCGAGTTCCGGCGGTGTCCCGGCCGTGATCACCTCGGTACCGAACCCCAGTCCGGCGACACCGGCGTCGGCGAGGCGGGCGACGTACGCCTCGACCTGCGTCGTCGACACGGCGGTCCCGAACTGCGTGCCCGTCGTGAGCAGCACCTGGTCGGCGAGGAGGAAGGGCGTGGGGTCCGGCAGGTCCGACCCGGAGACCCAGGCGACCTGCCGGTCGAGGGCGCCCTCGGTTCCTGCCACCACGAGCTTCAGGCCGAGCGCACGGTGGTTGAGGAGGTCCTGCAGCGTCGGTGCCATGGCGCGAGTCTACGCAGGGATGCCGGATCGTCCAACTGAAGCCGCTGGTATGGACAGACTGTCGACTGTACCGATGCGGACCGCTGCCTAGCCTGGTGGCACTGCTCGCGGACGACCTCGGCGCCCCCGCCGGACGCGGCAGCCGAAGGAGTACCGATGACGAGCAGCACCGCAGCCCCCGCGCCCTCCATCCTCGGCGGACCCTCGCTCCCCCAGGAACGTCGCCTCGTCACCGCCATCCCCGGACCGATCTCCGAGGAACTCATGGCCCGGAAACACGCTGCGGTCGCGTCCGGCGTCGGCACGACGATGCCGGTGTTCGCGGCCGGCGCGGGCGGTGGCGTCCTCGTCGACGTCGACGGCAACTCCCTGATCGACCTCGGGTCCGGCATCGCCGTGACCGGCGTGGGCAACAGCAACCCGCGCGTCGTCGAGGCCGTCACCCGACAGCTGCAGGAGTTCACCCACACCTGCTTCACCATCACCCCCTACGACTCCTACGTCGAGGTCGCCGAGGCGCTCAACCGCCTCACCCCCGGCGACCACGCCAAGCGGACGGCACTGTTCAACTCGGGCGCCGAAGCGGTCGAGAACGCGGTGAAGATCGCCCGCAGCCACACGAAGAAGCAGGCGGTCGTCGCCTTCGACCACGCGTACCACGGCCGCACGAACCTGACGATGGCCCTCACCGCCAAGTCCATGCCGTACAAGAGCGGTTTCGGTCCCTTCGCCTCCGAGGTGTACCGCGCACCGCTGTCCTACCCCTTCCGCGACGGCGGGCTCACCGGCCCCGAAGCGGCGCAGCGCGCGATCACCCAGATCGAGAAGCAGATCGGCGCAGACAATCTCGCGGCGATCATCATCGAACCCATCCAGGGCGAAGGCGGCTTCATCGTCCCGGCGGACGGCTTCCTGCCGGCCCTGCTCGACTGGGCCCGCACGAACGACGTCGTCTTCATCGCCGACGAGGTGCAGACCGGCTTCGCCCGCACGGGTGCGATGTTCGCGTCCGAGCGCTTCGACATCGTGCCCGACCTCATCATCACCGCCAAGGGCATCGCGGGGGGCCTGCCACTCTCCGCCGTCACCGGACGCGCGGAGATCATGGACGCCCCGCACGCCGGCGGGCTCGGTGGCACCTACGGTGGCAACCCACTCGCCTGTGTCGCCGCCCTTGCGGCGATCGAAGCGTACGAGGAGGAGGACCTCGCAGCCTCGGCCCGGGCGATCGAAACCCGCATCGTCGACCGCTTCACCGCGGCGCAGACCTCCGACCCGCGCATCGGCGACATCCGCGGGCGCGGCGCCATGATGGCGGTCGAGTTCGTCGACCCGGCCACCGGCGAGCCCGACGCCGCCCTCACAGCACGCGTCGCGAAGGCCTCTCACCAGGCCGGCGTCATCGTCCTGACCTGCGGCACCTACGGCAACGTGGTCCGCTTCCTCCCACCACTGACCATCCCCCTCGAACTGCTCGACGAAGGACTCGACGTCGTCCTCGAGGCGCTCGCCGCGAACTGACGCCACACCCGCCGGTCCCTGAGCCTGTCGAAGGGCAGGGACCGAGGCGGCCCCCGCAGCACAACCCCGGACCCTGAGCTTGTCGAGGGGCATGCACGCTGAAACACTGTGACCGACGGCACCGACACCACCAAGGAGCTCCCCCCATGACCGACGCACGTGAAACCGATCTGCTCGCCAAGGTCCCGAACGGCCTGTTCATCGGAGGCGTCTGGCGCGACGCGACGGAGGGCGCGACGCTCGACGTGAGCGACCCGTCCACCGGCGACGTCATCAAGACGATCGCGGACGCCTCGGTCGCCGACGGCACGGCGGCCCTCGACGCCGCGGTCGCAGCCCAGGACGAGTGGGCGGCGACCGCTCCCCGCACCCGCTCCAACATCCTCCGGAAGGCCTTCGACCTCCTGCAGGAGCGTCGCGAGGAGTTCGCCCTCCTCATGACGCTCGAGATGGGCAAGCCGCTCGCCGAGGCGAACGGCGAGGTCACCTACGGTGGTGAGTTCCTCCGCTGGTTCTCCGAGGAGGCCGTCCGCATCTCGGGACGCTACGGGTCGAACCCCGAGGGCACCGGCATGATGACCGTCTCGCAGCACCCCGTCGGCCCGTGCTTCCTCATCACCCCGTGGAACTTCCCCCTCGCGATGGCGACCCGCAAGATCGCCCCGGCGCTCGCAGCCGGCTGCACGGTCGTCGTCAAGCCCGCCGAGCTCACCCCGCTCACAACCCTGTACTTCGTGAAGCTGCTCGAGGACGCCGGGCTCCCCGCAGGCGTCGTGAACGTCATCACCACCTCCAGCTCCTCCGCGGTCTCCGGCCCGATCATCGCCGACCCGCGGCTCCGCAAACTGAGCTTCACAGGATCGACGGCCGTCGGTCAGAAGCTCATCGAGCAGTCCGCGAAGAACGTCCTCCGCACCTCGATGGAGCTCGGCGGCAACGCCCCGTTCGTCGTGTTCGAGGACGCCGACCTCGACAAGGCCGTGGAGGGCGCGATGGCCGCCAAGTTCCGCAACATCGGACAGGCGTGCACCGCGGCGAACCGCTTCATCGTCCACCGCGACGTCGCGGACGAGTTCGCGAAGCGCGTCACCGACAAGGTGAACGCGTTCCGCATCGGTCGTGGTACCGATGACGGCGTGACGATCGGCCCACTCATCGACGACCGCGCGGTCACGAAGGCGAAGACCCTCGTGGGCGACGCCGTCGAGCGCGGCGCCGAGGTCCTCACCGGCGGCGAGGCCGTCGACGGACCGGGCACCTTCTTCCAGCCGACGGTCGTCACCGGCGTCGTGCCGGGGTCCGACATCCTCCGCGAGGAGATCTTCGGCCCGGTCCTCGCGATCGTGCCGTTCGACGACGAGGATGAGGCCGTGCGGCTCGCGAACGACACCGAGTACGGGCTCGTCTCCTACGTGTTCACCACCGACCTCGCCCGCGGACAGCGCATGATCGGCCGTCTGCAGACCGGCATGATGGGCCTCAACGTCGGCGTCATCTCGAACGCCGCAGCACCGTTCGGTGGGGTCAAGCAGTCGGGCATCGGACGCGAGGGCGGGCTCGAGGGCATCCACGAGTACCTGTACACGAAGTACACCATGACGCCCATCGGCTGATCTACCTCGGTCGGCACAACGGAAACCGTCGCCGATCGCCGATCCGACCGGCGACCTCGCCATCCTCGGTTCCATCCGACCGCCGAATCCGCCATACTCGACTATCGGCGCCGGGCCCGAGCACCACCCGAGCACCACCCCGGTCCCGAGCACCACCCGGTCACCCGAGCACCACCCGGTCACCCGAGCACCACCCCGGTCCCTGAGCTCGTCGAAGGGCCACGAACAGGAAGACACCTCATGAGCGCTATCGAACGCGACGTCGTCATCATCGGCGCCGGGGCCTCCGGGCTCACGGCCGCCACCAAGCTCCGGGCGGCGGGCCTGTCCGTCGCCGTCCTCGAGGCGCGCGACCGCGTCGGTGGTCGCCTCTGGACGAACCACATCGACGGAGCCATGCTCGAGCTGGGCGGCCAGTGGGTCTCCCCCGACCAGACCGCGCTGCTCGCCACGCTCGAGGAGCTCGGGCTCGACACCTACTCCCGGTACCGCGAGGGCGACAGCGTCTACGTCAATGCCGAGGGCGTGCGCACCCGCTTCACGGGTGACATCTTCCCCGTCGCCGAGTCGACCGCAGCGGAGATGGAGCGACTCATCGCCCTGCTCGACGAGCTCGTGGAGGAGGTCGGCGTCTCCGAGCCGTGGGCGCACGCCCGGGCGAAGGAGTACGACCGCATCTCGTGGAGCGCCTGGCTCGCCGAGCAGACGGACGACGCCGAGGCGCGCGACAACATCGCCCTCTTCATCGCCGCCGCGATGCTCACGAAGCCCTCCCACTCCTTCTCGCTCCTGCAGGCGCTCCTCATGGCGGCGTCCGCCGGCAGCTTCACCCACCTCGTCGAGGCCGACTTCATCCTCGACAAGCGCGTCGTCGGCGGCCTGCAGCAGGTCCCGATCAAGCTCGCCGAGGCCCTCGGCGACGACGTCCACCTGTCCTCGCCCGTGCGTCGCCTCGAGTGGTCCGACGCCGGCGTCTCGGCCGAGGCGGACAGCGTGACGGTCAACGCGCGGTACGCGATCGTCGCCGTCCCGCCGAACCTCTACTCCCGCATCGACTTCCAGCCGCCGCTGCCGCGCCTCAGCCACCAGATGCACCAGCACATGTCGCTCGGGCTCGTCATCAAGGTCCACGCCGTGTACGAGACGCCGTTCTGGCGCGCGGACGGCCTGTCGGCCACCGCGTTCAGCCCGTACGAGCTCGTCCACGAGGCCTACGACAACACGAACCACGAGGACCCGCGCGGCACGCTCGTCGGGTTCGTCTCGGACGAGCGCGCCGACGAGGTCTTCAAGCTGAGCGCCGAGGAGCGTCGCGAGCGGATCCTCACCTCGCTCTCCCACTACTACGGCGAGCAGGCCCTCTCCCCCGTCGTCTACTACGAGAGTGACTGGGGCAGCGAGGAGTGGACGCGAGGCGCGTACGCGGCGAGCTTCGACCTGGGCGGCCTCTCGCGTTACGGCGCCATGCAGTCGACGCCGGTCGGTCCGATCTTCTGGTCGACGAGCGACCTCGCCGCCGAGGGCTACCAGCACGTGGACGGCGCGATCCGCAAGGGCGCCGACACCGCTGAGGCGATCATCGCCCGCCACCAGGCGTAGCGATCCGGGGAGCGGGGCCCGCTCCGCTCCCCGCCCACCACCTCCGGTCCCTGAGCTTGTCGAAGGGCCACCCCCGTCGATACCCTGCACCAACGAAACACCCGCACGCCGCCGTGCAGTCCGGCACCTTCGCACCCGATCGAAAGCGAACACCAGATGAGATACATCGTTGGCTACACCGATACGCCGGCGGGACGCGACGCGCTCGCGCTCGGCATCCGGATCGCTCGGACCACCGGAGCCCGGCTCGACATCGTCCTCGTGCTCGCGAACGAGGAACGCCCGACGATCACCCCGGCCGATCCCGGGTACGAACGGTTCCTCCGTGAGACGGCCGAACGCTGGCTCGCCGAGGCGCTCGACGCGGTCCCAGCCGACATCACCGCCAAGACGCACCTCGTGTACGACGAGTCGTTCGCCGAGGGCCTCTTGGAGGCCTCCCGCATCCTCGAGGGCGGGCTCATCATCATCGGTGCGGCGCGCGGTGGACTCCTCGGGCGGTTCACGCTCGGCAGCGTCGCGAACACGCTCCTGCACTCGGCGGTCGTCCCGGTCGCCCTCGCTCCGGTCGGCAGCCGGGACCTCCTCGAGGCCCAGCCCACCGGAGGAACGGTCAGCCGGATCACCTGCGCGATCGGCACCCGTGCCGGCGCGCACCAGCTGCTCGACGCGGCCATCGTCGTCGCAAAGAACGCGGTCATCCCGCTCCGGCTGGTCTCGCTCGTCGCGCTCGACCAGCCGGAGGGCGCCGAGCACCCCGAGGCGACCGCAAGGGCCGAGTCGCACGCGGCGGAGGTCCTCGCCTACGCGACCGAGCACCTGCCGAAGGACATCGACGTGACCACCGAGATCGCCTCGGGCACCCGCATCGAGGACGCCGTCTCGAACCTCGAGTGGAAGCCCGCGGAGATCGTGCTCGTCGGTTCCAGCCGACTCGCCACCCCGAAGCACCTCTTCCTCGGCTCCACGGCAGCGAAGATGCTGCGTGAGCTCCCCGTACCCATGGTGGTCGTGCCCCGCGACTCCGTGCTGACCCTCGGAGACCCGACATGACTCCTCCCGAAACCACCCCGCCTCGCGACGTCGCCCACCCCGAGACGACCGCGACGGGCGCCCTCTCCAAGAAAGGCCTCGGCGCCGGCACCGTCGGCCTCATCGGTGCGATCGTCATCGGCATCTCGTGCATCGCCCCGGCGTACACCCTGACCGGCGCCCTCGGTCCGACGGTCGCGGAGGTCGGCACCCACGTGCCGGCCATCTTCCTCGTCGGCTTCATCCCGATGCTGCTCGTCGCCTTCGGCTACCGGGAACTCAACAGCCGCATGCCGGACTCCGGCACCTCGTTCACCTGGGCGACGCGCGCGTTCGGCCCGTGGGTCGGTTGGATGGCCGGTTGGGGCCTCATCGCCGCGACCATCGTCGTGCTCTCGAACCTCGCGGGCATCGCGGTCGACTTCTTCTACCTGATGCTGTCGCAGATCTTCCAGAACCCCGACATCGCCGGCCTCACGTCGAACCCCTTCATCAACGTCATCACCTGTCTGGCGTTCATGCTCGGGGCGACGCTCATCTCCTACCGCGACATGCAGACGACGCAGAAGCTGCAGTACGTGCTCGTGGGCTTCCAGTTGCTCGTGATGGTCCTGTTCGGCATCGTCGCCTTCGCGCACGTGGCGGGCGGAGACGCGTTCGACGCCCTCCCGATCTCGCTCGACTGGTTCAACCCGTTCGCCGTCGGCTCGTTCAGCGCCTTCGCCGCCGGCCTCTCACTCTCCATCTTCATCTTCTGGGGTTGGGACGTCACGCTGACGATGAGCGAGGAGACGAAGGGGTCGAGCTCGACGCCGGGCAAGGCCGCCACCGCGACCGTCATCATCATCGTCGTCCTCTACCTGTTCCTGTCGGTCGCGCTCATCAACTACGCGGGCGTCGGCGACGGCGAGTTCGGTCTCGGCAACGAGGACATCCAGGGCAACGTGTTCTTCTCGCTCGCGGGGCCCATCCTCGGCCCGCTCGCGATCCTCGTGTCGATCGCGGTGCTGTCGTCCTCGGCCGCCTCACTGCAGTCGACGTTCGTCTCCCCTGCGCGGACCCTGCTCGCGATGGGACACTACGGCGCGCTGTCGCCGAAGTTCTCGAAGGTGCACCCGAAGTTCTTCACGCCCGGCTACGCGACGATCGTCTCGAGTGTCGTCGCGTCGGCGTTCTACGCGGTCATGCGCTTCATCTCCGAGGACGTCCTCTGGGACACGATCACGACCCTCGGCATGATGATCTGCTTCTACTACGGCCTGACCGCGTTCGCGTGCGTCTGGTACTTCCGGAAGCGGTGGTTCTCGAGCGCACGGAACTTCTTCTTCCAGTTCTTCTCCCCGCTCGTCGGCGGTCTCATCCTGGGCGTGCTCTTCTTCACCACGATCATCGAGAGCGCGGACCCCGACTACGGCAGCGGGTCGAACATCGGCGGTGTCGGGCTCGTGTTCATCCTCGGCATGATCATCATCGTGGCGGGCATCGTCATCATGCTCATCCAGGCGAAGCTCCGACCGGACTTCTTCCGCAACAAGACGCTCGCCCGCGGCATCGCCGGCGACGCGAACGAAGCGGACGCCGCCCTCCCGGAATGACCCGCTGACCACGACGCGGCGCCGAGGCACCGCCGTCGGACGGGCGTCGTGCGCTCGGCGCTAGACTGTTCGCATCCCCGCCGCGTCGCAACGAAAGAGACCTCCGTGCCGACCATCGTCGTAGAAGTCATGCCGAAAGCCGAACTGCTGGACCCCCAGGGCAAGGCCGTCGCCGGCGCCCTCGCGCGTCTCGGCAAGAGCGAGTTCACCGATGTCCGCATCGGCAAGCGGTTCGAGCTCACGGTCGACGGCCCCATCACCGACGCCACGCGCGCCACGGTGCAGCAGATCGCCGACGACATCCTCTCGAACGCCGTGATCGAGGACGTCGTGGCCATCCACTACCCCGAGGGCTCCGAGGCATGACGACCCGTATCGGTGTCATCACCTTCCCCGGTTCACTCGACGACCGCGACGCCCAGCGCGCGGTCCGCATGGCGGGTGCCGAGCCCGTCGCGCTCTGGCACGGCGACCACGACCTCCAGGGTGTCGACGCCGTGATCCTGCCCGGTGGCTTCAGCTACGGCGATTACCTCCGTGCCGGCGCGATCGCCGCGGTCTCGCCGATCATGACCGAGCTGAAGGACGCCGCCGGCAAGGGCATGCCGATCCTCGGGATCTGCAACGGCTTCCAGATGCTCGTCGAGGCGCACCTGCTGCCCGGTGGCCTCATCCGGAACGCCCACCAGCAGTTCATCCGTCGCGACCAGCTGCTCACGGTCGAGAACGCCGACACCGCCTGGACCCACCAGTTCTCGAAGGGGCAGGAGATCACCATCCCGCTCAAGAACGCCGACGGCGGCTACATCGCCGACGCCGAGACCCTGGCACGCGTCGAGGGCGAGGGCCTCGTCACGTTCCGCTACGCGGGCGTGAACCCGAACGGTTCGCTCGACGACATCGCCGGCCTCACGAACCCAGCCGGCAACGTCGTGGGCCTCATGCCGCACCCCGAGCACGCGATCGAGCCCGGTTTCGGTCCCGACACCCCGGTCGCCATGCGCTCCGGTGTCGACGGTCTCGCCTTCTTCACGAGCGCGGTCCAGGCCCTCCAGGCGGTCTAGCCAACACACGTCGTCTCCACGCCCGTCCCGATCCGTCGGGGCGGGCGTGTTGCGTCGATGGGCGCATCCCTGAGCCCCGCCCGGTCCCTGAGCCCCACACCGTGGTCCCTGAGCCTGTCGAAGAGCGGCCAGCAGCACCGGCTACCATCGACACTGGTCGGACCAATCGAGGGGGCAAGATGGCGGAGCCGCTCGAAGCGCTCGTGGCGAGGCTCGTTGAGCTGGCCACGCCGGAGCCCGGCACCTCCGCGCGGCGTCTGCCGCCCGAACGCGAACTCGGCGAGGCACTGCAGATGAGCCGCGGCGCCCTCCGCGAGCAGCTCGCCGTCCTCGAACGGCTCGGCTTCCTCCACCGCACCCAGGGTCGGGGCACCTCCATCGACGCCCCGGGCGACGACTTCGTCCGCAGTTGGTTCACCATCTCCCGTCAGCTGGGCTACCTGTCCGACGACCAGTTCGCCCGGTCGCGCATGATGCTGGAGGAGACCGTCGCCGAGGCGGCGGCCGGGCTCGTCACCGACGAAGCGGTCGCGGTGCTGCGCGGCGACGTCGACCGCATGATCGCCGCGACGCTCGCCGAGGATCACGATGCGGCGCTCGAGGCCGACGTCGACTTCCACAGCCGACTGAACGCCATCGTCGACGACCCGATCTTCCGACTCATGCACGAGGGCTTCAGTCACGTGCTCCGCGAGACGATCCGGCAGCGTCGACTCCGCGCGCTCGAGGTGGAGCAGCCGGACGAGCGCGGCGTCCGGCGGACCGACAGCGTGCATTACGCCGTCGTCGATGCCCTGGCCGCTCGAGACGCCGAGGCCGCAAGGCGCGCGATGCGCCAGCACTTCGAGGACTGGTTGCAGCTCGAAGCCGACGACGCCGCGAGCTGACGCGTCGCGACTCCGCCCCCGTCCGGGCAACCTCAACCGGTCCCTGAGCCTGTCGAAGGGCACACGAGGACACCTCCACAACCGGGCCGACTCAACATCTGGAATGTCAGTGGTCCATGATGGACTGGTTCCATGACCGAGACCAGCACCACCGCGATCCGCGCGAGCGACGAATACGCCGCGCGCCTCGCGGAGTTCTCGGACCAGTACGCGGACATCCAGCGGCGTCGCGCCAAGCTGGACGCCGAGGAGGCCCGACTGCTGGCCCGTTCCGCTGCCTACGCGGACGCCTTCGCCGACGCCACGGTCCCGGCGATCTTCCCGCCGGCGGAACGGCAGGCCCTGTCGCGCCGGTCGACCTGTGCGGCGCTCGCGATGGCGACACGGACGCCGGAACGGACCGTTCAGCGTGCGACCAACGATGCCGAACTGCTCGTCAACGAAGCGCCGGCTGTGCTTGCCTCACTTGAGGCCGGTCGTATCTCCGCCCGTCATGCGCAGACGATCATGGACCAGCTCGGCGACGTGCCGACCGCAGGGCGAACGGTGTTCCTCGCTGAGGTCCTGCCGGTTGCGGAAGAGTCGACCAACGCGAACCTCCGCAGACGCGCCCGCATCCTGCGCGAGCGACTGCACCCCGAGTCGATCACCGCCCGCGCCCGGCGGTCCGAGGCGGACCGTCGGGTGGAGTTCGAGCCCGCAGCGGACGGCATGGCCTGGGTGCATCTCTTCACCACGGCGCCCATCGCCCAGGGCATCATCGAGCGCGTCGAGGCCGCCGCAGCGGAGTCACGCGCAGCCGGCGAAACCCGCACGTGCGCACAACTGCAG
>NZ_MJGW01000084.1:0-202 GCF_001865025.1 Plantibacter sp. MMLR14_011
GGCTCCGAGCGCGTGGCAGCTCTTCGGCGAGCTGAAGACCGCCCGCGCCGGCATCGCCCTGCAGCCGGAGGAGACCGACGGCCTGACCCTGTTCCGCACCGCCTTCCCGCGGTGCACACGGTCGGACTTCCCGCTCGGACGCGGCTTCATGGTCGACTCCGGACGGATCACCCGCGTCCAGGTCGCCCTGCCTGTCCACAGG
>NZ_MJGW01000085.1:0-316 GCF_001865025.1 Plantibacter sp. MMLR14_011
TATATGCAGGATCTGAACGATCTTTTTTACTTCGTGAAGGTGGTAGATCACGGCGGATTTGCGCCAGCGGGCAGGGCACTTGGGTTACCCAAATCCAAGTTGAGCCGGCGCGTGGCAGAGCTCGAGAGTCGGCTTGATACCCGGCTGATTAATCGCTCACCGCGTGTCTTCACTGTTACGGAGGTAGGGAAAGAGTATTATCGCCACTGCGTGGCAATGCTGGTCGAGGCCGATGCGGCACAGGAAGTCATCGATCATTCCCGCTCCGAGCCAGTGGGTTCGATACGGGTGAGCTGCCCGCCGGGAATCATCTACT
>NZ_MJGW01000086.1:0-247 GCF_001865025.1 Plantibacter sp. MMLR14_011
GGCAGGACCGCGCGGGTCAGGAGGTACACGATCAGTCCGAGCGCCAGCGCGCCGAACAGGGCGCCGCAGATGCTCGAGGCCTTCGCCAGCACCACCACGCGGGTCGCGTAGTGCGGGTCCACGCGGCGCACGGCACGCCCCCGGACCTGTCGACGGATCGGGAGCGCCATGAACACGAGGGCGATGCCGATGAACGCGAGCGTCAGGCCGAGCGGGGCGGAGAGGATGAGCGTCGGGGCCTGGCGGG
>NZ_MJGW01000087.1:0-288 GCF_001865025.1 Plantibacter sp. MMLR14_011
ACAGAATACGGTGGAGCGTTTGTTGACCCGGGACATGCCGGACGACGCCGACCTTACCAAGTGGGCATTCCGGGTTTGCCGTAACGTCTGGATAGACGAGTGTCGCGCGCGTAAGGTTCGGCGGGACGCCGCGGAACATCCGGAGTTGACGGATGGCCAGGTGATCAATGGCGAGCACCAGACCACCAAAGAGATCGAATGGCACCGAGTGGACGCTGCGATGGCAAGATTGCCACAGGACCAACGCCAGATTATCTCCCTGGTGGCAATCCAGGGCATGCCCTACAA
>NZ_MJGW01000088.1:0-448 GCF_001865025.1 Plantibacter sp. MMLR14_011
CATCCAGCCAGACAGGTACAGGTAACGACGCTTGGTGGTACCGAAGTGCTTCTTGATGGACAGCAGCTTCTGCTGACCGATGAAGCCATGCCAGCAACCCAGGGACTGGGTGTACTGAGCCGTGTCCTTGTCGTAGTTCGCCATGTCTTCGCGCATGATTTTCGCGGTGAACTTGGCGATGTCCAGACCAGTCTTGAATTTGTTCTGGGCGCGCATGCGGGCCGCGTGCTCGGGCTTGATGGCGTTCCAGGTCGGGTTTTGCTTCAGCAGGGAAGCGATGGCGTCAACGTCTTTTGCGTATGGCATGGTCTCAGTCCTGTTTCTAAGGTTTGAGGTGCTCTTTTATGAAGCATAAAAGCGACTTCAGCGAGCCAGCGTCCGTTCAAAAAATAACCAGACCGCTGACATTGAGGGTTACTTTAGTGGCTTTGATTTTATAATTGAAATT
>NZ_MJGW01000089.1:0-301 GCF_001865025.1 Plantibacter sp. MMLR14_011
GGATCACCTTGTCGTTACCGGCTTCCCCGCACTTCGCAATGATGTGCTTCATTTCCTGTGGCGCCAGGAACTGGGCCTTCTTGATGTTGATGACCGCCCCGGTTTCTGCCATGGCAACAACAAGATCCGTCTGTCGGCTCAGGAAAGCCGGCAATTGGATGATATCGCAAACTTCTGCGGCAGGTGCAGCCTGCTCAGGCTCGTGAACATCGGAAATGATAGGGACACCGAACTTGCTCTTGATGTCCGCCAGAATCTGCAGCCCCTTCTCAAGACCGGGGCCGCGGAAGGAATGCACGGA
>NZ_MJGW01000090.1:0-333 GCF_001865025.1 Plantibacter sp. MMLR14_011
GTTCCCGGGCTGGCACCAGCAGTTCACGGCTCAGTATATGCTGATCAACAAGGATGAGTGGGCTCGTGCGACTGACGCCCAGAAGGCGCTGGTTGAGGCTTCTTGCACCGCAGCGACCACGCGTGGTCTCGCAGAAGGCGAGTACAAGAACGGCAAGGTTCTGGCCGAGTTCCAGGACAAGGGCGTTCAGGCCGATCAGATCCCCCGCGACGTTCTGCTCAAGCTGAAGGAAGTAACTCAGGAAGTGCTCGAAGAAGAAGCCTCCAAGGATGCTGACTTCAAGCGCGTCTATGAAAGCCAGCAGGAGTTCATGGAATCCTACAAGGTGTGGGA
>NZ_MJGW01000091.1:0-227 GCF_001865025.1 Plantibacter sp. MMLR14_011
GGCAACCAGCAGAAGGTCGTCATCGGCAAGATGCTGGCCACGCAGCCCGACGTCATCCTGCTCGACGAGCCGAGCCGGGGCATCGACATCGGCGCCAAGGCCGAGGTCTTCAAGCTCCTCGCCGAGCGCGCCAGGAACGGCCTCGCGGTCGTCTACACGACGTCGGAGGTCGGTGAGTGCCTCAGCATCGCCCACCGCATCGTCGTGATGAGCCGCGGGCGCATCGC
>NZ_MJGW01000092.1:0-358 GCF_001865025.1 Plantibacter sp. MMLR14_011
CTATCACTCGCTCCAGGTATTCTGCGCCTGCCAGCACTTCGCCCGCCGTTTGTGATGACACACCCGCCTCGATGGCCTGGCTTTCCAGGTGTTCGATGCACTGGGGGAAACGGTTTTCCAGGTCGGCGTCAGCGGCCGCGGACACGGACGCACTGCTCAGGACGAACAATCCGCTGAGTGAAAGGTGTCGAATCGTCCGTTGGCTCTTTGATGTCCCTGTGAATATGCTCGGCACGCTAAACCTCGGTCTGGAGTGGATGTTTCTGGCTCATGGTAGCCTGTTTTTGTGGCCCTGAAACACTGTTGTTACCGGATTCCGGTGACAATTCTTTAACCTGGTGTTCCACACCGCATCGGA
>NZ_MJGW01000093.1:0-315 GCF_001865025.1 Plantibacter sp. MMLR14_011
GTCCAGTTGCACCCCGCTGTCAATGAACGCTTCAGCGGATGCACAACGGGTCTGGATGCCGCTGTATTGTTCAGCATTCAGGAGCATGGCGCCTGAGGGGTCCACGCATATCGCTTCAGATTCCAGCGGCACAGCCTGGCTGAGCAGATGTGTGAAGATACCGGTCCCACCACCAAGGTCTGCAAACCGGCTGTCAGCCTGCATATTTAAATGATTAAGAAGCTTTTTCAGCATCCAGCCCCGGTAATCCCTGGTCAAAAGCCACAGATCATCATAGTCCCGGGAGACTTCGGTAAAAGCCGTCGTCATTGCGTG
>NZ_MJGW01000094.1:0-19547 GCF_001865025.1 Plantibacter sp. MMLR14_011
GATGACGACCACGACTGCGCTCTCGAGTCCTAGTCCTGGTCGCCGATGTCGGCCAGGCGCGCTTCCTCGTCGGCGGTGATCGCCGATTCGATGATCGGCCCGAGCGCGCCGTTCATGACGCCGTCGAGGTTGTAGGCCTTGTACCCGGTCCGGTGGTCGGCGATGCGGTTCTCGGGGAAGTTGTAGGTGCGGATGCGCTCGGAGCGGTCCATGGTGCGGATCTGTGTCTTGCGGGCAGCGCTGTCGAGAGCGGCCTGCTCCTCCTGCTGACGCGCGAGGATTCGGGCGCGGAGCACGCGCATACCGGCCTCACGGTTCTGCAGCTGGCTCTTCTCGTTCTGCATCGACACCACGATGCCGGTCGGCAGGTGGGTGATGCGCACCGCGGAGTCCGTGGTGTTGACCGACTGACCGCCGGGGCCGCTCGACCGGTAGACGTCGATCTTCAGGTCGTTCTGGCTGATCTCGACCTCCTCCGGCTCATCGACCTCGGGGAAGACGAGGACTCCCGTCGTGGAGGTGTGGATGCGGCCCTGAGACTCGGTGGCAGGCACACGCTGCACGCGGTGCACGCCGCCCTCGTACTTGAGGTGCGCCCAGACCCCCTGCGACGGGTCGGTCGCGTTCGACTTGATCGCCACCTGGACGTCCTTGTAGCCGCCGAGGTCGCTCTCGGTGCGTTCGAGGAGCTCGGTCTTCCACCCCTTGGACTCCGCGTAGTGCAGGTACATCCGGAGCAGGTCGGCGGCGAAGAGCGCGCTCTCCGCGCCGCCCTCGCCACCCTTGATCTCCATGATGACATCGCGGCCGTCGTCGGGGTCGCGCGGGATGAGGAGACGGCGGAGCTTCTCCTGGTTGGTCACCAGCAGTTCTTCGAGCACCGGCACCTCCTCGGCGAACGCCTCGTCCTCCTTGGCGAGTTCGCGAGCGGCGTCGAGGTCCTCCTGCGTCGCCTGCCAGGTGTGGTAGGCCGCGATGATCTTCGACAGCTCGGCGTAGCGGCGGTTGATCTTCTTCGACCGCGCGGGGTCGGCGTGGACCGCCGGGTCGGCGAGCTGATCCTGGAGATCCTTGTGCTCGGCGACGAGCGTCTCAACTGATTCGAACATCGTTCTCTTCCTTCATCACCATCATGCGGCACCGGGGGCGAAACGGGACCGACCCCACCCGTTCCCGATGCCGGTGCGGCGCGGGTACGGATGGGGTCGGTCGGGACCGCTAGCGGTGGTTGTTCTCGTGTCCGTGGCTGTGCGAGGTCGGTGCGGGCATCGACTTCTGCATCTGGACGAGGAACTCCACGTTGGACGTGGTCTCCTTCAGCTTGCCGAGGACGACCTCGAGGGCCTGCTGCTGGTCGAGGCCGGCGAGGGCACGACGCAGCTTCCAGGTGACCTTGACCTCGTCGGGGGCGAGCAGCATCTCCTCGCGGCGGGTCGAGGACGCGTTGACGTCCACGGCCGGGAAGATCCGCTTGTCGGCGAGCTGGCGCGAGAGCCGGAGCTCCGAGTTGCCGGTGCCCTTGAACTCCTCGAAGATGACCTCGTCCATCTTGGAACCGGTCTCGACGAGCGCGGTCGCGAGGATCGTGAGGGATCCGCCGTTCTCGATGTTGCGAGCGGCACCGAAGAAGCGCTTCGGCGGGTACAGCGCCGCGGCGTCGACACCACCGGAGAGGATCCGACCCGAGGCGGGTGCGGCGAGGTTGTAGGCACGACCGAGACGCGTGATCGAGTCGAGCAGCACGACGACGTCGTGGCCGAGCTCGACGAGACGCTTGGCGCGCTCGATCGCGAGTTCGGCGACGGTCGTGTGGTCCTCGGCCGGACGGTCGAAGGTGGAGGCGATGACCTCACCCTTCACCGTGCGCTGCATGTCGGTGACCTCTTCGGGACGCTCGTCGACGAGCACGACCATGAGGTGGACCTCAGGGTTGTTGATCGAGATCGCGTTGGCGATCTGCTGCAGGACGATGGTCTTCCCGGCCTTCGGCGGGGCGACGATCAGGCCGCGCTGACCCTTGCCGATCGGTGCGACGAGATCGATGATGCGCTGCGTGAGCTTCGTCTGCTCCGTCTCGAGACGGAGGCGCTCCTGCGGGTACAGCGGGGTCAGCTTGCCGAACTCGACGCGGGCGCCGGCCTCGTCGACGGACAGGCCGTTGACGGAGTCGACCTTGACGATCGCGTTGTACTTCTGGCGGCTGCTGCTGTCGTTGTCGCGCGGCTGACGGATGGCCCCGACGACGGCGTCGCCCTTGCGCAGGTGGTACTTCTTCACCTGGCCGAGGGAGACGTAGACGTCGTTGGTGCCCGGGAGGTAGCCGGAGGTGCGCACGAAGGCGTAGTTGTCGAGGACGTCGAGGATGCCGGCGACCGGGATGAGGACGTCGTCCTCGGCGATCTCGGGCTCGACGTCGTCGTTCTGCACGCTACCGCGACGCTTGCGGTCGCGGTAGCGGCTGCGGCCGCCACGACCCTCGGACTCGTCGCCCGGTGCGCCCTGGTTGCCCTGGTTGCCGCGGTTCTGCCCCTGCTGCTCCTGCTTGGCGTCGGCCTTCTGGCCGGCATCGGCGTTCTGGTTGCCGTTGTTCTGGCCACCGTTGTTCTGGTTGCGCCCACGGCCGCGACCGCGACGTCCGCCGGACGACTGGCCGTCCTGCTGCTCGCCGTCCTGGGTGTCGTCGGCGTCCGTGTTCGCGGCGTCGTCGTTCGAGTCCTGCTCGGAGGCGTTCTGTGCGGCGCGGCGCTGCTCGCCGCCGGCCTGCTCGCCGGTGCCCTGCTCAGCCGTGTTCTGCTCGGCGTCGTCGGCGTTGCGGTCGCGATCGCGTCCGCGCCCACGGCGGTTGCCGCGCGAACGCCTGGGCGTCTGCTCGGGGGTCGTCTCGTCGGCGCTCTGCGACGCAGCGGTCGCGGCGGCGTCGTCGGACTGCTCGGCCGGAGCCGCGTCGGCCGGAGCGGACGGCGCCTCGGCCTCGACCGGGGCGGGTGCGGCAGCCGGCGCAGCCGGTGCCTCGACGACGGGGGCGCCGACGATCGGGGTCGCGTTCGGGGCGACGGTGGCCGTCGTGGCCCGGCGGGACTTGCGTCGCGCCGGCGGGGCCGCCTTCTCGGCACCGAAGGCCTGGTCGAGCGCGAGGTCGAGCTCAGGCAGCTTGGACTGCACCGGTGCCTCCGGCGCGACTTCGAGCGCGGAGACCGACTCGATGACGTCGGCGGTCTCGGTGGCCGCGGCGTCGGTGTCGGTGTCGGTGCTGTTCTGGATGGTCTGGATGGCTTCGACCAGCTCGCCCTTGCGGAGCTTCGAGGCTCCGGCCACTCCCAGAGCGGCGGCGAGACGCTGCAGGTCGGCGACCTTGAGCGTCTTCGGGTCGGCATCCAGCGAGACGCCTGAGGCGCCTTCGTTGACGTCTGTCACGTGTGTCTTCCTTCCCTTGCGTCGAGACAGAGCTGTCTCGCGCAGGCGGCGATCGCACCGGGATCCTGTGCGGCGGGTGGGTGATGTTCACACGACGCAGAGCCTGTGCGGATAGCCCGGTGCGACGACCCGGCGGAGCGCTGCTCAGCAGGATGGAAACACGGTGGGACCCGAACAGACGCGATCAATTGGTGCGAAAGCGATGATTGTGCGGAATTGCCCCGGAAGCCGGTTACGCCGAAGAGGCGGGGTGGGCCGGGTGCCCTCCCACTGTAGCACCCTTGAAGTCGACCGCGAGCATGAGCGACTGCCACGGGGTGGTGGCGTGCTCGGCGACCAGCGCGGTGGCTTCGAGGCGTCGTCCGGGATCGTCCGCGAGGACGAGGATCGACGGACCGGCGCCGGACACGACGGCGGCGAAGCCGTGCTCGCGCAGCAGCGTGATGAGGGTGTTCGTCTCGGGCATCGCTGCGGCGCGGTAGCTCTGGTGGAGCCGGTCCTCGGTGGCCGCGAGCAGGAGCTCGGGGCTCTGCGTGAGCGCGGCGACGAGGAGCGCCGAACGCGAGACGTTGAACGCCGCGTCGGCGTGCGGCACGTTGGCGGGCTGCAGGCTGCGGGCGAGTTCCGTGGACATCGTGTGCTCGGGGACGAGCACGAGCGGCGAGACCCCGCGGTGCACGATGAGCTTCTTGTGCTGTGGGCCGTCGTCCGTCGTCCACGCGATCGTCAGGCCGCCGAACAGCGCCGGAGCGACGTTGTCGGGGTGACCCTCCATCTCCGTCGCGAGCCGGAGGAGGTCGTCCGGACCGAGCTCGACCCGACCCTCGAGGAGCCCCTTCGCCGCCATGATGCCGGAGACGATCGCTGCGCCCGAGGAGCCGAGGCCGCGGCCGTGCGGGATGACGTTCCGCGCGACGACGTCGAGACCGGGGAGGTCGTGGCCGTAGGCACGCAGAGCGTGCGCGATCGCGGTGATCACGAGGTTCGAGGCGTCGGTCGGCACCTCGCCGGCGCCGACACCGATGACCTCCACGAACACGCCGGGCTCCTCGCGGACCGTGACGGTCAGCTCGTCGTACAGGGCGAGCGCCAGACCGAGCGTGTCGAAGCCGGGGCCGAGGTTGGCGGTGGTCGCCGGCACCTTCACGGTGACGGTGCGTCCGATCGCAAGCGGTTCGGTGTGACTCATAGGGATGCCTGCAATCTGGTGAGAGGTCGGCGAGCGACGCGGTCGGTGGTCGTGCGGTTCGGCACCTACTCGGCTCCTTCGACCCGGAGCACGGACACGACCCGCTCGACGTGGGCGTTCGAGGCGAGCTGCTCGACCGTGGCCGCGAGGGCCGATTCGAGCGCCCGGTGGGTGCCGATGACCAGGGTAGCGGTCGACAGCGTCCCATCCGAGGAGGCCACGGACTGCTGGAAGGTCTCGACCGAGACGCCGCCGTCGCTGAGGATCCCCGCGACCGCGGCGAGCACGCCGGGTTCGTCGGCCACCTCGAGGGTGACCTGGTATCGCGTCGTGACGCGGCCGATCTCGAGGACCGGCAGGTCGGCGTGCGTGGACTCGCCGACACCGGGGCCGCCGGCGACGTGACGACGGGCCGCGGAGACGAGGTCGCCGAGGACCGCGGAGGCGGTCTCCTTACCGCCGGCGCCAGCGCCGTAGAACATCAGGCTTCCGGCGTTCTCGGCCTCCACGAAGACGGCGTTGTTGCCGCCGTGCACGGCGGCCAGAGGGTGCTCGCGACCGATCAGCGCCGGGTAGACGCGGGCGGAGAGGCCCTCCTCGCCGGTCGTCTCATCGACGATCCGCTCCGCGATCGCGAGCAGCTTGATGACGTATCCCTCGCTGCGGGCGAGGTCGACCTGCGCCTTCGTGATCCCGGTGATGCCCTCACGGTGGACGGCCTCGACGGGGACGGTGGTGTGGAAGGCGAGACTCGCGAGGATGGTCGCCTTCTGCGCCGCGTCGTAGCCCTCGACGTCGAGGGTCGGGTCGGCCTCGAGGTACCCGAGCTCGCTCGCGACGGCTGCCGCGTCCTCCATCGTGTCGCCGAAGCGGTCCATCCGGTCGAGCATGTAGTTCGTGCTGCCGTTGACGATGCCGAGCACCCGGTTGATGCGGTCGCCCGCGAGGCTCTCCCGCAGGGGTCGGATGATCGGGATCGCCGCGGCGACGGCCGCCTCGTAGTACAGCTGGGCGCCGACCTGCTCAGCGGCGTCGAACAGTTCCGGGCCGTGCGTCGCGAGCAGCGCCTTGTTGGCGGTGACGATGTCGGCACCGGCGTTGATGGCCTGCAGGATGTGGCTGCGCGCCGGCTCGATGCCGCCGATGAGTTCGATCACGATGTCGGCGCTCAGGATGAGCTGCTCGGCATCGGTCGTGTACAGCTCCCTCGGCAGGTCGACGTCGCGAGGTGCGTCGACGTCGCGCACGGCGATGCCGATGAGCTCGAGGCTCGCTCCGGCACGGGACGCCAGTTCGTCGGCGTGCTCGAGCAGCAGACGCGCCACCTGCGAGCCCACCGATCCGGCGCCCAGCAGGGCGACCTTCAGTCCGCGGTATTCGATCATTCCGTGTCCAATCCCGCATCGCGGCTGAGGAGGTCGTGCTCGGTCTCGCCCCGCACGATGACGCGGGCCGCGCCACCCGACACGGCGACGACGGCCGGGCGACCGAGGTAGTTGTAGTTGCTCGCGAGGGACCAGCAGTAGGCCCCGGTCGCGGGGACGGCCAAGAGGTCGCCGTCGCGGACGTCGGCCGGCAGGTAGTCGGCGTTCACGACGATGTCGCCCGACTCGCAGTGCTTGCCGGCGATCCGGACGAGCGCAGGAGGCGCCTCACTCACGCGGTCGGCGATCCGGACCGTGTAGTCCGCGCCGTACAGCGACGGCCGGGCGTTGTCGCTCATCCCGCCGTCGACGCTGACGTAGCGGCGGACGGCCGTCTCGCCCTCGTCGTTCCAGGCGACCACGACGTCCTTGATCGTGCCGACCTCGTAGAGCGTGATGCCGGCGCCGCCGATGATCGCGCGTCCCGGTTCGAAGGCGAGCTTCGGGATCCGGACGCCGTGGAGGTCTGCCGCAGCCTGGACACCGGCGAGGATGTCCGCCGCGAGCTGCTCGATCGGCGTCGGGTCGTCGGCGCTGGTGTAGGCGATGCCGAAGCCGCCACCGAGGTTGAGCTCGGGCACGGGGCCGCCCTCGAGCAGGCGTGCGTGCACGGCGAGCAGGCGGGCGGCGGATTCGGCGAACCCGTCGGACCCGAAGATCTGCGAGCCGATGTGGCAGTGGAGTCCGAGGAAGTCGAGCGAGGCGTGCGACCGGATGCGCGCGACGGCGTCGGCGGTGTCCTCGAGCGGCAGCCCGAACTTCTGGTCCTCGTGGGCGGTCGCGAGGTACTCGTGCGTGTGGGCGTGGACGCCGCTGTTCACGCGCAGGCGCACCGACTGGACCCGGCCAGCGCGCTCGGCCGCCGCGGCGACGCGGTCGATCTCGGTGAGGCTGTCGAGCACGATCGCGCCGATCCCGACACCCACGGCTCGCTCGATCTCCGCGACCGACTTGTTGTTGCCGTGGAAGCCCAGCTGGGCCGGATCGGTTCCGGCGGCGAGTGCTACGGCGAGTTCTCCACCGCTGCAGATGTCGATACGGAGGCCCTCCGCCGTCATCCAGCGCGCGACCTCGGCCGAGAGGAACGCCTTCCCCGCGTAGTAGACGGCGACACTCGTGCCGCGGGCCGCCGCTTCACGCTCGAACGCCTCTCTCAGCGTGCGGGCGCGGGCCCGGGCGTCGTCCTCGTCGACGACGTAGAGGGGCGTGCCGAAGCGCTCCTGGAGCGTGCGGACGTCGACGCCGCCGAGCTGCAGGAGGCCGTCGGTGTCGCGGGCGGCCGAGGCCGGCCACACGGCCGGATCGAGCGCGTTCGGATCGACGGGCTCGGCGAGCCAGTCGGGGGCGAGGGGGTTTCTGGCCACGGGGGTGTCCTGAGTCCTGTTGAGCGGAAAAGGAGGTTCTCGTTGGGCGAGCGGACCCGGTTTGGCCCCTGAAGCACCGATTTGCAGAGCACCGATGAAGGTGGATGCGCACGACCCGGTGGTTGGTGATCCCGGTCGTCCGCACCCATCGCCGCTCGGTTGGAACGACTGTGGTGGAACACGGGCCCGAGGGCCCGACGGCACACCTCACCGCCCGGTCGGAGCAGTGGGTGTGTGGAAAGTCTAGCGAGACGCGCGTGACCGTGCAGCATCGTGACGTCGGGCGGCCCGCTCCCCTCCCCCGCCGGGTGGCGGGGTGAGGCTCAGTCGCAGCTGCCGAGCGTCTGCAGCGACGCCTCGTCGAGCCGGAGCGTCGTCGACGTCAGGGTGGCGGTCGCCGCCTCCGGCGTCACCGCGAGTCCATCGAGGTCGACCCCCTCGGGCAGGTACTGGGCGACGCAGATGCTCGGCGGGTCGCCCTGCAGGAAGCCGGTCACGAGCGCCCGCAGGTCGATGACGCCGAGGAGCCCGGTGTCGACGTTCACGGACGTCGGCATGAGGTTCACCCGGTCGGCCGTGGTGGTCGGCGCCACGGAGAAGTCGTACGGGATCGTGAACCCGAGGACGGTCGCCTCACCCGCGTACCCGATCTCGTCGGCGCCGAGGGTGAGCGTGCCAGGGAGCCCTGCCGTCTCGGCGAGGTCCGCCGCTCCGGCGGCATCGATCCTGATGGTCGCCACCACCCGACCGATGGTCTGCTCCGGGTCGAGGGGGACCCGGTCCGCGCTGACACGGAGATCCAGCGGGATGCCGTCGACGCTCGCGTCCGGTGCACGCAGGTCCACGTGCTCGAACGTTCCGGTGAGGTACTGGGCGATGACCGAGGCACCGCCGATCGACACGGAGACGTCCGCGTCGACGTCGTCGGGCAGGCTCTGCTCGATCTGCGTCGCGACGCGCTCCTCGGCGACGCCGCGCACGATCGTGTCGGCGATCAGGAACGCGCCGACGAGGACGACGAGCACCCCGACGACGATGACGATCGGAAGCCAGGGACGCCTGCGCTTGCCCGACGCTTGCTGCTCACTCATGTTCCGAGGGTAGCGAACCGTCGTCTCCGGGGCCGCGTCAGCAGACCTGGTCGAGCTCGACCTCCGGCATGTCGAGCACCCTGCCGCTGAATCGCTCCCAGTCGGCAGCCGAGGTGGGATACAAGGCCGCCAGCGTGAACCCTTCCAGCTCGGTGAGGTTCGAGTCCTCCAGGGAACTCTTCGTCAGGACGTCCGGCGAGATGAAGGCCGCACGAACCGGGTCACCGGGGATGACGAACGCCGGCGCGACCGTCTTCCCGCCCTCGCCCCGGACGACGACGGAGAGTGCCCCGTCGATCTGCAGCGTGCTCGTGCCCACCTCCTCGAGCTCGATCTCGAACGGCGCGCACTGCACCGGAGGCGAGACGATGTTCTGGAGGTAGTCCATGGTGCCGACGCTGCCGGCGTGCAGGCCGTCGGGGAACTGCAGGCGGATCGAGACGCCGGACCCTTCCGTTCCGAACGGTGCGAACGCGCGGAGGTCCACGGCCGACGCGGAGGTCGCGCTCGGCGCCGCGGTGCCGGGAACGCCCGAGCCCTGGCCGACACAGCCCGAGAGCGACAGGGCCGCCGCGATCACGACGACGACGAGGGACGGGCGGGACGTGAGGCTGCGCATCCTGTCACGCTACCGAAGGACTCACCGCTCGGACAGCGCACACCGGAGATCGGCGCGAGCGCAGGACCGTTCCCGAGGAACCGTCCTGCGCTCGCGCGGATCTCCTGCTGCGGGGACGCTACATGCGCTCCGGCGCGGAGACGCCGAGGAGCGCCAGCCCGTTGCGGATGACGGTGCCGGTCGCGTCGTTCAGCCAGAGACGCGTGCGGTGCAGGTCGGTGACCGGCTCCTCCCCCATCGGGACGACCCGGCAGCTGTCGTACCACTTGTGGTACAGGCTCGCGGTCTCCTCCAGGTGCCGGGCGACGCGGTGCGGCTCGCGCAGCTGTGCGGCCTGCGCGACGATCCGCGGGAACTCCTGGAGGACGCCGAGGAGCGCCGACTCCGTCTCGTGGACGAGCAGCTCCGGTGCGAAGGCGCTGCGGTCGACCCCGGCCGAGGCGGCGTTGCGCGCCACCGAGTTCGTGCGGGCGTGGGCGTACTGGACGTAGAAGACGGGGTTGTCGTTCGTCCGGCTGCGGAGCTGCTCCGGGTCGAGGGCCAACGGCGAATCGGCCGGATAGCGACCGAGCGAGTACCGCAGGGCGTCCGTCCCGATCCAGGCCTGCAGGTCGTCCAGCTCGATGATGTTGCCGGCCCGCTTGGAGAGCCGGGCGCCGTTCACGCTCACGAGCTGCCCGATGAGCACCTCGATGTCGCGGTCCGGGTCGTCTCCGGCCGCGCCCGCGAGCGCCTTCAGCCGGTGGACGTACCCGTGGTGATCGGCACCGAGCAGGTAGATCTTGTGCTGGAAGCCGCGGTCGCCCTTGTTCAGGTAGTACGCGGCGTCGGCGGCGAAATAGGTGTAGACGCCGTTGGATCGACGGATGACGCGGTTCTTGTCGTCGCCGAAGTCCGTCGTGCGCACCCAGACGGCGCCCTCCTCGTCGAACACGTGCCCCTGCTCGCGCAACCGGTCCACGGCCTGGTCGATGAGGCTCGTGCCGTCCTCGCCCGTCGCGTGCAGCGTGCGCTCGCTGAACCAGACGTCGAAGTGGACGTTGAAGCGCTCGAGGGAAGCGCGGATCTCACCGAGCTGCAGGGCGTAGGCGCGTTCCCGCGCGACCTCACGGGCGTCCGGACGCTCGAGGAGGTCGGGGATCTCGGCCAGTACGGTCTTCGCGAGGTCGCCGATGTACGCCCCGGGATAGCCGCCCTCCGGCGTCGGCTCCCCCTTGGCCGCGGCGAGGATCGAGTCCGCGAAGGTGTCCATCTGGTTGCCGGCGTCGTTGATGTAGTACTCGCTGACGAGCGTCGCGCCGGACGCGCTCAGGACACGGGCCAGCGAGTCGCCGAGCGCGGCCCAGCGCGTGTGGCCGATGTGGAGCGGGCCGGTCGGGTTGGCCGAGACGAACTCGATGTTGATGGTCTGACCGGCGAGGCTGTCGTTGCGACCGAACGCGTCACCGGCGTCGACGATCACCTTCGCGAGCGCACCCGCGGCAGCGGCGTCGAGGCGCACGTTGATGAACCCGGGACCCGCGACCTCGACCGAGGCGACACCGTCGACCTGCACGAGCGCGTCGGCGAACTCCTGCGCGAGTTCGCGCGGGTTCGCGCCCACCCGCTTCGCGAGCTTCATCGCGATGTTGCAGGCCCAGTCGCCGTGATCGCGATTCTTCGGCCGCTCCAGCACCACGTCGTCGACCGACACCGCGACCTCGTCGGTGATGCCCGCCGCCTCGCGTCGTCGTTCGACGATCGGAACGACGATGGCGTGCAGGGCGGAGGCGAGGTCTTCAGGAGTCACGAGGAGCGATTCTACCCGGGCGCGTCGCAGCAGCGACACGGCGGTCCTCGGGGGCGACCGTCAGGCGAGCACGACCGCCTGCGCCGGGTCGTCGGCGGGCAGGACGTCGATCAGGGCGTCGATCCGCATGTCTTCGACGGTCACGTTGCCGTGGTGGTTGCTCAACCAGGCAACGTCCGCGGCGTCGCGTCCGGTGGCGATGCGGACGAGCGACTGGCGCGGTGCCAGACCCGTCGCGTCGACCACATGCCAGGCGCCGTCGACGAAGCCCTCGGCCACCGCGTGGAAGTCCATGGGCACGAGACCCGGAGCGTAGACCGCGGCGTACCTGGCCGGGATGTCGAGCGCCCGCAGCATCGCGATGGTCAGGTGTGCGAAGTCCCGGCACACGCCACGCCCCGCGGCCAGGGTCGACACCGCACTGTCCGACACGGTCGTGGAGCCGGAGACGTAGGAGAGGTGTCGTCCGACCCAGGCCGCCACCCATGGAAGCACCTGCAGACCGCCGGAGACCGTGCCGTCCTCGTGCAGACGACGGTGCTCGAGCAGGTAACCGAGCTCGGAACGCGCGAGCGAGAACAGCGCGTCCGACTCGCAGTACCGGCTGGGACGGAGGTACGTCACGGTCTCCAAAGCGTCCACGGGACGCGGCACGGCCTGCCCGACGACCACTGCCTCGTAGTCGACCTGCAATCGGCCGGGCTCGGCGATGACCCGGTGGAGTCGTGTGTCGTCCGGACCCGCGATCTCGGTCACGGCGCACGGGCCGTCCGAGGAGTGCACCTGCAGTCGCTCGCTCGCCAGCGGGGTGCCGCCGGCTGCAGCGATGGAGAAGATGAGGTCGGCTCGATCGTGCACCCGCAGATCGAGCGACGCGGTCAGGGTGCGCTGCATGTCCTCATTGTTCCACGCGATGGGCGACACCGAGCCCGCACGCCTCCGGTACCGGCGTGGGTCCCGACTCTGGTAGCTTGGACGTGTTCCGCCTTCGTAGCTCAGCGGAAGAGCGCTTCCCTCCGGAGGAAGAAGTCGCTGGTTCGAATCCAGTCGAGGGCACCATCACCATCTCGCGAGGTCCTGCTTCGCATCGCTCCGACTCCGGGACGCGGGGGCCATGCACCGAGCCGATCCCCTGCCGCAGCCGACGGTCCGCCTCCTGCGCTGGGCCAGCGCCGTCGAGCTCGACCTCGCCGGCACGGCCGCCCTGCTGGACGCGCCCGCCCGAGACCGCCTCGACACCTCCTCCGCGACCTCGGCCCGGCGGTTCCTGTTCGGTCGTGCACTGCTCCTGCGCACCGTCGCGGAGACGATCGGTACCGACCCCGAGCGGATCGAGGTCACGGCGGTCTGCCCGGACTGCGGTCTCGCGCACGGACGACCACGGGTGCGCGCGGGAGGCCGGACCGTCCACGTGAGCGTCTCCCACACCGCCGACGCCTCAGCGGTGGCGGTGTCGACCGAGCACCCCGTCGGTGTCGACGTCGAACGGATCGACGCGGCCCGGTTCGCCGGCGTCGAGGACGTCGCGCTCACCCCCGCGGAACGGGAGCAGTGGCAGCGGCTGCCGGACCGACGACGCCTGCGGGCGCTCGCCGAGCGCTGGACGGCGAAGGAAGCCGTGACGAAAGCTCTCGGTACGGGCCTCACGACCGATCCCGCGACGATCGACCTCGGGCCGGATGCCGGACCGCGCGTCACCGAGACCGCCGGCCACCACTTCGTCATCGACCACCCGGAGCGTGCGCCGGGATTCGTCGTCGCGACGGCCCTCATGCTCCCCTGACCCGGTTCAGCCGACGGGGAACGGCGGGAGCGCCTCCTGGAAGAGCCACGCGTCGAGGAGCGGCTCGACCGGAGCCGGCGCATGTCGATCGGCCGTCCGGACGAAGTCGTCCGTCGACACGCTCGAGTGCCGGAAGGACGCCACCCAGTCACGCAGGAGGTCGAAGAAGGCCTCGTCGCCGAGCAGCCGGCGTACGGCGTGCAGGGCGATCGCGCCCCGCTTGTAGACCCGGTCGTCGAACATGTCCGCGGGTCCCGGATCGCCGACGACGAGGTCCTGCGGTGCACGTCGGAGCGCCGCGTAGTGCGCCCGGGCACAGGCGTCGGCGGTCTCAGCGCCCGACTCCTCCGACCACAGCCACTCGGCGTAGCAGGCGAAGCCCTCGTGCAACCAGATATCGCGCCAGGTGGCGATCGTCAGGCTGTTCCCGAACCACTGGTGGGCGAGCTCGTGCGCGATCAACCGCTCCGAACCGCTGACGCCGTCGACGTGGTTGCGGCCGAACACGCTCATCCCCTGCGCCTCGAGCGGGATCTCCAGCACGTCGTCCGTGACGACGACGCCGTAGCTGCCGAAGGGGTAGGGCCCGAAGGCGCGCTCGAAGCACGCCAGCATGTCGACCTGCTCGGCGAAGTCGTGTCGGAACCGCGCGGTGAGGTCGCGTGGCAGGTGTGCGACGACCGGCACCGTGCTCGTCGCGACCCGAGCGCTGACGGCGAGCCGCTGGTACCGGCCGATCTGCACCGTCGCGAGGTAGGCGGCCATCGGTTCGGGCTGCTCGTAGACCCATGTGGTCCGGCTCGCGCGGGCGACCCGCGAGACCAGCTCCCCGGGGGCGACGACCGTGTACGCCGACGACGCCGTGACACTGATCCGATAGGACGACTTGTCCGAGGGGTGGTCGTTGCAGGGGAACCAACTGGACGCACCGCACGGCTGGGACGCCACGATGACGCCGTCCTCGAGTTCCTCCCAGCCGATCTCGCCCCAGGGGCTGCGCACGGGACGGGGCGCACCCGAGTACCGGACGAGCACGGAGAACTCGGCGCCGGCCGCGATGGTGTTCCGGGGCGTCAGCGTGAGCTTGCCCGAGCCGTGCGTCCGCTTCGCGTCGGCCCCATCGACCTGGACACGGGTGACGCGCAGCGCGGCGAGGTCGAGCGAGAACCGTGTGAGCTCCTCCGTCGCGACGGCGGTGAGCCGAGCCGTGGCGGACAGGGCGTTGCGGTCGACGTCGTAGTCGAGCTCCAGCTCGTACCGGACGACGCGGTAGCCACGATTTCCGCTGGAGGGCGTGTAGGGGTCGCCTGCGCTCCGCAGACGGGCGAGAGCCTCCCCCATCAGGACGCGACCTGGGGCTCCCGGTACTCCGCCGTCGTCACCTCGCGCCACGGGCCGATCGGGTTGCCGCTCCACCGGGTGCCGGCCGGGACGCGTTCTCCGCGCATGACGAGCGAGGCCGGTCCGACCGTCGCGTCGTCGTCGATCCGCGCCCCGGGGAGGATGACGCTGTGCGGCCCGAGCGTGGCGCCCGATGCGAGTTCGACCTGATCCATACTCATGATTCGATCATGGAACAGGTGCGTTTGCACAACGCAGCCCCGGTTGACCGTCGCGCCGTCGCCGAGTCGGACGAGGTCGGCCTCCGGCAGCCAGTAGCTCTCGCACCAGACCCCACGACCGATGCGGGCGCCGAGCGAGCGCAACCACCAGGTGAGGGCGGGGGTGCCGGTGGCGGGTGCCGCGAACCAGGGCGCCGCGACCATCTCGACGAAGGTGTCGGACACCTCGTTGCGCCAGATGAACGAGGACCAGAGCGGGTGCTCCCCCGTGCGGATCGGTCCGACGATCACCCACTTGGCGACGGTCGTGATCCCCGCCGCGACCGCGCCGGCCGCCAGGAGCACGGCTCCGCTGACGGCGATCGCGACACCGAGACCCCAGGTGTCGGCGAACCAGGCGAGCGCGAGGAGCACCAGGAGCGCGATGCCGGTCGTCACCATGACGGGGACGATGCGGCAGAGCTCCCACAGCGCGCGGGCGATCCGGAGCCGGAGCGGCGGGTCGTAGGTCCGGTCGAGATCGGCGTCGGACACCTGCCGCCGGAGTCGCATCGGCGGGCTCCCGAGCCAGGACGAGCCGGACTTGGCCTTCCGCGGTGCGGCCGACAGCACGGCGACGAGGCCGTTCTTCGGCACGTGCATGCCGGGGCCCGCCATGCCGGAGTTGCCGAGGAAGGCGCGCTTGCCGACGGACGCACCGGCGATCCGCATCCACCCGCCACCGAGCTCGTAGGAGGCCACCATCGTGTCGTCCGCGAGGAACGCGCCGTCGCCGACGGTCGTCATCCGCGGGAGGAGGAGGACCGTCGAGGCCTCCACGTTGCGTCCGACCTTCGCCCCGAGCAGACGGAGCCAGACGGGCGTGAACAGGCTCGCGTACAGGGGGAAGAGGAGGGTGCGCGCGGCGTCCAGGAGCCGCTCCGTTGCCCACACCTGCCAACCGACCCGACTGCGTACCGGGAAGTAGCCCTCGCTGAGACCGAGGCCGAGCAGACGGACCAGGCCGATCGTGCTGATCGCCAGGACGACGAACCACACGAGGGTGGCGATGGGCACCCAGAGGAGCGCGCGCCAGGAGAAGTCGAGCAGGCTGGTCGCGCCCGACGCGCCCGCCGCCACGACCGCCGCCGCCAGCACGAAGGCGAGGAACGGCAGCACCGACAGCAGCGCCGATCCCGCGCCGTACGCGAACAGCCAGCGTCGGCGACGCGGGGGTCGCTCGGTCGGCCAGACCGGTTTCGCCTTGCCCACTCGGACGGCGGGCGACCCCGACCACAGGTGTCCGGAGGGGACGCGGCCGAAGACGGACGATCCCGGGGCGATCTCCGCACGCTTGCCGATCCGGGTGCCGGCGAGCAGGGTGCTGCGAGCGCCGACCGTGCTCTCCGCGCCGATGTGGACGTGGCCGAGTCGGAGCGTGTCGCCGTCGACCCAGTAGCCGCGGAGGTCGACCTCGGGCTCGATCGATGCGCGCGCCCCGACGGTGAGGAACCCGGTGACGGGCGGCACGCTGTGGAGGTCCGCGTCGGCACCGATCTTCGCGCCGAGCGCCCTGGCGTAGCTCGAGATCCACGGGGCACCGGCGAGACTCACCGCGCCGACCGTGTCGGCGACGCGTTCGGCGAGCCAGAGCCGCACATGGACCGAGCCGCCGCGCGGGTAGTCGCCCGGGCGGACGCCGACGAGGAGGAGCTTCGCCGCGACGATGGAGATCGCCATGCGTCCGATCGGGGTGATGACCACGAGGAACCCGAGGGCGATCCACCACCAGGAGACCATGGGGAGGTACGGGACGTCCGCGACGAGGCCGAGGACCCGACTGCCGGCGAGCAGGTACACGAGCCACCGGAGTCCGACGAGGATGAGGAGCGGGACACCCAGGAGGGTCTGTGCCCACTGGGTCGCGAGCGGCGTCGGGAGCACGGGGTCCGCGACGGCCGCCCGACTGCGACGCTCGGGGCGTCGGCCGTCGAGTTCGGCGGCCATCGCGCCGAGTCGGGGGTGGCCGTAGATGTCGGCGACGGTGAACTCGGCATCGCGGGTGCGGATGAGCGAGACGAGCTGCGCGGCCGCCAGGCTCCCGCCGCCCAGGCTGAAGAAGTTGTCGCTCTCGGCCGTGACCCGGACCCCGAGGACGGCCGTCCACTGCTCGGCGAGCCACGCGGCGGTGCCCGACAGGGTCGAGGCGTCCTCCCCGTCGGCGGCGTCGAGCGGCCACGGCAGCGCGGCTCGGTCGACCTTGCCGGAGGTGCGGGTGGGCAGCTCGCCGACGACGGCGAGGAGCGGGACGAGCGGTGCCGGGAGCTGCTCATGGAGGGTGTCGAGCGCCCGCTCGAGGGAGAACCCGTCGCGGTCGGGCACTGCGAGGTACCCCACGAGGACGGCGTTCCCGGCGGCGGTGCGCTGGACGGCTGCTGCCGCACCCGAGACGCCCGGCAGCGCCTGCAGGGCGGCCTCGATCTCCCCGAGTTCCACGCGCCGACCGCCGATCTTGACCTGATCGTCCGCGCGCCCCTGGAACACGAGTCCTGCGGCCTCGTAGCGGACGAGGTCGCCGCTCCGGTACGCCCGCGACCACCCGATGCTCGGCATGGGCGCATACCGTTCGGCGTCCTTGGCTGGGTCGAGGTACCGGGCGAGTCCGACGCCGCCGATGATGAGTTCGCCGACGCCGCCCTCCTCGACCGGGACGCCCTCGGCGTCGACCACGGCGAGGTCCCAGCCGTCGAGCGGCAGTCCGATCCGCACGGGCTGCTCGCCGGTCAGCAGCGCGGCGCAGGCGACGACGGTGGCCTCGGTCGGTCCGTAGGTGTTCCAGACCTCTCGGCCGTCCACGGCCAGCCGGGCGGCGAGCTCCGGCGGGCAGGCCTCGCCGCCGAAGATGAGCATGCGGATGTTCTCGAGGGATTCGGCGGGCCACATCGCCGCCAGCGTGGGCACCGTCGACACGACGGTGATGCCCTTCGCGGTGAGCCAGGGTCCGAGGTCCATGCCGCTGCGGACGAGCGAGCGCGGCGCCGGGACCAGGCACGCGCCGTGTCCCCAGGCGAGCCACATCTCCTCGCAGGACGCGTCGAAGGCGACGGACAGGCCGGCCAGCACACGATCACCGGGGCCGAGCGGTTCCGCCTGGAGGAAGAGCCGCGCCTCGGCGTCGACGAACGCGGCGGCAGAGCGGTGCGAGACGGCGACGCCCTTCGGCGTGCCCGTCGAGCCGGAGGTGAAGATGATCCAGGAGTCGTCGCCCGGTCGCGGTGGTTCGAGGACCGGGATCGCCCGGGTGCCCGGGTGGGGTGCCGCACCCGTCGCGAGTTGCACCCGGTCGGGGTCGGCGGCGTCGTCGGCCGGGTCCTCCGTTCCGCGGCGCGAGCGCTCGAAGACACCGCCGTCGACCAGCACGCCGACGACGGCCGCCTCACCGAACACGAGTCGTGCCCGCTCCTCCGGGTCGTCGGCATCGACGGGGACGTAGGCCGCTCCGGTGAACAGGATCCCGAGGATCCCGAGGTAGAGGTCGCGGGTGCCCGAGGCGATCCGGACACCGACCCGGTCACCGCGGCGGACCCCGGCGGCGAACAGCCCGGCCGCGACCCGCTCGGCACTGAGGACGAGCTCGCGGTAGCTGAGCGCGCCCTCCGCGTCCTCGATCGCCGAGGCCTCGGGATGCGACTCGGCAACGTCACGGAGGACGTCGAGGAGGGTGCGTTCGGCCGGTGCGCGCACGCCACCGAGCAGCGTGGGCTGCCGCTCGATGAGGAGGGCGGTGCTGGTGTCGGCGTCCATACGCGATCCCCTGTCGTCCGGCTGTTCAGCGCCGCCAACGGTAGGCAGCGCGCATGGACGGTTGGTGAACACCAGTCAACCGCCAGATGTCGTGGAATCGTCGGCGACGCTCCGCCGACCCCCGGCATCCTCGGAGGACGCGCGCCTACCATGGCTTGCATGACCATCGACTACTCCGTGCCCCAGGAACGCCAGCTCGTGACCGCCATCCCCGGCCCCCGATCGCTCGCACTCACGGAACGGCGCCGCCGGGCGGTGTCGCGCGGTGCCGGCAACCTCGCGCCGGTGTGGATGGACCACGGCTCCGGCGGCATCCTCGTGGACGTCGACGGCAACCACATCATCGACCTCGGAACGGGCATCGGTGTGACGACCATCGGACACGCCAACCCCGACGTCGCCGCGGCAGCAGCTGAGCAGGCCACGAAGCTCACGCACACGCTCTTCACCGTGACGCCGTACGAGAACTACCTGCGCGTCGCGGAGAAGCTGTCCGAGATCACGCCGGGCGACTTCGAGAAGCGCTCCATCCTCCTGAACTCCGGTGCCGAGGCCGTCGAGAACGCGGTGAAGATCGCGAAGAAGTACACCGGACGTCGCGCGATCGTCGCCCTCGACCACGCCTTCCACGGACGCACGAACCTGACGATGGCGATGACCTACCGGCCGGCGCCCGAGCGCCTCGGGTTCGGCCCGTTCCCGGGTGAGATCTACAGTGTCCCGCTCTCCTACCCCTTCCGCGACGGGCTCGACGGACCGGCGGCTGCCGAAGTGACGATCGACTACATCGAACGGCACATCGGTGCGAGTGAGGTCGCCGCGTTCTTCGCCGAACCGGTCCTCGGCGACGGCGGCATCGTCATCCCCGCGCCCGGCTACTTCGCGCGCATCAGCGAATGGTGCACCGAGAACGGGATCGTGTTCGTCGCCGACGAGATCCAGGCCGGCATCGGACGCACCGGCGCCTGGTACTCGATCGAGCACCACGGTGTCGTACCCGATCTCATCACGAGCGCCAAGGGCATCGCCGGCGGCTTCCCGCTGTCGGCCGTGACCGGGCGCGCCGAGATCATGGACGCCGTCCAGCCCGGTGGTATCGGCGGCACCTTCGGCGGCAACCCGGTGTCCACGGCGGCCGCGCTCGCGACGTTCGAGGTCATCGAGCGCGAGGACCTGTTGGGCGAGGCCCGTCGGGTGGAGGCGACCCTGCGATCGCTCATGGGTGACTGGGCCGAGCGCTTCGACATCGTCGGCGAGGTCCGGATCATCGGTGCGATGGCCGGCGTCGAGTTCGTCGTCCCCGGCACGAAGCAACCGCACCCCACGGCACTGCAGACCGTCATCGACGCGGCGATCGCCCAGGGCGTGCTCGTGCTCGACGCCGGCTCCTGGGACTCGGTACTCCGACTCCTCCCGAGCGCGGTCATGTCCGACGAGCTCCTCCGCGACGCGGTGTCCGTCCTCGAAAACGCCCTGGGTCAGGTCGCCAGCGCGGTGCGCTGACGCGAGCGCGGGTCTCTGCGCGCTGG
>NZ_MJGW01000094.1:20285-96979 GCF_001865025.1 Plantibacter sp. MMLR14_011
CGCGCTGGCGCAACCGACGAACGGGTCAGTCGACGGTGACGAAGTCGATGAGCTGCTCGACGCGACCGAGGAGCTCCGGCTCGAGGTCGTTGAAGGTCCGGACCTGACCGAGGATGCGCTTCCAGGCACGGGCGATGTCGGCTTGCGAGTCGTGCGGCCAGCCGAAGGCCTGGCAGATGCCCTTCTTCCACTCGATGGAGCGAGGGATGGTCGGCCACTCGCGCAGGCCGACCCTTGCGGGCTTCACGGCCTGCCAGACGTCGACGTACGGGTGTCCGACGATGAGGACGTTCCGGCCGTTCGGTCCGGCCATGACGGCGTCGGCGATCCGCTGCTCCTTCGAGCCGGGGACCAGATGGTCGACGAGGACGCCGACACGACGGTCGGGGCCGGGCCGGAACTCGGCGAGCGCGGCGTCGAGGTGGTCGACGCCTGCGAGGTATTCGACGACGACGCCCTCCACGCGGAGGTCGTCACCCCAGACCCGCTCGACGAGTTCCGCGTCGTGGCGGCCCTCGACGAAGATCCGGCTCGCGCGAGCCACCCGAGCGGTCGTCTCCACCGCGAAGGAGCCGGAAGCGGTGCGCGCCCGCCCGGTCGGTGCACGCTTCGGCACGACGAGGACGACGGGCTCACCCTCGAGGAGGAATCCCGCCCCCATCGGGAACACGCGCCGCTTGCCGCGGTAGTCCTCGAGCTCGACCGTCTTCGCCTCGACGCGTGTGATCGCGCCGCAGAAGCCACCCAGTTCCTCGACCACGAGGTCGGTCACCGCCTCGACCTCACGGGCCACCACGCGGTTCTTCTTCCGCCAGTCCCCCGCGAGGACGTCCTGACCGTACCTGTCTTCGAACACCCGTCAACGCTACGACAGCACCGTTCACAACTCAGGATCACCGCGGCGTGGCGGCGGCACCTGCCGCCTCGGGCAGACGACACTCCGAGATCGTCCTGAATTGCGAACCGCGCCGGTACTCAGGCTGCGGCGCGCTCGGCCTCACGGGCGAGACCGCCGAGCAGGAGCCCGAGCTGGTCGTCCACGGTGCCCGGGTCCTCCGGGTGCCACTGCACGCCCGTGATCGGCAGGGTGCGGTGCTCGATCGCCTCGACGGTGCCGTCGGAGGCCCAGGCGACGGCACGCAGACCCTCGCCGAGCTCGCCGACCGACTGGTGGTGGGCGCTTTGCACCTGGAGGTGACGGGCGCCGAGTCGGAATGCGAGGGCGCTCGAGGGGTCGAGTTCGACCTCGTGCGGGGTCATGCTCTCATCGACCGGGACGCCCTCGTTGCGGTGGGCGCTGTGCTCACCGAGGTCCTGCACGAGCGTCCCGCCGAGGGCGACGTTGATGATCTGGTGACCGCGGCAGATCCCGAGCAGCGGTGTGCCCCGCTCGGCCGCGCGACGGGCGACCGCGAGCTGGGCGCGGTCGGCCTCGGGGAAGTGCTGGCCTTCGGCGCGGTAGCCGGTGGTGCCGCCGTACTGGGCGGGATCGATGTCGGCTCCGCCCATGATGACGACGGCGGAGGCCCCGTCGGTCGAGGCGAGGAGCGCATCGGTGCCGAGGTCGTGCGCGGCCAACCGGGTCACGCGCCAGCCTGCCCGTTCGGCGGCGGCGATGGTCCGTCCGACGAGGATCTGCACGTACTCGTGGTACGCCTGGTCGTCCTCACGGAACCTGGTGACCTCGACGAGCGCCAGCATGGGTGAGACGTGTCCTTGCATGATGCTCCTTCCAGGGGTTCCGTGAGGTGACTCCACCAGTCTCGCCGGGCGGATGCCCTCGCGCGAGCTGCCGCGTCACGGTCGGTAACAGAGTCCCGGTGGGCGTCGGTGAAGCCCGGTCACCGCCGTATAGCACAGCTGTGGTTCGGCACGCTCGCTGGGAGCCCGCTGTAGAGATGTCGAGGGCCCGGACCTAGACTCGGAATCGAGCCGCGGGGTGGGGCTCCAGGGTCCGAACGAGTGACGAGGTGGCCGATGCGGGTTCGCTGGGCGGTATCGATCTGGGCCTTCTGCGTGGCCGTGCTCCTCGGAGTGGGAGCCACCGCCGCCTGGGCGGAGAGCCCGGTGCAGCTCGGGGATGGGCGCGTGTCCGACAGCGCAGGTGTCCTCAGCAGCGGTGAGGCCACCGAGATCACGACGGCCGTCGACGAGCTGGCCGCGGATCACGGCGTCGACCTCTGGGTGGTCTACGTGCCGACCTTCACCGACCCGAGTGACGCCGAGTCCTGGGCGAACCAGACCGCGAAGGACAACAACCTCGGACCGAACCAGTACCTGCTGGCCGTGGCGACCGAGGACCGCGCCTACTACCTCTCCGGCGACTCCAGCGGACCGGTGAGCGGTGACCAGCTGACCGAGATCGAGCAGCAGCGGATCCTGCCGCAGCTGCGTGATGACGACTGGACCGGCGCCGGCGTCGCTGCCGCCGAAGGCCTGGGTGCCGCCGTCGGCGGCGGGTCGATCGGGGGCACCGGTAGCGGATCAGGTGGCTCGACCGGGTGGCTGACCATCCTGCTGATCGTGGTCGTCGCCGTCGTGGCCGTCGTCCTCCTGGTCGTCTTCCTCCGCCGGCGCCGCGCTGCGAACGGCGACGGCGCGGTGACCGCGGGCCGGCAGGGGGCGCCGGTCGACCCGCTGACCATCGCCCCGATCCCCGAGCTCGAACGACTCGCCGGCAGTGCGCTCGTCCAGACCGACGACGCGGTCCGGACGAGCGAGGAGGAGCTCGGCTTCGCGACCGCCTCCTACGGCGAACCGGCCACGGCCGCGTTCACCGCTGCCCTCGCCGGAGCGAAGGACGACCTCTCGCACGCCTTCGCACTCAAGCAGCGGCTCGACGACGCCGAGCCGGACACGGAGCAGCAACAACGCGACTGGAACCTCCAGATCATCCGGCTCTGCGAGCACGCGAACCACGTGCTCGACGAACAGGCCGCCTCGTTCGACGAGCTCCGCGCGCTCGAGAAGAACGCGCCCGCGGCGGTCGAGGAGCTGCGAGCCAGGGCGGCCGCAGCCGGACCGACGGTGACGGCCGCGCAAGACGCGGTACACGCCCTGCAGACGCGCTACAGCCCCGACGCCCTCATCACCGTGATCGACAACCCGGCGCAGGCGACCGAGCGACTCGCCTTCGCCACTGCGGCGATCTCGGACGCAGCTGCGCGGCTCGCCGCCGGAGACTCGGGCGAGGCCGCCGTCGGCATCCGCGCCGCGGAGGAAGCGCTCGACCAGGCCACCCAGCTCACCGGGGCCGTGAAGCGGCTGCAGGCGGATCTGACGACCGCCGAGCAGCACCTCGCCGCCCGACTGGCCGAATTGGACGGGGACGTCGCCGCGGCGGGCGGCCAATCCGACCCGACCGGCACCCTCGCCGCAGCGGTCGCGAGCACCACCGCGACGGTCTCCCAGGTGCGCGGCGCGCTCGGCGCACCGAACAACCCGATCGCCCTCCTCGCCCGCCTGGATGCGGCGAACACGCAGATCGACGGCGCTCTCCAGGGGGTGCGCACCGCGGCGGAGCAGCGACAACGCGCCGCGGCCGCCCTCGGACAGACCCTGCAGACGGCGGGCGCGCAGGTGTCGGCTGCAGAGGACTTCATCGTCTCGCGGCGCGGAGCCGTCGGCCCGGAGGCCCGGA
Source organism: Plantibacter sp. MMLR14_011 (assembly GCF_001865025.1). Lineage (NCBI taxonomy): Bacteria > Bacillati > Actinomycetota > Actinomycetes > Micrococcales > Microbacteriaceae > Plantibacter > Plantibacter sp. MMLR14_011. The sequence goes on from NZ_MJGW01000094.1 coordinate 23,926, forward strand.
CGCGCCTCGCCGAGGCCGGCCGAACCCTCGTGCAGGCCCAGGGCCTTGCCGCCACCGACCCGACGCAGGCGCTCCCCCTCGCCCAGCGCGCCAACTCGCTCGCGAGTCAAGCGGTGCAGCTCGCCCAGGCCGACCTCGGGCAGTTCCAGAGCCAGTCGGCGGGCGGACTCGACGGCATGTTCGGCGGCGGCCAGGGTCAGCAGGGCGGCAACGGGATGCTCGGTGCGGTCCTCGGCGGCATCCTGATCAACTCCGTCCTCGGCGGCGGGTCCCGTTCCGGCGGCGGCATGTTCGGCGGCGGCGGATCGAGCGGCGGCATGTTCGGCGGCGGCTCCGGTCGCTCACGCAGCGCCGGCAGCTTCGGTGGCGGCGGCACCCGTTCCCGACGTGGCGGCGGTCGCTTCTGATCCGCTGCACCACCCATCTCATCACCAGACACCGACCGACACGACCCAGCAGGACACGAGAGAGGAACCACACCATGGCAGAGAAGCAGTCCATCTTCGGACGCATCGCCCAGCTGACCAAGGCCAACATCAACGCGCTGCTCGACTCCGCCGAGGACCCGCAGAAGATGCTCGACCAGATGGTCCGGGACTACACGAACTCGATCGCCGACGCCGAGAGCGCGATCGCCGAGACGATCGGCAACCTCCGGCTCCTCGAACAGGACCACCGGCAGGACGTCGAGGCGGCCTCCGAGTGGGGCACCAAGGCGCTGGCCGCGAGTCGCAAGGCCGACGAATACCGTCAGGCGGGCAACGCCGCAGACGCCGACAAGTTCGACAACCTCGCGAAGATCGCGCTCCAGCGCCAGATCGGCGCCGAGAACGAGGCCAAGCAGGCCGAGCCGCAGCTGGCGTCCCAGACGAAGGTCGTCGAGCAGCTGAAGAACGGCCTCAACGGCATGAAGACGAAGCTCGAGCAGCTGAAGACGAAGCGCAGCGAGCTGGTCGCCCGGGCCAAGACCGCCGAGGCGCAGCGCAAGGTCGCGGACGCGGTCGGCAGCATCGACATCATGGATCCGACGAGCGACCTCAGCCGCTACGAGGACAAGATCCGTCGCGAGGAGGCGAAGGTGCTCGGCCAGCAGGAGCTCGCCGCCTCGAGTCTCGACGCGCAGTTCAACGACCTCGATGACCTCGGCGAGCTGACCGAGGTCGAGGCCCGCCTCGCCGCGCTGAAGGGCGGCGGTTCCGCGTCGCCCGCGATCGAGTCCTCCGGCCCCGAGTACACCCCGAACGCCGGACAGTAGTACCGATCCGACGGGCGCTCGGGACCTCCCGAGGGCCCGTCGACCTCGCCCCCTCGCACCATCTCCAGGAAGGCACCGCATGACGAAGTTCGTCGTCGTCCCCCAGTGGCAGGGCTCCGGCTCGTCCAGGGCCATGCAGTTGATCGATGGAGCCGAGGCGATCCGTGGCGACCTGCCGACGGCGGCCACGACACTCGTCCACGTGCCGACCGAGGCCGGCGAGGCACTCGACACCGACATCCGGCGCGCAAGTTCCCTCGTGACGACCGCGGAACTCCAACGTCAGGCGCTCGTCGGGATCGACGAGCCCGTCATCACCATCGGTGGGGACTGCGGCGTCGAACTCGCGTCGGTCGGTGAGGCCCTCCGACGCGACCCCGGCATCGCAGTCGTCTGGTTCGACGCCCACGGCGACCTCAACACCCCGCTCAGCTCGCCGTCCGGGTCGTTCAGCGGCATGGTCGCCCGGGCACTCACCGGCGAAGGCGCCGCGATGCTGCTGCCCGAGGCCCCGCTCGATCCCGCCCGGCTCGTCCTCGTGGGGGTGCGCGACCTCGACGACGGTGAACTCGCCCACATCGAGGAGCGTGGCATCCCCATGGTCTCCTCGGTGATGACGAGCGCCGCCGAGGTGGTCGCGGCCGTCGAGGCGACGGGCGCCGACCGCGTCTACCTGCACGTGGACGTCGACGTCCTCGACCCCGCGGTCATCGCCGGCGTCAGCTCGGCCGTCCCCTTCGGTCTCGAACTCGGCACCCTGCTCGACTGCATCACCGCCCTCCGGGCACGGTTCGGCTTCGCCGGGGCGGGGGTCACGGGCTTCTCGCCCGGCTCCCCCGACGCCGCAGCCGACGACCTCGGCACCATCCTCCGCATCATCGGCGCGATCAGTCGCGAACCGAAACCCGACAGCACCAACCCGACAGGAGTCACCCCATGAGCCGTACCGTCGATCTCGTCGTCATCGGAGCCGGACCCGTCGGCGAGAACGTCGCCGACTACGCCCACAAGGGCGGTCTGAGCGTCGTCATCGTCGAGAGCGAACTGGTCGGCGGTGAGTGCTCCTACTGGGCCTGCATGCCGTCCAAGGCCCTCATCCGCTCGGGAGCCGCCCTGCGGGCCGCCAAGCGCACGGGGGGAGCAATCCCCGAGGACACCGCGCTCGATCCGCTCAAGGTCCTCGCGCGACGGGACTCGTTCACGAGCGACTGGTCGGACGACGGCCAGGTCGAGTGGCTCGAGGGCGCCGGCATCGAGCTGGTGCGTGGGCACGGTCGCCTGACCGGCGAGCGCGAGGTCACCGTGACGGCCGCCGACGGCTCGACGACGGTGCTCACGGCGACGCACGCCGTCGCGGTCTGCACCGGCTCCGCGGCGCTCCTTCCCGACATCCCCGGGCTGTCGGCGGTGGAGCCGTGGACGAGCCGCGAGGCCACGAGCGTCCAGACCCTGCCCGAGTCCGTCGCCTTCCTCGGTGGCGGCGTCGTCGCCGTCGAGCTCGCGACCGCCTACCGCTCGCTCGGGGTCGACGTCACGCTCGTCGCCCGCAGCGGCCTGCTCGGCAACACCGAGCCGTTCGCCGGCGAGCTCGTCGAGTCCTCCCTGCGTGAACTCGGCGTGACGATCGTGCACGCCTCCCCCACCGCCGTCTCCCGTGCCGCCGACGGCGCCGTCACGCTCGAGTTCGACGACCGGGACGCGGTGACGACGGCGGAACTCGTCGTGGCCACCGGCCGGACGCCCCGGACGGACGACCTCGGGCTCGAGACCGTCGGCCTGGAACCGGGTGCCTGGATCGAGGTCGACGATCAGCTCCTCGCCCACGGCAGCGACTGGCTCTACGCCGTCGGCGACGTCAACCACCGGGCGCTCCTGACGCACCAGGGCAAATACCAGGCACGCGCCGCGGGAGCGGTCATCGCAGCACGGGCGAACGGCGAGGACGTCGACACCAGCCCGTGGAGCGACCACGCGGCGACCGCCGACCACCGTGCCGTGCCGCAGGTCGTCTTCTCCGAGCCCGAGGTCGCAGCCGTCGGACTCACGGCCGCGCAGGCCGAGGCGGCGGGGATCGCCCACCGGGTGGTCGACTACGACCTCGGTGGCATCGCGGGCTCGAGCCTCCACGCCGACGGCTACACCGGGCGGGCGAGGATGGTCGTCGACGAGGATCGCGGCGTGATCATCGGGATGACCTTCGTGGGTCAGGACGTCGCCGAACTCGTCCACGCCGCGACGATCGCCGTCGTCGGTGAGGTGCCGCTGCACCGCCTCTGGCACGCGGTGCCGTCCTACCCGACGATGAGCGAGATCTGGCTGCGACTCCTCGAGACCTACCGGAGCGGTGCGTGACCCGTCCCGGCGACGTCGACGAGCCGCGGAGCCGTCGTTCCGGCGGCCCGTGGCTCGACTCACCCCTGAGCCGGATCGGGTACTGGTACGCCACGCTCACCGGGCTCGTCTGGGGCGCACTCTGGAGCACCGGTCCGGTCGAACGGCGGGGCGGGATGGTCGTCTTCCGCGGGATGCCGTCGTGGACGTTCGGCCGAGGTGGCTCATGCGTCGGCGGGGTGTACCTCACCGACCGGAACGTGTCGACCCGGGTGCTCGAACACGAGGCGGTGCACAAACGGCAGTGGCAGCGGTACGGCATGCTCTTCCCGCTGATGTACGCGATCGCCGGTCGAGATCCGCTCCGGAACCGCTTCGAGATCGAAGCCGGTCTCGAAGCGGGCGGCTACCTGCCGAAGCGCCGCTGAGGAGCGTCGCGGCGTCCGCGCGATGCCGAGCCGGTTCGAGGGCGTGTCAGTGCGATGCGCGCTCGACCGAGCTCGATCGCTGACGCACGCCGATGCTCGCCAGGGTCATCCTGAGGTCGTTCCGGAGACCCGTCAGGTGCTCCGTCTCGCCGCCGATCCACACGTGGTAGTCGGCCGCGTCGTGTCCGTCGACGTCGAGCATCTCGCTCGCCCAGGCCCGGGTCGCTCGCGCGACGGCCTGACCGCGTGCGCACCGGCTGCCCGTTCCGGGTTCCCCCGAACGCGCTGCGCGGACGAGCCACGTCACGACGACGCGTCCCGGCGAGTCGAGGGTGGTGATCGACGCGGCGTCGTCGACCTCGACGAAGACCTGACCGCGGGCGCAGATGGGGAGCAGCGCGAGGACCTCGGCCAGCTCGCCGACCGACGACTCGTCGCCCGCGAGCAGCACGTGGCGTGCGTCCGCGACGGCGAACTCCGCCGGATCCTCGAAATAGCTCACGCGATCAGTATAGGCGAGCCTAAGCTCACTTCGATCCCCTGCGCAGGGTCTTCCAAGGCGGCGGAGCACATCACGATCCGATCACTCTGTGACGCCCCCTGACACCGTGGCTGGCACCACACACGTCGACTGGGTACGCTCGCTGGAGCCCCAGCGATGCGGCTTTCCGGACGCGGTCCAGTATTCACGCGGCCCAGGCGGGAATGCCCGCTGCCCGGAACCGGTTGTGCGTCTCCAGATGCCGGCCACTCCAGCATCCCCGAAAGGACCTCCATGCGTCATCGTCAGCTGCGTCGTCAGCTCCTCACCGCCGCGATCGCGGTCACCGGCGCCGCCCTCGTCCTCACCGGCTGCGCAGGCCCGGCCGCGACGCCGACGCCCGACGCCGACGCGACCCTGCGGGTCGGTCTCGTCCTGGAGCCCTCCGACCTCAACATCCGCACCACCTCCGGCGCCGCGCTCGACCAGATCCTCATCGACAACGTCTACCAGGGCCTCGTGTCCCGCACCGAGGACAACCAGATCGTCGACACGCTCGCCAAGAGCCACGACATCAGCGCCGACGGTCTCACCTACACCTTCGTCCTCCGCGACGGCGTGACCTTCCACGACGGCGCCGCCCTGACCGCGGCCGACGTCGTCGACTCCATCACCCAGGTGCAGCAGGACCCGACCTTCGTCGACAACGTGGCGCTCCAGAAGGTCGCCTCGATCACGGCCGTCGACGACTCGACCGTGCAGCTGCAGCTCACCTCGCCCGACTCCAACCTGTTGTGGACCCTGACCGGACGCGCAGGACTCGTGCTGGAGTCGGGCGCCACCAACGACCTGTCGACGACCGCCAACGGCACCGGGCCGTTCACCCTGAAGACCTGGAAGCAGGGCGACAGCATCACCTTCGACCGGAACGCGAAGTACTGGGGCGACGCTCCAAAGGTCAAGGAGGTCGTCTTCAGCTACATCCCCGACGCCTCCTCCGCCGTCAACGCCACCCTCGCCGGCGAACTCGACGTGCAGACGGCGCTCGACGCGAACCTCAAGGACCAGATCACCCGCGCCGACGGGTTCAGCATCACCGAAGGCAAGACGACCGACAAGTACACCCTCGCCTTCAACAACCAGCGTGCTCCCCTGAACGACCCCCTCGTCCGGCAGGCGCTCCGCTCCGCCATCGACCACGCCGCGATCGTCGAGGCCGTCGGCGGCGCCGCGGTCGAGCAGTACGGGCCGATCCCCGAGCTCGACCCGGGCTACGAGAACCTCAGCGAGCTGGTGAAGTACGACCCGGACCAGGCGAAGGCGCTGCTCGCCCAGGCCGGCCAGGAGAACCTGTCGCTGACGCTCACGATCCCGAGCTTCTACGGCACCTCGGTGGCCAACGTCCTGGTGTCCGAGTTCAAGGCCATCGGCGTCACCCTCACCGTGAAGAGCGTCGAGTTCCCGACCTGGCTCAACGACGTCTACACGAACAAGGACTACGACCTCAGCTACGTGAACCACGTCGAGGCGCGCGACTTCCAGAACTGGGCGAACCCGAACTACTATTTCGGCTACGACAACGCGCAGGTCCAGTCGCTCTATGCTGAATCCGTAGCGGCGACCGACCCGGCCGTCGCAGCCCAGAAGCTCAAGGAGGCGGCGTACCTCGTGTCGAAGGACAACGCCGCCGACTGGCTCTACACCGCGATCACCCTCACGGTGGTGCGCGACGGCGTGACCGGCTTCCCCGTGGACTCGGTCAACTCGCGCATCAACCTGGCGAAGGTCGCCGTGACCGGGTGACCCGCTTCATCCTGACGAGGCTGGTGCTCCTCCTCGTCGGGCTGCTCGCCGCGAGCGCCCTGATCTTCTTCACCATCAGGGTGCTCCCGGGCGACGTCGCCCAGGTCATCGCCGGAACGGACGCGACGCCCGAAGCGGTCGCCGCGATCCGCGAACAGTTGGGACTCGGCCAGCCCGTCCTCCTGCAGTACCTCGACTGGATCGGCGGGTTGCTCCGCGGCGATCTCGGGAACTCGCTCATCACGGGCACCCCCGTCGCCAGCGAACTCGCCCAGAAGGCGCAGGTCACCGTTCCGCTCGGCATCATGGCGCTCGTGATCGCGCTCGCGTTCAGCGTGCCGCTCGGGGTGTTGGCCGCCGTCCGGCGTACCCGCGCAACGGGCGTCGTCATCTCCTTCGCGTCGCAGGGGCTCGCCGCCGTCCCGGTCGTCTGGGCCGGCATGATGCTCGTGCTCCTCTTCGCCGTCGTGCTCGGTTGGCTCCCGGCGCAGGGCTTCCCGCGCGCGGGCTGGAACGATCCGCTGGCGGCGATCCGCGCACTCCTCCTCCCGGCACTCACGATCGGCGTCGTCGAGGGCGCGGTCCTGCTGCGCTTCGTCCGTTCCGCCGCCCTCGACGCGATCGGCCAGGACTACGTCCGGACGGCGGCGGCCAAGGGGCTGACCCGTTCGCAGGCACTCATCCGCCATGGGCTGCCGAACGTGGCCCTCTCGGTCGTCACCGTGCTCGGGCTCCAGATCGCCGGGCTCATCGTCGGCAGCGTCATCATCGAACAGCTCTTCACCCTGCCCGGCATCGGGCGCATGCTCGTCGCCGACGTCGGCAACCGCGACCTCGTGAAAGTGCAAGGCGAGCTTCTCGTCCTCACCGGGGTGGTCCTCGTGATCGGTGCCGTCGTGGACGTGGTCCACCGTATCGCGGACCCGCGACTCCGAGAACGGGAGCGCAGCGCATGACCGCTCGTCAGGATCACGCCCGTCGGCGCACGGCATCAGGCGGACTCCGCACGCTCGTGTCCGGCCCGGCCGGCGTGTTCGGGCTCGTCGTGGTCATCCTGCTCCTCCTGAGCGCCGGTGTCTCCTTCCTCTGGACGCCCTACGACCCCCAGCTCACCGATCCGTTCGCGAAGTGGCTGGCTCCGTCGCCGGCCCATCTGCTCGGCACGGACGAGGTCGGACGCGACATCTTCAGCCTGCTGCTCGTCGGTGCTCGGGTGACCGTGGCCGTCGCGATCGGTTCCGCCGTGGTCTCGACGATCATCGGGGTCGCGCTCGCCGCCCTCGGTTCGCTCACGCGGCGCTGGGTCCGGGAGACGGTCGCGGTACTGATCGACATCCTCATCGCGTTCCCGACACTCCTCATCGCCATGATGATCGCCTCGGTCTTCGGCGGCTCGCTGTGGGTCGTCATCTGGGCGGTGGGTATCAGCTTCGGTGTGAATATCGCCCGGGTGACCCGCCCCGAGATCCGCCGGGTCTCGCACAGCGAGTACGTGCTCGCCGGCAAGGCCGCCGGTCTCGGACCGGTGAGGAACCTGACGCGGCATCTGCTGCCGAACATCGCACCGGTGTTCATCGTCCAGCTGTCGTGGTCGATGGCGGTCGCGGTCCTCGCCGAGGCGGGCCTGTCGTACCTCGGCTACGGCGCCCCCTCCAGCGTCCCGTCGTGGGGTCGGATGCTCAGTGAGCTGCAGACCTACCTCGCCGTGCACCCGCTGTCGGTGCTGTGGCCGGGGCTCGCCATCACCGTCACCGTCCTCGCCCTCAACCTGCTGGGTGACGCCCTGCGGGACGCGACCGATCCGACCCTCGGTCGCCAAGGACCCGCCTCGACCCCCACCTCGCCCCAGGGGGTGACCGCATGAGTCTCGACGTCCAGGACCTCGTGGTCACGCTCGGCGGCCGCCGGGTCGTCGACGGCGTGAGTTTCAGCGTGCCGGCGGGCGCACGGTTCGGCATCATCGGCGAGTCCGGATCCGGGAAGTCGCTGACGGCGCTGGCGATCCTCGGACTCCTCCCCGACGGCGCTTCGGTGAGCGGCAGCATCCGCTGGCAGGGCGAGGAACTCCTCGGCCGGGACGACCGCGAACTGGCGCGGATCCGCGGGCGTGAGATCGGGATCGTGTTCCAGGAACCTCGGACGGCGCTCAACCCGATCCGCACCATCGGACGTCAGATCGGCGAGTCACTGCGCATCCACGAGGGGCTGTCGAAACGGGAAGCACTCGACCGGGCCGTCGAACTCGCCGCGCGGGTCCGTCTGCCCGACCCCGAGCGCATCGTCCGGCGGTACCCGCACCAGCTGTCCGGCGGGCAACGCCAGCGGGTCGCGGCCGCCATCGCCCTCGCCTGCGGACCCTCCCTGCTCATCGCGGACGAACCGACCACGGCGCTCGACGTCACCATCCAGTCGGAGATCCTGGGCCTCTTCGAACGTCTCGTGAGCGAGACCGGGGCGTCCCTCGTCTTCATCACGCACGACCTCGCGGTCCTTTCCCGGATCGCCAGCGATGCTGTGGTACTCGCGCAGGGCAAGGTCGTCGAGGCCGGGCCCGTCGCACGGCTGCTCTCGACGCCGGTGTCGCCCGTGACGCAGCGGCTGTTGGCCGCCGCGAAGACCATGAGCTGGAAGGGCGAGGACGATGACTGAGCCGCTGCTCCGCGCCAAGGGCCTCGGACGGGTCTACACGAACCCGCGGGAGTCGGTCTTCCAGCGCCCGAGCCGCACCGCCGCGCTCCACCCGAGCGACCTCGTCGTCGCCCCGGGTGAGGCCGTCGGAATCATCGGCGAATCGGGGTCGGGCAAGTCGACGCTCGTCCGCCTCCTGCTCGCGCTCGACAAACCGAGCTCCGGCACGGTCGAGTTCGACGGCCGTCCGGTCAGCGCCGCGGCGAGCGCCAGGAGTCTGCACTGGTTCCGCCGACAGACGGGCGTGGTGTTCCAGGACCCGTACGCGTCGCTCGACCCGCGGATGAGTATCGGGCGGATCGTCGCCGAGCCGCTCTCCGCGCTCGGGATCGACGGCGACCACCGTTCCAAGGTGCGCGCGGTACTCCGGCTCGTCGGTCTCGACGCCGACGCGGCCGACCGCTTCCCGCATGAGTTCTCCGGTGGTCAGCGCCAGCGCATCGCCCTCTCGCGAGCGATCGTGCACCGCCCTCGCCTCCTCGTCGGCGACGAACCCCTCAGCGCGCTCGACGTCACCGTCCGCGCGCAGATCCTCGAGTTGCTCGGCGGGCTGCGGCAGGAGCTCGGGCTCGCGATCGTGCTCGTCTCGCACGACATCGGCGTGGTGCAGCATCTCTGCGACCGGGTCGTCGTCATGCGCGACGGATCGATCGTCGAGGAGGGTCCGGTCGCCAAGGTCCTCAGTCGGCCCTCGCACCCGTACACGACCCAGCTGCTCGCCTCGGTCCCCCGCCTCTGACGCCGCCCAGCTCCCGTGCCACCGTCTCGGTCCCTGAGCCACCATCCCCCGGTCCCTCAGCGACCATCCCCGGTCCCTCAGACACCATCCGGTCCCTCAGACACCATCCAGTCCCTGAGCCTGTCGAACGGCCTCAGGCGGACGGCTCCGCCAGGCGCCGGTGCCGGCGCAGCGCCGCGCGCTGGCTCGGCGACTCACCGTGCAGGACGAGCCCCACGATCCACAGGACGACCCGCGTCGCCGTCACGACCGGCAGCGGGATCGGACCGAGGTGCGCGGTGCGCAGCCCGAGGATGCGGCGGTACTCGGCTGGGATCGTCGCGACGGCTCCCGCGAAGAGGATCCCGTAGGCGGGGAGCAGCGAGCGGTCGAGCGGCGGACGCCGGAGGAACGCCAGGGTATCGTCCACCCTCGGGCCGCCGGTCAGCTCGCCCGCGTCGAGGTATCCGCGCAGCTGTCGGGCCAGCTCGGCCTCGGAGCGGGGCGGGTCGACGACGCCCATGAGCTCACCCGCGAGTGCCCAGTCGGCCACATAGGCGTCCGCACCACCGGGGATCCGGCCACCCCAGGTCTGTCGCACGCTCAGGAAGGCGTCGGTGAACGCGAGGTGCACCCAGCGCAGGAGGTCCGGGTCGTTGGCCGCGTACGGGCGCACCACGCCATGGGCGTCGAGGTATTCCCCGACGACGCGTTCGTGGAGCTTGAGCACGTAGTCGCTCGTCCGACGGGCCGTGTCGCGGTCGCCGTAGGTGACGGTGAAGATCCAGCGGATGGTGCCGTCGAGCCGTCCGAGCGGGTCCTCCCGGTACCGGGACCAGTCGTGCACGCCGGCGAGCGCCCCGGGGTGGGCCGCCTGCAGGAGGAGCGCCCGGATGCCGGCGACCATGGTCTCGACACCGCCGTGCACCGTCCAGGCCGCGGAGTCGGGCGTGAAGAACCCCGCGTCGGTGCCGTCCTCGAGATCGAGCGTCCACTGCGGCGGGCGGTCCTGCTCCACCGCGAAGACCGCGAGGATGCGTGAGCGGAGCCCGGCGAGCAGGCGGGTGCGCAGGCGGGAGACCGGTCGCCGTCCAGTGCCGACATCCACCACTCGATCGTCCTCCACTCGCCGTCACGACGAGCCTACGTCGGGATGCCGGCGGCCCCACCCGTAGGGGGATCATCTCCTCCATCGCGGTCCCTGAGCCTGTCGAAGGGCGCCTCGGCAGGGCCCCGGTCACCGGATGGGCTTGCGCGCTTCGATGAGGGTTCGGGAGGAGTGCGCGACGAACGGGCCGTCCCCCTGCAGGGAACGGTGCAGCTCCTGCAGGCGGTCGAGGTAGCGCGCGGAGGTGAATCCGGGCACCATCCAGATCACCTTGCGCAGGAACCAGACGATCGCACCGACGTCATGGAACTCGATGCGCATCCGTTCGGTCCGCAACTCGACGATCTCGAGCCCGGCGGCACGGGCGGCGGCGGCCTCGTCGTCGGGATGACGCGCGCGACGGACCGCTTCGGGCTGTGGGCCGAGGAAGGCCTCGACGAGTTCGAACACGCTCGCCGGTCCGACGTGCTGGGCGAGGTAGCCGCCGCCCGGGGCGATCACCCGAGCCACGTCGGTCCAGTCCACGGCGACGGGATGCCGACTCGACACGAGCGCGAACGAGTCGTCCGCGAACGGCAATGGAGCACCCTCCTCCGTGCGAACGACGACGACGCCGCGCGGGTGCAGGCGGGCGGCGGCTCGGGCGAGGTTCGGTGGCCAGGACTCGGTGGCGGCGGCGAGCGGTGGAAGCACCGGCGCCGTGTCCAACACCTCTCCCCCGCCGGTCTCGAGGTCGAGCGAGGACGGGACGTCGGCCAGACGTCTCCCGAGCAACTCCGAGAACCGCCAGGAGGGGCGCTCCTCACTGGCCCGGCCGTCGAGCCAGGAGAAGTCCCACCCGTCGACCGAGGCGGCGTCGGCCTCGGCGACGAGGTCGTCGAACGATCGTGACATGGTCTCCTCCGTGCGCGGCTCCGTGCTCGGTGCGCTCATCCGACGGCCTCGAACCGGCTCGGATCGAGCCGCTCGACGTCGAACCGCGGCACCGCGTCGAGCAGCTCCCGAGTGTACGCGTGCTGCGGATGCCCGAGGACGGCCGAGGCCGGGCCCGACTCGACGACGCGCCCGTTGGACAGCACCGTCACCTCGTCGGCGATCTGCCTGACGAGACCGAGGTCGTGCGAGATGAACAGGTAGCTGAGCGCGTGCTCGTCCCGGAGGTCGAGGAGCAGTTCGACGATCTGCGCCTGCACCGAGACGTCGAGCGCCGAGGTGGGCTCGTCGAGGACGAGCACCGACGGCGCGAGGACGAGCGTCCTCGCGAGTGCGACCCGTTGGCGCTGACCGCCCGACACCTCCCGTGCACGACGCCCCTGCGCACTCGCGGGGAGGGCGACCTGGTCGAGGATGGTCGCGACGCGGCGCCGGCGTTCGGCGGCGCTCCGCACCCCGTGGATCCGCAGGGGCTCCTCGATGATCTGTCCGACGGTGTACCGCGGATCGACCGCCGAAAGCGGGTTCTGGTAGACCAGCTGGAGGTCGCGCGCGAAGGGGTTGGCGACGGCGTTGTCCCGCGGGAGTTCCCGGCCGACGACACGCACCGAGCCGTCGTCGAAGGAGGTGAGCCCGGCGACGATGCGCGCGAGCGTCGATTTGCCCGACCCGGACTCGCCGACGAGCGCGTGGATCGAACGCGGACGGAGGACGAGCGACGCGCCGTCGAGTGCGGGCGGCGCCTGCGGATCGCGTGCGAACCGTTTGGACACGTGCGACACCTCGACCACCGCGGGCGCCGCGTTCGTCTCGCCGCGCTGCTCCGCCTGCACCTGCTCGGCCGCAGCGCGGATGCGTTCCCGGTAGCGCAAGGGCGAGGACGCGGGCGAGTCGGAGAGCAGCCCCACCGTGTAGGGGTGCCGCGGTGCGAGCAACACCTCCTCGGCCAGGCCCGACTCACGGACGTTCCCGTCCTGTAGGACCACGATCGCGTCGCTGCGCTCCTGCGCCACCGCCAGGTCGTGGGTGATGAAGAGGATCCCGAGCCCGAGCTCCTGCCGGAGGCCGTCGAGGAGGTCGAGGATGCGCCGTTGGACGGTCACGTCGAGCGCGGACGTCGGCTCGTCGGCGATGAGCAGCTTGGGCCTCGCCGCAATGGCGATCGCGATGAGCACCCGCTGCAACTGCCCGCCCGAGAGCTCGTGCGGGTAGGACCGCACGCGGGCCGAGGCCTGACGGATGCCCACGTGCTCGAGCAACTCGATCACGCGCGCGGGGACCTCCGAGCGTGGGGTGTCGCCCGCCACCTGGACCGCCTGGGCGATCTGCACGCCGATCCGCTGCAGCGGGTCGAGTGAACTCAGCGGATCCTGCGGGATGAAACCGAGCGTCGAGCCGCGCAGGGGGCGCCACTGCTTCCGGGAGAAATCGGCGACCTCGTGTCCGGCGACCGTGACCCGACCGGCGGTGACCGAGCCGTTGCCGGGGAGGAGCCCCGCGACCGCCCGGGCGATCGTGCTCTTCCCCGAACCGGACTGACCCACGAGCGACACCGTCTCGCCGCGTCCCACCTGGAACGACACGTCGCGCACCGTGTCGGTCGGCCCCCTCGAGCCGCGCGTCCGGTATCCGACGGCGAGTCCGTCGACGAGCAACGGCACCGGAGCCGCGTCGACGACGTGGAGTGCGCTGTGCTGCAGGGCTGCCTGGTTCATGCGGTGGTCCTCTCGTGGGTGAGTCGGCTGAGACGGCTGATGGCGAGCACGGTGACGGCGATCACGAGGCCCGGGACGACGACGAGCCACGGCGAGGACACGACGTACTGACGACCCTCGGAGACGAGCAGACCCCACTCCGGGTCGGGCGGCGGAGCTCCGTACCCCAGGAAGCTGAGCGAGGAGATCCAGATGATCGCGAGTCCGAACTGGAGGGCCGTGAGCGACAGCACCGCGGAGTACGAGTTCGGGAAGACGTGCTTGGCGAGGACGTACGCCCGCGAACCGCCGAGATGGTGACTCGCCTCGACGAACGGCAGGTCCTTCACCGTCAACACCTCGGAGCGCATGATCCTGGTGAACGCCGCGATCGAGGAGATCCCCACGGCGACGGCCGCGTTCAGGGTGCCGAAGCCGAGCGCCACGACGACGACCATCGCGAGGAGCAGCCCGGGGATCGAGAGCAGCACGTCGACGATCCGGCTGATGACGGCGTCGACGAGACCGCCGAACGACGCGGCCACGAGCCCGAGGACCGTGCCGGCGCCGAGACCGATGAGGACGGCGACCGCCGAGCCGAGCAGGGTCCGACCGGTGCCGTGGATCACCCGCGACAGCAGGTCGCGACCGAGGGAGTCGGTTCCGAACCAGTGCGCGACCGATGGAGCGGCGAGCGCGTTGGCGTCGTCGGGCTCGAGCGGGTCGTACGGCGTGAGGAGGCCGGGTGCGACCACGGACACGAGGACGAGACCGACCACGATGATCGCCAGGACGTCAGCGACCCCGAGGCGGCCGAGGAGTCGACGGAACGCGTCCGGTCCGTCGTCGGCCGCGGTGACGTCGCGGTCCGGTCGGAGTCGGAGGCTCATGCGTCCACGCTCGCTTTCGTCGGGATACCGTCGGGCACCGCCGTCCCCGTCGCCGCCGATGTCGCGACCGTCGGCCTGGCGAGGCGGGAGCGTCGGGACCGCCCATGCCCCGGGCGGACGATGCGCGGGTCGAGGACGGGGTAGACGAGGTCGGTCACGAGATTGATGCCGACGTAGATGGAGGAGATGAGGATGACGACGGCCAGGATCACCGGGGTGTCCTGATCGCGCACGCTCTCGAAGGTGATCAATCCGAGGCCGGTGCGGGTGAACACGGCCTCGACGACGACGGCACCGGCCAGCAGCTCTCCGACGACGAGGGCGAGCATCGTGATCGACGGGATCGCACCGTTCTTCAGGACGTGGCCGAGGGCGATCCGGACCTCGCTCGTCCCCTTCGCGCGGAGCACGGTGACGAAGGGTTCGTCCGCGGCCTTCCGGAGTCCCTGGATCAACACCTGCGTCAACGGACCGTTGACAGCGAGCGCCAGGGTCAGTGCCGGGAGCACGTAGGACACGAAGCCCTGATCGCGCACCGACGACACCCAGCCGAGCTGGAAGGAGAAGATCGCGAGGAGCACGAAGCCGATGAGGAAGCTCGGCGCGGAGATGGAGGCGATGGGCGCTGAGGCCGCGATGCTCCTGATCGCCCTGACGGGGGCGTACACGGCGGTGAGTGCGATGGCGAGCGACAGCACGATCGTCATGATGAACGCCACGCCTGCGAGCACGATGGTGTCCGAGAAGCCCTGCGCGACGAGGTCCGAGACGGCACGACCGCTGACCAGCGAGTACCCCAGGTCTCCCTGGAAGAGTCGGCTCACCGTCAGCGCGAACTGTTCGATCGGCGACAGGTCGAAGTGGTAGTAGGCCCGCAGTGCTTCGCCGGCGGACGGGGGCAGTGGGTTGAGCGGGCTCGTCAGCTTGTTCTCGATGGGGTCGCCGGGCAGGACGAAGAGGGTGAAGAAGACGAGCGTGTAGACGAGGGCGATCACGAGGAGCGCCTGGGCGACGCGCCTGATCACGTACTCGCGGTACTGCCGGCGTCGCGTGTCCGCCGCGCTGGCGTTCGGATGCTGGTTGGACATGTGGGGCCTCCTCTCGGAAAGGGACGGGACCGGAGACGGGAGGGCCGTCCGGTCGACGGCCCTCCCGCTCGCTCAGTCCTCGATCGAGGTGTTGTAGAACTCCGGCAGGGCGCCGTCGGTGAGGGAGAAGCCCTTCACCCGCTGCTGGGTGACGAACACCTGGCTGTCGTTGAGGATCGGGACGACGTAGGCCTGGTCGATCAGGTGGTCCTGGATCTGTCCGAGGATCGCCGCACGGGTGTCGTCGTCGGTCGCCGCGTTCTGCGCGTCGAGCAGCGACTGCAGGGTCGTGTCGGAGCCGGCGAGACCGAGGAGGTCGGAGCCGTCCTTGCTGTAGTACTCGCTGAGGCCCTTCGAGGGGTCAGGGTGCGGCCAACCGACTCGGAGCGCTCCGACCTCCGGGTCCGCGAACGCGGTCGCCCAGTAGGTGGAGTAGTCGAGCTCGTTGAGTGACAGCTCGATCCCGACGTTCTTGAACTGGTTCTGGATCTGCTGGAAGAGGCTCTTCGCCGTGTTGTCGTAGACGTCGATGTAGGTCTTCACCGTGAGCCGCTCGCCGCCCTTCGTGCGGTAGCCGTCCGCGTCGCGCTCGGTCCAGCCGGCGCCGTCGAGGAGGCGGTTCGCCGCATCCGGGTCGTAGGCGAACTTCGCCGATTCGTCGACGTAGCCGAAGGTGCCAGGCGACAGGACCGACGTCGCGGGCGTCCAGCTGTCGGTGTACTGCGTCTCGATGATCTGCTCACGGTCGATCGCGTGCAGCAGCGCCTTGCGGACGTCGACGTCGTCGAGGAACGGCGCCTGGCTGCGGAGGAACCACTGGTTGCTGAGACCGACACCCGTCTTGGACACGATGTCGTAGCCGGCGTCGACGAGCCCCTGCTCCTCGCTCGGCTGGACGTAGCGGATGACGTCAGCCTCGCCCGACTTCAGGGTGCCGAGCCGGACGCTGTCCTCCTGCACGGGGATGACCGTGACCGAGGCGAGGTGCGCCTCGCCCTGGTTCGGGGAGGACGGCGGGGCCCAGGCGTACCCCTCACGACGGTCGAGCACGATCTCCTTGCCGTAGGTCTCGGAGGCGACGACGAAGGGACCGGAGCCGATGAGGTTCACGAACTTCGACTGATCCTCCTTGCTCGCGTCGATCGTGGCGTCGGCGACGAGCCCGGATCCCCACCCGGTGAGCACGTTGAGGAAGGGCGCGTAGGGTGCGGCGAGGACGACGGTGACGGTGCTGGTCGCGTCGTCCGGCGTCGCCACGAGACCGGACGGGAACTGTGCGTTCGGGGTCGTCCCCTTCGCCTCGTCGCCGGTCGACTGCCAGTTCAGGTTCTTCGCGACGCTCGCGGCGTCGACGGCGGTGCCGTCGCTGTAGGTGACGCCGTCACGGATCACGAAGGTGTACGTGAGACCGTCGGGGCTGACGGTCCAGGAGTCGGCGATCCACGGTTCGAGTTCGCCCGTCTCCGCGTTCCGGTAGAGCAGGCGGTCGGCGATGTTCTGCTGCAGCGCACGGGTCTGCCACGTGCCCGCCTCCTGCACCTGCGCCGAGGTGGGGATCTCCGCATCGAGGTAGGTGAGGCTGCCACCGTCCGCGTCGGACGAGGCCGACGCCGCCGAGCAGCCGGTCAGCGCGATGCTCACGGCGACGAGGGCTGCGGCGGCGAGTCGTGCTCGCCGTCTGGTGGTTCGGGTCATGACGGGTACTCCTGTGGGTCGGGGTGGTCCGGTGCTGTGCCGGTGTGGTTGCCCATCCTGGACGGCGCACCGGGCCACCCCGCCGCTCTGTTACGACAGGTTTCCCACGGGTTCCCTCGATGACGCCGTATGACCGTCGACCGTCCCGCCGTGCCGGTCGCCGAGGTTCCGTCCTCCGCGGTATCGTGCGGCCGGGTGGTCGTCCGGGAGCCGGGCCGCCCCGCCCGTCAGGCGCTCACGGAGCGTCTCCCCCGGTCGATACGCGTCGCGCAGCCGCCCACGGCGACGCAGCTCCGGCACGACGAGTTCGACGAAGTCGGTGAGCGTGTCGAGGCTGTGGTACTGCCGCAGGTTGATGCCGTCGATACCGACCTCGTCCAACCATCGCTCGATCTCGTCGGCCACGACCTCGGGGGTGCCGACGGCGAAGAAGTCCCGCTCGAGGTCGCTGCCGACCCGGCTGATGAACTCGCCGACGGTGCCGGCCGTCACCTGGGGCGGGAGCGCGTCGGCCGGGACCCCCTCTGCGGCGAGCGCCTCGGCGACCGTCCGGTCCACCGGGTGGGCCTCCGGGTCAAACGGCAGCCCGGCGTGGACGAACCGGCCGACGATGCTCGCGTGCTCCCGATACTGCGCGGCCTTCGCCTCGGCCTCCTCCTGCGTCGGCGCGACGATGACGGCGGCCTGGACGACGATCTTGAGCGCGGCCCCGTCGCGTCCGTTGTCGGCCGCCGCCGCACGGAACCGTTCCAGGAGCGGTCCTGCACCACCGGGACCCCGTACGCCCGTGAACACCGCTTCGGCGTGCCGTCCGGCGAACGCGATGCCGGCCGGAGAGGCGGTCGCGGTGTAGAGCAGCGGTGTCCGCTGCGCGCTGGGCTCGGACAGGTGCGGTCCGGCGACCTGGAAGTAGCGCCCGACGTGGTCGATGTACCGCACCTTGTCGGGGTCCGAGTAGACGCCGGCCTCCCGGTCACGGATGATGGCGTCGTCGTCCCAGGACCCCTCCCAGAGCTTGTAGAGGACGTCCAGGTACTCCTCGGCGATCGCGAACCGCTCGTCGTGCGGGATCTCCTCGGCGAGGCCGAAGTTGCGTGCGGCGTTGGGCAGGTACGAGGTGACGATGTTCCACGCGACGCGGCCGTTCGTCAGGTGGTCGAGGGTGCTCATGCGACGGGCGAAGGCGAACGGTGGCTCGTAGCTCGTCGAGAAGGTGATGCCGAAGCCGAGGTGCTCGGTCACGGCGGCCATCGCGGGGACGACGAGCAGGGGGTCGTTGTTCGGGATCTGCAGGCCCTCGCGCAGGGCGTCGGCCGGGCCGCCACGGAACACGTCGTAGGCGCCGACCACGTCGGCGATGAAGATCGCGTCGAACCCGCCCGCCTCCGCCGTCCGGGCGAGCGTCGTCCAGTACCAGATGTCGGTGTACTGGTCGCGTCGGTTGTCCGGCAGGCGCCAGAGGCCGTGGGTGATGTGGCTCACGCAGTTCATCTCGAACAGGTTGAGGATGAGCTGCTTGGGGTGGGACTGCGTCGGGCTGGACGGTGCGTTGATGATCGACTCCTCCGGTGCGGCGGCGATCGGTCCGTCCGGACCGGGCCGTCTGAGCACCCTAGGCGCAGCGGGAGGGGCGAGGTCCGGCCGCGGTGTCACATCACGTCATACGGAGCGCTGCGGCGCGGGGTCCACGTCGATCGGTCAGCGGGCGTCGGGTCAGTGGGCGATCGGCGGGACGCGGTCCTGCCAACGCAGGCGCCGCTCCAGTTGCGCACCGAGGGCGAGCAGGGTCGCCTCGCCCCCGGGACGCCCGATCAGCTGAACGCCCATCGGCAGTCCCTCGGACGTCTGGTGCACCGGGAGCGTGATGGCCGGCAAGCCGGTCGCGTTCACGAAGGAGGTGTGCGGCGCGTAGCGCACCTGCTGCTCGAAGTTCAGCTCGGGCGAGTCCTGGTCGTACCATCCGATGGGACGTGGCGTCTGGGCGAGGGCCGGCGTGATGATCGCGTCGAAGGGTGCGAACTGCGCGAGGACGCTGCGTTCGAACCGGTGGAGACTGGCGAGCGTCTCCATCAGCCGGGTCGCCGGCAGGGCCCGACCGCGCTCGACGAGGGACCTCGTGATGGGTTCGAGGAGCGTCAGCTCCGCCTCCGAGGTCGCCGGCACACCGGCCGCCGAGGCCTGCCAGATCGTCGTGAAGTCGGCCGGGTACCGTTCGGCGTCGCGGAGGGTGAGCTCCTCCAGGCCGTGCCCCATCGCGGCGAACGCCCGGGTGGCGACGTCGACGGCCGCGAGGGCCTCAGGGTCGACCGCCAGCTCGAAGGCACTGTCCCAGGGTGAGCCGGCGAGGACCGCCAGCTGGAACCGGCCCTCGCCGCGCACGGCGTGCCCGAGCAGCGGTCCGTCGTCGGCGTCGGGTGCGCGCAGCGTGAAGTGGTGGTCGATGCGTCCGTGCACGCGCTCGATCATCGCGTCGAGCAGGAGGGCCGCGTCGGCGACGGTCCGGGCGATCGGCCCGGGGACAACGAGGCCGGCGAGTCGGTCGACACCGGAGCCCGCGGGGACGAGCCCCCGCGTAGGCTTCAGGCCGACGAGCCCGCAGGCGGCCGCAGGGATGCGGACGGAGCCGCCGCCGTCGGAGCCGGGGGCGAACGGGAGGAGCCGCGCGGCGACGGCTGCTGCGGCCCCGCCACTCGACCCGGCCGCCCCACGGTCGAGGGCCCACGGGTTCCGGGTCGGTGTCCCGTCGAGCGGCTCCGTGTAGCCGTAGAGCCCGAACTCCGGGGTCGCGGTCTTCCCGAGGCTCACCGCACCGGCCCGGTCGAGGACGGTGACCAGTTCGTCGTCCGTGGTGGCGACGACCTCGGCGGTGAGTCGCGATCCGAAGCGGACCGGTTGACCGATGCGGGACACGAGGTCCTTGTCGCCGATCGGGAGCCCCCAGAGCGGCGCGGTCCGAGGGAGCGCCTCGACCGCCTCCACCCGCTCCGCGAGCGATCCGGCGGCGACCGAGGTGAAGGCGCCGATCGCGTCGTCGAGGCGCTCGATGCGGTCGAGGTAGTGCCGGGCGAGCTCCGTCGGTGAGACCTCGTCCCGCTGTAACGCCTGCCACTGCTCGAGCGCCGTCAGCTCGTGGAGTTCCGCCATGCGACCAGCCTAGGTGCGGCGGTGGCCACAGCCCGTCCGTTCCCTGCCCGTTCCGGTCCCCGTTCCCGGGCGGTTCCGGTCCCTGAGCCTGTCGAAGGGCGTCGACCGGTTCAGCGCTTCAGGGACTTCTGGAGGAGGACCGTGCCGATCCAGCGGTCGAACTTGAACCCGACACGGCCCATGCGGCCCACCTCGGTGAACCCGAACTTCTCATGCAGGGCGATCGACGACTCGGCGCCCTTGTCGGCGATGACGGCCAGCATCTCCTTGAGCCCGGCGGCCTTCGAGCGCTCGATGAGCTCACCGAGCAGATCGGTGCCGAGGCCCTTGCCGGTCGCCGCGGCTCCGAGGTAGATCGAGCTCTCCACCGTGAAGCGGTAGGCGCGCTTCTGCTTCCACGGCGCACACAGCGCGTACCCGAGGATCTGTCCGGTCGGGTTGACGGCGACGATGAACGGGAGCTGCAGCCGCTGCAGGTAGGCGAACTTGGAGCGCCACTCGGCGAGGGTCATCGCGTCCTCGTCGAAGGTGACCATGCTGTTGGCGACGTAGTGGTTGTAGATCGCCCGGACGTCGGGCAGGTCGGCCGCAGTGGCGTCGCGCATCGTGAAGGCGAAGGGGGTCTCGGGGGTCGGCGGCTTGCGCAGGTGCGGCGGCAGCCGTCGCCTCGGCTCGTACTCCTCTTCCAACATCCCCCAAGCCTAACCAGGGGGTGGGTCGGCGGACAGCCCTTGCGGTCGACCCCACGACCCGGTCGTCAGTCGAGCGACCAGTCGATCGGGTCCACGCCGCGGGAGACGAGGAAGTCGTTGGTGCGGCTGAACGGCTTCGAGCCGAAGAACCCGCGTGAGGCGGAGAGCGGACTCGGGTGCGCCGAGACGATGACGTGACGGTCGGGGTCGCTCGATGATTCGAGCAGCGGGGCCAGTCGTTCGGCGTCCTTGCCCCAGAGGATGGACACGAGCGGTGCGGGGCGTGCGGCGAGCGCCCGGATCGCCTGTTCCGTGACCGCCTCCCAGCCGTGTCGGCGGTGGGAACCGGCGGAACCCGCCTCGACCGTGAGGACGCGGTTGAGGAGCAGCACGCCCTGTCCGGTCCACGGACTGAGGTCGCCGTGTTCCGGCGTCGGGACACCGAGGTCGTCGCGGAGTTCCCGGTGGATGTTCGCGAGGCTGCGTGGCAGCGGGCGCACGTCCCGGTCCGCGGCGAACGACAGGCCGATCGGATGACCCGGTGTCGGGTACGGGTCCTGCCCGACGATGAGGACCCGGACCGCGCTGAACGGCGTGCGGAAGGCCCGCAGGACGAGCTCGGGGGCCGGCAACCATCGGGCACCGTCCGCCGCTTGCGCCGCGAGCCAGTGGTCGATCGTCGCAAGACGGTCGGCCACAGGCGCGAGTGCGTCGGCCCAGCCCTCGTCCATCGACCCCGCCGCGGCGAGCTGTGCCGGGCTACCGCCGAGGATCCCGTTCGTCATGGCCTACTGCTGCTGCGGCTGCTCGGCACCGATCGTGCGGACGACGACCCCGTGCTCGGCGGTGAAGACCTGCCAGACGCTGCCGCCACCGAGGACGGAGAGCGCCCCCTGCCCGACGACGAGCGCCGTGTTCTCGTCGATCGCGACCCCGCCGTCGACGACCCCGGCCTCCGTCGCGGCGACGAGCCGCCCGAGAGTGCCCCACTGAGCGGCGTGCGCCTCGACGGCGATGTCGACGAGCCCGAGACCGTCGCCGATCGTGACCTCGTCGAGTTCCTCGGACGCCGCCTCGGGGCTCACAGGGACCTCGCCGACACGCCATCCGCCGATGATCGCGTGCTCGGCGGCGATCATCGCGCCGGCCGAGATGCCGAGGTAGGGCAGACCGGACGCGACGAGGCGTCGGATGTCGGTGGCGACCGGCGCGACCGCCTCCGCGTAGGCCGAGGGCAGCCCGCCGCCGACGACGATCCCGTCGACCTCGGCCAGCTGAGCCTGCGCGACCACGCCGCCCTCGCGGACGACCACGCGGATCGCCTCGATCTCACCGGAGCGTGCGACGGCACGTTCCAGGGCGGCGGACTGCTCGAGTCCATCGCCGTCGTGCACGACGACGATCGCGATGCGCGGGGCCAACCGACCGGCGACGACCGCGAGCGCGGCCGCCTCGGCGATGAACGCTGCGTAGACGGTCGACTCGGTCTCTGGGGCGGCCGGACCGCCGAGGAGGAAAACACTCACCCTGAGACCCTACCCGGCACCCCGGATCAGGCGGGGACGATCAGGCCGTGATCGTCGGCAGCGTCGACCAGGGGAAGGATATCCAGCGGTCGACGCGCTTCCACACGTAGTCGGGACGGAGCACCGTCTGCGGCTTCTCGTACAGCGTCACCGTGCGGACCTCCGCGCCGCTCGCCTGCATGAGTTCCAGCACCATCGCGAGCGTGCGACCCGAGTCGGACACGTCGTCGACGAGCAGCACCCGGCTCCCCGGCAACCCGGCCACGTCGAGCAGCGGCGGGAGCACGACGGGCTCGGGGAGACGCGCGTCGACCCCGGTGTAGAACTCGACGTTCAGCGCGCCGCACGCCTTCACGTCGAGGGCGTAGGCGATGGCACCGGCGAGCAGGAGCCCCCCGCGCGCGATCGCGACGACGGAGTCGGGCCGGAACCCGCTCGCGACGATCGCACTGGACAGTTCGCGGGCCGCGTCACCGAACGTGGGCCAGTCGAGGACCTCTCGCTCCGGGGACGCTGCGCTGGGGTTCTCGGTCGACATCCCCCAACGCTATCCTGCCGGCCGGGCCGCCTGTACCATCCCCACATGGCGCGAGACAGCACGACGACCGGCGGAGCCTCGGCGACCGGATGGCGGACGTCGATCCGTGGGTCGGCAGCTGGTATCACCGCAGGACTCATCGGCTGGTTGTTCCTCGTCGAGATCACGAGCGGTGTCCTGCAGGGCTACTACGTCCCACTCATCCCCGACCTCGTCGAGCACCTGGGCATCCACGACGCGGACTTCAACTGGTTCGAGGCCGCGCAGCTGCTGTTGTCGGCACTCGTCGTCCCCATCCTCGCGAAGCTCGGCGACATGTTCGGACACAAGCGGGTCCTCCTCGTCTCCACCGTGTTGACGGCCGGTGCCAGCTGGTGGCTCGTCGTCGCCGGGGACTTCTGGTCGTTCCTCGCGGCCTGGGCGCTGCAGGGCTTCTACGTCGTCTGGCTGCCCCTCGAGATCGCACTCATCTTCGAGCGGGGCCGTCGCTCCGGCACCGGGGCCTCGCAGACCCGGCGGGCCGCCGGCCTCCTCGTCGTGGCGCTCGAGGCCGGGGCCATCATCGGTGCGCTGTCGAGTGGACGCATCCTCACCGCCCTCGGCGGCGACATCCCACTCACGATGATGCTGCCGGCCGTCGCGGTGACCCTCGTCTTCTTCGCCATCCTGTTCGGCGTCCCCGAGTCCGAACCCCTGCCGGGCAGGACCCTGGATTTCGCGGGCTTCGTGCTCCTCAGCCTCGCGCTCCTCCTCATCACCTCGGGGCTCACCTTCCTGCGACTCAACGGTCCGCAGACGTGGTGGGTGTGGGGGCTCATCGCGATCGGCGTGCTCGCGTTCCTGCCGTTCGGGCGGCATGAAGTGCGGCAGCCCGACCCGGCGATCGACCTCCGGGTGCTCCGGCAACCCAACATGTGGCCGGTGCAACTGACCGCGGGGCTCATCGGGATCAGCCTGCTCGGCGCCCAGGCCCCGCTCAGCACCTATGCGGGGACACCGCGGGAGAACGGATACGGCCTCGGGCTCGACGCCGGTGACATCTCCACGCTCATCGGCGCCTACCTGATCTCGATGATCGTCGGTGCGCTCCTGTTCCCACTCGTGTCGCGCTGGGCGACGCCTCGGATCGCGCTCATCGTCGCCGCCTCACTCGTCGCGGTCGGGTACCTGCTGTTCCTCCCGTTCCACCTCGAGACGTGGCAGGTCTTCCTGAACATGGCGATCGCGGGTCTCGGCTCCGGTGCCCTCGTCGGCGCCATGCCGGCTGCGGCTGCGGCCGCCGCACCGCGCGGGCAGACGGGCGTCGCGTCGGCACTGACCAACACGACGAAGACGATCGGTGGCTCCTTCGCCTCGGCCGTCTTCGGCGTGGTCCTGTTCGCCGGCGCCGCGCAGGCCGTCACGGCCGGAGCGTCGAGCCTGTCCGGCTATCTCACGGTCTGGGCGATCTGCGGGGCGGGCGCGCTCGTCGCCGCCGTCCTGCTCTGCTTCGTCCCGAAACTCGCCTTCGCGGACGCGGCCCCGGTCGACACGGGACCCGAGCCACGCATCGATCCCGCTGCTGAGCACCCGACCGGTCACTGACCTCCCGACCGGTCCCTGAGCCTGTCGAAGGGTTACTCCGCGACGCGCAACGGCCCCTTCGCCAGGCGGTACGGGGCGGCCTGGGCGACCGGCTTGATCGTGATGAGGTCGAGGTTGACGTGCGGCGGCAGCGAGGTCGCGTGGACGATGGCCTCGGCGACGTCGTCGGCCGAGAGCGGATCCGGCACGTCCTCGTAGACGGCGTCGGCGCGGTCCTGGTCGCCACCGAAGCGCACGAGCGAGAACTCCTCCGTGTGCACCATGCCCGGCGCCACCTCGATCACCCGGATCGGTTCGCCGTTGAGCTCGAGCCGCAGCACCTCGAAGAGCGCGCGCTCCGCGAACTTCGCCGCGTTGTACCCGCCGCCACCCACGTAGGCGACGTGGCCCGCGATCGAGGTGACACCGACGATGGTGGCGGCACCACCCTCCGGGATGCTCCGACGGAGGATCGGCAGGAGCGCCTGGATCACGCGCTTCGTGCCGAGGACGTTGATGTCGAACATGCGGCGCCAGTCCTCCGCGTCGCCGTCCTCGACGGACGCGAGGCCGAAGGCACCGCCCGCGTTGTTGACGAGCGCCTGGGCGCCGCCGAGCTCCTCCACCTGGGCGGCGAGCGCGTCGACGTCCGCCTGCACGGTCAGGTCGGCGACGACCGCGGTGCCGCCGATGTCCGCGACGAGCGCCTCCAGCCGCTCCGCACGGCGGGCCACCGCCACGACCTCCCAACCGTCGGCCGCGAAACGCCTCGCCGTCGCCTCCCCGATCCCTGAACTCGCACCGGTCACCACCACACGTCTCGTCGTCATGCCTCCAGGGTAGCCACCGGGCCGAGCCGTTACGCCGTGTGTCCGCGCGGTTGGCGCGTGCAGGCGGGGCCGGTAGCCTCGGGGTCACGACGGAGCACCACCCGGAGCCACGCCCGGCGACATCGCTGTCGGACCGAGCGGCCTCACCGGCGGCACCCATCACCCGAGCAGCACCGACCACCCGAGCAGAGGGGACCATCCACCATGAGCGATGCCACGAACGACTGGAAGTTCGAGACGAAGCAGATCCACTCCGGAGCAGCGCCCGACCCGGTCACGAAGGCTCGGGCCACGCCGATCTACCAGACCACGAGCTACGTGTTCGACAACGCCGACCACGCCAAGAACCTCTTCGCCCTCGCGGAGTTCGGCAACATCTACACGCGCATCCAGAACCCGACGCAGGCTGTCGTCGAGGAGCGCCTCAGCGCGCTCGAGGGCGGCAGCGGCGCCCTCCTCCTCGCCTCCGGGCAGGCGGCGGAGGCCTCGGCGGTCCTCAACATCGCGCAGGCGGGCGACCACATCGTGTCGTCGTCGTCGATCTACGGCGGCACGTACAACCTCTTCAAGTACACGCTCGCGAAGCTCGGCATCGAGACCACCTTCGTGGAGAACCAGGACGACGCCGAGGAGTGGCGGCGTGCGGTGCGCCCGAACACGAAGCTGTTCTTCGCGGAGACCATCGGCAACCCGAAGATCAACATCCTCGACATCCGCCTCGTCGCCGACGTCGCGCACGAGGCCGGCGTCCCGCTGATCGTCGACAACACGATCGCCACGCCGTACCTCATCCGACCCTTCGAGCACGGAGCGGACATCATCGTCCACTCGGCGACGAAGTTCCTCGGCGGTCACGGCACGGTCATCGGCGGGGTCATCGTCGACGGCGGCACCTTCTCCTGGACCGGGCACGCGGACAAGTTCCCGGGCCTCACCACGCCGGACCCCTCGTACCACGGGGCGGTCTACACCGACGCCGTGGGCGATTCGCTCGCCTACATCATCAAGGCGCGCGTGCAGCTCCTGCGCGACCTGGGTGCGGCCATCGCCCCGGCGAGCGCCTGGCAGCTCATCCAGGGCATCGAGACGCTCAGCCTCCGCATCGAGCGCCACGTGCAGAACGCCCAGCAGGTCGCCGAGTGGCTCGACGCCCACCCCGACATCGCCAGCGTCAACTACTCGGGGCTGCCGTCCAGCCCCTGGTACGCGGCTGCCAACCAGTACGCGCCGAAGGGCGTCGGAGCGGTCCTGTCGTTCGAGCTGAAGGGCGGGGTCGACGCCGGCCGCGCCTTCGTGAACTCCCTGCAGTTGTTCTCACACCTCGCGAACATCGGCGACGTCCGTTCGCTCGTCATCCACCCGGCGTCGACGACGCACTCGCAGCTCACCCCGGAGCAGCAGCTCACGGCCGGCGTCACGCCCGGGCTCGTGCGGCTCTCGGTGGGACTCGAGAACATCGACGACATCACGGCCGACCTCCAGGCCGGTCTGACCGCCGCGAAGCAGGTCGTCGAGGCCGCCCGGGTCTGAGCCCGTCCCGAGGCGTCTCCCTCCCGGGTTGCGCCAGCGCGGTGCGCTGACGCGAGCGCACCCCACGACCGCGAGCGCGGGTCTCCAGAGACCCGCGCTCGCGTCGTTCGTTGCGCAGTCGGGCCGGTTCCCCGTCACTCGAGCCCGTTCCGGCGCGCCGAGGCCGACGGGAGCACACTCGCGTCAGCGCACCGCGCTGACCTCGACCGATCGGGTGACGTAACACGGCCGGTCGACGCTCGCGGGCACGCCACAATGGAGACCTATGGACTGGCAGACCCCGGAAGACAGCGTGCCCTCCCGCTTCGTGACCGAAGCCGAGGTCGGCGCTCTGCTCGCGAACCCGCCCTCGAGCGGCGCCTGGCGCGACGGCGATCGGCCGGGCGACCGACTCTTCGCCCCACTCGGCCGCCTCGACTTCGAGCACGGCGGGAGCATCCCGCACGCCAGACTCGCCTACGAGACCTGGGGCACGCTCGACGACGACGGCGGCAACGCGGTCCTCGTCCTCCATGCGCTCACGGGAGACAGCCACGTCCTCGGTGGCGCCGGCAACGGGCATGCGACCGCCGGGTGGTGGGCCGGCATCGTCGGTCCGGGACTCGCCGTCGACACGGACCGCTGGTTCGTCGTCGCGCCGAACATGATCGGCGGCTGCCAGGGCAGCACCGGCCCCTCCTCCTTCGCGCCCGACGGCGTCGAGTGGGGTTCGCGGTTCCCGTACACCTCGATCCGCGACCAGGTCGAGGCCCAGCACCGACTGCTCGGCCACCTCGGACTCGACCGCTGGGCCGCGGTGATCGGCGGGTCGATGGGCGGCATGCACGCACTCGAGTGGGCCGCCACCCACCCCGAGCTCGTCGACCGACTGGCCGTGATCGCCGCACCCCCGGTCACGACGGCGGACCAGATCTCCCTGAACTTCGTGCAGCTCGAAGCGGTCCGGACGGACCCGCACTTCCAGGGAGGCGACTACTACGACGCCCCGGACGGTGAGGGCCCGCACCGCGGCCTCGCCCTCGCCCGACGGATGGCTCTGCTCAACTACCGCAGCCCGGGTGAGTTGAACGCCCGCTTCGAACGCAGCTGGCAGTCGAGTGTGAGCCCGCTCGGGCATGGTGGACGCTTCGCCGTCGAGTCCTACCTCGACTTCCACGGCAACAAGTTCACCCGACGCTTCGACGCCGGGAGCTATGTGACCCTCGTCGAGGCGATGAACTCGCACGACGTCGGACGCGATCGCGGCGGCGTCGGCGCGGCGCTGCGGGCCTACGCCGGTCCGTCGCTCGTGCTCGGGATCGACAGCGACCGGCTCTTCCCGGTCAGTGGGCAGGAGGAGATCGCCCTCCACCTCGCCGGCAACCTCGACGGCACCCGACCGTCGGTCCTCCGGTCCGATTTCGGCCACGACGGCTTCCTCATCGAGAACGCGCTGGTCGCGCCGCATCTCAGCCGGCTCCTCGCCGTCTGACAGCCGCGCTCCGTCTGTCCGACAACCGTTCCGTGGCGCCCGTGTCACCCGATAAGGTGACTCCTCAGAGGAGCGTGAGCATGGATCGGGTGGCGAGGACCCAGCGACGGCTGCTGCTGCGTACGACGCGCCTCTTCGGGCTCGCGGGCTGCGTCACGGCCGCGATGATCCTCAGCGTCCCGGGCGTCGTCTCGGGCGGTCGGTACGCCGTCCTCCTCGTCCTCGTCGCCGTCCTCGCCCTCACCCACGTGGCCGCCGAGCAGTACGACGGTCAGCGGTGGGTCCTGCTGGTGTTCCTCGTCGGTGTCGGCGTCGTCGTCGTCATCGGTCTGTCCGACGGGAACACCGGCCAGGTCGGCTCCGCGAGCGCGATCGCCGCGATCACCTCCCTCGGGATGGGTGCTGTCGCGGCCCGACTGGTGCCGATCCGTCGCACCTGGCCGCTGCTCCTGACCGCGTTCGTCGTGACGGCGGTCACCATCGTCGTCGTCACCGGGCCCACCGCGCTCACGATCCCGACCATCGGCCTGACCGCGGTCGTGTGGATCGCGATCGGCGCCTTCGGCGGGTGGCTCGACACGAGCATCCCCCGACTCATCCGTCGGGTCGACACCATCGGCAACGCCTACAACGCTGAGCGGCTCGCGAGTCAGGCCGAGTCGCAACGGCGACAGGACGCACGCCTCCTGCACGACACCGCACTCGCGACCCTCACCATGCTCGCCCACTCCGGTCGGGGCGTCGATGGCGCCGCCCTCCGCTCGCAGGCCGGGAACGATGCGCATCTGCTCCGCAGCCTCCGCCTCGGCGAGGAGCTGACCCCCGTCTCCTCCGGCTCGTACATCCTGCAGCGCGGTGTCGACTTCACCCTCGACGAAGGGATCGAGGCCGTGACGGACCGGTTCGCCGGGCTCGGCCTCACGGTCAACGTCTACGGCGGTGGACAGGCGAACCTCGACCCACGCGTGCGCGAGGCGTTCCTCCTCGCTCTCGGGGAGTGCCTGGAGAACGTCCGGCGTCACTCCGGCGTGGATTCGGCCGACGTCACGGTGTCGATCGACGAGCTGACGGCCCGACTCCTCATCACCGACACCGGCACCGGGTTCGACCCGTCGGCAGTGCCGGACGGCCATCTCGGCGTCGCGGAATCGGTCGTCGCGCGCATTCAGGAGGTCGGCGGACAGGCGCGCGTCTTCTCCGCCCCCGGGGCCGGGACGACGGTCATCCTGGAGGTCCCGCAAGCATGAGTGTCGACGCCCTCGAGGAGGCCACCGGACCGACCCGTCGCTACCGTCATCGTCGCGCCATCGACCGGCAGCGTTCGTCACTCGGAACGACACAGCTGGGCATCGGTCTCTCGGTGTCCGGCGTCATCCTCGTCGTCTACGCCGCGATCCGCTTCGTCAGCTCGGTCCACCACTACCCGCGACCACTGCTCAGCGTCGTCGCCTGGCTGCTGCTCACCGCGGCGATCGTGTCGACCTTCCTCCTCCTCCGCCGCTCCGCGTTCCACCTCTCGGATCGGCTGTTCGTCGCGCTGCTGATCCAGCTGGTGGTGGTCGCCGCGCTCGACCTGGCGAGCGTCTGGAGTCGCGACGCCGTGGGCGTCTATCCGACGGCGGCCGCGGCGGTCGGCGGCGGCCTGCTCGCGGTCGTCACCCTCCGCCCGGTGCGCGACGTCGCCGCCGCGACCGTGGTGCTCGGGCTGATGCTCGTGGGCTCGATCCTCACCGTCACGCGGACCCAGACCGCGACCCTCGGTGCGGAGCTGCTCTTCGCCGCGGTCGCCGTCGTCCCACCACTCATCGCCTGCGCGATCGTCTCCCAGTACCGCCGGATCGTCCGCCTCGAACTCGACCGGGTCATGGTCGCCTCCACCGTCGAGAGCGTCCGGGACGCACTCGGGTTCTTCGACTCGGAGGAACTCGTGACCCTCGACCTCGAAGCGGAGGAGCTGTTCGTCGGTGTCGCCGACGGCTCGGTCGACCTCCCGCTCAGCCCCGAGCTCGCGGCGCGCGCCTCCCGCCTTGCGACCGAGCTCCGGCGTCACCTCATGTCCGAGGGCAAGGAGTCCTGGCTCGAGCACGCGTTCCAGGAGTCGTCCGTGTTGTCGGACAGCGCCACCCTCCGCGACCCCGAGCGACTCGCGACGTATCTCGCAACGGATCAGCGGGATGGACTGCTCTCTGCAGTATGGTTGCTCCTCGGGGAAGCAGATGCGCAGAGTGCCAGAGCTGTGCTGACGCTCGGACCGGTCGACCGCTCCGAACGACCGGGCCGATCAGGTGCGCTCGTCATCCCGATCGTCCTCGAAGCGGTCGGAGTGCAACGCGCCAAGGTGGATCCCGCGGTGTGGGAAGCGCTCGGACGAGTGGGCAGCTCTACGGACACGTACCAGAAATCCCGGATCAGGATCGAGATCGACAGCACCGTCGACAATCCTGCTGCGGGCCAGCGGAAAGGGGAACGTCAATGACGTCACAGGAGTCTCGCATCAGGGTCGGCATCGTCGATGACCACCGGATGCTGCTCGGTGCGCTCACCGAGTGGATCAGGAGCGTCGCCGACGACATCGAACTCGTCGTCGTGACCCCGTCCTGGCCGGAGCTGCTGACGCACCCCGCTTTCCCCGTCGACGTCCTGCTCCTCGACGTCGACCTCAAGGACAACGTCCCGGTCGCCGTGAAGCTCGCGACGCTGAAGACCACGGGCGTCACGACCGTCCTCATGAGCACCTACAGCGACCCGGCAGTGGTCCGTGAAGCCCTGGCCGCGGGCGCCCTGGGCTACCTCGCGAAGAGCGAAGACGCCGAGACCATCGTGCACGCCCTCCGTGCGGCGTCACGCGGTGAGTCCTACATCTCCCCCGAGCTCGACCTCGCCCTCGCGAGCGGAGCCTCCGGGACCGGCCCCCGCCTCAGCGCGCAGGAGCGTCGCGTCATGGCGCTGTACGCCGCCGGTGAGCCCGTGAAGATGGTCGCCGAGAGCCTCGGCATCTCCGACGAGACTGCGAAGAGCTACCTCAAGCGCATCCGCGAGAAGTACCGCAACGCCGGCATCGACGTCGGTACCAAGGTCGCCCTGCGCAAGCGGGCGATCCTCGACGGCATCATCGTCGACTAGCAGCGCGGTGCGCTGACGCGAGCGCGCGGGTGTCGGCGTCAGCGCGGTGCGCTGACGCGAGACCGCACGGTGCGGCGTGAGCGCCACTCGGATACGTGAGCGCGGGTCTCCGGAGACCCGCGCTCACGCGTATGGGGCGCGCTCGCGTGAGCGCACCGCGCTGGCACTACGCCAGACCGCACCCCACGGGCCGGGATGGGCGACGGGTATCGGTCAGACGGGGATCGGAGCCGTCGGCGGGTTGCGGTCCGCGATCCGGCGTTCCTCGGCGTCGCTCGCCCGCAGGAGTTCGCGACGAAGCTGCCGACGTTCGACCGTGAAGCTCGTGATGACGATCCCGAGGCCGATCACGGTCAGCACCACACCGGTCCAGACCGGGGCGAGGTAGCCGAGGCCACCGGCGATGACCACACCGCCGAGGAAGGCCCCGAGCGCGTTGCCGATGTTGAGCGCCGAGTGGTTGAGCGCTGCAGCGAGGGACTGGCTGTCGCCGGCGACGTCCATGAGCCTCGTCTGGATGGCCGGGCCGAGGCCCTGCGACGCGAAGCCGACGGCGAAGACGAACAGGAACATCGTCGGAGTCCACGTCGCGGTGAGCGCCAGGGCCGTCAGGACCACGATCATGAGCGCGAAGAAGACGATCAGGGCCCGCCTCACCCCACGGTCCGCGAGATGCCCACCGACCAGGTTGCCGATCGTCATGCCGACCCCCATGGTCGCGAGCGCCCATGGGACGAGTGTCGCCGCCTCCCCCGCGACCTCGGTCACGAGGGGCGCGAGATAGCTGTACACGGCGAAGAGCCCGCCGAACCCGATCGACCCGAACCCGAGCACGAACCACACCTGGCCGCGCCGGAAGACGCGGAGTTCACGACGCATCGTCTGCTGCGGATTGCCCGCCTGCACCGGCACGGCGAACCAGATGGTCACGGTCGCGAGCGCGAAGATGCCGGTGACGATGAGGTAGGCGGAGCGCCACCCGAACTCCTGGCCCACCCAGGTCGCGAACGGCACGCCCACGACGTTCGCGATCGTCAGCCCGGTCATGACGAGCGCGACGCCCTTGCCGCGCTTCCCCGGCCCCATGAGACTCGCGGCGACGAGGGCGGCCATGCCGAAGTAGGCGCCGTGCGGCAGCGCCGCGACGAACCGGGCGAGGAGGACGAGGCCGAAGCTCGGCAGGACCGCCGACGCGAGCGTGCCGACGGTGAACGCGACGCCCAACCAGAGCAGGACGGTCTTGCGCCGGTACCGCGCGACGAGCGCGGCGATCGTCGGCGCACCGACGACGACGCCGAGCGCGTACGCCGTGATCAACCAGGCGGCCTGCGCGTTCGCCTGTTCCTGGCTGCGAGCAGCCAGCTCGGGCAGGAGGTCGGTCGCGATGTTCGGCAGCAGACCCATCGCCACGAACTCGGTCGTGCCGATGCCGAAGGCCCCGACGGCGAGCGCGAGGATGGCAAGACGAACACGGGTCGGCGACAGCTGCGTCGACCCGTCCAGGATGGTGGGCATGGATCGAGTGTACGGGAATCCTCGAATCGATTCGAGTCCCGACCGACGAAACCCGACGACCGCCTCCCGATGGGCTCAGCCGTCGTTCTCGAGCGCGGCGTCGAGCCGGTCGAGCTTGGCGGTCAGCTCACCCGTGTAGCCGGGGCGGATGTCGGCCTTCAGCACGAGCGAGACCCGGCTGCCATAGGCGCCGACCGCCTCGGTGGCGTCCTTGATGACCGCGAACACCTCGTCCCACTCCCCCTCGATGGTCGTGAACATGGAGTCGGTCCGGTTGGGCAGGCCGGACTCGCGGACGATCCGCACGGCCGCGGCGACCGCATCGTGGACGGAACCGTCCGAGTTGCCGGTGCCGCTGGGGGCGACGGAGAAGGCGACGAGCATGGTCACTCCTTGTGGGTTCGAGCGGGGACGGGGATGGAGACCGAGGAGACGTCCTCGTCGTGGCGGTGCGGCGAGAACAACGCGTGGACGGCCCAGCCGGCGAGGACCAGGTAGGCGAGGTTGCGGACCGTCAGCACCGTCACGAGGACCGGGTCGACGTTGAGCAACCACAGGTACAAGTAGGGGTAGACGAGCTGCGTGAGCGCGGCGATCATCAACGCGAGGACGGCCGGCGCGAGGAAACGCCGACGCTGCAGGACGATCCCGAGGATCACCGGTGCAGCCAACCACATCGCGAACTGCGGCGACCCGACCTTGTTGAAGATGATGAGCGTGAGCACGAAGAGGAGCGACAACGGCGCGAGCACCTGCACGAGCGGGCGTCCGGACCGCACCGCGAGTACCCCGAGGAGCACCGCGCCGGCGACGGCGAGGCCGAGGAGCGGCGTCATGACGGCGATCGCGGTGTCGACGCCCGGGCCCGTCACCTGGAAGGTCAGGATGTCGCGGTCGTAGTAGACGAAGCTCTGCGGGACCCCCAGGACGGCGAGCCACAGGTAGGCGTTGCCGATGGGCGACTCGATCTGGAGACCACGTCCGGTCTGCTCCGTCACGAAGCTGACCGCGTTCGCACCGCCGAGCACGAGGCCGACCCCGAGGACCACGACCGACGTCGCCGCCGCCGCGATCAGCACCTGTCCGCGGTGGCGGTGCGCCAGGACGATCGCGCCGATCAGGGCCGCCGGCCAGATCTTCATCCAGGCGGCGAGCGTCAGGAGGACCGCGGCGACCCGCGGGCGGCCGGCGACCCAGAGGAGCCCGACGATCGCGATGGGGACGGTCACGGAGTCGATCCGGGCGAGCGCGATCGGTCCGAGCAGGAGGAGGAACGCGAGCCACCACCATGCCGCGATCAACCGTGGGCGCGAGTGGCCGTTGCCGAGGAGGACCGCGAACGCCCCGGCGTTCATCGCGGTCACCAGCAGGAGCCAGCCGACGCCGTACCCGGCGCTGCCGAGCAGCAGCGGGATCAGCATGGGGACGATCGCGAGGATCGGATAGACCCAGGGCTCGTCGATGGCGGGGATCGGGCCGCCGGACGTCGCCTGTTCGACCCACGGCCGGTACACGAGGATGACGTCGCCGAGCGGGAGACCCTCCGCCACGAGGCACAGCCACCCGACGAGGAGGTGCACGAGGCCGAACCCGCACCAGAGGAGCCAACGCCGCATCACGTGGACCATCCTAGGCTCGCGCCGCCTGTGGAACCCGTCCGCCACTCGCTCGACGCCCGAGCGGGTCGGGTCCGCGAGCCTGCTGATCAGTACCCGCTGAAGGCGTCGGTGCGGACGTGTCCGACGCCGATCCCGCGCAGGGCGGGCTTCAGGGCCTCGATCATCGCGGGCGGCCCGGAGATGAAGACCTCACGCTCGGCCAGATCCGGGACGGCCTCGGCGAGGCGCTCGTGGTCGAGGCGCCCGGGTCCGAGGCCACGCCAGCCGTCCGGCAGCCGGACGTCGTCCGTCGGTCCCACGACGAGCACCGGTGTCCCCCAGGTCTCGAGCTCGGCCGCGTAGGCGAGCTCCTGCGCGTCTGACACGACGTAGACGAGGACGACGTCACGCTTGTCGGTGCGGAGGTGCAGGCGGGACAGCTGACTGGCGAACGGGGTGATCCCGATGCCGGCGGCGATGAGCAGGATCGGCTTGCTCGCGTCCTTCGGCAGGACGAAGTCGCCCCACACGCCGGTCGCCGAGAGGCTCGCGCCGACCGGCAGCGCACTCAGCGCCCGTTTGAAGCTACTGGCCCGCTCGGGCACACGCATCGCCACGCGGATCGTGCGGTCGTCGTCGGGTGGCGAGGAGATGCTGAAGACGCGCCTCGAGCCGCGGACGTCGGCTCCGCGGTGCGGCAACGACAGCTCGAGGTACTGGCCGGCCGCGAACGGGATCGACCGCTTCGAGCTGAACCGGTACTCGACCGCCGTCGGGGTGAGGGCGCGGGTGCCTTCGAGCGTCAGACGCATCCCCCGACGACGGGCGACGGCGAACGCGAGCACGTTGCCGACGATGAGCGCGAGCTCCGGGGTCGACGCCACCTGGCCGAGCATGAACGGGATGGAGAACAGCACCGCGACGATCGCCGCCTCGGCGAGCTGCTGCCAGCGCCGCGGCGGGAGCGTGAGCGGCTCGGTGAGCATGAACGCCGCGAGGAAGAGGATCGGGTACGACGTGAGCGGAGCCAGCAGTGCCGGTCCCAGCTCTTGACCACCGGTGACGAGCCGGACGGTGACGAGCGCCCAGGAGAGCACGATGAAGACGAGTGCCATGGTGAGTCGCTTCGTCCGGATGAGGACGAGGCCGCCGAGGATCACGACACCGGGCAGCAGCCACGGGTTGGCGACCCACCAGACCGACGGTGACACGCCCGGGAGGGTGACGTAGCTCGCCAATACGCTCATCACCAGTGCAGCGATGGCCGCCGGATTGAGGACGTGCCGACCCCGGATCGCGAGCAGGTACTTCGACGCCGAGGCGACCGTGGCGGCGAGGGCGATCCAGGCCAGCGCGGCGGGCTCGCTCGTCGGCCACAGGATGAAGAACAGCAGGAGGGAGGTGATGACGGACGACTCGCTGTGCGGCTGCGCCTGGAACAGCGCACCGAACAGGCGGTTCGTCAGGTAGCCGACGACGAGCAGCGTCACCAGGGTGGCGAGGAGCTCGAGCGGCTTGTAGAACACCTGCCCGAAGAGCGACAGCACGAAGGCGTAGATCGCGAGGGTGCCGAGTGACAGCGTCACGAGGCGGTACATGGTGACCCGCCCGAGGACGGTGCCGAAGAAGGAGCCGGTACGGCCGTTCATGTGCGGTCTGCTTTCTGGGAGATGGTGCCGACCGGGCTCGGGCCCTGTGGCGCGTGACTCAGGTGAAGAGTTCGCCGGGGAACCCGACGGACCGGTCGGTGAGACCGGACGTGAACATGCGGACGCTCTCGAAGGTGAACGCCTCCGCCAGGGTCTCGTGATCGGTGAAGAACAGCGCGGTGGCCAGTCCGTCGGCCACCATCGCCTCCCGGGCGGTGACCCAGGTCGCCGCGACGGTCCTCGTCGGTTCGCCGGTCCGGCCGTCGATGACGTGGTGGAGGCCGTCGCCCCAGGCACGACGATTGGTGGCGGAGGCGCAGAGGGCTCCGTCGTCGATCGTCGCGACCCCGATGGCCTTGCTGGGATCGTACGGATGCTCGAGCGCGATGCGGAGCGGGTCCGACGTGCGGGACCCGTGCTCGTGACGCAGGTCGCCCGAGGCGTCGACCGTGAAGGACTCGTGGCCGTGGCTGCGGAGGAGGTCCGCGACGAGGTCGACGAGCCGCCCCTTGCCGGCCGCACCGATGTCGATCACGAGCGGACGGCTCGTCTCGAGCACCTCGCCGTCCCACCGGGCCACGTCGTCCCAGTGCGGGGCGGCCACCGCCGGGCCCTGGGGGACGAGCGAGTAGGAGGCGTCGTAGCCGAGCCGTTCGAGCGAGGTGCCGATGAACGGCGTCACGGCTCCGGCGGTGGCATCGTGCAGACGCCGGTACGTGTCGAACAGCGCGACCGCGTCCTCGCGCGCGTCGTCGGGGAAGGCGGTCGAGACCGGGCCGGCGGCGAAGCGCGCGATGAACGCGTCGTCCCGGAACCTCGACCAGGTCCGGTCGAACCGGTCGATGCACGCGGCGACGGCCTCGGCGGTCTCGGGCTCGAGCGGGAGAGCCGTGTCGAACTCCCATCCGGTGCCGATCGCCTCGAAGCGCAGTGTCGTCTCGCTCATCGTCGGTCCGGCCCTGCGGCTCAGCCCTTCGCTTCGGTCTTGATCGTGTCGATGGCCGCGTTGAAGCCGCCGCTCGTGAGCGAGGAACCGGCGACCTTGGAGACCTTGAGGCTGTCGATGTCCTTGCCGACCACCTCGGCGGCGATCCCGGAGATGAACTCCGCCTGGTAGCGCTTGCTGTTCGCGCTCTCGGCGTGCGAGACGACGTCGACCGCCGTGACCGTGTCCGCGGCGAGGGTGACGGTCACCGTGATCGACTCGGT
The DNA here is from genome assembly GCF_001865025.1 of Plantibacter sp. MMLR14_011. Taxonomy (NCBI): domain Bacteria; kingdom Bacillati; phylum Actinomycetota; class Actinomycetes; order Micrococcales; family Microbacteriaceae; genus Plantibacter; species Plantibacter sp. MMLR14_011. Next base: position 61,426 of record NZ_MJGW01000094.1, read on the forward strand.
GCCGTTCGGCGACTGGTAGCTGCCGTCCGCGGTGTAGGAGCCGTCCTGGTAGTCGGTGGCGCCCGAGCCCGCCGCGGCGTCGGTCGAGGTGGTCGCCTCGGGCGTCGCCGCACTCTCGGTGCTCGGCTGCGTGGTGGTGGTCGAGCTGCCGGCGTCGGCCGCCGAGCAACCGGCCAGGCTGCCGACGAGGGTGAGGCCGGTCAGAGCCGCGAACGTCGTCTTCTTCGCCGCCACGGACAGCCGTGGCGTGCGGACGGGAGGCTGGGTGGTGGTGGGGTTGCGCATCGTTCAATCTCCTCGGGCGATGTGTGGGCCGCGGTGCGGCGGCCGCCGCAGCGAGGTCTCCGCCGCGGTGGCACCAGTGTCCTGAGCTTCCCTATGGGCGAGCTATGAGCGTTCTGGGAGTTGTCCTTCGTCCACCGATGAACGCTCGTTCAGCGGAGGAGACCATCGACGACACCGCGCACCGCTTCGGCCACGTCGAGCGCGGCCAGCGGGCCGTCGGCTGCGGCGGCGTCCCCTGCGGCCGCGTGCAGGAGCACCCCGCTCGCGGCGACGCTCGCCAGGCAGCCGGGGTCGGCGAGCACGCGCTCGGCGTTCGTGGCGACGAGCGCCCCGATGATCCCGGCCAGGGCGTCGCCGGTGCCGGCGGTCGCGAGCCAGGGCGATCCGCCGGAGACCGTGATGGCGTCGCCGTCCGGCGCGACCACGTGGGTCGTGCCGCCCTTCAGCACCACGATGATGCCGAGGCGGGCGGCGACGTCGGCCGCGTACGACACGGGGTCGGCGCGGATGTCCCCGACCTCGGCCGGGCTCCCCAGGCCGCTCAACATGGTCGCCAGTTCACCGACGTGGGGTGTGGCCACGATGCGCCACGACTCGTCGACACCGAACGCCCGCTGGTGGGCACCCGCGGCGACGCGACGGAGCGACCCGGCATCGGCGACGACCGGCTCGCCCCCGTGCAGGGCTGCGTCGAGCAGCGAGCTCTCCTCGCGGGTCAGCTTGCCGGGGTCCATGCCGGAGCCGATGAGCCAGGCCTGCACGCGCCCCTCCGCCGTCACGATCTCGGGACGTCGCTGCAACACGAGGTTCGCCGCTCGGTCCGCTCCGAGGTAGCGGACCATGCCGACGCCGGTGCGGATCGCCGCCTCGACACCGATCACGGCGGCACCCGGGTAGCGGTCGGACCCGGTCACGACACCGAGGACCCCCCGGGAGTACTTGTCCGATTCGGCATCGGGCACGGCGATCCAGTCGCGTGCGTCGGCAGGGGTCCAGAGTCGCGGTTCGGCCATGCCATCACCCTAGGCCAGTCGCCGCGGCGACCCGGCTCTGAGCCGTCGATCGTCGGTCATCCCGGTGTCGGGAATCCGAGCGCGCCCGGGGACGTTGAGCCGGGTGGCGACGCCCGTCGCCCCGAGACCCGAGGAGTTCCGTGCCCCAGCTGTTCGATCCGATCACCATCCGCGACCTCACCGTCCCCAACCGCCTGTGGATCGCCCCGATGTGCCAGTACAGCGTCACCGCCCGGGACGGCGTCCCGACCGACTGGCACCTCATGCACCTCGGCCAGTTCGCGGCGGGCGGCTTCGGCCTCGTCATCTCCGAGGCGGCGGCGATCAGCCCCGAGGGTCGGATCACCCCCCAGGACGCAGGCATCTGGAACGACGAACAGCGCGACGCCTGGCGACGGATCACCGCGTTCATCACCGATCAGGGTGCCGTCCCCGGCATCCAGCTCGCGCACGCCGGCCGGAAGGCCTCCACGTTCGCCCCCTGGGGCACCGACGGGCACGGCAGCGTGCCGATCGAAGAGGGCGGCTGGTCGACCGTCGCTCCGTCGCCCGAGGCCTTCCCGGGCTACGCCGTCCCGGAAGCCCTCGACGACGAGGGCATCGACCGCGTCGTCGACGACTTCCGGACGGCGGCCGTCCGGTCGGTCGACGCCGGCTTCCAGGTCATCGAACTCCACGCCGCGCACGGCTACCTGCTGCACCAGTTCCTCTCCCCGCTCGTCAACCACCGCGAGGACGGCTACGGCGGCTCGCTCGAGAACCGGGCCAAGCTCCTCCTCCGCGTCGTCGAGGCGGTTCGCGAGGTCCTCCCGGCCGGTCTGCCGTTGTTCGTCCGGTTCTCGGCCACGGACTGGGTGGACGACGGATGGGACGAGCACCAGACCGCGACCGTCGCCGCCTGGTGCGCCGAGCGAGGCGCCGACTTCTTCGACATCTCGACCGGTGGAGCCGTCGGCGGCGTCCGGATCCCGCTCTCCCCCGGATACCAGGTCCCGTTCGCGGCGCACATCGGATCGACAGGTGTCGACACGAGCGCCGTGGGCCTCATCACCGACGCCCAGCAGGCCGCGGCCATCGTCGCCGACGGGCAGGCGGAGGCGGTCATGGTCGCCCGCGAGGCGCTCCGTGATCCGCACTTCGCGTTGCGCGCCGCGACCGAGCTCGGCGTGGAGGTCGCCTGGCCGGGCCAGTACGAGCGGGCCAAGCCGCGCGCCTGAGCGCTACCCCGACACGACGACGGCCCGCACGCGTTCGCGTGCGGGCCGTCCTCGTATCCGTGCTCCGGCGTCCGATCAGCGACGCCGGGTGGCGTCCTGGACCTCGCCGACGAGCTCCTCGATGATGTCCTCGAGGAAGAGCACCCCGGTGGTGGCGCCCGCTTCGTCGAACACCCGGGCGACGTGCGCCCCCGAGCGACGCATCGTGGTCAGTGCGTCTTCGACGTCCGAATCCTCGAACACCGAGACCAGCTGCCTGATGTGCTTCGCGGGCACCGGCCGCTCCTCGTCGCCACTGCCGTCGAGGTCGTCGTACCGCAGCACGTCCTTCAGGTGCAGGTAGCCGATCGGCACCGACTCGTCGTCGACGATCACGTACCGCGAGTAGCCGTACTTGGCGACGGCGCGCTCGACGTCCGAGGGGGTGGCCTCCTCCGTCAGCGTGATGAGGCTCCCGAGCGGCAGGGCCACGTCGTGGACCTTCTTCTCGGTGAACTCGAACGCCGCCACGAGCGCACCCGTCGAGTCGGTGAGCACACCCTCGCGGGTGGACTGGTCGACGATGGTCGCCACCTCGTCCAGCGTGAACGCACTCGCGGCCTCGTTCTTCGGCTCCACCCGGAACAGGCGGAGGACGGCGTTCGCGGTCGCATTGAGGGACACGATGATCGGGCGGAAGACGCGCGCCACGAAGACGAGCGGCGGCGCGAGCAGCAGGACCGCGCGATCCGGGATCGAGAAGGAGAGGTTCTTCGGGACCATCTCACCGAAGACCACGTGCAGGTAGGAGACGAGCAGCAGCGCGATGATGAACGCCACCGTGCCGATGGTCTCCTCAGGCCAGCCGGTGAGCGCCAACGGCACCTCCAGCAGGTGGTGGATCGCCGGTTCGGAGACGTTCAGGATGAGCAGCGAGCAGACGGTGATGCCCAACTGACTCGTCGCCAACATGAGCGTGGCGTGTTCCATGGCCCACAGCGCGGTCTTGGCGCTCCGGCGCCCCTGCTCGGCGAGGGGTTCGATCTGCGACCGACGCGCGGAGATGACCGCGAACTCGGCACCGACGAAGAAGGCGTTCGCGAGCAGCAGCACCACGAGCCAGGCGATTCCTGCCCAGTCGCTCATACGTCACCACCGTCCTCCGACACGACGGGTCTCGGGGTGAATCGGATCCGATCGATCCGTCGGCCGTCGAGTCGCTCGACGCGGAGCGTTCCGTCTTCGAGCTCGAGTTCGTCGCCTGAGACCGCGAGCCGTCCGAGCTCGCTCATGACGTAGCCCGCGACCGTCTCGTACGGGCCGTCCTCGGGGACGCGCACGCCGGCGCGCTCGAGGAGCTCGTCGGGACGCAGGCTGCCCGGGAAGGTCGTGGAGTCGCGTCCGCGGACCACCCCGGCACGCGAACGGTCGTGCTCGTCGGCGACCTCGCCCACGAGCTCCTCGACGAGGTCCTCGAGGGTGGTGACGCCCGCTGTGCCGCCGTACTCGTCGACCACGACGGCCATCTGGTAGCCGCGTCCGCGCAGCTGCGAGAGCAGCACGTCCAGCTTCATCGTCTCCGGGACGCGCAGCGCCGGTGACTGCAGGGCCGAGACGGGCACCTCGCCGCGGCGGTCGCGCGGGACCGCGATGGCCTGCTTCACGTGCACCACACCGGTGATGTCGTCGACGTCGGCATCGGTGACGGGGAAGCGCGAGTGGCCGGTCGACCTCGCGAGGGCGAGCACCGCCTGGGCGGGTTCGCCGCGCTGGATCGACGCGATGCGCGGGCGCGGCGTCATGACGTCCGACGCATCGTGGCTCGAGAAGCGGAGGGTGCGGTTGAGCAGGGTAGCGGTGTCGGCCTCGAGTGTGCCCTCGAGCGCCGATCGACGCACAAGGGACGACAGCTCCTCGGCCGTCCGTGCTCCCGACAGCTCCTCCTTGGGCTCGATGCCCATCGACCGCAGCAAGCCGTTGGCGCTGCCGTTGAGGACCACGATGGCGGGCTTGAACACCCAGGTGAAGGCCGTCTGGAACGGGACGACGAACTTGGCCGTCTGTCGGGGCAACGCGAGCGCGAAGTTCTTCGGGACGAGCTCGCCGATGATCATGCTGAGCAGCGTGGCGAGGGTGATCGCGACGATCGTCGCCACGACGGCGACGACGCCCTCGGGGATCCCGATGGCGCCGAGCGGACCGGCGAGCATCGACGACAGCGCCGGCTCCATGGTGTAACCGGTGAGGAGGGTGGTCAGGGTGATCCCGAGCTGCGCGCTCGACAGGTGCGTCGACGTGATCTTGAGCGCTGCGATCGTCATCGTCAGGCGGGTCTCACCACGGTCGCGGCGGGCCTCGAGATCGGCGCGGTCGAGGTTCACGAGCGCGAACTCGGAGGCGACGAAGAAGCCCGTGCCGATGGTCAGTACGAGGCCGACGCCGAGCATGATCCACTCAGACATGACGATCCCGTCCGTGCTGAGCGGTCGATGCCGGAGTGGGGGATCCGTCGCCCGGATGGGCGGTCGTCTCCCGTGATCGGGTCAGCACGGGGCTGGGATGGTGGCCGGGGGATCTGTCTGAAGGAGGGTCGTCCATTGTGCGGACGAGTCTATCGGACATCCGCGGCTGTGGACCCCGGATTTCCGGGGTTCTTCTCAGCCTCCGTCTGCCGCTGGCGATCCTCGGCCGCGCGACGCTTCCGACGCCGCAGGAGGAGGAACCGTGCTCCGATGCACGCCGCGGCGAGCGCCGGGACCCCACCCGAGACGATCATGCCCACGTGTGGCCCGGCGACCTCGACGAGCCAGCCCATGAGCGGACCGCCGATCGACTGCCCGCCGAGCAGCACGAGGATGTACAGCGACATCACCCGTCCGCGGATCGCCACGTTGGACGACAGCTGGACGAGCGAGTTCGCCGCCGTGATGAAGAGGAGGTTCGCGACCCCGCCCGCGACGAGCAGGAGGGCGAAGGGCAGGAGCACGGGCATCGCGCCGGCGGCCGCCTGCAGGACACCGACCGCCGCCGCCGCGACGATCACGATGCGCAGGTCCACACCCCCACGCCTCGTCGACGCGAGCGCCCCGGTCAGCGCTCCGACGGCGACGAGGGCGTTGAGGAACCCGTAGCCGCTCGCGCCGATGTCGAAGACGTCCGAGGCGTAGGCGGCGAGCAGGACCGGCAGGTTGAAGGCGAACACCGACATGAACGCGACCATGATGACCGTCCACCGGATGGCCGGTTTCCGCATGGCGTAGCCGAGCCCCTCCTTGAGCTGGCCCTTCGCCTTCGCGACGACCGGGGTCGGAACGAGTTCCGAGACGCGCATGAGCGCCAGGGTGAGCACGACGCCCGAACAGGCGAGGGCGTTGATCGCGAAGGACCACCCGGAACCGACGGCGGTGATGAGGACACCGCCGACGGCCGGACCGACGAGCTGCCCGAGCTGGAAGACGGCGGAGTTGAGGCTGATGGCGTTCCGCAGTCTCGCCGGGCCCACGAGCTCGTTCACGAACACCTGTCTGGCCGGGTTGTCGACGACCGTGACGAGCCCGAGCATGAAGGCGATGACGTAGATGTGCCACACCTCGACCGCGCCGCTGAGCGTCAGGATCGACAGCGCGACCGCGAGGACGGCGGCGAGCGACTGCGTGATCATGAGCAGCACGCGCTTCGAGTAGCGGTCCGCGATCACGCCGCCGAGCAGTCCGAACAGCAGCATGGGCGCGAACTGCATCGCGACCGTGATTCCGACGGCGGCGACGCTGCCGGAGAGTTCGAGGACGAGCCAGTCCTGCGCGATGCGCTGCATCCCGATCGCGGTCGTCGCGACGATGTGTCCGATCGTGAAGAGTCGGAAGTTCGGGACGCGGAGCGAGGAGAAGGTGTCCCGCCAGGCGGGGCGCTCCCCCACGATCGGCATGGGGGCGGTGGGCGGCGGCGGAGCGACGGCGGTGTCGGAGGGAGGGGTCACGGAGAGAGCCAGCGTTTCGTATGTCGAGTGCGTGTCGTATGGGTGGAGCCGCGGAGGCCGTCGGCTCCCGTCCACGCTATTGCCGACGCGGCCATTTCCGAGCAGGATGATCCCTATCAGTCCTATTCGATTCCCGAATGATCGGCTCATGCATGTTCGACCCCGCACTGCTGCGCACCTTCCTGGCCGTCGCCGAGACGAAGAACTTCACGCGCGCCGCCGCGCAGCTCGGGTTGAGCCAGCCGACGGTCAGTCAGCAGATCCGACGGCTCGAGGAGGCCGCCGGCCGGTGGCTCGTCGTCCGGGACACGAGAGCGGTCCGCCTGACCGACAACGGTGACGCGATGGCCGGGTTCGCGCGGACCATCCTCGCTGCACACGCCTCGGCGGAGAGCTACTTCACCGGCTCGGCGATGAGCGGTCGCCTCCGCTTCGGGGCCGCCGACGACCTCGCGATGACCCAGCTCCCCCGGATCCTGCGGCACTTCCGGCAGGGTCACCCGCAGCTGAACCTCGAACTCACGGTGAACCAGAGCGGGCCGCTGTACCGCCGGCTGAAGGCGGGCGCCCTCGACCTCATCTTCGTCAAGATGCACCCCGGCCAGAACGAGGGCAAGCTCGTGCGGACCGACTCGATGGTCTGGGTCGGTCTCGAGAAGACCACGATCGAGCCGGGCCAGCCTGTCCCCCTCATCGCCTACCAGGACCCGAGTCTCTCCCGGCAGCTGGCGATCGACGCCCTGGAGGCCGCCGGGCGCACCTGGCGGATCACCTGCAGTACACGGGAGGTGAACGGCGTCCTCGCAGCGGTGCGGGCCGGGCTCGGCGTCGCGGTCTTCCCGCGCAGCCTGATCCCGAGCGACCTCGTCATGCTGAGCAACCGGCTGGAACTCCCGACCCTGGGCGGCGTCGACTTCACCCTGCTCGCGAACCCGTTGGCGGCCGCCGGCCCGGTGGAGGCGCTCTCCTCGGCCATCATGGACCGGTCGCTCGCCTGAGCGAGCACACGGCGGTCAGGCGTCGACGGACTCCCACGCCTCGGCGAACGGCGCCGGGATGAGGTAGGTCTCGCGGACCTCGGCCGATTCGTGCGGGCCGCTGCCGTCGGGCGCGGTGAAGGGTTCGTCGAACTCGACGATCCACGTCGTCAGCTGTTCGGTCCACACCGAGACGAACGCCGCGGCGCGCTGGCGGCCGGGCGCGACGATGACCCCGGAGGCACGCTCCCCCGTCGAGGGATCGGATGCCGGGTCCACGAGCACGAGGACCTGCATGCCGACACCGAACCCGCGCGTCCCACCGTTCACCGCCATGGGCCCATCATCCCACCGCGGTCGTGCGTGCCGCACCAGTGCCCCGGCTCACCAGGAGACGGGCAGCGCCTTGCCCTCCTCGTACCCGGCGGCCGACTGGACGCCGACGATGGCGCGCTCGTGGAAGCCGGGGACCGAGTCGGCACCCGCATAGGTGAACGACGAGCGCACACCGGCGGTGATCATGTCGAGGAGGTCCTCGACCGACGGCCGGAGCGGGTCGATCGTGATGCGGGAGGACGAGATGCCCTCGGCGAAGAGCGTCTTCCGCGCGAGTTCGAAGGGATCGAGTCGACCGAAGCGCTCATGCACGGCCTTCGTCGACGCCATGCCCCAGCTCTCCTTGTAGAGCGACCCGTCGGCGGCGCGCTGCAGCTCACCGGGGGCTTCGATCGTGCCGGCGAACCACGAACCGATCATGACCGAGGACGCACCGGCCGCGAGGGCGAGGGCGACGTCGCGGGGGTAGCGGACGCCACCGTCCGCCCAGACCTTCGCGCCGAGTGCGCGGGCGGTCGCGGCCGTCTCGAGCACGGCCGAGAACTGCGGACGTCCGACCGCCGTCATCATCCGCGTGGTGCACATCGCACCGGGTCCGACACCGACTTTGAGGATGTCGGCACCGGCGTCGACGAGGTCTTGCACCGCGACGGCGGACACGACGTTGCCGGCAACGATCGGGAGGCCGAGACCGAGGGCGCGGACGGCCGCGATCGCCCGGAGCATGCCCTCCTGGTGCCCGTGGGCGGTGTCGATCACGAGGACGTCCACCCCGGCGGCGGCGAGCGCCTGCGCCTTGACGGCGACGTCACCGTTGATCCCGATCGCCGCGGCGACCCGGAGTCGGCCCGACGCGTCGAGCGCCGGCGTGTAGATGGTCGACCGGAGCGCGCTCGTCCGGCTGAGGGTGCCGACCACCGCTCCGTGGTGCAGCACGGGCGCGAACTCGAGGTCGGCGGCCACCATGAGGTCGAACGCGGCCCGGCCACCGGTCACGTCGTCGGCGTCGATCGAGGCGAGCGATCCGCGCGCGAGGTCGCCGAGCCGTGCGTCGGGCAGCGCCGTGGCGAGACGCGCGGCCGGGATGCAGCCGGCGAAGGCGTCGCGCTCGTCGTGGAGCACGATGCCGTGACCGGCGACCGCGGGGATCAGGCGCAGGGCGTCGGCCGCGGTCTGATCGGCGCGCATGATCAGCGGGGTGTCGAAGGCGACCGGCTGCTCCTTGACCCAGCGGATCGCCGCGTCGAGCTCCTGGAGCGGCATGTCCTGCGGCAGGACGCCGAGTCCGCCGCGCCGCGCCAGGGCCGCCGCGAGACGTGGCCCGGTGACGGAGTTCATGTTGGCGGAGACGATCGGGATCGTGGCGCCGGTGCCGTCATCCGGAGCCAGGTCGACGTCGAGTCGACTCGTGATCCCGGAGCGGCTGGGGACGAGGAACACGTCCGAGTACGTCAGGTCGTGGCTGGGGATCTCACCGATGAACCGCATGAGAACACCGTATCCCGAGCGGCGTCCGAGCCGCACCGACGACGGAATGGGTTTAGGCTTGATGACTGGATCGTGCGGGCATGTTCCCTGCCTGCAAACAGTGAGAATTCAACGGAGAGAGTGGGCGATCGACGGTGTCGAGCCAGATGACCGGAGTGGGCGCCGATGACGGCGCAACGAACGAATTCGGAGCCAATGAATGGCTCGTCGACGAGATGTACGAGCAGTACCTCGTCGACAAGGATTCCGTGGACCGCTCCTGGTGGCCGATCCTCGAGCACTACCGGCCGGTGAACGGCGCAGCCCAGGGGACGACGGGCGGCCAGTCGGACGACGGTGCGGCGTCCGTCGGCACCACGGCGCCGGCCCCCGCCCCCGCGGCGTCTGACGAGGCGGCCCGGGTCAACCCGCCGACGGCCCCGATCCAGGTCATCGGCGCGCAGCCGGTCGCCCGCACCACCTCGGTCCAGGCGAAGCCGGCCCCGATCCCGGCCGACGCCCCGATGACGAGCCCGAACCAGGTCCAGCAGCCGAAGAGCGACCAGACCGAACCCGCTCCGGAGGACGTCGACAAGGTCACCGTGCTGAAGGGCATGGCCAAGTCGCTCGCCACCAACATGGACGCGAGCCTGACGGTCCCGACCGCGACGAGCGTGCGCACCATCCCGGCGAAGCTGATGATCGACAACCGCATCGTCATCAACAACCACCTGAAGCGCGCCCGGGGCGGCAAGGTCAGCTTCACCCACCTCATCGGATGGGCCCTCATCCAGGCGCTGAAGGACTTCCCGAGCCAGAACGTCTACTACGAGGAGACCGACGGCAAGCCCACGGTCGTCGCGCCGGCGCACATCAACCTCGGCATCGCCATCGACCTCCCGAAGCCCGACGGCTCCCGCGCCCTCATGGTGCCGGGCATCAAGCGTGCCGACACCCTCACGTTCAACGAGTACCTCTCGGCCTACGAGGACCTCGTGACCCGCGCCCGCAAGGGCAAGCTCACCGGAGCCGACTTCCAGGGCGTCACGATCTCGCTCACGAACCCCGGCGGCATCGGGACCGTGCACTCGGTCCCCCGCCTCATGAAGGGCCAGGGCTGCATCATCGGCGCCGGTGCCCTCGAGTACCCGGCCGAGTTCCAGGGCGCCTCCGAGCGCACGCTCAACGAGCTGGCTATCGGCAAGACGATCACGCTCACGAGCACCTACGACCACCGCGTCATCCAGGGCGCCGGCTCGGGCGAGTTCCTCAAGGTCGTCCACGAGCTGCTCATCGGCAGCCGCAGCTTCTACCAGGACATCTTCGCCGCGCTCCGCATCCCGTACGACCCGATCCACTGGTCGCCCGACATCAGCGTCGACCTCGCCGACGCCGTCGACAAGACCGCCCGCGTCCAGGAGCTCATCAACGCGTTCCGCGTCCGCGGCCACCTCATGGCCGACATCGACCCGCTGGAGTACGTGCAGCGGTCGCACCCCGACCTCGAGATCGAGACCCACGGCCTGACCTTCTGGGACCTCGACCGCGAGTTCGTCACGGGCGCCTTCGGCTCGGCCCGCACGGCCAAGCTGCGCGACATCCTCGGCGTCCTCCGCGACTCGTACTGCCGCACCACGGGCATCGAGTACATGCACATCCAGGACCCCGCGCAGCGCAAGTGGATCCAGAGCAAGGTCGAGCGCAAGTACGAGAAGCCGACGCACGACGAGCAGATGCGCATCCTCGGCAAGCTCAACGAGGCCGAGGCCTTCGAGACCTTCCTGCAGACGAAGTACGTCGGCCAGAAACGCTTCAGCCTCGAGGGCGGCGAGTCCACCATCGCCCTCCTCGACACGATCCTCCAGGGTGCGTCGCAGGCCCAGCTCGACGAGGTCGCGATCGGTATGGCCCACCGCGGCCGCCTCAACGTCCTCACGAACATCGCCGGTAAGACATACGGTCAGATCTTCCGCGAGTTCGAGGGCACGCAGGACCCGGCTAGCCACGGCTCCGGCGACGTGAAGTACCACCTCGGCACCGAGGGCACCTTCAAGGCCGAGGACGGCCGCGAGATCCCGGTCTACCTGGCCGCGAACCCCTCGCACCTCGAGGCCGTCAACGGCGTGCTCGAGGGCATCGTCCGCGCGAAGCAGGACCGGGGGCCGATCGGCGCGTTCGGCACCCTCCCGATCCTCATCCACGGCGACGCGGCGATGGCCGGTCAGGGCGTCGTCCTCGAGACGATGCAGCTGTCCCAGCTCCGCGGCTACCGCACCGGCGGCACGGTCCACGTCGTCATCAACAACCAGGTCGGGTTCACGACGCCTCCTGGCGAGGGCCGCTCCTCCATCTACAACACCGACGTCGCGAAGACCATCCAGGCGCCGATCTTCCACGTGAACGGCGACGACCCCGAGGCCGTCGTGCGGGTCGCGGAGCTCGCCTTCGAGTACCGCCAGGAGTTCAAGCGCGACGTCGTCATCGACCTCGTGTGCTACCGCCGACGCGGCCACAACGAGGGCGACGACCCGTCGATGACGCAGCCGCTCATGTACAGCCTCATCGAGGCGAAGCGCTCCGTGCGCAAGCTGTACACCGAGGCGCTCGTCGGCCGTGGCGACATCACCGAGGAGGAGTACGAGGCCGCGCACCGCGACTTCCAGGACCGCCTCGAACGCGCCTTCATGGAGACGCACGCCGAGCAGACCTCGCCGACGCCGATCCCGACCGAGGTCCTCGACGAGGACGGCTACTCCGGCGAACTCGAGACGACCGGCGTCTCCGAGGGCGTCGTGCAGCTCATCGGCGACGCGTTCAACAACAAGCCCGCCGGGTTCACCGTGCACCCGAAGGTGCAGCAGCTCCTCGAGAAGCGTCTCGACATGAGCCGCAACGGCAACATCGACTGGGGCTTCGGAGAACTGCTCGCACTCGGATCGGTGCTCATCGAGGGCACCCCGGTGCGGATGTCCGGACAGGACTCCCGCCGCGGCACCTTCGTGCAGCGCCACGCCGTCCTCCACGACCGGGTCAACGGCCAGGAGTGGCTGCCGCTCGCGAACCTCAGCGACAACCAGGCCCGCTTCTGGATCTACGACTCGCTCCTCAGCGAGTACGCGGTCATGGGCTTCGAGTACGGCTATTCGGTCGAACGCGCCGACGCGCTCGTGCTGTGGGAGGCGCAGTTCGGCGACTTCACCAACGGCGCGCAGACGATCATCGACGAGTTCATCTCCTCCGCCGAGCAGAAGTGGTCGCAGCGGTCGAGTGTCACGCTCCTCCTCCCCCACGGCTACGAAGGCCAGGGCCCCGACCACTCGTCCGCGCGGATCGAGCGGTTCCTGCAGCTCTGCGCCGAGGACAACATGACCGTCGCACGGCCGTCGACCCCCGCGTCGTACTTCCACCTGCTGCGTCGCCAGGCGTACGCCCGCCCGCGTCGGCCGCTCGTCGTCTTCACCCCGAAGGCGATGCTGCGTCTGCGTGGCGCGACGAGCCCGGTGGCGGACTTCACCTCGGGCCGCTTCGAGCCGGTGATCGACGACGCGCGGATCACCGACAAGGCCGCGGTCAAGCGGGTGCTCCTGCACTCCGGGAAGATCCACTACGACCTCCTCAGCGAGCTGCAGAAGCAGCCGAACGACGAGATCGCCCTCGTCCGCGTCGAGCAGTTCTACCCGGTCCCGGTGGCCGAGCTGAACGCCGTGGTCGCGCAGTACCCGAACGCCGAACTGGTGTGGGTGCAGGACGAGCCGGAGAACCAGGGCGCGTGGCCGTTCATCTGCCTGGAGGCCGCCAAGCACCTCGAGGGTCGGACGATCCGCAACGTGTCGCGCACCGCGTCCGCCTCCCCCGCCACGGGTTCGGCGAAGCGTCACGCCGCCGAGCAGGCGGAACTCCTCCGCACCGCGCTGGCGCTCTGACCCCAGCCGCACGATCGACGACCGCCCGTTCCGACGGGCGGTCGTCGTCGTCTGCGTCGTCGTCTGGGCGCGGGTGGTCAGCACGGCGACAGTGATCCGTGCGTGGGCGGTGAGCCGCCGCCAATAGGCTGACGCCATGGACTTCGCATTCCTCGCCGTCGTCGCGGTGGTGACCATCGTCGCGGTGGCCCGCTTCGCGAACAAGCTGCGCGTGGCAGCCCCGCTCATCCTCGTCCTGGTCGGGCTCGCCCTCAGCTATCTGCCGTTCGTGCCGGACGTCGAGGTCAAGCCGGAGTGGATCCTCGCCGGCGTGCTGCCACCGCTCCTCTATTCCGCCGCGGTCAACGTTCCCCTGGTCGACTTCCGCCGCAATCTCAAAGCGATCTCCGGACTCTCGGTCGTCCTCGTCGTGGTGTCGTCGGTCCTCATCGGCTGGATCCTGTCGACGATCCTCCCCGACCTGAGCCTGGCCGCCGGCATCGCCCTCGGTGCCGTCGTCAGTCCGACCGACGCGGTCGCCGCGACCTCGATCGGTAAGCGGCTGGGCATGCCGTCGCGACTCGTGAGCGTCCTCGAGGGCGAGAGCCTCGTGAACGACGCCTCGGCCCTGGTCCTCCTGCGCTCCGCCATCGCCGCGACCGCCGGCACGGTCTCGCTGTGGGGTGTCCTGGGCGACTTCGCCTATGCCGTGGCGCTCGCGATCGCGATCGGGATCGTCGTCGGGTTCATCACGGTCCGGATCCGGTCCCGCCTCGGCGACCCGGTCCTCACGACGGTCATCTCCTTCGCCGTGCCGTTCATCGCGTATCTGCCCGCCGAGCACTTCCACGCTTCGGGCGTCCTGTCGGTCGTCGTCGCCGGACTCTACACCGGGCATCAGAGCGCGAAGTACTTCACCGCCCAGGACCGCATCAGCGAGCGCATCAACTGGCGGACGACGCAGTTCCTCCTCGAGAACGGGGTGTTCCTGCTCATGGGCCTCGAGCTCGAGGCCATCGTCTCGCAGGTGGAGCAGGACGACCTCGGCATCTGGTCGTCGATCGGCCTGGGGTTGCTGACCGCCAGCACCCTCATCGTCGTCCGCATCGTGTTCGTCGGCGTCCTCGTCTGGTCGTTGCGACGCGACGAACGGGAGGCCCTCTCCCGGCGCCCGAGGCTGGCGGAGGTCTCAGCACGTCTCGAGGAGCATTCGACGGAGAACGCGCGCTCAGCCAAACGCAAGGCCGCCTTCTCGAGGTCGATCGCCCGGCGGAGCGCCGACCTGGACTTCCTGCAACGCGAGGGACTCGGGTGGCGCGGCGGCGCGGTGCTCGCCTGGGCGGGTATGCGTGGGGTCGTCACGATCGCCGCCGCGCAGTCGTTGCCGCTCGACACCCCGTATCGGGCGGAGCTGGTCCTCATCGCGTTCACGGTCGCGATCGTCACCCTGCTGCTCCAGGGCGGTTCCCTCCCGCTCGTCATCCGGCTGTCCCGGGTCGGCGGGACGGACGAGCAGGCCGCGATGGCGGAACTGGCCGGTCTCGTCGAGGAGATCTCGACCGTCGGTGTGGCCGCCCTCGACGACCCGCAGCTGCGCACGGACGGTGGCGAACCGTTCGACACCGCGGTCGTCGACCGGGTGCGTACGAGCAGCCTCATCCGCGTCGAGTCGGCGGCGGAACGCACCGATGCCGGCGTGGGCCCGCACGAGCAGTTCCGACAACTGCGACGCCGAGTGCTCGACGCCGAACGCGACGCGCTCCTCGATGCGCGGGCGACCGGCAGCTACTCCTCCGAGGTGCTGGCGAAGGCGCAGCGGATGCTGGACGTCGAGGAGTCACGCCTCGACGGTGCCGGCTGATGCCGTCGGTCGGCCGTCAGGCGCTCTCGTGGGTGGCCTGGGTGGCCCGGAGCGACGCGAGGACCTGGTTCTTCAGGTCTTCGGGTGCCGTCTCCTTGCACGCCCGCTGCACGGCCTCGGTGAGGGTCTGGGCGACGAGCGCCTCGTTCTGACACTCCGGGCAGTTCGCGAGGTGCTCGCGGATGTCGGCGGCCTCCGTCTTGCACACCTCGTGACGGAGGTACTCCTCCAGGTCTCGCTTGGCCTTGTCGCAGCCGCAGTCGCTCATTTCTTGCTCCCCTGCTTCGTCACGGTGAACCCCCGGGACGAGGCGTAGTCGGCCAACAGGTCGCGGAGGAGTCGTCGGCCACGGTGCAGACGACTCATCACGGTCCCGATGGGCGTTTTCATGATGTCGGCGATCTCCTGGTAGGCGAAGCCCTCCACGTCGGCGAGGTACACCGCGAGGCGGAAGTCCTCCGGGATGGCCTGCAACGCGTTCTTCACGTCGCTGTCCGGCAGGTGATCGATCGCTTCGGCCTCGGCGGATCGGCTGGAGGTGGCGCTGATCGACTCGGCACCGCCCAACTGCCAGTCCTCGAGGTCGTCGATGGTGCCCTGGTACGGCTCGCGCTGCTTCTTCCGATACGTGTTGATGTACGTGTTCGTGAGGATGCGGTAGAGCCACGCCTTGAGGTTGGTGCCCTGTTCGAACTGCGCGAACGCGGCGAAGGCCTTCACGAACGTCTCCTGGACGAGGTCCTGAGCGTCCGACGGGTTCTTCGTCATGCGCATGGCAGCGCCGTACAACTGATCGATGAACGGCAGTGCCTGTGCTTCGAACAGTGATCGGGGGTCCGGCTCGGCCGGAAGGGCTTCTGGGTCGACGGAGGTCATCACCGGCCAGTCTACGGCCAGCGCCAGACGGCCGTGATCGGCCTCCGTCACCGGTCGTTCCAGTACCGCTGTGGACATCCGCTCCTCCTTCTGCTCTCGACCCCGACTACTGTTGGAACCAATGTTGACCAATCCGTATTCCGCACCAGATTTCGACGTGTACGGCGATGCCGAACCCGAGCACGACGACGCAGCCTGGCCGGCGCCCGTCGCGGGCGGTCCGGTCGATGCGACCGTCTCGCTTCCGGGCTCGAAGTCGCTCACGAACCGCGAGCTCGTCCTGGCCGCTCTGGCCGACGGGCCCTCCCTCCTGCGCGCCCCGCTCCACTCGATGGACAGCACCAACATGGTCGAGGCGCTGCGCGCACTCGGGACCACCATCGTCGAGCGACCGGCCTCGGGCGCCTTCGGTAAGGACTGGCTCGTCACGCCGGGCGAGCTGTTCGGCAGCACGACCGTCGAGTGCGGGCTCGCCGGCACCGTCATGCGGTTCGTCCCGCCGCTGGCCGCCCTCGCCCTCGGGCCGACCGTGTTCGACGCCGACCCCTCGGCCAGGAACCGGCCGATGGCCACCATGATCGGCTCGCTCCAGGCGCTCGGCGTCGACATCAGCGACGACGGCCGGAAGGCGCTCCCCTTCACGGTGCACGGCACGGGCACGGTCACGGGTGGCAAGCTCACCATCGACGCGTCGTCGTCGAGCCAGTTCGTGTCCGGTCTCCTGCTGGCCGCAGCACGCTTCGAGCAGGGGCTCCACCTCGTCCACGAGGGCGAGCGTCTGCCGAGCCTGCCGCACATCGAGATGACCATCGCGGCCCTCGCGGCCCGAGGGGTCACCGTGGAACAGCCCGCCGTCGGTGAGTGGGTCGTCGCCCCCGGCACGATCGCCGCGCTCGACGTCGACCTCGAGCCCGACCTCTCCAACGCTGCACCGTTCCTCGCCGCGGCGCTCGTCACCGGCGGAAGCGTCACGCTCCGCGGGTGGCCCACCTCCACCACCCAGGTCGGTGCCGACCTGGCGGACCTCCTGCCCCGCTTCGGTGCGACGGTCACCCTGGACGGCGATCGCCTCACCGTCACCGGCGGCGAGCGGATCACCGCGGTCGACCTCGACCTGACCACCGGCGGTGAGCTCGCGCCCGCCCTCACCGCACTCGCGGCACTCGCCGACGGGCCGTCGACCATCACGGGCATCGGGCACATCCGTCACCACGAGACCGACCGCCTCGCGGCCCTCGCGACGGAGATCAACAAGCTGGGTGGCGCCGTCACGGAGCTCCCGGACGGTCTCCGCATCGAGCCGCGCCCGCTCCACGGCGGAGAGTGGTCGAGCTACCACGACCACCGCATGGCGACCACGGGAGCGATCCTCGGTCTCGTCGTGCCCGGGGTCACCATCGAGAACGTCGCCACGACCGCGAAGACGCTGCCGCAGTTCACCGAACTGTGGCATGCGATGGTCGGGGGCTGAACCGATGAGCTGGTGGGACGACGGCGTCGACGACGACGAACCGGAACTCGACGAGTCGAGCATCAGGATGCGGCCGAACCCGAAGGCGAACCGCCCACGGACGAAGACGCGGCCCGAGCACCTCGATGCACTGACCGCCCGCGTCCTCGCGGTCGACCGCGGTCGCTACACCGTGCTCCTCGACGAAGGCACGCCCGAGGAGCGCGTCCTGACGTCGACTCGCGCTCGTGAACTCCGCAAGCAGGCCATCGTGACCGGCGACCGGGTTGACGTCGTCGGCGACACCTCGGGCGCCGAGGGCACGCTGTCGCGCATCGTACGGATCGTGCCGCGCACGACGCTGCTCCGCCGCAGCGGCGACGACACCGACGCCATGGAGCGCGTCGTCGTCGCCAACGCCGACCAGATGCTCATCGTCGTCGCCGCTGCGAACCCCGAACCACGGGCCCGCCTCGTCGACCGCTACCTCGTCGCCGCCTACGACGCGGGCATCACCCCGATCCTCTGCATCACGAAGACGGACCTCCAGGACCCCGACGAGTTCCTCGCGAACTTCGCCGGGCTCGGCCTGCGGGTGTTCCGCAGCCGGGAGGACGACGTCCCTCTCGCAGAGATCACCGAGGCCCTCATCGGTCACGACACGGTCTTCGTGGGCCACTCGGGCGTCGGCAAGTCCACCCTCGTCAACGCCCTCGTCCCCACCGCGGAGCGCGCCACGGGGCATGTGAACGTCGTCACCGGACGTGGCCGTCACACCTCCTCGTCGACCGTCTCGTTGCGCATCGAGGCGCCCGGAGGATCCGGATGGGTCATCGACACCCCGGGCGTCCGCTCGTTCGGTCTCGGACATGTCGACACCGCCAACATCCTGAAGTCGTTCACCGACCTCGCGGAGATCGCGCTCGAGTGCCCACGCGGCTGCACCCATCTGCCCGACGCCCCCGACTGCGCGATCATCGAGGCCGTCGCAGAGGGGCGGCTCGGGGAGAACGGCCCGGCACGCCTCGACTCGCTCCAGCGGCTGCTGGGGACCTTCGCGACGATCAAAGCAGACCAGTACTCCTGACTAGGCTTGGGGTATGCCTGAACCCCTCCGTCTCTCTGCCGGCGACCCGGCCCCCGCGTTCACCCTCACCGACCAGGACGGCACCAGCGTGTCCCTGTCGGACTTCGCCGGACGACGGGTGATCCTCTACTTCTACCCCGCCGCCATGACGCCCGGCTGCACCACCCAGGCGTGCGACTTCCGCGACAACCTCGCATCGCTCGGCGGAGCCGGGTACGTGGTGCTCGGTGTCTCGAAGGACTCCGTCGAGAAGCTCAAGGCCTTCCAGGAGGAGGACGGGCTCACGTTCCCGCTCCTCAGCGACCCGGAGTTGACGGTCCATCAGGCGTACGGAGCCTACGGCGAGAAGAACTCCTACGGACGCATCGTCACGGGAGTCCTCCGCTCGACGTTCGTCATCGACGAGACGGGCACCCTCACCCTCGCCCGGTACAACGTCAAGGCCACCGGCCACGTGAAGAGCCTCCGCAAGGCCCTCGGCCTCGACGCCTGACGCGTCGCGTTCAGATCTCGCGTCGGGTCACGGCGGCGACCGCCGGCGTGAACAGGAGCCCGAGGACGGCCAGCGACGGCAGCAGCAAGAACCACCCGATCGCGGGTTGCGCGAAGACCCCCTGGAACGCGCCGACGGCGACGGCGATCTGCACGAGCTGCCAGGTGACCGCTCCCCCGCGGATCCAGCTCCGTCCGCGGATCGCGCCGAGGGCGAGCGCCGTGACGAACGTCGTGGCGATGAGCAGGATCACGAAGATCGCCAGTGCGCTCGTGAACGAGGCCGGCGTCGCCGCGACCAGCTCGAAGAGGAACCAGGCCGAGAGCCCGATCATGAGCAACGCCTCGGCGACGAGCAGGACGATGAAGGCCAGCACCGCCGGATGACGACGCTCCTCCGGGTTCGGAGCGGAGGTGGCGTTTCGATCGGTACTCACAGGGTTCACCCAAACTTGGCTATTGATTTGCTCTTACCGATATGAAACCATGTTTGAGGCCGACATGAGGTCCACGAGGGTGTGGACAGATCCCGAATCCCGGACGATCATCCCCCTCGCATTTCGGCTTTCGCTTCCCGATACCCCTCACTCGGTTGAAGAAATCTCACCATGCAATAAAAGGAGCTCCCCTATGGATTGGCGCGATAAAGCTGCCTGCCTGACCGTCGACCCGGAATTGTTCTTCCCGGTCGGGAACACCGGTCCGGCGGTCGATCAGATCGACAAGGCGAAGGCCGTGTGCGCCACCTGCAGTGTCACGGAGCTGTGCCTCCAGTACGCGCTCGAGACCGGCCAGGATTCCGGCGTGTGGGGCGGCCTCAGCGAGGACGAGCGTCGCGCTCTCAAGCGTCGCGCGGCCCGCGCCCGCCGCGCCTCCTAGTCGCGGACGAGAACCCCGGGTGCCGAACGGCCCCGGGGTTCTCGCATGCCCGCGGCCGTTCGCGACGGACCAGCACCTCAGCCCTTGGCGACCCAGCGCATCGGGATCGCGATCGTGACCTCGGTGCCGCTCCCCATGAGCGTGTGCCAGTCGATCGTCCCGCCCAGTTCCCCCTGGATGAGCGTCCGCACGATCTGGGTGCCGAGACCGGACCCGACCTTCCCCTCCGGGAGCCCCACGCCGTTGTCGCGGACCTGCACGCTCAGCAGCTCGTCCGTGCGGTCGGCCGTGATCTCCACGTCGCCGTCGCGGCCGTTCAAGCCGTGCTCCACCGCGTTGGTGACGAGTTCGGTGAGCGCGAGGGCGAGTGGCGTCGCGTACTCGCTCGGGAGCACGCCGAACGAGCCGGAGGACTTCGGGCGGACCGTGGTGTTGTGGGAGCTCGCCACTTCGGCGATGAGCAGGAGCACGCGCTCGAAGACCTCGTCGAAATCGACGTTCTGATTGAGCCCCTCGGACAGCGTGTCGTGCACGACCGCGATGGCGGCCACGCGCCGCATGGCCTGCGTGAGGGCGTCGTGGGCGTCCTCCGAGTGCGTCCGCCTGGCCTGGATCCGCAGGAGCGACGCGACCGTCTGGAGGTTGTTCTTCACCCGGTGGTGGATCTCGCGGATCGTCGCGTCCTTGGTGATGAGTTCCTGCTCCTGGTGACGCAGTTCGCTGACGTCACGGCAGAGCACGATCGCGCCGACCCGCTCGCCGCGGCTCCGCAACGGGATCGCCCGGAGGGAGACCGTCACGCCCTTGTCCTCGATGTCGGTCCGCCACGGCGCCCGACCGGTGACGACGAGTGGCAGGGACTCGTCGACGGTGACGGTCCCCGTCCCGGAGAGCAGATGGGTCGTGACGTCCGCGAGCGACTCGCCCTCGAGTTCCTCGGCGAATCCGATCCGGTTGAAGGCCGAGAGCGCGTTGGGGCTGGCGAAGGTGACGGTACCGTCGACATCGAGACGGATCAGGCCGTCGCTCGCGCGCGGCGCGCCTCGGCGTGGTCCGGTCGGCGCTCCGAGATCGGGGAAGTCACCCACCGCGATCATCTCGAACAGGTCGCTCGCGCAGTCGTTGAAGGTGAGTTCCTGGCGGCTCGGCGTCCGAGCCTCACCGAGATTGGTGTGACGGGTGATGACCGCGATGGGTCCATCGGCATTGGTCGTCTCGGTCGGCGATATCCGCCGGGCGACGGGCACGGCACGAACCCTGGTCGGGGTCTCCTCGTACCAGTCCGGTGCGGACGACTCGATGATCCGTCCACTCTCGAAACAGTCGGTGACCTGCTTGCGCCATTCCTGCTTGATGGATTGACCGACGAAGTCGCGATAGAAGAGTGTCGCGGCACTCGACGGACGCGAATGCGCGACCGCGATGAAACTGCCGGAATCGGTCGGCACCCAGATGACGATATCGGCGAACGCCAGATCCGCGAGGAGTTGGCTGTCCGCGAGCAGCATGTGCAGCCACTCCACGTCGGCCGCACTGGAGCGGCCCTGGGCGAGAACGAGATCACTGAGCGTCGACACGATGCCAGTCTAGGCTCGGCCGACCGGCACCGAGTGCGCCGGGCGTCCCCGGACGACCTCTTGTCGGGCAGGCACGGAACGACGACGGCGCTCAGCGGCCCGCCTGGGGCCGCTGAGCGCCGTCGATCGGACGTGATGCGTCAGTTGGCCGCGCGATAGGCGTCCTGGACCGCCTGGGGGATGCGTCCGCGCGACGACACGGCGTGCCCGTTCTTCGCGGCCCACTCGCGGATCGCGGCGAGGTTCTCGGCGCTGTTGCGGGTGCTGGTGCTCGAGGTGCGGCGCCCACGCTTGACCGGGCGTCCGGCTCCGATGTAAGGCTTCAGCGACTCGCGGAGGTTCTTCGCGTTGTCCGCACCGAGATCGATCTCGTATTCGGTTCCGTCGATCGCGAACCGGACGGTCTCTCCTGATCCGGAAGCGAGTTCGCTGCCGTCGAGATCGTCGATGTATGTGGTGATGACTTTCTGAGCCATGGGGGTCCTCCTGAAGATATCCGTGGTGAGTCCGACGGTTATCCGATCATATCGAACACCACCAAGCGAATCTGAATACCGACACGATATCGGAGTAATTCATCACCCAACGGATAGCGATGCATCGGAGGAGAATGCAGATGCATATATCGGCGTGCAAATGCGTATCCGGTTGATCACCCAATTGTATTGAGTGACTCCGTCGAGACTATTCCGCGCGGCGTGACCGACTCCGCGCACGACGCCCACGCACTCCACCCGCCGAGCGCCGCGAGCGGTCCCGCACCGGCGTCGACTGTTGGTCGAGGACGGTGGACACGAACCGCCGCAGCGCGACCGGAAGCGCCCCTCGCGGGGCCTGGTCGCGCAAGCTCCTCCCCGCGATCACCGCAGCGTCCACCACCCGCTGGTCCTCCGGCAGGAGCGCGGCCGCTTCGATCCCGCCGAAGCGCGAGAGCGTGGACGCCAGCTGGCCGGCCGGACCGGTACCGAGCGCGACGCCACGCAGCCGGTTCACGACCACCGAGATGCGCGACGGGTCGACGAGTTCGACGAGTTCCGCGTGCCCGCGGAGCAACCTCGTGACCCCGACCGGGTCGGCCGCGCCGACCTCGACCACCCGGTCTGCAGACCCGAGGACGGCGAACGCCGCCCCGTTCCGTCTGGGCGCGAACAGGTCGCTCGAGATCTCCTCGTCCGCCTCCAGGCAGAACGCCGTGTCGATCACGATGTCGTCCATCCACGCCCTGCACCGTTCGATGGTCGTCGCGACGCGTTCCGTCGACAGTTCCGTCCAGCGTGCCGCGCGTGAGATGCCGGTCAGGACGCGGAACGCGCCGGATGGCGACGGATGGACGACCGCGATCCGCTCGAGCTGCTCGATGTCGAGCGCTCCACTTCCGGCCAGCCGGCAGGCCGCGGCGAACCCGGGTGCCTCGTCGAGGAGGCCGAGCATGGCCGCGACGGATGACCCGTAGGTGTCCGCGTCGATGAGGACGACCCGTCGTCCGCGCGCGGCGAGTTCACTGGCGATGCCCGCGGCGACGGTGGTCGTGCCGGGCGACCCGGCCGCGCCCCACACCGCGATGACCCGCCCGGCGGCCTGGGCGACCGGACGAGGGCCGTCACCGCCGAGGTCGAGCGGCGCGATGGTCCGATCCAGCTCCTCGGGATCGACCGGCAGGAGGACGATGTCGACCAGGCCCAGCCCCGCCGCATGGCGACGCTCGGACTCACCGGACGCGAGCGCCACGACCCTCGTACCCACGCGGTCCGCGAGGTCGATGAGTTCGGCGCTCAGGCGGTCGACCCCGGGTGACACGAGCAGTACGTCGACGGGCGTCCCGGCACCGATGCGCTCCTCGAGTTCGGCGACGTCGTGACAGCGCCAGGCGACGCGGTGTCCGAGGTCGAGCATCGTCGCGAGGATCTCGCCCTCGACCCGCGGATCGAGGGCGAGTCCGACGCGCAGCATCAGCGTTCGCCGGGCTCGGTGGGGACCACGGAAAGCAGGTGCGCTGCCGCCGTCGCCGAGAGCACCGTCGCGACGCCGGAGCGCGGGACCGCGAGCTCGAGGGCGACCGAGCCACGGCCGGACAGGAGTCCTTCGTCCTCGCCGACCCGGACGACCGTCGCGGCCGACACCAGCACCTCCGGGACACCGTAGCCATCGCCCTCTGCGGCGGCCGCCCAGAGGTCGACGACGGTGCCCGGCACGATGTCGGCGCCGAGCCGTCCGGCCGGTTCGACGACGAGCGTGGTCACGCCGACGGCGCTCGCCTCGCCGAGCGCGTCGAGCGGCACGAGCTCCCCCGCTGCGATCGTTCGCGTGACGACGACCCCCGGCGGCGGTGCCGCTCCAGCTCCGAGGTACCCGCCTTCGACCGATCCCAGACGTGCGTCGATGACCTGGAGCGAGGAGCGGTCGAGCCGCGTTCCGGGCGTCAGCGTCTCGGACGCCGCGTACACCGGGGTCGTCCGGCTCGAGGTCGTGACGAGCCACCACACCCCCAGGATCGACGCGACCACCAGCATGAGGCCCACGAGAAAACGTGGGTCCACCCAGATGCGCGAGCGGGACACCTGCCGTCCACCGACACCAGGACGCAGTCCCGCGAGACGGTCGGTCATCCGCTCGCCGCCGTCGATTCGCGCTCCTCCCGATTCCGATCCGTGTCCCCGCTCGCTTCCCCGCACCGTCTCCTCCTTCATGGGCACCCCGTGCGCCGCCTCCGGTCCCATGCTGCCCGGGCTCCGAACATCGCGCCGAAGTTATCCACAGCCCGGCGGACGATACTCGCGCGAGAGGATAATCGAGGAATGGAATCGCAGCGCGATGCGGCCCCGCTCGGTCGCTTCCTCACCGTCGCCGACACGGCCGAGGTCTTGAACGTCTCGGCCCAGCACGTGGCCGAGCTCATCTCGAGCGGTGAGCTGCCCGCCATCCGGATCGGGCGCAGCGGACCGTGGCGCATCGAGTTCCCGGCACTCGAAGCCTTCATCAGCGGTCAGTACGAGGAGGCACGTCGTGCAGGCCTCTGGCATCAGGCCCAGCTCACCGAACTCGCCGAGTTCTCCGGCGCACCGATGCTCCGGCCCGTGCCTCCCCTCGGCTGAGCCCCGGCCCCGGCGGGCGCCCGCCGAAACGCCTCAGGCAGCACGCTCGACGATGACGACCTCCGAGAGCACGACGACGCGGATCTGTTCGACGCTCCGGCTCCGGCGCGGCGACCCCGGCTCGTGGACGGCCAGATCGAGATGATCGCGGCCCACCCGGTCGATCGTGCCCGTCCAGCTGCCCGTCCGGGTCCGCACGACCACCGCAGCACGGCGCCGGCACAGATCACGGAGCAGGAATGAGACGGTCAGGCGGTCGAGCAGTCGCGGTTCGCGGACCGCGACGTCGTCGAGACTCCAATCGACCTGGGTCTGCGTCATGGCGACTGCCGCGATCGCATCGAACGGGACGACGACCTCCCGGCCGCCCGGGCTGCCGGAATCGGCCTGCAACCAGTCCTTCCCGATGCTCCGGACCCGCAGCCGCCAGGTCGTCCCGTCGACGAGTTCGACGACGAGCGGTCCCGGTGCGCCGGCATCGCCGCAGAGGGCGACCAGCCGCTCACGGAGGGTGAGACGCCCACGCCGGAGCCGCTCGGCCTCGATGCGGACGGCGTCGTCGTCGACGGCGAGCTCGTCGTCGAGCTGACCGGCGAGATCGTCGAACAGGCTGTCCCAACGCATACGCCGACGGTAGTGCGCCGAGAGCGGCCTCGTCCGGCGTTCTCCACAGACCCCTGGTCCTGGACGCGGGGTACCTGACATGATGAGTGTGACATTTCAGATTCCGGTCGCCCGACTCGTGGCGCCCGCGCACCCCTCGGAGGCCCCATGAGCACCGCTGCCCGGCACGACGACGACGAGCCCGAAGCACGCACGGCTCGCCTCCGGCCCGCGCCTCCGCTCCCCGAGCGACGCACGCGAGAGGTACGGGCGGCCGCCCGGACCGGTGCGGACGACTACTTCGCGCCCCAACCGGCGCCCCGAGCCGAGCTCCCCGATCCGCGACCACTGCTCGAGAACCTGACTCGGAGCGTGATCGAGGTGATCGCCGGAGCCCGCGACCTCACGCAGCTCGCGCGCTGGATCACCGCCGACGTGCACACCGTCCTACTGAAGCGCGTGATCCTCGCCGAACGGGCACGACGCGTCCGCGGCGTCCCGGGCACCGTCCCGGTCGTCTCGATCGGCACCGTGACCGTCTCCGAGCCACGCGACGGCGTCGTGGAGTCCGTGGTCGTCGTCCACGGACGAGCCCGGTCCCGAGCCGTGGCCATCCGACTGGAGGGCTTGGACGGCCGCTGGAGGGCGACCTCGGTGAGCGTGCTCTGACCGCCGCGGCACGTCCGCCCGCACCCGACAGACGGGAGCCCTCCGAACCGATGTCGCCATGGTCCGGAGGGCCCCCGTTTCGTGCCGGCGTGGGCCTACTTCTTCTTGCCCTGCTTGCGACGGTCCGAACGGTTGCTCGGAGCAGCCGCAGGGGCTTCTGACTGCTGACCGAAGGCCCCGCGCGACGCCTTCGCGGCCGGGGCCGCCTTCGTCGCGGGAGCCGCGTCGCCGGCGGGACGGTTCGTCTGCTGGAGGCGCTGTGCGCGTTCGGTGGCCGCCTTCTCGATCTGCCCGCGCTGATTGCGGACCTCGACCCCGCCCTGCTCGGTCGGTGCGGAGTAGCTGAGCTTCTCGGTGTCTGGGGTCTCCTGCGTGAGGCCCTTGGCCGTGATCGCCGGTGCGGCGGTGCCGGCATCGACCTCGCCGGCGACCTCGACCTCGAGGTTGAACAGGAAGCCGACGCTCTCCTCACGGATCTGGCCCATCATCTGCTGGAACATCGCGTAGCCCTCGCGCTGGTACTCGACCAGCGGATCGCGCTGCGCCATGGCCCGGAGACCGATGCCGTCCTTCAGGTAGTCCATCTCGTACAGGTGGTCGCGCCAGCGGCGGTCGATCACCTGGAGGACGACGCGGCGCTCGAGCTCGCGCATCGCCGGGGCGCCGAGCGACTCCTCGCGGTTGGTGTAGGCGAGTTTGGCGTCGGAGAGGATCTCGCGGCGCATGAAGTCGCGGTTGATCCGCCCCTTCGTCCCGGCCTCCTGGACGACCTCGTCGATCGTCAGGCCGACGGGGTAGAGCGTCTTCAGTTCTGCCCAGAGTGCGTCGAAGTCCCAGTCGTCGCCGTTACCCTCGCCGGTGTGCTCGTCGAGGACGTCGTCGACGACGCTCTCCAGGAACTGCTGCGCACGATCGTGGAGGTCGTCTCCCTCGAGGATGTGGCGGCGGTCGGAGTAGATCGCCTCACGCTGCCGGTTGAGGACGTCGTCGTACTTGAGCACGTTCTTGCGGATCTCCGCGTTCCGCGCCTCGACTTGCGACTGGGCGCTGCGGATCGCGCGGCTCACGATCTTCGACTCGATCGCGAGATCGTCGGGCACGTTCTGGCGCCCCATGAGGCTCTCCGCGGCTCCGGCGTTGAAGAGGCGCATGAGGTCGTCGGTGAGGGACAGGTAGAACCGGCTCTCGCCCGGGTCTCCCTGACGCCCGGAGCGACCGCGCAGCTGGTTGTCGATGCGGCGCGACTCGTGGCGTTCGGTACCGAGGACGTAGAGTCCACCGGCGTCGATGACCTTGTCGGCCTCCTCCTTGACTGCGGCCTTCACCTCGGTGAAGACCTCGTCCCACGCGGCCTCGTACTCCTCGGGGGTGTCGATCGGGCTGAGGCCCTTGGCGTTCATCTCCGCGACAGCGAGGAACTCGGCGTTGCCGCCGAGCATGATGTCGGTTCCACGACCGGCCATGTTGGTGGCGACGGTGACCGAGCCGAGTCGACCGGCCTGGGCGATGATCGCGGCTTCACGCGCGTGGTTCTTCGCGTTGAGGACCTCGTGCTTGACGCCCTTCTTGGCGAGGAGCCGCGACAGGTACTCGCTCTTCTCGACGCTCGTCGTGCCCACGAGGACCGGCTGGCCCTGCTCGTGGCGCTCGACGATGTCCTCGACGACCTGTGCGAACTTCGCCTCCTCGTTCTTGTACACGAGGTCCGACTGGTCGATGCGCTGCATGGGGCGGTTGGTCGGGATCGGGACGACGCCGAGCTTGTACGTCGACATGAACTCCGCCGCCTCGGTCTCGGCAGTACCGGTCATGCCGGACAGCTTCTCGTAGAGACGGAAGTAGTTCTGGAGCGTCACGGTCGCGAGGGTCTGGTTCTCGGCCTGGACGGCGACGCCCTCCTTGGCCTCGATCGCCTGGTGGATGCCCTCGTTGTAGCGACGTCCGACCAGGATGCGACCGGTGTGCTCGTCGACGATGAGCACCTCGCCGTTCATCACGACGTAGTCCTTGTCCTTCTTGAAGAGCGCGCGGGCCTTGATCGCGTTGTTCAGGAAGGAGATGAGCGGGGTGTTGGCGGACTCGTAGAGGTTGTCGATGCCGAGGTAGTCCTCGACCTTCTCGATGCCGGGCTCGAGCACGCCGACGGTGCGCTTCTTCTCGTCGACCTCGAAGTCCTCACCGGGCTCGAGTCGTACCGCGAGCCGCGCGAACTCCTGGAACCAGCGGTTCGCCTCACCGGAGGCCTTGCCGGAGATGATGAGCGGGGTCCGTGCCTCGTCGATGAGGATGGAGTCGACCTCGTCGACGACGGCGAAGAAGTGACCGCGCTGGACCATGTCCTTGGCCTGCCACGCCATGTTGTCGCGGAGGTAGTCGAAGCCGAACTGGTTGTTCGTGCCGTAGGTGATGTCGGCCGCGTACTGCTCGCGACGCTGCTCCGGCGTCTGCCCCTCGACGATCACACCGGTCGTCATGCCGAGCGCACGGAAGACGCGCCCCATGATCTCCGACTGGTACGACGCGAGGTAGTCGTTCACCGTGACGATGTGCACGCCCTTGCCGGCGATGGCGTTGAGGTAGGCCGGAAGGGTCGCGACGAGCGTCTTGCCCTCACCGGTCTTCATCTCGGCGATGTTGCCGAGGTGGAGCGCGGCGCCACCCATGATCTGGACGTCGAAATGACGCATGCCGATCGTGCGGCGTGCAGCTTCGCGAACCGCGGCGAAGGCCTCGGGGAGGAGGTCGTCGAGGGTCTCGCCGTTCTCGAAGCGCTCGCGCAGCTCGACGGTCTCGCTCTTCAGCTCCTCGTCGCTCAACTCCGTGAAGTCGTCCTCGAGGGCATTGACCGCCTTCGTGAGGCTGGTCAGCTTCCGGAGGATGCGACCTTCGCCGACGCGAAGGATCTTCTCAAGTGGTGAGGCCACGAATTGCTCTCCATTACGTGTTCCTGATCTCCGTCCTGGTCGACTGACCGGAACGGACGGGGTGCACCAGAACGGGGCAGTCCTCTGAACATGTTAGCGGGGAGTCCCTTGAGTGGACGCTGTGTATCGAGGGGCGGACGGATGTCGACGGAGCGCCGCCGCAGTGCGGGACGGACGGCTCACTAGGCTGGCGACACCCTACCGCGTAGGTAATTGATGGAGGTTCGATGTCGGTCAAGCACGGTCTGCTCGCGATCCTCGCGCTCGGTGACGACTACGGGTACCGTCTGCGTGGCGAGTTCGACCGGCGGACGACGCCCGACACGCCGCTCAACGTCGGCCAGGCCTATGCGACCCTCGATCGTCTCGAGCGGGACGGCCTCGTCGAGCGCGCCGCCGTGGACGCACAGGGGCATGTCTTCTACCGCATCACCGCCGACGGGCGCGTCGTGCTCGAACGCTGGTGGGCGACACCCGTCACGGCGAGCGCCTCGCGGGACGAACTCCCGAACAAGGTCGCCCTCGCGGCGTCACTCGACGGCGTCGACGTGTTCGGGGTCATCGCCGTCCAACGCGCGTGGGCACTCGATCTCGTACAGCAGCTCGACGAGGACCTCTCGGCGCTCCCCCCGACACCGCAGGGTGACATCGCGTGGATCGGGCTCGAAGCCAGACGGCGACGCTCCCTGGCCGAGCTCGACTGGCTCGAGGCGACCTCGGCACGCCTGCGCGTGCACGACGCCGTCTTCGAGGTCGGCACCGACATGCCACGACGCGGCCGCCCGGCGAACCGGGCGACCGCGTCGGTCGGGGTGCAGGACGCTAGTTCGAGCCGTCCTCGAGGCTGATCACGCCGTAGTCCCAGCCCTTGCGGCGGTACACGACGCTCGCCCGCTCCGACGAGGCGTCGATGAACAGGAAGAAGTCGTGGCCGACGAGTTCCATGCGGTCGACGGCGTCTTCGACGCTCATCCACTCCGCGGGGAATTCCTTCGTGCGGATGACGACCGGCGAGTACGCCTCCTGCTCCTCGTCCTCGTGGGTCAGCGTCGCGACGCTGCCGGTAGCGACCTGCTCGAGCAGCTCCGGCGCGGCAGGGGTGATGTCGACGCCGCTGAACCCCTCGCTGCTGGCGGCGTGCAAGGAGGTGCGGTGCTTGCCACGGTGCTCCTTCTTGCGGTCCTTCGAGCGGCGGACGCGCTCGAGCATCCGCGCGATCGCGAGATCGAAGGCCACGTACTTGTCGGAGCCGGTCGACTCCGCACGAACCAACGGTCCGGGGCCGACGAGCGTCAGCTCGACACGGTCCTCGCCCTTGCGCCCGTTGGCGTCGTGATGGCGGGACACCTTGATGTCGAGCGACTGCGCCTGCTCGACCAGATGGGCGACCTTCTCCGCCTTCTCGGTCGCGTACTCGCGGAACCGATCGGTGATGCCGAGTCCAAGTCCGACGATGTTGATATCCACGTTCGACCTCCTCATCCGGCTGACCACCCGGTCCCGGGCGGTCCTTTCACGCCGTTCTGCCACCGTAGTGCCCGAGCCTGCGGAAGTCATCAGCGGCGTTCAGGCAACGTTCATCTTCCGGTCTCGGGACTCACCGTCCGTTCACGGTCCGACCCTGGCGAGGGCCACGACACCGACCACGAGACCACCACCGTCGCGCATCGCCCGAACGGCCTCCCCGACGGTGGCCCCCGTCGTGACGACGTCCTCCACGAGGAGGAATCGGCGCCCGTCGAGCCGCCGCGCCGCGACCAGTGCCCCGGCGAGGTTCTCCAGACGCTCAGCCCGACCGAAGTCCCGCTGGTCGGCTGGCTGCCGCGCCCACCGCAGCGGGCGCGACGGTCTGGTGCCGAGCCGACGCACGAGCTGCTCCACCGGATGGAAGCCCCGATCGCGGGCGGCGCATCGCCTGGCCGGGATCGTCGCGATCTCCGGCGAGACGCCGCCCATCGCCCGGCTCGCCTCGAGCACGGCGGACCGGAACGCCGGTTCGAGCGCGGCGGCCAGCGGACGGACGAGGCCGGTCCGGGCGTCCTCCTTGTAGGCGAGGAGGACGGCGCCGACGAACTCGTCGTACCGACGGGCGGCGAGACCGGGGGTACCGCCCGCATCGCTCCACCGCACGAGGTCGGCATCGTCGTCGGTGGCCGCCGGCCGGACCAGACGCCCGAGGCAGTCGTCGCACAGCCCACGGTCAGGCGCACCGCATCCGGCGCACGTGACCGGGACCAGCAGGGCCCACGCGTCCAGGCAGGCTTCGCGGACATGAGCGAGGGGCGCACTTCGACTCGACGAGGATCGCATCATCCGATGGTCGCGCCCACGCAGCGCGTCCGGTGGCGCATCGTCCGAGACGCAGACGGCTCCGGGACTCCGGACGCGCTGTGGAGCGCGCTCACTCAGTCCGGCGACCCCAGCTGGGTCGCGATGAACCGGACGTCGCTGCCCGCCTCCTGCCAGCTCGATCCACGGGGCAACAGCAGCCGGCCGTCACTCGTGAGGGCACGCAGTTGAGTCGGCCCGTTGCCCCCGACCAGGTTCGTGACGTCCGCCAGCTTGGGCACGGGCGCGGAGCGGCCGCCGATCTGCTGCGTGACGATCGTCGTCCCGTCACCGCCGCCCAGCAGGACGGCGACCGTGATGTCGTCGACCCAGGTGACGGTCGTCGCCTCCGTGGACATCACCCGGAGCTCCACGGGGTCGCCGAGTCGCAACGGCGCGTTCCGGTCACCGCGGATGATCGCGGCGGCCACGAGCCGCGACTGCGTCCCGTCCCTGAGCAGCGCGACGAGGCGCGTACCCTCCCGGGACACCTGGATCGAATCGATCGTGGACGCGCCGGTCCAACTCGTCGCGACCTGCACCGTGCCACCCGCGGCGTCGTGCGCGAGCAGTGCGGACGGCGCCGCCGCCGGGACCGTCCAGGTGAAGCCGAACGGGTCCATCGTCGGCGGGAGGAGGCCCGGGCGGTTGTCGACGAGCCGGACGTCGCCGTCCGCCTGGATCACCGTGACGCCGGCGGCGGAACGGACCGCGGCCTGGTCATGGTCGGCGGACAACACGGCCGCGTCGGCCCCGGCCGCCACGACCGCCGCAGATATCCCCGGCACGGCCTCGAGCCGGTTCCCCGAGGCGAAGCCGAACTCGTCCCCGCGCTGGACGAGTGCCCGGGGGTCGACCCGTGGTGCGGCGAGCGACAGCGGCGAGACCGTCTGCGTGGAGTTGCCCACGACGGTGATCGCGACGTTCGAGACGGCGGCGACCCCGCCGACGCTGCCCGACAGCTGCACCAGGCTGCTGCTCAGTTGGAGCTGCATCCGCTGAAGGGTGACCGCGTCCGCCTGCAGGGCCGGTTTGGTCAGGTCCACGCGCGCGGTCCCTGCCTCGACCGGAACGGCGTCACTCGTGAGCGAGGTCCCCTCGGGGAACGCCGTCGCCACCGCACCCTTCAACCATTCGGCCGGTCCGTCGAGGAGCGCCCCGACGATCCTCGTCGCGGTCGACGCTCGCGAGGGGAACCAGCGCTGGTCGGGGACGAGTCGGGTGAAACTCGGGTCGAAGTAGCTCAGGGAGTAGGCCGCGAAGACGTCGGCGAACGTCGAGGACTCGAGGACGATGCCCGGCGGAGCAGCCGCGATCCGCCACTCCCCCCGCACCTGCTCGAAGGAGTAGGTCCAGCTGAGCGGCGACGAGTTCCCCGATTCGCGGTACTCACCCCGATCGTCGACCGCCGCGACGGGGCTGACGGTGAGTTGCACCGTGTCGGCGACCGGGGCGAACGTGCGGCCGCCCTGGTCGATGGTCACTCCGGCGTCGGGATCCCAGTCGGACCGGAGCGCCGGTGCGAGGAACTCCCGCGCGATCTCGTAGTTGTTCTGCGGGCTTGCGGCGGCGTCGATGAAGCCCCGGAGGATCTGCTCCGGCGTCGCCCCCTCGGCGGGGCCCGGCGCGATGAAGTTGACGTCGACGTCGCCGCCGTCCCCCTCGACCGTGCCGCCGTCCTGCACGGAGCCACCCCTCGGGATGCCCACGCAGGCGCTGAGCACCACCGCGAGGAGCATCGGCAGCGCCGCCGCAGCGATCCGACGTACTGCGGACCGTCGTCTCGGCGATCGTGCGGGGACGTCAACCATGAGCATCCTCCTTGTCGTCGTCCGTCGATCGCACGGTCGGGAGTGAGCGGGTCGTCGGCGCGGTGAGCTCGTCGACGATGGACTCGATCGCATCGTCGGGCGGCAGGCTGATGGGCGAGCGGACGATCTCCGTCCCGGGTTCGCGCGGGATGGTGAGGCGGAAGGACGAGCCGGCGGCGGGCTCCGACCAGACCTCCAGCCACCCCTCGTGCAGGACCGCGTCCTCGAGGGAGATCGCGAGCCCGAGCCCGGTCCCGCCGATGGTGCGCTTGCGCGACGGGTCCGCGCGCCAGAAGCGGTCGAACACGCGCTCGGTCGCCTCGCGCGTCATGCCCTGGCCGTAGTCGCGCACCGCGATCGCGACCGAGGACTCGTTGCTGTCCACCGACACCACGATCGGTTTGCCCTCGCCGTGCTCGATGGCGTTGCCGACGAGGTTGCGCACGATCCGCCGGATACGCCGCGGGTCCATCGGGACCGCAGAGTAGCCACCCGGTGCGACGATCCGGAGGTCCGAACCGGTGGGCTCCGCGAGCGGGCGGAGCTCCTCCACGACCTCTTCGGCGAGATGGACGAGACTCGTCGGTTCCAATTCGAGTTCGATGCTGCCCGCGTCGTAGCGGCTGATCTCCAGCAGGTCGGCCAGCAGGATCTCGAACCGCCCGACCTGGTCGTGGAGGAGCTCGGCCGTCCGCTCGGTGGCCGGTGGGAAGGAGTCGCGCTGGTCGTAGAGCACGTCGCCGGCCAGGCGGATGGTCGTCAGGGGCGTGCGCAGCTCGTGCGAGACGTCCGAGACGAACCGTTGCTGCACGAGCGAGAGCTCCGCGAGTTCCTTGATCTGCTTCTGCATGCTGGCGGCCATCCCGTTGAAGGAGCGGGCGAGGATGGCGAGCTCGTCCTCGCCCTTCTCGGGCATCCGCACGTCCAGGTCACCGCCGGCGAGACGTTGACTCGTCTCGGCGGCGAACCGGATCGGTGTCGCGACGAAGCGGACGATGAACCACGCGGCACCACCGACGAGGATCATGAGGCCGACGCCCGCGACGAAGAGCGTCCGTTGCACGAAGCCGAGTGTCTGCTCCGAGTCGCTCAGGTCGTAGCCGAGGTAGATCTCGTACGACCCCGCGGTCGGCATCGAGACCTCCGAGCCCACCACGATGCCGGCCGTCGACGAGCCGTCGGACGCGGTGAGGGTGACCGACTGCCACTGGAGGGTGTCCGGGTCGGCCCGGACCGCCTCGGTCAGCGCGTCGGAGATGACACCGCCGCCGAGCCCCGGCGATTCGAAGCCCGGGGGCGTGACCTGACTGAAGTCCTGGCCCGGTGCTCGGTAGGCGGCGATGAGGCTGCTGCCGGAGGTCGTCTGGAGATCGGTCCGCACGGTCCCCATGAGCTGCTGCAGGGCGACCCTCTCGCTGGCGTCGGACGCGTCGAGGATGCTCTGCGCCGAAGCGATGGCGCGACCGGAGCCTCCGAGCGCCTGCTGCAGCCGGGATTGGAAGAGGTCGTTGCCGATGCTGAACGAGAGGTAGGCACCGGTCAGGAGGATGGCGAGTCCGGAGAGGCCGACCGTGATCGCGACCGTCCGGAACTGCAGCGAGCGCCGCCACTGGGAGCGCACCTGCTGCGGCCACCTCCGCCACAGCCGCCAGTCGGCCGCCCAGCCGGCGAGTCGGGAGGCCATGTCGGATCAGCCGGTGACCGCGCCGGCGCGGTACCCGACGCCACGCACCGTCATGACGATCTTCGGGTTGTCGGGGTCTTCCTCGACCTTGGCGCGGAGCCGCTGCACGTGGACGTTCACGAGCCGGGTGTCGGCCTTGTAGTGGTATCCCCAGACCTGTTCGAGCAGCATCTCGCGGGTGAAGACCTGCTGCGGTTTGCTCGCGAGCGCGAGGAGGAGGTCGAACTCCAGCGGTGTGAGCCCGATGACGCCGTCGGCGCGACGGACCTCGTGGCCGGCGACGTCCACGGTGAGGTCGCCGATGCGGAGGGTCTCCGCGAGGTCCGCGGCCGGCGCGCGCAGCCGCGTGCGGATCCGGGCGACGAGCTCCTTCGGGTTGAACGGCTTCACCATGTAGTCGTCGGCGCCGGACTCGAGCCCCTTCACCACGTCCGCGGTGTCGGACTTCGCGGTCAGCATGATGACCGGGACGCCGGACTCCTGGCGGATCAGGCGACACACCTCGATCCCGTCGATCCCCGGGAGCATGAGGTCGAGGAGGACGAGGTCGGGCTTGGTGTCGCGGAACGCCTGGAGCGCGCCGCCGCCGTCCGCGCAGAACGACGGCTCGAAGCCCTCGGTGCGCAGCACGATGCCGATCATCTCGGCGAGTGCGGTGTCGTCGTCGACGACGAGAATGCGTGCGTTCATAGCTCCGTCTCGGGTGTGACCGGCCGGCCGCGCTGCCTGACCGGTGTCCTTACGTCTCGCCTCAGCGTAGTCGAAGTGTCCAGGAGAACCGCCGAACCGCCGGTCGCGGGCAGGCTCGGTGTGACAACATGGAAGGGTTCGAGACGGCGAGGGGGTGTTGCTGATGGACACGGAACAGCGAGCCGGGGGCGAGATGGGCGATCAGGATCCGAACCCGTGGGCGACGCCGCAGGGGCCACAGCAGCCGGTGGCGCCGGAGCAGGCGACACCGCAGCCGTCCCCACCGCAGCAGGAGTATCCGCAGCAGCCCGGCTCTCCGCCGCTAGTCCCACAGGGAGCCCCACAGCAACCCGGCTATCCGCCGCAGCAGGGATACCCG
>NZ_MJGW01000094.1:97711-281570 GCF_001865025.1 Plantibacter sp. MMLR14_011
ATACCCGCAGCAGCCCGGGTATCCGGCGCAGGCGGCGTACCCACAGCCGGGATACGGCCAGCAGCCGTATCCGCAGCAGGTCCCGCCCCAGTACACCAAGCCGTACCCCCAGGCTCAGCAGCCCGGGTACGGGACCCCTCCCTCGGCTCCGACCGCCGCCTACGACGCGAATCCCTACGCGACCGGTGCGTCCTGGGCACCGGGTCCCCAGCAGGGATGGGCACCACCGCCGAAGCCGGGGCTCATCCCGCTCCGGCCGCTGTCCTTCAGCGACCTGTTCGGCGCGCCCTTCCTCGTGCTGCGCCGCAACCCGAAGGCGACGTTCGGGAGCGCCCTGCTGCTGCAGGGTCTCACCGCCGTCCTCTCCCTCGTCATCGTCGGCGTCGTCACCTGGCTCTCGCTGAGCCGGCTGTCGCAGGCGGCCCCTGGCGAGGAGGACGCCATCAGCGCCGGGGCCATCACGGCCATCATCCTGTCCTTCCTCATCCCGGTGGCGGTCTCGATCGCCGGCAGCGCGATCCTGCAGGGCATCATCGCGCAAGAGGTCGCTCGCGGCACCCTCGGCGAGAAGCTGCCACTCGGCGTGCTCTGGCGACGCACGAAAGCGCGATTCCTGCCGCTCATCGGCTACACCTTCCTCCTGATCGGTGTCGTGACGGTGTTCATCGCCGTCGCCGTGGGCCTCGGATTCGTGCTGACCGGTCTCGGCGGGACCACGGGCGTGGTCCTGACGGTGGTCATGGGCATCGGCGCCCTGCTCGTCCTGATCGCCGCTTCCGTGTGGCTCGGGACGAAGTTCTCCCTCACACCGAGCATCATCGTCCTCGAGAACGGCAAGGTGTTCCCCTCGCTCGCTCGCTCCTGGCGCCTGACCGACGGCTACTTCTGGCGGACCTTCGGCGTCCAGTTCCTCGTCTCCTCGGTCGTCAGTGTCGCGTCGCAGGTCGTCGCGACCCCGATCAGCCTGCTCGCGAGTCTCGTCCCCGTGCTGTTCGTCGGGGTGGACTCGGAGGCGACCATGATCGTCGCCACCATCGCCGCGCAGGGCCTGTCATTGCTCGTCTCCGTCATCATCGGCGCGATCACGGTCGTCGTCATCAGTGCCACGTCGGCGGTCATCTATGTGGACCTGCGGATGCGCAAGGAGGGGCTCGACCTCGACCTCGCGCGGTTCGTCGAGGCACGCGCGGGCGGCCGCGAGACGGTCGACAACCCCTTCGACGCCGCCGCTGCCGGAGGCAAAGCGACCCGATGAGCCCGCTGTTCCTCGCGTCGCGCCTCGACGTCCCGCTCGTCCCGGATGCACCGGGCGCCCGGGACCTTTTGCAGCGTGAGCTGTCGAAGCCCGAGTACCAGACGGCGCAACCGTCGTTGTGGGACATCGTGTCGAAGGCGTTCTGGGACTGGGTGAACTCCCTCCGGGTGCCGGGTGAGGGCCCCTTCACGGGCCTGTTCCCGATCATCGCGATGACCGTGGTCGTCGTCGGGATCGTCATCGCGTTCATCGTGTGGGGCGTCCCCCGCCTCAACCGGCGGAGCGCCCGTCAGCTCGACCTCTTCGGCGAACGCGACGATCGGACCGCCGAGCGGTTGCGCCAGGACGCGAGGACCGCCGCCGCGGCCGGCGACTGGACCCTCGCGCTCCAGGAGCTGTATCGGGCGATCGCTCGCGGACTGTCCGAGCGGACGATCGTCGTGGTCACCCCCGGCACGACGGCGCACAGTTTCGCCGCCCGGGCGGCGGCCGCGTTCCCGCAGGACGGGCGCGCGCTCGCGGAGGCCGCGGACGTCTTCGACGCCGTCCGCTACCTCGAGGCGACGGGTACCGAGGCGCAGCACCGGGAGCTCGAAGCGCTCGACGCGCGGCTCTCCGTCGCCGCGCCGCAGCTCCTCGCCGACCCCGAGGAGCTGGTCCGGTGACGCTCACGGCGAAGCCCACGGGGCATGGGCAGCCCGAGCCCGACGTCGCCACACCACGGCTGCGGACCCGGCTGCGACGGAACCGGTTCTGGATCATCGCGGCGGTCTTCGCGGTCGGGATCGCCCTCGTGCTCATGTTCGCGACGCGAGGCGCGTCGATCGACGCGGCGCTGCTCAGTCCGGGCAACCAGACCCCGAACGGCGGACGCGCGCTCGCGCAGGTGCTCCGTCAGGAGGGCGTCACCGTGACGGAGACGACCACGCTCGATGCGACGCTCGAGGCGGTCGAGGACACCGACAGCACCGTCCTCCTGTTCGATCCCAGCGGGCTGCTCGAGGCCTCGCAGCTCGAGCGGTTGGGCGACGCCGACGCCGGACTCGTCGTCGTCACCCCCCGGGCCGCGGCGCTCCGCACCCTGTTCCCCGGCGTCTCGTTCGCGGGCAGCTCGGATGCCACCGACGTCCTCTCGTCCGACTGCGGCGACCCCACCGCCGAGCGGGCGGGGACGGTCACCGGTGGCTGGACGCTGTACACGACCACCGACGCCGACGCCGACGGCTGCTTCACGGCCGACAGCGGCGGGAGCGCGGTCGTGACGCAGGCGGACGGCGCACGGGTGCTCCTCGGCTCGGCCGACGCGCTGACGAACGACGTCGTCGACCGTGCGGGGAACGCCGCCCTCGCGCTCGGCCTGCTCGGCTCGACCGAGCAGTTGATCTGGTACCTGCCGAGCCTCGCCGACGTGCCCGTCACCGGCCCCCCGAGCCTCGACGCGCTGACGCCGAGCTGGGTCGCCGGGGTCACCGGCACCGTCGTCATCACGGCGATCCTGGCCATGTTCTGGCGCGGGCGCCGCTTCGGCCCGCTCGTCATCGAGGACCTGCCCGTCGCGGTCCGCGCGAGCGAGACGATGGAGGGGCGCGCACGCCTCTACCAGCGGTCCGGCAACCGTCAGCGGGCGCTGGACGCGCTGCGGATCGGTACCGTGTCCCGCCTCGCGGTCGCCGCGGGCCTCTCCCGCCACGCCTCGGTCGTCGAGGTCGCCGACACGGTCGCCGGACTCGCCGGACTCGACCCTCGGCACGTGCGGTCCGTCCTGCTCGACGCCGTACCGACGAGCGACGCCGAGCTCGTCTCCCTGTCCGATCACCTGCTCGATCTCGAAGCCGCCGTCGCGCGCGCCACGGACCTCACCGGAAGGAACCATCCATGACCGACGCCCCCGTGCCAGGATCCACCGCACCGAACCCGGACGACCTCCGGCGAGCACTCGCCCAGGTCCGCGTCGAGGTCGGCAAGGCCGTGGTGGGTCAGGACGCCGCCGTCACCGGGCTCGTCATCGCGCTCCTCGCCAAGGGCCACGCGCTCCTCGAGGGTGTGCCCGGCGTCGCGAAGACGCTGCTCGTCCGATCACTCAGCCACGCGCTCAGTCTGGACACGAAGCGTGTGCAGTTCACGCCCGACCTCATGCCCGGCGACGTCACGGGCTCCCTCGTCTACGACGCCAAGACCGGGGAGTTCGAGTTCCGCGAGGGCCCGGTGTTCACGAACATCCTGCTGGCCGACGAGATCAACCGCACACCCCCGAAGACCCAGTCCGCCCTGCTGGAGGCGATGGAGGAGCGCCAGGTCAGCGTCGACGGCCGTTCGCTCCCACTCCCGGACCCGTTCATCGTGGCCGCCACGCAGAACCCGATCGAGTACGAGGGCACCTACACGCTCCCCGAGGCGCAGCTCGACCGCTTCCTGCTGAAGCTCGTCCTCGACGTGCCCGAACGCGACGTCGAGGTGGAGGTGCTCCGACGGCATTCCGCCGGGTTCAGCCCACGCGACCTCACGGCTGCGGGCGTCCGCCCGGTCATGGGCGCGGCCGATCTGCGGGCGGCGCAGCTCGAGGTCGGACGCGTGGGTGCCAGCGCCGACGTCCTCGCCTACATCGTCGACCTCGCACGCGCCACGCGGCGCAGCCCGTCCGTCCGGCTCGGGGTCAGCCCGCGAGGGACGACCGCCCTCCTCGCCGCGGCGAAGGCCTGGGCCTGGCTGAGCGGCTACCAGTCGATCACCCCCGACCACGTGCAGACGATGGTCCTCCCGGTGTGGCGCCACCGCATGCAGCTGCGGCCCGAGGCCGAGCTCGAGGGTGTCTCGGTCGACGCGATCCTGCGTTCGATCATGCAGCAGGTGCAGGTGCCCATCTAGATGGCCGTCACCGGGAGGTTCGTCGCGCTCGTCGCGTTCGGCATCGTGCCGATCGTGGTGCTCGGCGTGCTCACGGGCGACGCAGCTCCGGCGTTCATCGCGTGGCTCGTGCTCGCCGCCGCGCTCGGAGCGCTCGACCTCGCGGTCGCCGGTTCGCCTCGTGACATCGTCCTGCAGCGGCAGCTGCCGTCCCGGGTCAGGCTCGGTGACTCGGCGACGAGCACCCTCTTCCTGACGAACCGCGGAGGTCGCCGCGTCCGGGCGCTGGTGCGCGACGCCTGGCAGCCATCGGCCGGCGCGCCCACCGAGCGGCTCCGCGTCGACCTCCCGCCCGGTGAGCGGCGGAGCCTCAGCCTGGTGCTCACCCCGTTCCGTCGGGGCGAGCGACGGGTGTCCCAGGTCACGGTGCGGTCGTCCGGTCCGCTCGGTCTCCTCGCTCGACAGGCGACGCTGAACAGCACCGGGCACCTCCGGGTCCTGCCGGCGTTCACTTCCCGGAAGCACCTCCCGAGCCGGATCGCACGCCTCCGCGAGCTCGACGGCGCGACGAGCGTCATGGTCCGCGGTCAGGGCACCGAGTTCGACTCCCTCCGCGAATACGTGCGAGGTGACGACGTGCGTTCGATCGACTGGCGTGCCACGGCACGACGCGGCGACGTCATGATCCGCACCTGGCGGCCCGAGCGTGACCGCCGGGTCGTCATCGTCACCGACACCGGCCGCACTTCGGCTGCCCGCATCGCCGATGAGCCGCGCATCGACACGGCGTTCGAAGCCGCGCTCCTGTTGGCCGCCCTCGCCACGAGAGCCGGGGACCGCATCGACTATCTCGCCTACGACCGGCGGGTGCGTGGTCGCGTCCAGGGCGCGACCGGTGCCGAACTCCTCTCGAGGATGGTCGACGCGATGGCGCTCGTCGACCCGGAACTCATCGAGACCGACTGGGACGCCGTCCCCGGCCAGGTCAGACAGATCACGAACCAGCGCGCCCTCGTCGTCCTGCAGACCTCGATCGACGCCCCCGGGGCCGCGCGCGGGCTCCTCGCCGTCCTCCCCCAGCTCACACAGCGCCACACGGTGGTCGTGACGAGCGTCGTCGACCCGGCGACCCTCGAGGCCACGCGCGACCGCGGCGACCGCGAGACCGTGTACCGCGCCGCTGCGGCCGAACGCGCCCTGCTCGACATCGAACGCGTGTCGGCGGCGATCAGACAGCTCGGGGCCGACGTCGTCACCGGTTCACCCGAGACCCTGCCTCCGGCGCTCGCCGACGCCTACATCGCGCTCAAGGCCTCCGGTCGACTCTGACCCGATCCGTCGCCGATCGACGGGGTCCCTCCGCGTGCCGGCGGGACCCGGGAGAACGGATCAGCGGCCCTTGCGCTTCTTGCGGCGTTCCCGGGCGAGCTCCTCCTGCTTGGCCTTCCGCGCGGCGAGCTGGGCGCCCCGGCTCGTCCCGGCGGCGGTGCCCTGGGTCGAGCCGGCCTTCGGCTTCTTCCGTCGTCTCGCGGCCTGCTGCGGTGCAGGAGCGGCGGCCTGCTCGGTCGGGGCGGACCGTCGCGAACTGTTGGCCGTGCGTCCGCGCACGATGCCGATGAACTCCTCCACGGCTTCGTCCTCGCGGTCCTGAGGCCACACCAGCACGACCGGGATGGATGGAAGACCGACGATCGGACGGTACTCCACGTCCTTCCGCTGGTGCAGTCGCGCGACCGACTGCGGGACCACGACGATTCCGACCTCGGACGCGGCCAGCTCGACCGCGGCCTCCGGGTCGTCGGTCAACGGCGCCGCCGAGGCCTCGAACCCGAGCGCGGCGGCACGTTCGGCCCACTCGAGGACGAGCGGCGTCATGATCAGCTGCTCGTCGGCGAGCGCGGCCATCCCGACCGTGTCCTCGGCTCCGAGGGCAGCGCCCTTGGCGAAGACGACGACGGGGAGCTCCTCGAACAGGGCGATCGTGTTCAGCCCGTCATGGTCGATCGGGACCCGGGCGAGCACGACGTCCGCCGCACCGGAGGCCAGGACCGCTCGCTGCTCGTCGAGGTCCACCCGGATCAGGCGGAGTTCGTCGTCCGGACGGCGCTCGCTCCAGATGCGCGCCCACTTCCCCGGGTTCACGCCGCGTGCGTAGGCGACGGTCAGCGCCGGCGGGACGATCTCCGGCACCGTGTCGGCGCCGATCCCGTCGTCGCCGACCTCGATCCCGTCGACCTGGTCGTCCTGCCTGTCCATCGAAGCCTCCACTGCTCGGCTTGCCACACTACTGCAGCTCAGTCGACGGGTGATCCGGCCGGTTGGGCGAGGACACCGCAGCGAGGTACGCTGAGCGGATGGGTGCGAGCGAACAGATCATGAAACCGGCGACCGCGGCGAAGAAGCTCGGGGTCTACCTGCCGGCGACCCCGGCGTCGTTCCAGGAGGAGCCGATCACGCGGTCGGCGTTCCTCGAACTGCAGGCGAACCCGGCGGACTGGCTCGTCGAGCTCCGCAAGAACGGACCGCACCCGCGCGACGTCGTCGCCCGCAAGCTGGGCGTGTCGACCTCCGGTCTGGCTCGCGCCGAGATCACCGAGGCGTTGACCACCGAACAGATCCAGGAGCTGCTCCGCACGCTGCCCGCCTGGCTCGTGCAGGAGCGTGCCGTCCACGCCGAGGTGAACGCCGAGAACGCCCGGGTCAACGCCAGGAACGCCGAGCGCCGCGCACGATCCGAAGCCGGCGAGTAACCGTCAGCCGGCGACGATCCGCTTCCCGCCGGCCTCGAACGCAGCCAGGTCGCCGCGCTCGCCCGAGCGGTACGCGCGACCGCCCCACCAGCACATGTAGGTCAGGAACGCGGCGAGCGCTCCCCCGCCGATGAGCATCTTGACCGCCCACGGCCACGGTGCCGGCGTCACGAAGCCCTCGACGAGCCCCGAGACGAAGAGCACGATCACCAGCCCGATGGCGATCGTGAACAGCGCTCGGCCCTCCTCGGCAAGGGCCTGGCCCCTCGTCCGTGGCCCTGGTGCCACCCAGGCCCAGAAGATGCGGAGACCCGCCGCTGCCGCGACGAAC
The DNA here is from genome assembly GCF_001865025.1 of Plantibacter sp. MMLR14_011. Taxonomy (NCBI): domain Bacteria; kingdom Bacillati; phylum Actinomycetota; class Actinomycetes; order Micrococcales; family Microbacteriaceae; genus Plantibacter; species Plantibacter sp. MMLR14_011. Next base: position 104,892 of record NZ_MJGW01000094.1, read on the forward strand.
ACCGCCGTGAGCTCGAGCATGCCGTGCGGGAGGATGTACTCGAAGAACACGTCGCCCTTGCCGTAGGCGAACATGACGCCCGCGGCCTGCCCGACCCCCTGGGCGTTGGTGACGATGATGTACGGGACCCAGACGCCGCTGATACCGAACGCCACGCATTGCGCTGCGATCCACGCGTTGTTGGTCCACACCTGGCCGGCGAAGCTCGCGGCCGGGTTGTCGGAGTAGTAGGCGACGAAGTCGTCCTCGACGTACTGCTTGAGCTGGGCGTCGGTACCGAGGTTCGCGAGGACCTGTGGGTTGCCGGCGATCCACACGGCGTACAGGGTCGCGATGACGACGGTCGCGACCGCTACCGCGAGGGTCACCCACCGGACCCGGTAGAGCGCGGCCGGCAGCGCCAGGACGAAGAACCGCGGGACACTCGACAACACGTTCGCACTGGCCCCGGTGAACCGGAGGCGTGCCCGCGACAGCGACACCGAGAGACGGTCGCCGACGAGCGTCGATCCGGCCGTCGTCTTGATCGCGGAGAGCTGGGTCGCCCCGGCTTGATAGCGGTCGATCAACTCATCGGCCTCAGGCCCGCTGAAGAACCGCTGCTTGCCGAGCGCGTCGAGGCGGTCCCATTCCTGGCGGTGGGCTGCGGAGTAGGCGTCGAGGTCCATCGCAGCCATGCTACGCGGTGGCGGCGCTCCATGGCCGGTCCCCCGCGCATCTGCTTGAATGGAGCACATGTCCGAACCGGCCAGGGTCCCGCTGCACGAGACGACGCTGGACGACGGCACCGAGCTCATCACCGGCGAGGCGGTCGCCCTCGACGTGCGGCCCACCGGATTCATCCTGCGCGCGGCGGGTGCCATCATCGACTACGTAGTGTCGATCCTCGTGTTCGTCGGCCTCATGCTCGCGATGTTCTCCTGGATCCTGTCGGGAGTCGCCATGGACACCGCGATGTTCACCGCCATCGTGCTCGGCCTGACGGTGCTCTGCCTCGTCGTCCTGCCGGCAGCGGTCGAGATCGCCACCCGCGGACGGTCGCTCGGCAGACTGGTCGTCGGTGCGCGGATCGTCCGAGACGACGGGGGTGCACCCGGCTTCCGGCACGCGTTCATCCGTGCGCTCACCGGGTACTTCGAGATCTACGCCACAGCTGGCGGCATCGCCGCACTCACCGGCCTGCTCAGTGCTCGCTCGAAGCGCCTGGGCGACGTGCTCGCCGGGACCTACAGCCAACGTGAGCGTCTGCCGCGGGTGGTGGAGCCCGTGGCGATGATCCCGCCGCAGCTCGCCGCCTGGGCCGGCGGTGCGGACGTCGCCCGACTGCCCGACCCGCTGGCGCGGCGCGTCACCCAGTTCCTCAAGCAGGCCGGCTCGCTCACCCCGGCCACGAGGACCCGATTGGCGGCCGAACTCGCGGCAGAGGTGTCCCGATTCGTGTCGCCCCTGCCGATCGCTCCGCCGGAGGCGTTCCTCGTCGGGGTCGCCGTCATCCGCCGGGAGCGCGAGTACCAGGCCCAGCTCGCGGCCCGTCAGCGACTGTCGCTCCTCCAGCCGGTGCTGAGCGGTCAGCCGCACCGGTTCCCCGACCGCTGAGGCGGGGAACCGGCGACACCGCCTAGTAGCGGTAGTGGTCGACCTTGTACGGGCCCTCGACCGGCACACCGATGTAGTCGGCCTGCTCGCCCGTAAGCGTCGTCAGCTGCACGCCGAGCGCGTCGAGGTGCAGGCGAGCGACCTTCTCGTCGAGGTGCTTCGGCAGCACGTACACGCCGATCGGGTACTCCTCGATCCGCGTCCAGAGCTCGAGCTGTGCGAGCACCTGGTTCGTGAAGGAGTTGCTCATCACGAACGAGGGGTGCCCCGTCGCGTTCCCGAGGTTCATGAGGCGTCCCTCGCTGAGCACGAGGACGCTGCGCCCCGTGGGGAGGCGCCACTCGTGGACCTGGGGCTTGATCTCGATCTTCTCGGCGCCCTCGAGCGCCTCGAGCGAGGCCATGTCGATCTCGTTGTCGAAGTGCCCGACGTTCGAGACGATCGCGAGGTGCTTGAGCGCGAGGATGTGGTCGAGGGTGACGACGTTGAAGTTGCCGGTGCACGTCACGATGATGTCGACCTGCTCGGCGACGCTCTCGAGGGTCGCGACCTGGAAGCCGTCCATCGACGCTTGGAGGGCGCAGATCGGGTCGACCTCGGAGACGATGACCCGAGCGCCCTGGCCGCGGAGGGCCTCGGCCGCGCCCTTCCCGACGTCGCCGTAGCCCGCGACGAAGACGACCTTGCCACCGATGAGCACGTCGGTCGCGCGGTTGAGGCCGTCCGGCAGCGAGTGCCGGATGCCGTACTTGTTGTCGAACTTGCTCTTCGTGACCGAGTCGTTCACGTTGATCGCGGGGAACAGCAGCTCACCCTGCTTCGCCAGCTCGTAGAGGCGGTGGACACCGGTGGTGGTCTCCTCGGTCACGCCGAGGATGTCGGCGGCGACCTTCGTCCAGCGGTCGCTGCTGCCGGCGAGCGAACGGCGGAGCACGTCGAGGACGATGCTGTACTCGTGGCTGTCGGCGTCGGTCGTGTCGGGGACCGCTCCAGCCAGCTCGAACCGACGGCCCTGGTGGACGAGCATGCTCGCGTCGCCACCGTCGTCGAGGATGAGGTTGGGGCCGGTCCACTCGGCTCCGGCCGTGGCCGCTTCGGTCGACCAGTCGAAGATCTGCTCGGTGCACCACCAGTACTCCTCGAGCGTCTCGCCCTTCCAGGCGAAGACCGGCACACCGGCCGGTGCCTCGACGGTCCCGTGCGGACCGACGGCGACGGCGGCCGCCGCCTCGTCCTGGGTCGAGAAGATGTTGCAGCTCGCCCAGCGCACCTGGGCGCCGAGCGCGACGAGTGTCTCGATGAGCACCGCGGTCTGCACCGTCATGTGCAGCGAACCGGCAATACGGGCGCCGGCGAGGGGCTGGCTCGCGCCGAACTCCTCGCGGAGGGCCATCAGGCCGGGCATCTCGTTCTCGGCGAGGCGGAGCTGGTGTCGGCCGGCCTCGGCGAGCGACAGGTCGGCCACCTTGTAGGGCAGGGTGGTCGTGGGGGCAGACGGTGCGGAAGAACTCATGACGCCATTCTCGCAGACCGTCACGCGTCGTGGACCTTCATGTCGGCCCCGAGATCGGCAAGGCGCGGTGGGATGCCGCTGGTCAGGAGCCGTAGCCGACGTCGCCGAGGACGCTGTGCTTCACGACGCTCCAGCCCTGCGGCACGCTCAGCCGTACGGCATGGATGGAGCAGAGGTCGTAGCTGTGTGGACTCTTCTCGATGCTCAGCGGCCCGAGGACGGCCATCGAGTCACGGTAGTCATAAGTCAGCGTCGCTACGGGCTCGCGCGAGCAGCCGACCTTCGAACACATCCTGTCCACCATTTGCCCCAGCGTAGCCCGGCGGCGCCGGCGGCACCGTCCGGCTCGCCGGTCGAGCGGGTCTGAACCGGGCCGCCGACGACACCTAGACTGGACGCATGGCGCAGGCTGACGAGGAGACGCGAGGCGCCCTCTCGCGCCGCCGATCACGGCACGGTCGCAACGGTCGTTCGAGCGTCGTCGGACCGGACGTGCCACCGATCGACACCCGGATCGACCAGTTCGACCTGACGGTCGCCACCACCGCCGACTACCTCCGCGGAGCCTGGCCCGCCGAACTCGCCGACGTCCGGTTCGAGGTCGGCGCGATGCCGGCGCAGAACTCCGGGACGGACGGCGTCGACCGTTGGTTCGTCGACCGAGCACGCCGACGGATCATCCTGTACCGGCTGCCCATCCAGCGGATGAGCAAGCTCCACCGGAACGACGAGCTGCATCAGCGCATGATGGTGGAGAGCTGCGTGTTCCGCGCCGTCGCCGAGCTCCTCGGCAAGGACCCCTGGGACCTCGGGCCGGAACGCTACCGGTTCCTCTGACCCGCGGCCGCCGCGGTCACCGCGGGTAGACGCTGATCGGCGCAGCCAGCGGGTTCGGCGGTGTGACCGGCAGTGATGTGAGCCGCCCCGCCGCAGCGAGACTGATCGAGGCGTGGAGGCCGTCGCCCCCGGCGAGGACGTAACTCTGACCCGGGCCGACGCCGAGCGTCACCGCGGCTCCGGCTCCGACCTTCGCCGTGGTCTCCTTGCCGTCAGCCCCCGTCAACGTGAGTTCGGCGTCGGTGCCGGTCGGGTTGAAGACGTGGAGCTTCTGTCCCGGCCCGGTCGGGACGGTGAAGGCCGCGGCGTCGTCGAGTGCGGGTGTCGCTCCGAACCAGGCGAAATCCTCGAGCGTTCCGCCGCGCGAGTTCGTCCTGGCCGCGGCGACCACCGGTCGGGTCGAGGTGACCTCCAGCGAGAACTCACCGGCCGGGAGGTCGGCCAGGGCGATCTCGCCGGGAACGCCCGGCTGGATGGTGGCGTCGATGACGATCGGCTCGTCCTTCGCGTTCTCGCGGGTGGCGGTGATGACGACGTCGGCGGCATCGGATCCCGGCGCGAACAGTCTGAGGGCCGTGGCCCGGTCGTCGACGGACGCGGTGTCGGAGCTCGCCCCTGCGGCCGCCGGGGCGGTGACGACGACGCCCGGGATGACGAGGTCGGTCGAGGGCGACGCGGTCGGCCCCTGGACCTCCACGCCGCCGGGGGTCAGGACGCGGACCGTGCTCTGCTGGAGCGCGGCCACCACCTGACCGCCCTCGCTCGTCACGTGCACGACGGGGGTCGGCTCGTTGGGCGCGAGGCCGGTGAGGGCGATCACGCGCTGCGTGCCGGTGGCGACGACGATCCCGGCGGCACCCGGAGCGTCGATCCGCCCGGCAGCACCGAAGACCTCGAGGGTCACGTTCGCATCGACGGCCGACGGATTGCTCAGCAGGACCAGCGTGGTGCGACCGATGTCACTCGACCCGCCGACGAGCCAGCTCTCGGCCGAGGCCGGCGTGCAGGCGGCGGCCGCCAGACCGGCGACCTCGGCTTCGGCGGCGATCTGCGACTGCGCGCCACTCAGTGGGGTCACCGTCCCGTCGGTCGCGCCGGGGACGGTGATCACCGTGGGTCCGCCGTCCGCCGCGCCGCTCGTGTTGTCGGGTGCGGCCAGCTCACGCGTCGTGGGCGTCACCCCGTTCGCCCCGAAGTCGACACTCGCCGGGCCGAAGGAGCCGGCTGCCGTGGCGGCCGTCGCGTCCTGGGCCAGGGCGAGCAGCGGCCCAGGGCACACGACCGACTGGTCGCCGGCCACCGGGGTGACTCGGATGTCCTGAGGGGCGATCTCGACCGTCGGGAGGGGCAGTTGCCCGGCCGCTGCGATCGTGACCGCGGCGATCCCGATCCCGACGAGGCCGGTGACGATCCGACCGGAGGTGATGGCGACTCCGCGCTTACTGGGCATGCGGCTGCTCCGTTCCCGGGGTGTCCCGGCGGGTGGTGTCGGTATCCGGCGTCGTCTCGGTCGCGTCGCTCGGATCCGCCTCGGACACGACGGCATCGCGCGTGGCGATCGCCGGTTCGTCGGGGACCTGGTCGGCCGTAGTGTTCGAGTCCACGACGGCGTCGGCGGCCGGCGTCGATCCGGTCACGTCGGGGTCCGGGTCGACGGCGTCTTCCACCACCACCCCGGTTCCATCGCGAGCGACGGTGTCATCGGCCGACGCGGCGTCGGGGGTCGACGGAGCGTCATCGACCGACACGGCGTCATCGGTTGCCTCGGCCTGTGCCGACGCGGGAGCGGGTGCCCCGGCGGAGGCCTGACCCCGGCGCCACCAACGCGGCTTGGAGGGCCGGGTCGACGCGTCGGCGGTGTCGGCAGATTCGGATCCCTCCGCCTCGTCGTCGAGATCGGCGGTCGGTTCCTCGTCGTCATAGGCGCCGGTCCCGTCGTCGTCGATCACCGCGACCGTCGCCCCGGACGCGGCCGCCTTGCGAGCGGCACGGCCCTTCAGCTTCGCCGGCTTCCTGGATCCCGCGCGGTACCCGTCGCGGGACGCACCGTTGGGGATGCTCAGGAGCAGGGTGATGAGGAACACGACGCCCAGGCCGACACCGATGAGGGTGCCGAGCACGTTGGACGTGGGGAGCTCGGGGCCGGTGCCGACGTCCGCGACGGTGCGCCAGAGCGTCCCGCTCGTCGTGTCACCGACGGCGACCAGCGCTGCGTTGGCGTCGAGCGCACTCGCCGCGCGGCCGGCGGTCTGACCCGCCACCGTCTGCTCATCGCCGTCTGCGACCGGCGACAGCAGCACGAAGGCGATGCCGTGCTCGACGAGGGTCTCCGTCGGGTCCAGTCCGCTCTGCGACGCGAGGTTACCGGCGAGCTCGGCGACGGCGCGGTCGTCCGAGGACACGCCGGGGGCCGTCTGGGCGATGGTCGACTGGCCGTCGAGCGTCTCCCCCTGGCCACGGATGACGATCGCGGTGATGGTGCCGTCGTCACCGGGTGTGATGACGAGGGTGCCGAGCCGTGGATCGGTCTGCGTCGCGGCCGTCACATAGGCGGGCAGCTGGCGGCCGGAGCTCTCACGGACCACCGAGGTGCCGAGGGGCTGGGCGAGGGCGAGTGGGAGGGCGATCACCGCAGCGGCGAGGACCATGACGAGGGCCGGGACCGCCCGGAACCGTGGGATGCGGTCGAGGCCGAGGGTCGCAGCGCCCACGATTCCGAGCCAGTACAGGCTGATCGCCGCACCGGCCCAGACAGGGACGGCCGTTCCGGCGGCGGAGGCGAGGAGGAGATGCGTGGCGAACACCGCCGACACGAGACCGAGGAACGCCGCGATGAGCAACGGGACGGCCCGTCGGGAGCCCGGGAGGAACAGGGCCAGCAGAGCGACGATCGCGAGCGGCGCGAGCAGCGCGGGCACCACGATGGCGGGAGCAGCACCCGGCAGCCCGAGCGCCGCGCCGAGCTGGCTCCATCCACCCAGGCTGCCGCCGGGGAAGCCGAGGGACAATTGCCAGCCGGACGCCGCGGTCGCAGGTGTCGCGACGCCCGGATCCGCGAGGAGTCCGAGCCAGTTGTTGCGATGGATCCCCTGCTGCCAGATGAGCGGGGCGAACAGCGCGATGGCGGGGATCGGGACGAGTCCCACCCTCGCGACTCCCCGACCGGCGAAGACCATCGCCACGAGCCAGATGACGAGCAACGCCGGGGCGAGGGAGGGCGAGCTCGCGACGATCGCGGCGAACAGGAAGGCGCTCGTGCCGGCTGCTGCCCACGACCGGGACGCGACCGCACCCGCGTAGAACAGCCAGGGCAGCAGGACGTGCACGATGACGGCCGCGGGACGACCGTCGGCGAGCGCAGTCAGGAGCGTCGGGGCGAGCGCCCAGAGCAGCGCCGCCACCGCACGGGGTCCGCTGCGCTCCGTGAGCCGGGTGGCGGCGAACCAGGCGCCGAGCGCGGAGAGCGGCAGCGCGAGCAGGAAGAGCAGGACCAGGGAGAACGAGGGCTGCCAGAAGGTGATGGTCCCGAGCACCGCGAGGACCGCGCTGAACGGGTCGGCTGCGCCGACGAACCCGAGACCGACGTCGCGCCAGCCGAAGCCGATGTGCTGCCAGAGGTCGCCGACCGTCGCCGAGAGCGGGAGAAGCCCTCCGCCGGTGAGGTACGTGGCCCCGAGGAGCGGAGCGAGGATGGCCGCTCCGATGACCGCCGTCGCGAGGACGACCCAGGCGCCTCCGCCGGAGAAGAAGCGGAGGTCGCGTTCCTCGCCGATGAAGCCGATCTGCGTCGCCTCCCGCGCGAGCGCGCGTTTGCGTCGGACCTCGTCGAGTCGCATCCGCAAGCCGGCGATGCTCGACCAGCCCAAGGTCCGGTTCTTCGCGAGCTGGCGCCGGGCGCTCCCGACCTTCGTCCCGGAGAACGCGACGGCGAACGCCGCCGAGAGCTCGCCCAGCACGAGCTCGGGCTGCTTCTTCACGAAGTGGCCGATGACCCGCAGGATGGCGAGGGGCACGAGGCTGAGCCAGTGCACCGGGACCATGATCCCGGGCGCATAGACGAGACGGCGGTGGAGCTGTGCGGCGCGGGCCTGACGGTGGCGGTGGCGACGCGCGCCGAGCCGGTTCGACCAGGAGGGCCCGGCGATGCCTTCGCCCGCGGAGGCGACCCGCGCCGTCGGCACGACCGCGACCAGGTAGCCCGCGAGGCGGGTCCTGATGCAGAAGTCGAGGGCGTCGTCCGCCACGAGGGCCTGGTCGAAGCCGCCCAACTGGTCCCACAGCTGATGGCGGACGAGCATGCCGGCCGGACCGACCGCCATCACGTCGTTCATGGTGTCGTGCTGGGCCTGGTCGAGCTCGTCCTCGACCACCGGGACCGCCGCACCGAGGGTGGTGATCGTCTCGCCGTAGCGACGGAGGAACGACGCGTCGTCCCAGTCGAGGATCTTCGGGCCGGCCACACCGACGGACGGTGAGACCTCGAGGGCGCCCAACAGTGCGGCGAGCGCCGTCGGCTCGGGAGCCGTGTCCTCCGAGAGCAACCAGAGCATCTGCTCGGCGTCCTCAGGCTGATCGGTGACGCGGACGCCGGCGGCCACGGCCTGCGCGAAGCTGAGATCCTCGGTCGAGGTCACGAGCTTCATGCCGGGGACGCGGCCGAGTTCCTCGATCGTCGCCTCACTCGCGCGGGTGGCGACGGCGATGATCCCGTCCGCCGGACGGGTCTGGGCACGGAGGGCGTCGAGCGTGCGTGCGAGCGGCTCTGAGCCGTCGCGCACCACGAGAATCGCCGTTACTCGGGGAGACATCGGATTCAGACTAAGCGGGTGCGGCCGGAAGAGCGGGAACCGAGCGGGCGCGCCCCGAATCGGGGGCGTTCCGGTGAGCCGGGAGCGGCTCGGTCGGCGTTCGAAGGAGCGTCAGACGGCGCGTTTGCGCAGCTTCCGGCGCTCGCGCTCGGAGAGGCCGCCCCAGATGCCGAAGCGCTCATCGTTCGCGAGCGCGTACTCCAGGCACTGCGACTTGACGTCGCAGCTGGTGCAGATCCGCTTCGCGTCGCGCGTGGATCCACCCTTCTCGGGGAAGAACGCCTCGGGGTCGGTCTGCGCGCACAGCGCATCGGTCTGCCAGGAGAGCTGGGTGTCGTCCTCGCCCTCCGCAGCGGGCTGACGGACGCCGGGGACTCCCAGATTGACCGGATCGACGAACCAGTCGTCGGGTACTCCGGCACGATACTCAGGAATCGCCATACCGTCTCCCCACCTACTCGTACCCTGCGCCACGCGGCGCGATACATAATTACACCCTTGTAGTTATGGTCGAGTCAAGTCGCATATCGTAAAGCCTCAATCACGAGGTGAGGGTTCGCGACGCGCCGAGTGTGACCCGAACTGGGTGTCGGGGCCTGTCGGGGCGGATCGTGCGGCCGCGCGACGTCAGTCGGCGGCGCGCCTGGCCCGCCACGCGCTCTCCACCATCTGGCGCAGATCGTGTCGCATCCGCCAGTCGAGGTCGCGCGCTGCGAGCGCGCCGGACGCGACGATCCGTGCGGGATCGCCCGCCCTCCGCGGCATGATCTCGGGGGTGAAGTCGATCCCGGTCACCTCCGCCATCGCGGTCATGATCTCGCCGACGCTCGACCCGTCCCCGCTTCCGAGGTTGTACGCCGCCTCGAGGGGCTCACCCGCATCGAGCCGCTTGGCTGCGGCGACGTGCGCGGCTGCGAGATCCGCGACGTGCAGGTAGTCGCGGACGCAGGTGCCGTCCGGCGTCGGGTAGTCGTCGCCGTTGATGCGGGGGGTGCGTCCGGCGAGGAGCGCGTCGAAGACGAGCGGGAAGAGGTTGTGCGGACTCGTGTCGTAGACCTCGTCCGTCCCGGAGCCGACGACGTTGAAGTACCGCAGCGAGGTGTGGCGCAGCCCGGTGGCGACACCCTGGTCGCGGAGCAGCCACTCACCGATGAGCTTGGACTCGCCGTAGGGCGACTCGGGTGCTTTCGGGGTGTCTTCCGTGACGAGGTCGACGTCCGTGGTCCCGTACACCGCGGCGCTCGACGAGAAGACGATGCGCTCCACCCGGTGCTCCTCCATCGCGGCGAGCAGCATCGCGGTGGCCGTGACGTTCTGGGCGTACGTGTGGAGCGGGCGCTGCACGGAGACACCCGCGTACTTGTACCCGGCGACGTGGACGACACCGCTCAGCTCGAACTCGGAGAAGGTGCGCTCGAGGACCGAGCCGTCGAGCAGGGTTCCGCGGACGAACGGCACACCCGCAGGAACGAAGCGTTCGTGTCCGCTCGACAGGTCGTCGAGGACGACGACGTCGATCCCCTCCGCTTGGAAGGCCCGCACCACATGGGCTCCGATGTATCCGGCTCCGCCCGTCACCAGCCACGCCACGATGCTTCCTCCAGGGAGTCCTCCACCTGCCGTGCTGCAGACGGAGTGACCAGACTACTGGAGGCGCGTGCGTCGTGCGCCGGCACGGCTGGGGACACGGCGATAGCCGTCGGTCAGGACGGCACGGAGGCTCGCGGCGGAAGCGACGACGGCGATGAGGACGGTGAGGATGCCGATGACGAGTGCGATGATGGACATGTCTGAAACTCTAGGAATGGCGAAAAACTGCCACCAGTGGCAGGATGGACGCAAATGAGCACATTCCTGCCAAATCGATCATCCGGAGGTCCCATGCTGTCGAAGGTCGCCCTGCTCGCCATCCCGGGGCTGCAACCGTTCGAGTTCAGCGTCGTCTGCGAGGTCTTCGGCATCGACCGGTCGGACCAGGGCGGTCCCGCCTTCGACCTCCGCATCGTCACGAAGGACCCCGGTCCGGTCCGGATGAACCTGAGCGACGACGGTGCGCGGGGCTTCGACATGATCGTCGACGACGACCTGTCGTTCGCGGCCGAGGCGGACCTCGTGGTGATCACCGGTCGTGGTGGATCGCGTGCCGGAGCGGTCGACGAGGCCTACCTCGACGTCCTCCGAGCGGCTGAGGCACGGGGTGCCTGGGTCCTCAGCGTGTGCAGCGGGTCGTTCGTCCTCGGTCAGGCAGGGCTGCTCGACGGTCGGCGCAGCACGACCCACTGGATGTACACGAGCGAGCAGCAGACGACGTTCCCGGGCACCACCGTCGACCCGGACGTGCTGTTCGTCGAGGACCGCAAGGTCATCACGGGCGCGGGAACCGCTGCCGGCATCGACGCGTGTCTGCACCTGGTACGACAGGAGTACGGCGCGGCGAGCGCGAACGTCATCGCCCGCCGGATGGTCGTCCCGCCACAGCGTGACGGCGGTCAGGCGCAATACGTCCTCTCCCCCGTCGCGGCGCAGCAGTGCGAGTCGCTCGCACCGGTCGTCGACTGGATGCTCGACCACCTCGCCGAGGACCTGCCCATCGGGCGCCTCGCGCGGCAGGCGCACATGTCCGAGCGGACCTTCGCACGCCGCTTCCGCTCGGAGCTCGGCAGCACGCCGGCCGCCTGGCTGAACCGGCAACGCCTGTTCCGAGCCCAGGAGATGCTCGAACGGACCGACCACGGTGTCGAGCGGATCGCGGCGGACACCGGGTTCGGCACCGCAGCCGTCCTCCGTCACCACTTCGACCGCGTCCTCGGCACCACGCCTGCCGCCTACCGGCGGAGTTTCGGGGTGCGGGAGAGCGCCTGAGCTGGATGGACCGGGCCACCCGGCCGGGCGGTCAGTCCTGGGTCGTCGCCAGGAACAGGGTCCCGGTCCCGGAGAAGCGCAGCTCCGCCTCGTCGGGCGTGATGAAGGCGTAGCCACCTCGACCGAGCTCGATGGACGAGGTGGCTCCGGTGATCCGCACCGAACCGTCGACCACGATCGCGATCCCGGGGCCGGGGAGCCGGAACGACGACTCCTGCTCGGACGGCTCATCGGACAGGTCCACCCGCAGCAGCTCGAAGTCCGGCACGTCGGGGACGAAGAGGCTGAGCCCCCCGCCCAGGTCCGTCGGGGTGAGCCACGGCACCGGCCGCGGCTCGAACTCCAGGACCTCGAGCAGCTCGGGCACGTCGACGTGCTTCGGGGTGAGCCCGCCGCGCAGGACGTTGTCACTCGCGGCCATGAGCTCGACGCCGATGCCGCGGAGATAGGCGTGGATGTTCCCGGCTGGGAGGTACAGCGCTTCGCCGGCTCGCAACGTGACGAGATTGAGGAGGAGTGCGACCGCGATGCCGGGATCGCCCGGATACTCCTGGGCGAGCCGTCCGACCAGGGTCCGCTCGGCGTCGAATGCACCCGAACCGGGAGCAGCGGCGGACGCGACGAGGGCGTCGAGCAGCCCGCCGGGGAGCTGCTCGAGCAGGGTTCGCACAGTGTCGCGGAGCCCGTCGGGGGCGGCCAGCATCCCGCGGAGCATGGTGATGCGCGCCGCAGCAGCCGGATCGGGCGCCGAGGCCACCAGCTCGGCGAGCAGCGCATCGGTCGCATCGAGCTCGCGGAACCCGCAGAGCGCCTCGAAGCCGTCCCGAAGGGCGACGATGAGTTCCGGCTTGTGGAGCGCGTCCTTGTAGTTGCGGTGCGGAGCGTCGAGCGGCACCCCTCGCGCGTTTTCGGCGGCGAAGCCCGCGGCGGCGCGGTGCAGGTCGGGGTGGGCCTGCAGCGAGAGCGGATGGGCCGCTGCGAGGATCTTGAGGAGGAACGGCAGCGAGCCGTGCCCGCCGAGCGCGGAGGGATCGGCGTCGAGCCAGCGCTCGAGGTCGGCGTGTCCCCCCACCGTCGACGGATCCGCGATCGGCGTCGGCGCCCCGGGGTGTGCGCCGAGCCAGAGTTCCGCCTCCGGAAGTCCTGAGCGCTCGGACCCGAGCACCTCCGCGATCGCCGTCGACGACCCCCACGCGTAGTCACGAGGAGTGGCACGGAGCGGCACGAACATGGTGGGGCCCTTTCGACGGACGAGGGTGACGCGCCAGCCGGACCCTGGGGCCGCTTGGCGTCGTCCTACAAGCCGTGCGACGCGGTCGCCCGGCACCGTGCACCAAACTACCAAGCCGTTGTCCGCGCCGAGCGCACCTGCCTAGGCTGGCCGGGACGCCGATCCGGCGCCAGCGGACGCAATGGAGCAACGGACCATGATCTTCGAACCCCTCGCCAGCGACTTCTACGGCTTCGAGAGCCTTCTGACGGCTCCCGAGCAGGAGGCCATCGCCCGCCTTCGAGCCTGGGCCGAGACCGAGGCGAAGCCGATCGTGAACGAGTACTGGGAGCGAGCCGAGTTCCCGAAGCACCTCATCACCCCGCTCCTCGAGCTCGACGTCGCCCGATGGGCCTGGCCGGAGACGACGCCGTTCGAGAACAGCGCCGTGTTCCGCGGCCTCGCCTCGATGGAGCTCTCCCGGATCGACGCGTCGATCTCCACCTTCGTCGGGGTGCAGGACGGTCTCACCATGGGCTCGATCAGCGAGTGCGGCTCCCAGGAGCAGCAGGACGAATGGCTGCCGAAGCTCGCCTCCGGCGAGGTCCTCGGTGCCTTCGGTCTCACCGAACCGCAATCGGGGTCGGACAGCGCACAGGGGCTTCGCACCACGGCGACCAGGGACGGCGACGACTGGATCCTGTCCGGCTCGAAACGGTGGATCGGCAATGCGACCTTCAGCGACATCACGATCATCTGGGCGAAGGACACGGCAGACGGTCAGGTGAAGGGCTTCATCGTGCCGACCGACTCCCCCGGCTACTCCGCGACCAAGATCGAGGGCAAGATCAGCCTGCGCATGGTGCAGAACGCCGACATCACCCTCGACAACGTCCGGGTCCCCGAGCGCCTCCGGCTGCAGCGCGCGAACTCCTTCCGCGACACGGCGAAGGTACTGCGACTCACGCGCGCCGGCGTCGCCTGGTCGAGTGTCGGCGTCGCTGTCGGCGCGTACGAGGCGGCGGTCGCCTACGCCAAGGAGCGCGTGCAGTTCGGCAAGCCGATCGCGGGCCACCAGCTGATCCAGGACCTCCTCTCGAAGTGCCTCGGGAACATCACGGCATCGATGGCGATGTGCGTCCGGGTCTCGCAGATGCTCGACGAGGGCACCCAGCGCGACGAGCACTCCGCGCTCGCCAAGGCGTTCTGCACCGCGCGGATGCGCGAGACGGTCGCGTGGGCACGGGAGATCATGGGCGGGAACGGCATCGTGCTGGACTACCACGCCGCCCGGTTCTTCGCGGATGCCGAAGCCCTCTACAGCTATGAGGGCACGCGGGAGATGAACGCGCTCATCGTCGGGCGGGCCATCACCGGCACTGCGGCGTTCGTCTGACCACCGCGCTGGACCAGGGCCTCGGCGGCGGCCGCAGCCGCTACCCTGGGGGCACGATGCTGTCCACCGAACCCGCCCCGCCCCGCCCGCCGGCAGCGCTGACGACACGCGCACTCGTCATCAGGCACGTCGCGGTGTTCGCGACGTTCGCGGTGCTCGCCGGGACGTTCTGGACGAACCTCTTCACCATCTGGGGCTACACGGCGGTGGCACTCGTCTCAGGTGGTGCCGCCCTCGCGTGCCTGATGGTCGTCCGCCCGACCTGGCGGCGCACCCGGGTGCCGTGGTCACTCGTCGGCTACGGGGTGCTGTCGGTCGTCTCGCTCGCCTGGTCCGCCTACCCCAGCGGCACGGCCGCGACCCTGCTCGGTGCGGCGCTGTGCACCATCCTCGGCGTGACCCTCGCCGGCTGTTTCTCCTGGCCCGAGGTCATCCGCGTCCTCGGCCGTGCCGTGACGTGGGTGCTGTCACTCTCCCTCCTCTTTGAGTTCGTCGTCGCGGCGATCATCCGGCACCCGGTGCTCCCGAACTTCTACGCCGGGGACTTGGCGGACCCGCCCCTGCTCGACTATTGGTCGAGGGACCTCCTGTTCTCCGGAGGACGTGTCCAGGGCATCTCGGGGAACGCCAACCTCCTCGCCGTGGTGGCGCTGCTCGGGATCATCGTCTTCGGGCTCCGGCTGGCGGCGCGCCGCGACGAGCCCGGCGCAGCCGGGCTGGCCGGCCCGGAACGTCGCTGGACCCTGCTCATCCGTCTCGGTCTCTCCGTCGTGATGTTCCTCCTGAGCTTCTCGACCACCATCCTGCTCGCTGCCGTGGTGACGGCGGTGGTCCTCGCCGCTGCACTGGCGATCCGTCGGGCACCTCGCCCGGAGGCGAGGACGCCGGTGTACCTCGGCTTCCTCGGCATCGGGGTCGTCGGTGCGATGGGAGCGGTCGTCTTCCGGACGCAACTCCTCGGCCTGCTCGGGAAGAGCCCGGACCTCACCGGTCGACTCGACATCTGGGCGACCGTGTGGCGCCTCATCGAACAACGGCCGGTCTTCGGATGGGGCTTCTCGAGTCCGTGGGCACCGTGGGAGCCGCTCTTCACCGACCTGGTCATCCGACGCGGCGTCCGACAGCTCCAGGCGCACAACGCCTGGCTCGACGTCTGGTTCCAACTCGGCGTCGTCGGCCTGGTGCTCTTCGCCGCGGTCGTCCTGTCCATGTTGACCCGCACCTGGTTCCTGGCCGTCGACCGTCCGCGCGTCGACCTCGACGCACAGCGGCCGTACACGGCCCTGTCGCTCGCCCCCGTCCTCATCGCGGTCTCCCTCGTCGTGCAATCGGTCGCGGAGAGTCGGCTGCTCATCGAATCCGGATGGGTCCTCCTCGTGCTCCTCGTGGTGAAGACCAAGCAGGAACCCGCCTGGCCTGTTCCCACCGTCGCAGCCTCGTCCGACCTCGCACCCGCGCACCGCCGCGACGTCGTCGGCGGATGAGCCCGGCGTGAGACCGGCGGACTTCGACGCGTTCTCCGTCGCCGCGCGCGTCCTGTCGTCGGCGCCGCTGGCCGCCGCGTTCGCCACCATCGCCGTCGCGACCGCCTTCGGCGAGCACCTCATCACGAGCCTGATCGGTGCCGCCGGGTTCAGCGCGATGCTCGTCGGCCTCGCGACGATCGGCACGGGCATCCTCCTCGCACGCCTCCCCATCATCGAGTGGCGTGGCCTCCTGCCGATCTCGGTCCTGCTGTTCCTCGCCTGGAGCGCGGTGTCGGTGGTGTGGAGCGCCACGCCGCTCGCGACCCTACCCGCCATCGGCGGGCAGCTCGCGTGGGCCTTCATCGCCATCGTGATCGCGCTCACCCGCGACACCATTCAGATCGTCAGGGCGACGGGCACCGCCTTCCGCGCACTCCTCGGCACCTCCCTGGCGCTGGAGGTCGTGAGCGGCGTGCTCATCGACACCCCGCTGCCGTTCCTCGGGATCAGCGGGAACCTCGCCTTCGGCGGCCCGTTGGAGGGGGTCTTCGGAACCCGGAGCGCCCTCGGCATCGCGGCCCTGCTCGGTCTCGTCACCTTCGTCGTCGAATGGCGGACCCGCTCCGTGCGGCACGGGGTGACGATCGGGTCCATCGCCCTCGCCGCCGGGCTCATCCTCGGCACGCGCTCGCCGAGCATCGCGCTCCTCGCCGCGGCCCTCGGCATCGCGACCGCCGTGCTCTACGTCTTCCGGCAACTCCGACCGGAACCGCGCCGCACCTGGCAGTTCGTCCTCCTCGCCGTCCTCGCGCTCGTCGGCCTCATCGGGTACCTGTTCCGATCCGAGGTGTTCCGCGCCCTCGGTCTCGGGCTCGAAATCGAGCAGCGCTACGCACTCTGGCAGGAGACCCTGCGACGCCTGGCCCCGAGCGAGCTCAACGGCTGGGGATGGACGGGCGGCTGGGTCTCCGATGCGGTCCCGTACCGGTTCATCGACGCGAGCCTCGGCCGCACGAACGACTCGGCGCTGAACGCCTACCTGGACGTGTACCTGCAGCTCGGACTGATCGGGCTCGCCCTGTTCCTCCTCCTCGGCGGTCTGGCGCTCGTGCGGACCTGGCTCATCGCGACCAACCGGCGCAGCGTCGTGCACGTCTGGGCTGCCCTCATCGTCGTGACCCTGCTCGCATCGGGCGCCGCTGAGAGCAGCCTGCTGCTGAGCGGCGGCTGGCTGCTCCTCGTCGTCTGCGCGGTCATCGGTGCCGGCGGACTGAGCTGGCGGCACAAGCTTCCGGAACGCTGAACCCGGCCCCGAGCGGCGCCGGATCACCGTGCATCTGTTCCCGGGGCGACGACCGCTCGCACCGTCTGCGCGAGGATCTTCAGGTCGATCGCGGCCGACCGGTTCTCCACGTAGTACAGGTCGAGGTCGACCGAGTCGTCCCAGGAGAGGTTGGACCGCCCGCTGACCTGCCACAGTCCGCTCATGCCCGGCTTGACCAGGAGGCGTCGCCGGGCGAGCAGGTCGTAGCGTTCGACCTCCCACCCCCGGTGCGGCCGCGGACCGACGAGGCTCATCGAACCCCCCAGGACGTTCAACAACTGCGGGAGCTCGTCGAGCGAGTACTTCCGGAGGATCCGTCCGATCGGGGTCACGAGCGGATTGTCCGGAGCCTTCGTCAGCAGTTCGCCCGCATGCTGCTGCACCGCGAGGGCTGCTCCGGTGTCGGCGTTGGCGGCCATCGAGCGGAACTTCAGGATCTGGAAGGGGCGGCCACGCAGGCCGACGCGCTCCTGCCGGTACAGCACGGTCCCCCGACTCGTCGTCTTCACAGCGAGCGCGACCGCGAGCATGACCGGGGCGAGCAGCAGGAGCAGCGTCGCGGAACCGATGACGTCGAACGCCCGCTTCGCCGCCGCCTCCAGCCGGGACAGCTCCACGTGGTCGACATGGATGAGCGGGATGCCGGCCACCGCCTGGAGGTACAGGCGGGTCGAGGCCACCCCCGTGAGCGTCGGCGCGATGATGAACTTCACCCCGCGCTCACTGAGGTCCCAACCCAGGCGACGGAGCTCGGCGGGGGTGAGTTCGACGGGGCCGACGAGGATCACCGTGTCCGCTTCGACCTCCTCGGCGGCATCGACGATCGAGGGCCGCCCGGTGAGGACGGGGGCACCCACGATGCGGTCATCGTCGACGATGCCCGGGGTCGCGACGCCCACCACCCGATGCCCTGCCCAGTCGCCCCGGCGCATGCGCTCGGCGACATGCACCGCCTGGTCGCGGTCCCCCACGAGCAGCGTGCGGTAGACGAGTGCGCTTCCGCGTCGCCGCGCACGGAGGTGTCGACGGGCGCCCCATCGGACCGCCAGGAGGAGGGCGACCCCGAGCGGCATGGCGGTGAGCAGGAACCCGCGTCCGATCTCGAGCTTGAGGAGATAGGACGCCATCGCCACCGTGCCGAAGACCGTCGTCGTCACCACCACGACCCGTCGATAGGGCGTCCAACCGTCCGCAAGGACCCGCGGCTGGCGCGATCGGGCCGCTGCCAGGGGCGACCACCACGCGACGGCGAGCGCGAGGGTGACCGCCGGGTAGCCGAGGTCTCGGCGTCCGAACGGCCCCACGACCTCCACGGTCCCGCGCCAGTACGCGTCCCACCACAGGAGTTGGGTCACGGTGAGCGCCAGGGTGACGGCCAGGAGGTCGAGGACGAGGACCATGCGCGAGCACCGTCGCTCCCAGCAGCGGCGGGCTTCGACGAAGGGCATGACGGTGGCCTCCCTGGGGATGTTCTGGTGTGCATCGGATCGAGCCTCGGCGCGCACGAGGCGCGGTGGGCGAGGTCGATCGCCGAGGTGCGAGACGACACGGCGACAATCGAGCATAATGTATTCGACCAACTGAAGTATCCGATTCCAGCGCAACGCTCGGTGTCGATCCGGACGGAGCACCCATGCCCTACCTCGAGACCATGCGACGGCGCGCCGAGACCTCCTTCGTCGAGCTGCATCGCGGCGTCACCGAACTCCACTACACCCAGTTCCCCGATCACCGGAACTCGGGCGATTCAGCCATCTCCCTCGGACAGGCCAGGTTCTGGCGCGCACACGGCATCGACGTGCGCACGACCTCGAGCGCGGGCAGCATGCCCGAGCGGGTCCGGGACGCGTCGATCCCGGTCCTCATCCAGGGCGGCGGCAACCTCGGAGGCCTCTACCCGGTGCTGAGCGAGGCTCGCTACGAACTCGCGGAGCGCCTCCCAGCCGACACCTTGCTCATCCAGGCACCGCAGTCGGTCGTCTTCCCCACGGATGCGGACCGCCGGGCGTTCTCCCGACGGTTCGCCGCCCGGCTCAACCTGCGGGTCGCCGTCCGCGACCAGACCTCCTACGACCTCCTCCGCGACGAGGTCGAGGACCTCAGCCTCTCGCCGGACGCGGTGCACCTCCTCGGCCCGATCAGCGCCCCCGAACCGACCCAGCGGCGCATCGTCATCGCCCGGACGGACGGCGAGAGCGCGGGTGGGCTCGTGGGCTCCGAGAGCGCCGACTGGCCGGCCGACCCCCTGGACCTCCGGGCGCACGAGTGGCTCGGCTGGCGGGCGGCGAAGCACCCGGTGTTGAAACCGCTCATGGAGCGCGATCATGCCGCGTGGATGCGGCGAGCCGAACGTCGATTCGACGCCGCCGTGCGGCTGATCGCCCGCGGCGAGGAGGTCGTCACCGATCGCCTCCACGCCATGCTCATCGGGCTGCAGATGGGCCGCCGGGTCGTCGCGCTCGACAACAACAACGGCAAGCTGTCCAACTATGCGGAGACCTGGTTCGGCGACCTCCAGCCGAGGTTGCGCTTCGAGCACACGATCCGTCCGTGACCTCCGGGCAGCCTTTCGCGCACCTGACGCGTCGGGACGCGGCCAGGGCCCGCGCGGAGGCCGGCGCCCACCGTGCCGCGTGCCGCCGGCAACTCACACGACGGACGCCCGGTATCGGCGGGCGGGAACACGACCGCCCGCTCGTCGGCGGTTCGCTCCTCCTGATCGCCTCGCTCCTCGCGCTCGCCTGGGTGGCAGCCGAGCAACCAGGACTGCCCGGGCACTTCGCGAACGACGAGGGCACGATCATCAGCGTGAATCGGGGGACGTTCACCGAGGCCGACTCGTCGTTCCAGCTCATCGCCGCGGTCTACCGCCGGATGGGTCTGGCCGAGCTGCCGACACTCGCCGCCCTCGTCGGTGTCGCGAGCTACCTGCTCGTCCTGACGGTGGCGATCTCCCGCACCCCGACGACGACGGTCGAGTGGGTGGACTGGGCCATCATCATCAGTTGCGTCGCGCTCGCCGCCATCTACCACGGCGCGTACACGAAGGACCTGCTGACCGTGTGCGCGGTACTCGCGCTCATCGCCCACCGTGGACGAGGCCTGTCGGCCGAGCTGATGCCGGTGGCTGCGATGCTGCTCTACGCCCAGGGGTTCCGCACGTACTGGTTCCTCGTGGCCGGCCTCTACCTGACGCTCCGTCTCGCCCTGCGGGCGCGGCGCAGCTGGACAGCCACGCTGGCGGTCATCCTCGTGCTGTACGCCGGGCTCTCCGTCGTCTTCCCACTGGTCGTCGGCGTCGACCTCGACCACTACCGTCTCACGGTGAACGAGCACCGAAGCGCGGAATCGGTCAACACCCTGATCGTGCAGTTCTTCCCCGGTGCCGGCCCCGTGTCCGGGTTCGTCAACAGTGCCCTCACCTTCGCCTCGTTCATCATCCCGATCCCGCTGATGCTCCGCGGCGGGGCGATCTACCTCATCGTGGCGCTCGTCCTCCTCGCCGTCTGGGGATCGCTCATCACCTCGATCCGGTCGGCGAGGCTCCGAGCACCCCGCGGCGCTCCGATCCTCACAGCGTTCCAGAACCGCTTGTTCGCGGCGATCCTCGCCTTCCTGATCGTGCAGTCGATCTTCGAGCCGGACTACGGCTCGTTCCTCCGGCATCTCACGCCGATGCTGATCGTCGCGGTGTGCCTCCTCCTGTCTCTGCGCCCCGGAGCGACGGCACCCCCGGTCCCGCGGAGGCCGATCTCCGCTGCGTCCCGCGCGCATCAGCGACGTACGGACACGACGGATGCTGCGGCGACGCGCACGTCCGCTGCGACGCGCGCCCACGAGAACGGACCCGCTGCAGCAAGCACACCCGCCGCGGAGAGCGTCTGGTAGCGACCGGCGTCGGCAAGGATCTCCTCCAGCGCGTCGGCGAGCGCCGTCGACGTCACCGCCGTGGCCACGATGCCCGATCCTGACGCGATCGCCTGCTCGGCGAGTCCGCCGACCGGCGTCACGACGGACGGCACCCCGAGCGCCATCGCGTAGGCGAGCACGCCGGACTGACTGGCCTCGGTGTACGGCAACAGGGCGATGTCGAACCCGCAGATCACCTGTGCGATCTCCTCCTGACCGACCCAGCGGTTCTCGAGCTCGTCGTCCTCGTGTCGGAGGAGGTCGAGAGCGTCGTCGGTCCCGGACCCGACGACCCGCAATCGGACCCGGATCCCGCGACGTCGCAGTTCGGTGATCGCCTCCACCCCGAGACCGAGCCCCTTGTACGCAGACAGCCGACCGAAGCATCCGACGACCGGAACACCCTCCCGGTACGTCGACCGGACCACGGCACGGCCCGCTTCGACACGGTACGCGGCGTGGACGGTCTCGTGGACGCGGTCCGCGCGGAACTCACCACGGGACGTGAGTGCATCGGCGACCGGCGCGGAGAACACGATTGCTCCGTCCGCCGACCGACGCTCGGCGCGACGCAGGAGGTGTTCAAGCTGCGAGAAGTCCCCGGGGTGCATCGTCGCGTCATGGACGCAGAGCAGGCTCCGACGACCGCCGAAGCGGAACACGGGCGCGACCACTCCCTGCCAGAGCTGCTCCATGGCGATGACGACGACGTCGATGCGATGCCGCCGGAGGAACCGGTCGAGCCGGAACGCCGCCCAGAGCAGACGCGGGAGACCGAGCACCGCGCCGCGCTTGTCGCGATACGTGCGGATCGGGAAGTGCGGCACACCGAGTGCCACGAACCGGTCGGCCACCTCGGCGTCGAGGGAATAGGACACGACGACATCGCAGCCGTCCTCCTGAAGCGCCTGAGCCAGTTCCTGGGCGAAGAGCGGGCCCGCACCGGTGCGGCCCCACTGCACCACGGCGACCCGCATCAGGCCACCTGCGGTACCCGGTAGGCCTCGGCGAGCGCCGTCCGCTGATGGGCGGGCGTGTGGCCCCGAAGGCGATCCGACCAGCGGGCGACGTTCGTGTCGGCCCACGCGGCGAAGGCCCGGGGTCCGGCCAGCCTGCTGGCGATGA
Source organism: Plantibacter sp. MMLR14_011 (assembly GCF_001865025.1). NCBI lineage: Bacteria > Bacillati > Actinomycetota > Actinomycetes > Micrococcales > Microbacteriaceae > Plantibacter > Plantibacter sp. MMLR14_011. The sequence continues at coordinate 126,938 of NZ_MJGW01000094.1, forward strand.
GCGCCTCGAGACCACCGTCGAGCGTGAGGACCTCCGGGAGCGTCCCGAATGCGGCGATCGGGCGGACGAGCGTCGGGACACCAGCCTGCACCGCCTCCAGGACGGCGAGCGGGAACCCCTCCCAGGCGGCGGTATGGAGGTAGACGTCGCTCTGCGCGAGCCGCCTGCCCACCTCGGCGTGCGGAATCCACCCGGTGACGTGTACACCGGAGGCCTCCAACCGGGTGACGTCGTCGTCCGCGCCACCACCCATCCAGACCGGGACCACCTCGATCCCTCGCGCACGGATCGACGCCGCGGCGTCGGCGAACCGCATCGGGTCCTTCTGCGGAGCGATCCGCCCGAGGCTCGCGACCAGCAGCGGCCGGTGCCGCTCCAGGCCGTCTCGGCGGGCATCGCACAGCGGAACCGCGACCACGTTCGGCACGTGGACGACGCGCGGTCGGAGGGGCCCGCGCCGTTCCGCAGCTGCGGCCTCGCCCTCGGAACAGGCGGCGATGGTCTCGACGTTGAACGAGAGCAGCCACTCCACGGCCCGGAAGGTACCGCGGCTCCAGACCGAGAGGTCGGCGCGCTCGAACGCGTAGCAGTGCGGGGTGTAGACGATGCGGGTCCGCGGCGAACTGCGCAGGGCCACGCGGGCGTACGCGCCGGCGAAGCTCGAGTGGGCGTGCACGATGTCGGCCGCGGTCCGACGGCGCACACGGCGGATCGCTCGCACGGCAGCGAGCGGTCGCCGTCCGAGGGCGGTCACGGACGCGAAGCAGTCGGACAGCGTGTCGTCGACGGGGGCACCGTCCGGGATCTGCGCGAGCAGGTGGTGTTCGACACCCGGCGGTGAATTCCGCACGTACGCCTCGATCGCCACGGGGATGCCACCCGCATAACAGTCGGTGACGTGGAGCACGGTCGTCATGGCACGCCTTCACGGACTCGGTTGTCGGAACGTCTCGCTCTGTCATGAGAAATATCACCGAAGAGCATCTGTAATATACTGGTCGACCCAGTGAACTCCAAACTCCGCCGATTCGAAGGACCCCGTGCCGAAAGCACTGCGCCGAACCCTCCTGCATCTCCGCAAACTGTCCGTGAACGCCTCGGGCCTCATCCGTGCCGGCATTCTGCTGTGGATCCGCGCCGGTGTGAGTCCGCGCCTCGCGATCTTCGAAGGGCGCGCGCCCGTCCTCGTGATCCCCGGAACCTTTCGTGCGGGCGTGCGCCTCAAGCTCCGCTCGACCACGCAGCGCTCGTCGATATCCACCGGCCCAGGCGGCTCGCTCGTCCTCGGAGACCGGGTCTTCATCAACCAGGGGTCGTGCATCCACGCCGAGCAGTCGATCGTGATCGGCGACCGCGTCTCGATCGGAGACGGTGCGCGGATCTACGACACGAACTTCCATCCGGTGCGGCCCGGGCAGCCCGTCAAGGTCGAGCCGGTGGTCATCGAGGACGACGTCTGGCTGGCCGCCGGGGTCACCGTATTGGCGGGCGTGACGATCGGACGGGGGTCCGTGATCGGGACCGGAGCCATCGTCACTCGGTCCGTCGCTCCAGGGTCCCTCGTCGTCGGTCCCGCCGCATCGACCGTCGAACGGTTCCCGATCCCGTCAGCATTCCGACGGACCCCGTGACACCCGACGGACTTCGCCCCTCTCCACCCATGAAAGGCCCCCGTGTACACGATCGTCATCCCCTGCCGTGACGGGGCAGCGACACTGAACGCGCAGCTGAACGCCGTCCTGAAGCAGGATGCCTCGATCGACCTCGAGGTGCTCGTCGCGGACAACGGCTCCACCGACGGGACCGCCGACCTCATCCGTTCCGTCGCCCGCAACGACGACCGTGTGCGTCTCATCGACGCCTCCGCGCGGACCGGCATCAACCACGCTCGAAACCGAGGGGTAGAAGCAGGACGGGGTGACCGGATCCTGCTGTGCGACGCCGACGACATCGTCCACGAGGGCTGGCTGGCAGCGCACCATGCCGCGTTCGAAGCCGGCGCCGAGTGCGTCGGTGGCGGGCTGGATCGCACCCTGCCAGACGGCACCGTCATCATGCGACAGCGAGAGCTCCTGTTCGTCGGCTGGGATCTCGCGAGCCCGTTCGGTGCGAACTGCGGGTTCACGAGGGAGGTGTACGAACGTGTCGGTGGGTTCGACGAGACGTTCCGCGACGGCGGTGACGACACGGACTTCTTCTGGCGAGCCGCGCTGACCGGAGCAACGACGGTACTCGTGCCCGACGCTGTCGTGACGTACGCGCTCCGCGCCGATCTCCGACAGGTGATACGGCAGCACATCAACTACGGCCGCGGGGTCACCCATCTGTATGTCCGGCACCGCTCCTCGGGGATGCCGCGATCATCGCCGATCCGTGCGGTCCTCTCGGTCACGGCGTGCCTGTTGATCATCGTCACGAGCGGTCACCGGTCGCTCCGCAGACGGTTCGCCGTCGAACGGTTGGCTGGCAGGATCGGACGCCTCCGGGAGAGCGTGCGCCGAGGCACGTGCTATCTGTGAACGGCCGATGATCCATCTCGCCTGGGCGATCCTCGAGCGGATCCTGCCCCGGGTGGCGTCGGCGCTCATCATGCTCGTCCTCGCGGCCCGGCTCACGCCGTCCCTCGTCGGCATGTACGCGTGGATGGTCCTCGCCCTCACGCTCGTCCAGACCGTCGGCGATACGGCCGCCCGGCAGACCGCCGTCGTCCACGGTGGCACCGAGGCCGGGGACCGGTTCGTCCACCGGTTCCGGGTCTGGTCCGCCCTGATCGGAGGCGCCGTGCTCGCAGCGACCGTCGGAGCCCTGCTGCTGACGTCTGGCGGGCCGGACCGATGGCAGGCGATCACCCTCACGCCGTTCGTCCTCGTCCCGGCGGCATCAGCAGTGGGCACCGACGCCCTGGTCCGCCTGCAGCGAGCCGGGAGATGGAAGGAGATCGCATCGCATCAGGCGTGGTCGTCGACAGCCTCCCTGCTCTGCAGCGTGCCGACCCTCCTGGCGACGGGATCGCTGCTCGCCAGCGCCCTGCAGGCGATGCTCGCGGAGGCGGGGTTCGCCCTGCTCAACCGGCGACGCGCAGCGCGACTCCCCCGCGCGTCCGCCGCCGACGCGCATTCCCGCGAACCGACCGTGAACGTCCTGGGCGACTACCTCCACACGGCACTGTTCTCGCTGCTCGGCTGGGGACAGGGACAGACCGACCGCCTCTCGATCGGGGCTCTCGCCGGCGGGGCACGTCTGGGCCAGTACGCGTTCGCCATGTCGCTGTCGCGGAGCATCGGCGACGCGGCGGCGCTGGCTGCGATCAACGTCCTCCGGCCGGTCCTTGCCGAAGCGGCACGTGACGGCCGAGGGTCCGAGATCGTCGCGCTCACGGAGGCTTCGCTTCGACGATCCCTGGTCCTGGCGGTCGTGGCCGCCATGGCGACGAGCATCGGGGCTGAGCTGGTCGTGGGCCCCTTCCTCGCAGACGACTGGGACCCCGCCCTGGCACTCGTCCCAGTCCTCACGCTGTCGGTCGCCCCCTCGGTCGTCGCCTGGTCGGTCACGGCAGTCCTCCAGGCCGAGAGCCGGATGCGCTGGGCGAGTCCCATCAAGGCGGTCGGTGTGCTGCTGTCCCTCCCGGTCGGCGTCGTCGCCCTCAACGACCTGCAGTTCGCGGCCTGGCTCGTGAACGCCCGGGAGCTCGTCGTGATGGCACTGCTCCTCCTCGCCGCGCGTCATCGGGCGCCGTGGCGGGGCGGCCTCCTCGCGCTCGGCGTCGTCGTGGCCGGCGCGGCCCTGTGGCATCTGACCCGAGGTTAGGCCGGCTGCAGCAGATCCCTGACGATGTCCAGGGCCCCCTGGCTCGCGTAGCGCTGGTACTCGCCGCGGGGAGCACGCAACAGGACAGGGAGGATCCTTCGCCATCGGGCCGGAGGGAGATCGGCCCGGAACCGCTCGAAGGCCGATTTGGCGTCGACGGCCGAGCGATCGGCGAGTGGCGCCGGCTCAAGGGTGTCGAGCCAGGAAGCGAGTCCGGCGACGCGATCCGCGATGTCGCGATTGCGCTGACGCCCCGGCTGCATCAGTCTCGAGATCTTGTACGCCAGCGTCGGCTCGACGATCCCGATCTGGTTCGCGCCGTGCTGACGGTAGTCGACGAGCGGTTCGTCCAGCAGCTCGATGGGTCCGCGCGATGCGGCGACGATCGCCAACCACTCGTCGTGGACCCATGGAGCCGGGAACGGCACGGCCGCGTCGAAGACCTCTCGTCGGAGCATCGCGGTCGCACCGGTGACCAGATTGCGCCGCAACAGCACGCCGAAAGCGTCGCCAGCCCGGATCCCGTCTCGTTCGTGCGGGCCGATCGACAGCGACGCGAAGAGCGTGGTGCCGAGGGACGCCCCGTCGGCTCCGACGAGACGGGCGTCGGAGCACACCATCTGGAGCTCCGGACGCGCGTCGAAGGCGGCCGACGCACGCTCGACGCGGTCAGGCCGCCAGACGTCGTCCTGATCGGAGAGGACGATGAGGCTCCCCGTGGTCGCGCGGATCGCCCCCTCGAAGTTCTTCGTCACGCCGAGTGGACGCGGATTCCGGAGGAGGCGGACCGGGACGGACGACTCAGCGGCGAAGCGTTCGACGATGGCGGATGTCCCATCAGTCGAACCGTCGTCGCTGACCACGATCTGCCCAGGGAGCACGGTCTGCGCGAGCATGCTGGCCAACTGCTCTTCGAGGAACACGGCGCCGTTGTAGGTGCACAGGGCGACGGAGACGCGTCCGTCGACTGCTGCTGTTGCTGGCATGGACCCGCCCCTCACCGCTCATGGACCGCGGACCAGCCTATCCCGACCGCCCCACTGGTATCCTCGTGCCTTATGCCCCGCGTAGCCGTCGACCTCCTCTCGTACACCGGAACGAAAGGCGGTATGGAGACCTACGCCCGCGAGCTGTACCGCGAGATCGGCCGCCTCGGCAGTGAGTTCGAGTTCGTCGGACTCGCCAGCAAGGAGGGATATCAGCTCGACCGTTCCTGGTTCCCCGGGGACATGATCGACACCGGTATCAGCGGAGAGAACCGCTTCCGGTGGGCGATCGGCGAGCTCTGGTCGATCGGTCGCATCGCCAAGCGTCACCGTGCGGATCTGTTGCACTGCCCGGCTCTGCTCGGTCCCGCCCGGAGCAGCATGCCCACCGTGATCTCCATGCACGACATGCTCTACTGGAGCCAGCCCCAGATGATGAGCACCCCGGCGTTCACCGAACCCGTGAAGTTCATGGAGCGCCTGGGTGCACGGAACGCCAGCCGGATGATCACCATCAGTGAGGTGTCCCGGCGCGAGATCATCACCTACCTCGGCTTCCCGGCGGACCGCATCGACCTCATCCCCCTCGCCGGCACCGCCCTGCCGATGGGCGAACGACGACCGGACACGGAGCACCCCTTCATCCTGGCGACGGGCAACCGGCGCCCGCACAAGAACTGGGCTGGTCTCATCAGGGCGTTGCCGCTCGTGGACGAGGCGATCCGTCCTCGGGTGGTCATCACCGGCAGCCACGGGGAGGACCCGCTGCGCGCCGTCGTCGACGAGGTCGGCATGCACGACTGGGTCGAACTGCGATCGTGGTTGAGCAGCGAGGAACTCGGCCACCTCTACGAGACGGCGACCGCGCTCGCCATGCCGTCCTTCCACGACGGTTTCAGCCTGCCGGCACTCGAGGCCATGATGGCCGGGCTCCCTGTGCTCATCTCCGACATCCCCGTGTACCGGGAGGTCGCGGGCGATGCGGCCGAGTACTTCGACCCGCACTCCTTGGAGTCGATCGCCAACGCCATGACGACGGCGGTTAGCGACCCCGCACGGATGGCAGAACTCACCGAACAGGGCAGGGAGCGCGCCAAGCAGTTCTCCTGGGAACGCGTGGCGACACGCACACTCGAGACCTTCCGGACCACACTCGCCTGACGCGACGCGGCTGGATGGCGAGCGACCGCCATCCAGCCGCGTCGCGCTACTCCGACTGCGGCTGGATGACCGGGATCGACTCGGTGTCGGCCGGGCCGAGCGCGATCGTCGGCATCGACACCGTGATGAGCGAGCCGTCGGCGCGGCGGCTGCCCTCGATGTCGCTCGCGCTCGGCTCGCCGACGAGGTGCGGACCCTGGTTGTCGAGCGGAACGGTGACCGTCGTCCCTGCCTCGACGAGCACGTTACCGCCGCCGACGACGAACGACGCGGAATCGCCCTCTTCGACGGTGAACCGCATCTCGGTGCGCCGGACGGAGATACGCACCCGCGTGCCCTTGACCGTGAGTCGGAAGGTGATGCCCTGCCAGTCGACCGGCAGGCGCGGCGAGAAAGAGATCACGCCGCCGTGGTCGCGCATGCCCGCGAAGCCGAGCACGAGCGCACTCCACACGCCGCCGGTGGAGGCGACGTGCACACCGTCAGGGGTGTTGCGGTGCAGGTTCGCGAGGTCGACGAACAGTGCTGACCAGAAGTACTTGAGCGCGAGCCGCTGGTACCCGACCTCGGCGGCGATGATCGACTGCACGACCGCCGACAGGGTCGAGTCGCCCGTCGTCAGCGGGTCGTAGTAGTCGAAGTCGGCGAGCTTCTCCTCGTCGGTGAAGTGGTCGCCCTGCAGGAGCAGTGCCAGCACGACGTCCGCCTGCTTGAGCACCTGGAAGCGGTAGATGACGAGCGGGTGGAAGTGCAGGAGGAGCGGAAGGTGCTCCGGAGGCGTGTGATCGAGGTCCCACAACTCCTTTTCGAGGAACTGGGCGTCCTGTGGGTGGATGCCGAGCCGCTTGTCGAAGGGGATGTGCATGTGCTCGGCGGCGCGCTGCCACTCGCGGACCTCCGCGTCGTCGAGCGACAGCCGCGTGACCAAGCGCTCGAAGGAGGCCGGGTCGTCCTCGCGGAGGCGCTCCACGGCCTCGACGGCCGACAGCAGGTTCGCCCGTGCCATGACGTTCGTATAGAGGTTGTCGTTCACGACGGTGGTGTACTCGTCGGGCCCCGTGACCCCGTAGATGTGGAACGAGTCCTTGCCGTTCGCGCGCCAGAAGCCCAGGTCGGCCCACATGCGGGCCGTCTCGACGAAGATGTCGACGGCTCCGCGGGCGAGGAAGTCCTCGTCCCCCGTCGCCGCGACGTACTGCCGTAGCGCGTAGGAGATGTCGGCGTCGATGTGGTACTGCGCCGTGCCGGCCGCGTAGTACGCCGACGACTCGAGCCCGTTGATCGTGCGCCACGGGAACAGGGCGCCGTGCTGGTTGAGCTCGGTCGCGCGGGAGCGGGCGGCGTCGAGCATGTTCTGGCGGAACCGGAGGGCGTTCCGTGCGACGAGCGGCGCCGTGTAGCTGAGGAACGGGAGGACGTAGACCTCGGTGTCCCAGAAGTAGTGGCCACCGTACCCGGACCCGGACACACCCTTCGCCGCGACACCGCCGCCGTCCGTGCGTGCGGACGCCTGCGCCAGCTGGAAGAGGTTCCAGCGCGTCGCCTGCTGGATGGCAGGCTGTCCGTGGACCTCGACATCGGAGCGCGCCCAGAAGTCCTCCAGCCACAGCTCCTGGTTGCGGATCGCCGATTCGATGCCGTTCTCGGCGGAACGGTCGAGCGTGCGGGCGCAGCGGTCGGCGAGTTCCTTCGGCGGGACGGCGTTCGAGGTGTGGTAGCTGATGATCTTGGTGAGCTTCGTGGGCACGCCCGCGCGACCGCGGATCGTGAACACGTGCTTCGCGAGGTCGGACTCGATGTGCGTCGAGACCTCGTACTCGTTCTCGGTCTCGATCGTGTGGTCGGCGCCGGCGACGATCGTCATGCCGGAGTTCGTCGTCTGGTACCCGAGCATCGCTCGTGGACCGTCGATGAGCTTGTAGCGAGGCTGCAGCACCCGCTCGGTGAGGGACTCCGCCTTGCGCGGGTCGCCCATCCCCGGCTCGGGTGCGTTCGTCAGGTAGTCATCCTGACGGTCCTGGCGGTTGATGATCTGACTGGAGAGCACGAGCGACGCGTCCGCGTCGAGCAACGTGACCTCGTAGTCGAGGACCGCGAGGTGGCGGTCGGTGAAGGACACCATGCGACGGGAACGGATGTGGACCCGCTTCCCGGAGGGCGTCCGCCATTCGAGTTCGCGGCTGAGGACACCGGTCTTGAAGTCGAGGCGACGTTCGAAGCTCAGGAGGTCGGCGTCGTTGAGGATCAGCGGCTCGTCGTCGACATAGAGGCGGACGACCTTCGTGTCGGGCGCGTTGACGATCGTCTGGCCGACGCGCGCGAAGCCGAACGCCTCCTCGGCGTGACGGATCGGCCAGGTCTCGTGGAACCCGTTGATGAACGTGCCGTGGACGTGGCCGTCGCGGCCCTCCTCGACGTTGCCGCGGAACCCGAGGTAGCCGTTGCCGAGCGCGAACAGGGTCTCGGTCGTGCCCTCGTCGTCCGCGTCGACGTGCGTCTCGACGAGCGCCCAGTCGTCGAGCGGGAACCGGTGACGGTCGAGCGGGTCGCTGGTGATGTGGTTCATGCCTGGTCCTCGGAGAAGTCGTGGGGTGCCGTGGGGGTCTGTGAGTCGGCCGGCGCGTCCGGCCCGGCTGTTCGCGAGGCCGACCGCAGTGGGTCGACGAGCTCGGCGAGGTCATCGACCACGATGTCCGCACCCGCATCGATGAGCGCCTGGTGTCCGATACCGCGGTCGACGCCGAGCACGAGACCGAAGTCGCCGCGGCGGCCGGCCTCGACCCCGGAGTGCGCGTCCTCGACGACGACGCACTCCGACGGAGCGTAGCCGAGCAGGCGACCGGCCTCGACGTAGGTGTCCGGTGCGGGCTTGCCGGCGATCCCCTCGCGCGCAGCGACGACGCCGTCCATCACGACCGGGAACCGCTCACGGAGCCCTGCCGCTCGGAGGACGACCTCGGCGTTCTTGGAACTCGACACCACGGCGACCTCGAGCCCTGCCTGCTCGACCGTGTCGAGGAAGGTCAACGATCCCGGGTACGCGGCGATGCCGTCCGCTTCCAGGACGGCCGTGAACACCGAGTTCTTCCGGTTGCCGAGACCGCACACGGTCTCCAGCTCAGGCGCGTCGGTCGGTGAACCCTCAGGGAGCGTGATGCCGCGTGACGCGAGCATCGCGCGCACCCCGTCGTACCGCGGCTTGCCGTCGATGTACTGGAAGTAGTCGGCGTCGGTGTACGGCTCGGTGATCCCGTGGGCGAGGAGCTCGTCGGTGAAGAGCTTCGCCCAGGCGTGCATATGGATCTCGGCGGTCGGGGTGATGACGCCGTCGAGGTCGAACAGCACCGCCCGGCAGCCGAGGAGCCGCGCGGCCGCCTCGTCGAGGGTCAGGACGTCGTTCGATGGCGCGTTGATCGGCTGGGTCACGGTGCACGGTCCTCGTCGGTTTGGGGGAAGAGGTGGACAGTGGAACGGAAGCTGCTGCGGACCGGTGGGGCGGCCGCGCAGACCCAGCCTAGGAGAGTTTGGCCACCACGTCGTACACGCGGTCGATACCGGCGTGGACCGGGAAGTGGTGGTTGCCGACGAACAGCCCGTCCTCGTGGATCTTGTCGGCGGCGGGGAGTTCCGCCGGGACCTTCGCGTCGAGGTACTTCATGACCGGGTTCTTCGTGAAGTTGCCCGCCACGATGGGCCGTGACTCGATCCCCGCGGCGGCGAACGCCTGCACGACCTCCTTGCGGCGGCCGGCGAGCGCGCCCTCGAGCACGAGGGAGAAGCCGAACCAGCTGCTCTCGCCCTGCTCGCGCTGGATGCGCACGGAATCGAGGTCGGCGAAGCGTTCCGTCCAGTACACGGCGTTCTCCCGACGGCCGGCGATGAGCTGTGGGACCTTCTGGATCTGCTCGATGCCGATCGCGCCGGACATCTCGAGCGGGCGGACGTTGTACCCGGGAAGGACGAAACGGAAGAGGTCGTCCCACTCGTCGCCCGACTTGTCGTGGACGGCGTTCTTCTCGGGGAGTCCGCGGGTCCAGCCGTGAGCCCGCAGCGAGATGAGCATCTGCGCCGTGGCCTCGTCGTCCGTCAGGATCATCCCGCCCTCCATCGTCGAGATGTGGTGGGAGAAGAAGGCGCTGAACGTCCCCATCGCACCGACCGTGCCGGCGAACCGACCGTCGTCCTTCGCGCCGAGGGACTCGCAGTTGTCCTCCAGCAGGAGGAGACCGTGACGTTCGGCGAGTGCCGTGAGCGCCGCGAAGTCGTTCGGGTTGCCGAGGAGGTTGACCGCGAAGATCGCCTTGGTGCGCGGGGTGATGGCGGCCTCGGCGAGCGACAGGTCCATGTTGAGGGTGTCGACGTCGATGTCGACGAAGCTCGGGATGAGGCCGTACTGCTGGAGCGGGTAGTAGGTGGTGGCCCAGGACACGGCGGGGACCAGGACCTCGTCCCCCGCCTGCAGGTCGACCCGGTCGTCGAGGACGGCAGCGGCGATCGCGAGGAGGTTCGCGCTCGAACCGGAGTTGACCATGACGCCGAAGCCGGCGCCGAACGCACTGGCGAAATCGCGCTCGAACTGCGCGACCAGCGGCCCCATGGTGAAGCGGCCGCTGTCGACGACGCGCTGGATGGCGGCGTACTCCGCGGCGTCCCAGGAGGAGGTCGCGAGGGGGAAACCGGAGTCGAAGGTGTCGTCGGTCATGCTGTCTGGGGCTCCTGAGCTGCGAGGTAGGCGTGGTAGCTCGCGGCGACGCCGGCCGCGAGCGGGGTGGTGGGGTTCCAGCCGAGCGCACGGGCTGCGGCTGAGTCGAGCAGGCGCTGGTGCACGCCGGAAGGCTTGGTGGCGTCGTACCGGAAGCGACCGGTGAAGCCGGCGGCGCGACCGGCTGCTTCGTAGTACTCGGTGATGCTGTGGTCGACACCCGGCCCGAGGTTGAGCGTGACGGGCCACGCGTCGAGTGAGCCGAGCTGCGTGACGAGCCACGCCGCGAGGTCGGGCGTGTAGGTGAACTCGCGTCGGGCGGTGCCGTCGCCCCAGACCTCGACCTCGTCGGAGCCGCTCGCCACGGCGGCGTGGACCTTGCCGAGGGCGGCGGCGATGAGGTGCGCCTGACCGTGGGTGTAGTCGTCGCCCGGGCCGTAGAGGTTCGACGGCACTGCTGCGCGATAGGCGAACCCGTACTGCCGACTCGCGTACTCGCAGAGCTTCGTCCCGGCGATCTTCGCGAGCGCATACCCCTCGTTCGCGCCCTCCAGCATGCCGCTGAGGAGAGCGCCCTCACCGATCGGCTGTGGGAGCCCCTCGGGGTAGATCGCCGCGCTCGACACGTAGAGCAGCTCGGGGACACCGGCGTCGATCGCGCCTCGGATGACCGAGGTGTCGATCAGGAGGTTGTCGAGCAGGAAGTCGGTGGGACGCTGCAGCTTCGCCTGGATGCCGGCGACCTTGGCGGCGGCGTGCACGATCGCGTCCGGCGCCGTCCGGCCGATAAGGGCTGCGACGGCGGCTCGATCGGTGAGGTCGGCGTCCGCACGCGTCGCCACGATCAGCTCGTCGGCGGCGCGGAGCGTGGGCCAGACCGCGGCGATGCTCGAACCGAGCATGCCGGCACCACCGGTGAGGAGGACGCGCACCGCGCCTAGACCTCCGCGGTGTCGATGTAGGGCTTGCCCGACGCCTCGAGCTCGGCGACGTCGGAGTCGACCATGATCTGCGCGAGGCGCGGCGGGAGCACCTTCGGGGTCCAGCCGAGGACGGACTCGGCCTTCGCGTAGTCACCGATGAGCGCGTCGACCTCGGTGGGACGGAGGTAGCGCTCGTCGAACTTGACGTACTTCTCCCAGTCGAGGTCGAGTCGCTCAAAGGAGAACTGCAGGAAGTCCTTGACGGTGTACGCGGTGTTGGTGGCGAGCACGAAGTCGGTCGGTTCGTCGGCCTGCAGCATCCGCCACATGCCCTCGACGTAGTCGGGCGCGTAACCCCAGTCGCGGACGGCGTCGAGGTTGCCCATGTACAGGAAGTCCTGCTGGCCGGCGGCGATGCGCGCGGCGGCGCGGGTGATCTTGCGGGTCACGAAGGTGCCACCGCGTCGCGGCGACTCGTGGTTGAACAGGATGCCGTTGACCGCGAACATCCCGTAGGCCTCGCGGTAGTTGCGGGTGATCCAGTAGGAGTAGACCTTCGCGACGCCGTAGGGCGAACGCGGGTAGAACGGGGTCTCCTCGTTCTGCGGCGGCGGCGTCGCCCCGAACATCTCGGAACTGGACGCCTGGTAGAAGCGGCAGTGGAGACCGATCTGGCGGATGGCCTCGAGGAGCCGGACCGTCCCGATGCCGGTCGTGTCGCCGGTGTACTCCGGCTCGTCGAAGCTGACCCGTACGTGCGACTGCGCGGCGAGGTTGTACACCTCGTCGGGCTGGATCTCCGCGAGCAGTGTCGCGAGGCGCGAGCCGTCGGCCAGGTCGGCGAAGTGCAACTGGAGCCTGGGCGAACCGTCGTGGGTCGCCTCGGGGTCGTAGATGTGGTCGATCCGCCCGGTGTTGAAGGTCGACGCGCGACGCACGAAACCGTGCACCTCGTACCCCTTCGACAGCAGGAGTTCTGCGAGGTAGCTGCCGTCCTGGCCGGTGATACCGGTGATGACGGCCTTCTTGGTGGTGACGCCTGTCGTGGCCGGGGCCGCCGGGGCTGATGTCTCAGTCATGGAAGACCACTCTACCCGGGCCGTGGTCTCCTTCGGGCGGCCCTCCCGCTCCGGAAGCTTGCTACCGTACCGGGGTGACGCTCGACATCATGATGCCTTTCTACGGCCGCTTCGACCACTTCCGCACGGCGGTGCTGAGTGTGCTCGCGCAGACCGATCCGGACTGGCGGTTGGTCGTCGTCGATGACGTGTATCCGGACACGGCGCCGGGCGAGTGGCTGCAGTCGCTCGGCGACGATCGCATCGTGTACCTCCGCAACGAACGGAACCTCGGGGTGAGCGGCAACTTCGACCGCTGCATCGAACTCGTGACCGCGGAACGGTGTGTCCTCATGGGGTGCGACGACGAGCTCCTCCCGGAGTACGTGGCGCGGATGGCGACCATCGCGGCGAGATTCCCCGACGTCGACCTCATCCAGCCCGGTGTGGAAGTGATCGACGAGGCCGGGCAGGTCGTCCGACCACTGGGCGACCGGATCAAGGCGATCCTCCGACCGGCCGCACCCGAGCCGGTCCGGCTCGCCGGCGAGCGACTCACGGCCAGCCTGCTCCGCGGCAACTGGGCGTACTTCCCGTCCGTGTGCTGGCGCGTCGATTCGGTTCGGCGCTTCGGGTTCCGGGCCGACCTCCACGTGGTCCAGGATCTCGCCCTGATGATGGAGATCTTCCGCGGCGGCGGCACGCTCGTGCTCGACGACACCACGGTCTTCCGGTATCGCCGACACGGCGGGAGTGTGTCCTCCTACACCGCCGTGGACGGCAAGCGCTTCCAACAGGAGCGCACGGTGTTCGCCGAGGAGGCCGCCCGACAGGCGGCACTCGGTTGGAACCGGGCTTCTCGCGTCGCCCGCGCGCACGTCACCTCGCGGCTGAACGCGGCCCTGCAACTCCCGAAGGCGGCGCTCGCCCGCGACACCGCGGGACTGCGCATCCTGCTCCGGCACACCTTCGTCTGATCAGCCCGTCGCACGGATCGACCAGGCTCTCCCTGAGTAGGATTGCCTCATGCCGCACCAGCTCGAACGCACGCTCATCGTCATGCCGGCGCTCAACGAGGAGGCGTCCGTCGCCGCCGTGGTGCGTGAGGTCCAGGACAAGCTGCCGGGTGTCGCGATCCTCGTCGTGAACGACGGCTCGACCGACGACACGACCGTCCAGGCGAGGTCTGCGGGCGCCGTCGTGGCCGAGCTCCCGTTCAACCTCGGGGTCGGCGGTGCGATGCGGGTCGGCTTCAAGTACGCGCTCGAGCATGGGTACCGCAACGTCGTGCAGGTCGATTCGGACGGACAGCACGACCCGGCCGGCGTGCTGCAGCTCCTCGATGAACTGGCGACCGCCGACCTCGTCCTCGGCGCACGGTTCGCGGGTGCGGGCAACTACGAGGTGCGAGGACCCCGCAAGTGGGCGATGGTCGTGCTCTCCGGCGTCCTCAGCCGCGTCGCACGGACGAAGCTCACCGACACGACGAGTGGTTTCCGCGCGACGGGACCTCGGGCGGTCCGGCTCTTCGCCGAGCACTACCCTGCCGAATACCTCGGTGACACGATCGAGTCGCTCGTGATCGCCGCGCGCGCCGGTTGCGTCATCCGCCAGGTGCCCGTGGCCATGCGGCCCCGCGCTGGCGGCACCCCGTCGCACAACCCGTTCAAAGCCGCGACCTACCTGGCGCGCGCCGGCCTCGCGCTCGTGTTCGCACTCATCCGACCGCCGGTCGCGCTCCAAGGAGAGGTGGTGACCGCATGATGCCCCTCGGCACCTACATCCTGGGCATCGTCGCCGCCCTGTTCACGCTCGGGGTCGTCATCGAGATGCTCCGACGCCGCAGGATGCGCGAGCGCCACGCCGTGTGGTGGCTCGTCGCCGGCTGCCTCGCGCTCATCATCGGTGTCTTCCCCCAGGTGCTCGCCGGTGTCGCCGTCGCGATCGGCGTGGAGATCCCGACGAACCTCGTGTTCTTCGTGAGCATCCTCGTCCTGTTCCTCGTGAGCATCCAGCACAGTTCGGAACTGACCACACTCGAGCAGCGGAGTCGGACGCTCGCCGAGGAGAGCGCTCTGCAGGACCTGCGCATCACCGAGCTTGAACGCCGACTCGCCGACGGCGCACCGGACGAGGGCAACGGCACCGCCTGACGCCGGCAGCGCCTGAGCGCCCCTCAGGAAGCGACCGGGCGTCCGCGCAGGAGTCCGACCACGTGCACGACGAGCCCGGCGACCGGTCCGACCGTGAGCGCCAGGAGCGTGCGCTCGTGGAGGCCGAGCGGAAGCAGCAGGGTGGCGACCATCGCGAGCGCGGCGACGATCCATCCCGCCGCGAAAGCGGTGTGCTGCGATCGTGAGAGCGTCGCGGACCCGGTCACGCACAGTGCGCCGACGAGCCCGGCCGTCGCGACGAGCAGCCCGATGGTCCCTCCCGCGAGGACATCGGAGCGCCCGAACACGATGGAGAGCGCCCACGGACCGAGCCACCACGCGAGCAGGCCCAGCACCCCTGCCACCACGATGACGAGGACGACCATCCGGAGGACCCACCCGAGCACGGCGTCCGCGTGGGAACGGAACACGATGACGAGGTAACTCTGCAGCGCCAAGACGACGATGACGATGGGCGCCCGGGTCAGCGTGATGGCGTAGGTGAGCGATCCGAAGGCGTTCGGCGAGACGGTGTCGCCCGTGGCCTGGATGACGAGGGGCAGCCCACTCACCATCACGCCCGTCGCCGCGGAGGCGACCACCGTCCGCAGCACGTTCCAGCTGAGGGCCGTCGGACCGACGTCGATGCCGAACCGGCCGACCACCCCGCGGCGGACGAAGGGCCACAGGATGAGCGGTGTCAGCACGAACGGCGCGGCGACACCCCAGGCGAGCAGCGTCGTGTCGTCGGTCACCAGGAGGAGGCCACCGACGATCGCGAACCGCAGGAGCCCGTCGACGATCGTCAGTGCCGCAACCGAGGTCCAGAGCGAGAGGCCGTACAGGACGCCGGCCGTCGCAGCCACGATCACGTAGGCGGCGAGTCCGACGACGAGCTGCGGGACCAGTGCCCACCCCGCGTCGGGGAAGACCGCCCCGACCCACAGCCAGGCGGTCGCGGCGACGAGCACGGCAGCGACCGCGGACGCGGCGAGGGCGAAGTTCCGCACGACCGGCGCGCGCGTCGACGTCTCGACCGTGACGGGATCCGGGTGCGTCGCGCGGGCCACCTCCTGCTGCACCCCGGAGAGGGCGCTGACCAGGAGGTAGAGCGCGGACCAGAAGACGGAGAACGGCGCGTACGCCGCCGTTCCGAGCGCCGCCCCGGTCACGATCTGCAACAGGTAGCCCGCGCCACCTCCGACAGCCGTAGCCACGAGGATGAGGACGGCGCCGTTGGGTCCGCGACGCGCGGCGTCGGCGGGCGTGGCGCTACCGGGAGCCGACACGCCGGTCCTCGACGGGAGGGTGCAGAACGAGAGGCACGGAGCGGGATCCTTCGCTTGGGACGGACGACATTCGATGGTACCGCCGCACCGGCCGCCGCCCAGGTCGGCGGGTAGACTGACGCAGCAGACCAGACCGAACGCGCGGCCAGATGCAGCGTGTGCTCCCTGATTGGACCAGCCGCCCATGGCCTCAGCCCCTTCCGTCCCACCGATCGACGACCGGGAACGGGGGGCACGCCAGGCTCATGGCCTCGTCCGCCGCTTCCTCATCGTGTTCGCGTTCGCGTGGATCGTCTGCACGGCGATCACGAGCGCCTGGGCGCTGACGACCCCGCTCGCGGCAGCACCCGACGAGCCGGCGCACATCGTCAAGGCCGCTTCGGTGGCTCGCGGGCAGCTCGTCGGACCCTCGACGCCGAAGGGCAACGTGGTGCAGGTGCCGTCGTACATCGCCTGGACCAACAATCAGACCTGCACCGCCTTCACCGAGACGGTCACGGCCGACTGTGTCACGCAGGTGCCGGGCGACCCGACCACCCTCGTCGACATCACCACCACGGCCGGACTCTACAACCCGCTGTACTACGTCCTCGTGGGGTGGCCGTCGCTCGTCTTCGACGACTCCACGGGCATCTTCGCCATGCGGCTCATGAGCGCACTGGTCTGCTCGTTCTTCCTCGCCGTCGGCTTCGCGCTCATCGCCACCTGGCGCCACCGTGCCCTGCCCATCATCGCCTTCCTGACCGCGGCGACACCGGTCACCCTGTTCCTGGCGGGGACGATCAACCCGAACGGCCTCGAGGTCACCGCGATGATGGCGGCCGTCGTCGGACTGCTGACGATCACGACGAGACAGTCCGCGGCCCCGCTGTGGCTCCCCTTGAGCGCTCTCGTGGTCGGCGGCGTCTTTGCAGCCAACACGCGTGGTCTGTCTCCCTTGTGGCTCGCGATGGCCATCGCGGCGGCACTCGTGCTGCTACCCGGTCGGGACCTCCTCGCGCTGTTGAAGCGCCGTTCGGTGCAGGTGACAATCGTCCTCGTCGCGCTCGGCACCGCCGCCGCCGCCGCATGGTTGCTCGGCTCGAACTCGCTCGCCATGGCGGTCGACCCCAATGCGCCGCCTCCCCCGTACCCGCACGTCGGTGACGCGCCCATCGTCGGGGTCGCGGTCATCCTCGACCTCACCTTCTACTACGGTGCGCAGATGATCGGCGAGTTCGGCTGGCTCGACACGCCCGCCCCCGACGCGGTGTTCTTCATCTGGCCGGCCGTCATCGGCCTGCTGCTCCTCGGTGCCGGTGTCCTCCTCCGCGGGCGTCGACTGGTCGTCGCCGTCCTCCTCATGGCCGCCGTCGTCTTCGTCCCCGCGCTCCTCCAGGGCGTGTGGGTGACCTCGGGTGGGATCATCTGGCAGGGCCGGTACACGTTGCCGTTGTTCGCGCTCATGCTCCTCACCATCGGCGCACTGCTCGCCGAGCACGGCTCGGCGCTCGGCCGCTCGATCCAGCGGCGACTCGTCGTGATCTTGATCGCCGCGCTCGGGTTCGCGCAGTTCCTCAGCTACATCGGGGCGCTCCGCCGCTACAGCATCGGCGACACCGGCGGGAGCTGGCTCGCGATGATCACCCGGCCGGAGTGGGCGCCGCCGGGCGGCATGACGCTCTGGCTCGCCGTCGGCGTCCTCACGATCGGAGCGGCCTGCTTCGGAGCAGCACGACTCGCCTTGCGCGCGCGGGCCGAGGACGAGCTCGTGACCGTTCGCTGACACCCCTCCCCCGCTGCGGACGACGAAGGCGCCGACACCCTGGAGAGTGTCGGCGCCTTCGTCGTCGCATCGGCGTGGTCAGTTCACGCGGACCGTGGTGCAACCGAAGAGCACGTTCTTGCCGGTGTTGAACACCGCGGTCCCGATCCCGTAGCCACAGACCTTGTAATCACCAGCGGCCGTCACCGGTATGGACTCGCTGAGCCCGTGCGCACCGCCGTAGGCGGGATAGATCCGTGCAATGTCCGAACGCACCTTGTCAGCCTGGAACGCGTACCCCTTCACCGTCCCGTCGGGCGCCGTGACATAGACGTGCATCTGGATCGGCGTCTTCGGAAGCTGTGCGTCGACCGTCCACCCGGAGACGGACAGCGAGGCGTTCCCGGCCGTCGTCGAACCGGACACCTGGGCTCCGTCGAACGACCCGACCGGGTAACTCGTCCCCACGGTCACGGTGCGGCACCCGATCGTGGAGTTCATCCCGACGCTGAGCGGCGACACCGCGATGCCGTAGGCGCACACCTGGTAGTCGCCGGGAGCCGTGACGGGGAAGGACTCGGAGAAACCATGCGGTCCGGTGGCCCCGTAGACACGATTCACGTCATCACGCTGGCCGCCGGACCCGCGCACATAGCCGGAGCGCTTCCCGGTCGGATCGGTGATGTAGACGTGTACCGGGATCGCTGTTCCGAGTGCGCCACGATCAAGCGTCCATCCACCCACGTTGATCGACGCGCCTGTGGCTGACTGACTGACGTCGACGAGATCCAAGCTGCCGGCCGGGAAGTCCTTCACGAGGTCGACCGCCACACAGCCGAGCTCCGTGTTCACTCCGACGTTCTGCCAGAACTTGGCGATGCTGTAAGCACAGACCTCATACCGCCCGCCTGCAGACACCGGGAAGCTCTGGCTGAACCCGTGGGCAGCGCCCGCCCCAGGGTACACGTTGGCGACATCGGGGCGTGATGCGGACGCCGTCATGGCGGTTCCCGGACGTTGCCCGTCGGGTTGCCTCACGTAGATGTGCACGTCGTTCGAAACCGACTTGGCGTCAGGATCCATCGCCCACCCCGCGACGTAGAGCGCCGTCGTCGAACCGCTTCCGGTAACCCGGACCGCGTCGAGTGAACCGATCGGCGCATCCTGCGGCACGCTCACCGACTTGCATCCGAGCAACCGGTTGGCGCTCAAACCGATCCCGTATACGCAAGCGGTGTAGGTCCCCCCACGGGTGACGGTGATGTTGGTGCTGTAGCCGTGGGCCTCACCGGCGCCCGGGTACGCGCGCGCGACATCCGGTCTGGACTTGTTCGCCTGCATGACCGACCCTTTGGTCGAGCCGTCAGGGTAGGTCAAGTACACATGCGCCTCAAGCGATGCGGAGGTGCGGTTGAGGTCCAGGGTCCAGCCCGACAGGGAGATGGTCGCATCATTCGCCCCGACGTTGACGCTCAACGCGTCGTAGGCGCCTGCAGGGTTCAACACCCCGTTGGTCGGTCCGAACCAGTCGGTGTAGATGCGGAAGAAGTTCCGGTTGCCGTACGCACTGCAGCCGTCGCCCGTGCCGTAGAGGTTCGCGAGCGCCGCGGCGTTCGGCTGGTACGGCGTGTAGTTGTACAACCCTGCGGTCGCGGCGTTCTCGATGAAGACGTTGCTGGACCCGCACGAGGCGGTCGGCGAGAACCGGACGGCGTTGACGCGCCCGGGAACATGGTTCCACCGGGTCGGGTTCGCCTGGTAGTTCTTGAACTGCAGTGCGGCCGCGTACACCTGGTTGAAGAACCCGTAGTAGGTCGTGTCACAGTCGGCTGTGTCCGGGCAGCCGTAACCGGTTGCACTGCGGTACTGCCGATCGCTCGGCCAGGTGTCGGTGATCAGTCCCTGTTCCTTCTCGATGAGGACGATCATGGCCTTCTGGCTGATCCCGCAGGCCGCTCCCACCTTGGAGATGATGCTCGCCGCCGATTCCCGACCGGAACCCGCATAGGCGGCACAGCGACCGGAGACAGCGGCCCGGGAAGGAGTCGCCTGAGCGTAGTCCTTGAGGCAGGTGTAACCGGCACGACAGCTCGGCACAGCTCGATTCAGGAAGTCCTGGACCGCAGGCGCGCTCATGGCGCCGCCATCGTAGAAGAGCTGGTCGCTGATGATCGAACCGGCTCGGAAGTCGGACCCGTTGGCGGCCTCGGCGCTCGGGGCGACGGCCGGTGCGACCGTCAACACGCCGACGAGGAGCGCGAAGACCGTCGCGATGACGATGAGTGGGCTGCGGCGCGTCATGGTACCTCCACCGTCAGCGGCTCAGAGGTGAGCGCTCCGGTCTTGTCCGATTGGTAGGAGAGGACGGCCGTCCACGTCCCGCTGGTGAAGTCGCTGATCTGGGTTTGAACGGTGCCGCACGAGGTGGTCTTCGAGTCGGCGAGTCCCTCGCTGGTGACGACCACGTCCGGGCCCGAGCCGGAGAACGTGAACGTGCAGGTCCCGCCGTTCTCGATGACGCCGGCGATGTAGCCGGATGCCGAGACCGTCGTTCCGTCGGGGTCGACACCGGCGAACACCATGACCGCGTCGAGCGGGATCGGTTCCGGATCCTCCGTTTTGAAGGTGGGTTCGACGCCTGGAAGCAGGGTCTGGCTCGGGGTCGGGCTTGCGCTCGACTCGGCCGGATCACCGCCGAAGCAGCCGGTCAGACCGACGCCGACGAGCAGAGCCGTCACCACGCAGGCCGCTGGGCGTATGCGCCACTCGGTCATCAGTCCTCCTCGGCACGCCGGATGTGCCCCTTTCAGGGTACCGGGTTCGAAACAGCTGTCGATGACCTGAATGTCGGCGCGTCGATGGTGCTCAGGCCGAATCGGGCGTCCACGAGCGCGATCGCGAACGTCGGGAAGCGTACGGGTGGTAGGCGTCGTCCGGGTGTTCGGGAAGGTACGGGTCACGGTAGATCACGCCCCAGCGAGCACGTACCGTCCTCAGTTCCCACTCGTGCACGATCGCGATCCGGGTCTTCGACTCGTAGTGGTAGAGGTGCACCCGAGCGAGATACAGGATACGAAGTCCCAGGGAGCGCACTTTCAGGGACAGGTCGACGTCGTTGAAGTTCAACGGCAGCGACTCAGTGACGCCGCCGACGCGAGCGTAGGTGTCGCGGCGCAGCGCGGCGCACGCGGCGGTCACGCCCGAAACCTCGCGGTCGATCTTGAGAGCGGCGTGCGGCGCCGAATCACCGAAGCGGTAGGCGGTGAGCGGATGCGAGAACCCTCGATTCGCGTAACGGTGACCGGCGTGCTGGATGAGCCCGTCCTCGTACACGAGCTGCGCGCCGGTCATTCCGACGTCCGCTTGGAGCAACGGTGCGACCAGCTCGACCAGGAAGTCGTCCGAGATGACCTCGACGTCATCGTTGAGCAGGACGATCATCTCGCCGCGGCTCTCGACGAACCCGACGTTGCACTTCTCCCCGTAGTTGAACGGCCGGTCGAACGGCACCAGGGTGAGCCGATCGCCGCCGATCTCGCGCAGGAGGTCGAGGACGGTCGCCGGCGTCGTCAGGTCGTAGACCACGACGATCTCGAGATCGACGTCTCCGGCATGCTCGAGCACGGACCGGACGGCACCGATGACGAACACGCGCTCGACGTCGTCGATGACTCCCGAACTGCCGCGCGTGGGGATGATCACGCTGACCGAGGTCGCCGGGTCCAGCGCGCGGCGGACGCGAGCGGTGTTCGGCCAGTCACCACGCTCGGCGGTCGCGTCGATACCGACCCGTTGGAGATGCGCATCGACCGCACGGACACCCGCATCCCAGGTGTATGGTTTCGCCCCGCTCGACGAGGCGGTCGACTCAGGAAGGGCCCTCCAGTGGTACAGGACCTCGGGGATGTGGTGCACCACCCGTGCGCGTTCGGTGACCTTCAGCGCGAGGTCGTGGTCCTGCGATCCGTCGTAGGTGCTGTCGAATCCACCGACCGCTCGGACGAGGTCAAGACGCATGACCGACAGGTGCCCGAGGTACATGTGCGAGCGGAGCCGCTCGGGCGACCAGTCCGGCTTCTTGAAGACGTCGTAGTGGTACCCGTCGAGGTCCACCTTGTCCTCGTCGGTGTACACGTAATCGATCCGATCGTCCGCGGCGATCGCCTGCGCGACCTGCGCGAGCGCCCCGTGGCCGAGGAGGTCGTCGTGGTCGAGCAGGACCAGGAACCGCCCGGTCGCCGCGGCGACGCCGTCGTTCGATGCAGCGGAGATTCCGCCGTTCGATTCACGGGTGACGACGACGATCCGGTCGTCCTCCGCCGCGAAGCCGCGAAGTGCCTCGAGGACCCGGGGATCCGGCGAGACGTCGTCGACGAGGATGAACTCCCAGTCGCGGAACGCCTGCCGCCGGACCGATTCGACCATCTGCCGCAGCATGTCGATCGGAGGATTGTAGACCGGGGTGACGACGCTGAACAGTGGAGCGGTCACGAGCGGCGCACCACCGAGCGGATGCCACTGATGGGCTTGATGACGGCGGAGCCCAGCTTCCAGGTGGTCGACGCCAGGATCTGGTCGACCTCGGTACGGGTCCGCTCGTCGCGCAGTTCGAGCGCGAGACGGTGGTCTCGCAGCAGCTTGTGCACCTCGTGCACGAGCCCCTCGCGTTCGTCCTCGAGCTGGTCCACCCGCGCGAAGGCGACGGCGAGCTCGGTCTCGGCGAACCGATCGACCTCAGCACGCAGGGTGTCGCGCTCCGCCGCCAGACCGACGAGGCGGTCGGCGTCGAGCAGCACGCGATGTTGGAGCGCCTTGACCTGCGCCACGAGCTCCTCAGTGCTCCGCCCAGCGGGCTGCACCCACAGGGCGCCGTCGTCCGCGGTCCCCGCCTCGTGTTCCGTCTCGTCAACCATGTCCATGCAACCTTCCTGAGCGACGCCGTCACGACGCCGATATCTACACGTTGTCGGCGTCGCGCTTACGTTGCTGACGCGCGGCGAACCGCTCGACGACGACCTTCGGGCCGCCGTTCTTGAGGTAGTACGCCACCCGGTCGACGTCACGCCGCATGCCGGTGCGCCGCGGCGGCGTCTGCTGCTGACGCGAGGACGACAGGACGACCGGTTTCGCACCGGCCTCGGCGGGGGCCTTGTCCGCGGCGAGCCGGGGGTTCCGGACGAACTCGACGAGCGGGGCGAGCGCGCTCGACCAGACGAACCGCTCGCGGACGAGCTGCACGTTCGCCCTCGCCGCCTCGCGGGACGCATCGTCGAAGAGCACGTGCTCGATCGCGTCCATGAGCGCGCGCTGGTCGCGCTCCGGAACGGAAACGCCCAGTGTCTCCTCGCGGACGAGGTCACCGAACGAGTCGCCCTCGGTCGTCACGATCGGCAGTCCGGCCCACAGGTAGTCGAGGATGCGGGTGCGGAAGGAGAACGTGGTCTCGACGTGCTGGAAGTGGGTCGAGATCCCGAGGTCCGCCTCGAGGAGGTAGTTGTGGCGGTCGTCGTATGCGACCCACGAGTCATTGAAGAACACGTGGGTCCCCGTGAGGCCCAGTTCGTCGCTCAGCGCACGGGCTGCCACCACAGCGGGCATCTCGGGGACGGAGGGGTTCGGGTGCTTCGTACCCATGAAGAACAACCGCAGGTCCGGGTGCTGCTTGGCGAGCTCGCCGACCGCACGGATCACGATTCCCGGGTCGAACCAGTCGTAGATGCCGCCACCCCAGATGATGACCTTGTCGTCGACACCGATGCCCGGGACGACACCGCGCAATGCGGGACGGGTGTGCTCGGGACGGCCGGCCGGAATGCCGAACGGAGCGATCGCGATGAGGGTCTCGAGGTCCTCGTCGCGCGTGTAGGTGTAGGGGTTGATCCGGCCGAGCGCGGCCATCTGGCCGAGCCAGAAGTGTCGCTGGCGCTCGCTCGCGCACAGGAAGAAGTCTCCGCGGGCCAGCTGGTGGTTGAGCACGTCGGTGGCGTCGGAGACCTGATCGCCCCAGGTGACGAGGTTGTCGCTCTTGCCCTGCTCGAGCTGTTCGAGGTGGAGCGGGTCGTACACGTCGATGACGAGCACCTTGGTCGTCGTCTCGAGCGCCGGGAACAGTGCGAGTGCGTGCCCCTGCAGGATGATGACGTCGGCCCACTTCTCGTGCGGCTTCATGCTCGCGGGCCGGTGGTGCGACACGACGTCGAGCTCGAACCGCTCGCTCTCGATCGAGACGCCGGTCATGCTCACGAGGCGCACGTCGTGCTCGTCGGCGAGCGTGTCGGCCATGTTCCAAGCACGGATCGCCGGACCGGCCATCTTGGCACCGATCGGATCGCCGGTGATGATCAGCACGCGGCGTCGAAGCGGCTCGTCGAGGACGTTCAGTGATGAGACGATCTTGTCGTACCCCTCGAGATAGCTCTCGATCGGATATGCGGGCTCGTCGATGTTGCCGAGCAGGAGCCGCAGCTGGCGATCGGACCGGGTACGGGTCGCCTGCACCAGCTCGCGGTCCTTCGCGAGTTCCGGGAGGTTCTCCACAACCTGGTCGATGGCGTTGACGCCGGCGAGGAGCTGCTTCGAGAGCATCGATGCCGGACTGCCGTCGTCGTCCTTCGACTTGCGCAGATCGAGCGCCGTGGTGTCGAGCTTCGCCCGACCCGTGGCGCGACGCGTCGCCAGCAGCACCGCCGCGGCGAACGAGCGGCTGAGGGCCTCGTCGTCGAGGTTCTTGTAGAGCGTGTAGAGGGCGTTGCGCTCGAGCAGGTAGGTCTCGAAGTAGTTGCCGAACTTCTCCATCGACGCGTGGTGCTTGTGGAACGCCAGCGATTTCGGCTGGAACCGGAACCGGTAGCCGAGGAGGTTCAAGCGCCAGCCGAGGTCGACGTCCTCGTAGAACATGAAGTAGCGGTCGTCGAACCCTCCGAGCTGCTCGAAGAGCTCGGCCCGGACGAACATCGCCGCGCCGGTGCCGAACAGGACGTCCTTCTCGACGCTCCATTCGGGTCGGTCGTGTTCACCGGCGTGCGGTTTGTACCCCATGCCGTACCACGTGAGCGCCGAGCCGACATAGTCGACGCGTTCACCTTCCCAGTCGAGCACCTTGCTCGCGACGGCGCCGATGTCCTTGCTCTCGGCGAAGGTGTCCATCGCCGCGTTGATCCACTGGTCGTCGGGGCGTGCATCGTTGTTGAGGAAGGCGACGAATTCACCGCTCGACTTCGAGACGCCGAGGTTGCAACCACCGGTGAAGCCGCCGTTGACCTTGGAGGGCACGATCGTTGCGAGGTCCCCCAGGGTGGCGAGCTGCTCGAGGCTGTCGTCGCCGGAGCCGTTCTCGACCACGATGATCTCGAGGCGGTCCTGCGGGAAGTCGATTTCGCGGAGCGTCCGCACGCACTGGATCGTGTCCGCGGATCCGCGGTAGTTCACCAGGATGACGGATACGACGCCCGGACGTCTCTTACGTGTGTTCTTCACTCTTGCTCCTCGACATATCCTGTCCTCGACAGACCTGCCGAGTGTATCGTTCCGCACCTGAGCGGCGGTTCGGACCGCCGCTCGCTCCACTCAGCCGGCGTTCTCACCGAGGCTGTTGAGGTAGGCGGCGATCGTCGGAGCGGCCTCACCGCTCTCCACGAGTTCGCCGTGCCGCAACCAGGCCGCGTGATCGCACATCTGCTGCACCGTGTCCATCGAGTGGCTCACCAGGATCACCGTCTTGCCCTGCTGCTTGTACTCGACGAACTTCTGACGGCACTTCTCTTGGAACTCCGCGTCACCGACCGCGAGAACCTCATCGACGACGAGGACGTCGGGGTCGACGTTGATCGCGACGGAGAAGCCCAGACGCACGTACATGCCGGACGAGTAGTTCTTCACCGGCTGGTCGATGAACTGCTCGACGCCGGAGAAGTCGATGATCGTGTCGAGTTTGCGCTCGATCTCCTTCCGCGACATCCCGAGGATCGACCCGTTCAGGAAGATGTTGTCCCGCCCGGAGAGTTCCGGGTGGAATCCCGAGCCGACCTCGAGCAGCGCGGCGAGCTTGCCGCGCGCGGTGATCGACCCCTGCTCGGGATAGTAGATCTTGGCGAGGCACTTGAGCAGCGTCGACTTGCCCGAGCCGTTCGACCCGATGAGACCGAAGGTCGATCCTTCAGGCACCTCGAACCCGACGTTCTTGAGGGCCCAGAAGTCCTCGTGGACGGAACGACGTCGGCGCATGATGGCCGACTTGATGCTCTGGTTGCGCTCGTGGTAGAGCCGGAACTTCTTGCTGACGTCGTCCACGACGACTGCTGCGGTGCTCACAGGGCCTCCGCCAATCTCTTCTCGTGCCGGCGGAAGACGAGCAGGCCCACGGTGAAGGACACGAGCGCCCAGGCGGCGATGGTGAGCAGGTCGGCGGGGTCGGGGAACCGGTTGTCGTAAAGGAGGTTCCGGAACACGGCCACGAAGTGCTCGAGCGGGTTGATGCGGTAGATGTCGATGATCGTGATCGGCGTCCCGAACAGCGGGCCGTACTTGTCGGACTGCGCTTGCACGAGCGAGATCGGGTAGATGATCGGCGTCGCGTACATCCAGATCTGCATGATGATGCCCATGAAGTACTGCGTGTCGCGGAAGTAGACGTTGGCGATGGACAGCATCAGTGCGAGGCCCGCGGCGAAGATCGCCAGGAGGACCATGGTGAGCACGACGAGCGGCAGCCACGGCAGGACGAACGCACCGAGCAGGCTCAGCGCGATGCAGAGCACGGCCATCTCGAACAACCAGTTGAAGCCGATGGCACCGACCGCGGAGATCGGGAGCACGATGCGCGAGAAGTACACCTTCTGGATCAGTCCGGTGTTCGCGATGAGCGAGCCCATGCCGGTGTTCACCACGTTCGAGAAGAACATCCAGGGCAGGAGCCCGCAGAGGAGCCAGAGCGCGAAGATGTGCAGCCCACTCGGGTCGCCCGTCTGCAGCGGAACCTGGAAGATGAACGAGAACACGAAGGTGTAGATGAGCATCTGCGCCAGCGGGTTCGCCAAGGACCACAGCTGGCCGAAGATGGTTCGCTTGTACTGGCCGCGGATGTCGCGGAGGGTGAGGTTCGCGAGGAGCTCGCGGGATCCGAGGATCTCCTTGACGTAGCTCATCGCACCCCGGGGGTCGGGCGTGAAGACATGCTGACCAATCTAACCTAGAAGTCCTGGGTCACCACTCAGGAGCGATCGCCGGCGGCGGCGGACGAGGAACGCGTCCACGACGACGAGGACCACGACGACGAGCGACGACGCCGCGGTCACCCCCAGACCGACTTGCTGCCCGGGGACCGTGTACTGCAGGACGACACGGTGCTCGCCGGTCGGGACCGCGATGGCCGCGCCGGCATGCTCGGCCGGCAGCAGCTCGACGGGCTTCCCGTCAACCGTCGCCGCCCAGCCCGGTCGGCGAAGCGAGTCCGCGACCACGACCCAGCCTGCTCCATCGGCGACCACCTCGACCTCCATGCGACTGGTGTCGCTGGGAAGGACCGTGACCGCGGCGGTCGAGGCCGCTCGGTCGCTCGCGACCTCCCGAGCATCCTCCGGACGCTCCAGCAGGACGGCCGTGCTCGGAAGGGAGCCGTCCGCCATCGTCGCCACCTGCTCGGCAGGGTCAGTCTCCGTCATGGCGGTCGACGCCCATCTGATCCGATCGAGTGCCGTCGTCCGTTCATAGACGGTGGCGTCGCCCGTGTGCGCGACGCGGAGCCCGTCGTCGGCGGGACGGACGAGCGAGATCCCCAATCGACCGGAGGGATCGGCTGCGACCGGAGCCGGAATGCCGATGCCGTCGAACCGCAGCTCTGCCACCCAGGCTCGGTCGGCTGGAATGTCCTCGCCTTCCACCGCGACCGACTGGTCGGCGGTCAGCGCGGGAAACCAGGTCGACGTCGTCGCGATCCGTTCATCGGTCACCGCGTCGCGGATGTCGAGGGTGACGGTCACTCCGTCGGGGTCGTCCTGCCCCACGACGCTGTCCGGCAACGCGAACACGACGCCTCGCACCGGGCCGGACTGCACCGCGGAACGGACTCGGTCCCCGTCGGCGACCTGCACCCGGCCGGTGCGGTCGATCGTGCCTTCCGGTTGGCCGAGTACCGTGGCCTCCGGATTGTCGACGACGTATTTGACGGCGAGCCGGTCCAGGATCGGTGAGCGGATCGAGGTCGCGAGATCCCCGGAACGCAGAGCGGAGTACGTCCGGCTGAAGAACGCGTCCGGCTCGACCGCCTCCAGGAGATCCTGCCACTCGGTCGTGTGGAACGCGTGCCCGCCGACGGAGCGGAGCCGGTCGATCGTGTTCGTCCCCGGGAGCATCGTCTGGTCTACGGACGCGTACCGGCTCTCCCCGAGTCCGCGCTCCAGGAACCGGTGTGTCGCCGTGGTCGGGTAGACCGTCTCCGGGGGCGACTGCGGCCACCACTCGTTCGCGACCACGATCGCCGGCACGACGAGCATGACCGGGAGGATGCAGCCCGCCAGAATGCCGACACGTCGACCACCGACCCAGGCGGCGACGACGATGAGGACGGCGAAGGCTGCGAAGGCTCCGACCACGCCGATGTGCTCGCGCATCGCGGGGATGACGTCGGCGGGCAGCGTCCAGAGCGTGTCGCGAACGGTGAACGCCGCGACGCACCCGATGGCGATCACGACGACGAGCGCCAGGATCCGCCACCAGAGATGACGTCTCGTCCGAGCGCGCCGCAGGAGACGCACCTCCGCTCGCAGCGAGGTCGGATCGATCACCGCGGCGAAGCCGACCGCCGCGAGCAGCGCCAGGAAGAACCCGACGAGGACCCGCAGCCGCGCGATCGGGTTGTTGGAGAAGACCGGAAGCTCCTGGAACGCCGCGAGGATCGGACCGCCCACGAAGGTGAGGACGACACTGAGCGCGAGCGCGACGACGACGAAGGTCAAACTCGGGCGGAGTCGCCGGCTCCGGGGGACGATGAGACCGGCGGCGGCGACCAGGGCCAGTGCTCCGACGCCGATGTAGGACAAGCGCTCGATCGGATTCCCGGCTCCCCAGGTGAGCCCGGCGTCGACATCTCCGACAACCTCCGGTACGAGGAGCGACGCGAGGTCGCCCCAGTGCAGTGACGCGCCGGACGTTGCCGCGCGGGCAGACAGATCGAGGACACTCGACGCGTTCACCGCGAACGGGACGAGCTGCCAAGCGGAGAGACCGACACCGAGCACGACACCGGCGGCACCGGTGCCGACTGCTGACAGCACCCCCTGCCATCGCCGCCGGACGACGATCGACCTCACGAGCAGGTAGGCGCCTCCCGCATAGAGCGCGTAGCCGGCGACCGCCGGGAAGCCACCGAGGAGGAGCGAGGCGACCACGAGCCCGAGGATGGCCACGTCGACCGGTCGGGGACGGATCGCAATGCGGTCGAGCGCCCAGAACAACAACGGCAGCAGGGCCGCCACACGGGTCTGCGGCCAGTTCGTCCAGGAGATCATGAATCCGGACGACGCGAAGATGAGGCTCGCGACCGCCCAGCTCGCGTTCGGCAGCCTCCAGCGCCGCAGGAGCAAGGACATGCCGAGGGTGATGACGACGATCTCGAGGAGCTTCACGTAGCCGGGTGCGGCGCTCACCGGGAGGAACCACCACGGCAGCGACAGCGGGGAGTACACGCCCGAGTTCGGCAGGCCGGCAAGCTCGGCACCACCCGCCGCGTACGGATTCCACGCCGCGAACGAGCCCTCCCGTGCGGCCTCGACGATCAAGGCGGTCTGCGGTACCACGGTGTCGATGGTGTCGCCGATGAAGCGGTTCGTCGGATCCTGCGGCAACCCGATCGACGACTGCCACGGGGCGAAGGAGACCAGCAGGTCGGTGCCGAGGAAACTCGTGACACCGACGAGCGCGGGCCCGATCGTGCACACGACGAAGGCCACCAGTGCAGCCCACGCGATCACGGACACCGCCGACGACCCGAGACTCGGGCCGAGCATCGAGGGAGTCCG
The DNA here is from genome assembly GCF_001865025.1 of Plantibacter sp. MMLR14_011. Classification (NCBI taxonomy): domain Bacteria; kingdom Bacillati; phylum Actinomycetota; class Actinomycetes; order Micrococcales; family Microbacteriaceae; genus Plantibacter; species Plantibacter sp. MMLR14_011. Next base: position 156,775 of record NZ_MJGW01000094.1, read on the forward strand.
AGGCGCGGACACGCCGTCGCGAGGTCGCGATCGTTGCACGGCACTCCTCGGGCTCGTCAGGGTCAAAGCCCCCAGTATGCCTCAACCCTCGTGCTGCAACCGGTGACCGCATGACCCGACGGACCTGCTCGGGTCGGCTCCGAGCAGCGACCCGACGGATCCGACGGTACTCTGGGACCGGTCGTATCGCCTACAGTTCCGGAAGTCGCCTATGAAGCTCTTTGTCCAGATCCCGTGCCTGAACGAAGAGGAGACCCTCCCGCTCGTCCTCGAGTCGATTCCGACCTCGATCCCGGGCATCGACGAGATCGAGATCCTCATCATCGACGACGGGTCGACCGACCGCACGATCGAGGTCGCCAAGTCCTACGGCGTGAAGCACTTCGTGAAGCACTCGACGAACATGGGACTGGCCCGGTCGTTCCGCGACGGCGTCGACTACGCCCTGCTCCACGGCGCCGACATCGTGGTGAACACGGACGGCGACAACCAGTACCCGCAGAACCGCATCGGCGACCTGGTCCAGCCCATCCTCGCGGGTGAGGCCGAGATCGTCGTGGCGGACCGGCAGACGGCGCTCATCGAGCACTTCTCCCCGTTCAAGAAGGCGATGCAGCGCTTCGGGAGCTTCATCGTCAACAAGGCGGCGAAGACGACGCTCCCGGATGCGGCCAGCGGGTTCCGCGCGTACTCGAAGTACTCCCTCATCCGGCTCAACGTGGTCACCAAGTTCAGCTACTGCATGGAGACGATCATCCAGGCGGGCAACAAACGCCTGGCGATCACGAGCATCCCGGTCACGACGAATCCGAAGACGCGCGAGTCACGACTGTTCCGATCCATCGGCGAGCACATGTACCAGTCGGGTGTCGCGATCGTGCGGGCCTTCCTGATGTACCGGCCCTATGTCGTGTTCGCCGGGCTCGGACTCCTGCTGCTGCTCGCGGGGCTCACCCCGTTCGTCCGGTACCTCATCCTCACGATCGTCCAGGACGAGGGGAACCACCTCCAGAGCCTGCTCGTCGGGGCGACGCTGCTGATGGGCGCGCTCCTGTCCTTCGCCATCGGTGTGGTCGCCGACCTCACCAGGATCAACCGCACGCTCAACGAGGAGATGCTCGACTACCTCAAGCTGCAGCGGTACGGCGGCTGAGCCATGGTGCGCAGCCTCGTCATCGGCGGCAACGGGTTCCTCGGCGGACCACTCGTGGACGCCCTCGTCGAACGCGGTCATGACGTGACGGTGTTCGACCGGTTCCGATCCCCGCGGAACTTCGACACGCGCGACGCGACGATCCTGGCCGGAGACTTCTTCGACCGCAGCGACCTCGCAGCCGCGGTCCGCGGTCAGGACCTCGTGTTCCACTTCCTCTCCACGACCGCGCCGGCGACCTCTGAGAACGACCCTTCGCTCGATCTCCGCACCAATGTGGGACAGACCGTCGAGCTCCTGGGTCTGTGTGCCGACGCCGAGATCGAACGGTTCTACTTCGCCTCCACCGGTGGCGCGATCTACGGCGATCAGGGTCTCGAACGATACCGGGAGACCGACCCGGCCCTCCCCCGCTCCCCGTACGCCATCGGGAAGCTCACGATCGAGCACTACCTCCGGTACTTCCGTGTCAAACGTGGGCTCGACGCGGTGTCACTCCGCATCTCGAATCCGTACGGGCCCGGTCAGCACCCCGGCCGCCGCCAGGGGCTCATCCCCATCGCGCTCGCGAACATCGCCGCGGGCGACGCCATCGTCCGCTACGGCGACGGCAGCATGGTGCGCGACTACCTCTACATCGACGACGCGATCGAGATGATCGCCCGGATCGTCGACGGTGACCCGGCACACTCGGTCTACAACATCGGGAGTGGCGTCGGACACACGGTCTCGGAGGTCCTGGAGGCCATCGCACGGGTCGTCGGCCGACCGCTGGACGTCGCTCCGCGACCTGTCCCGAGCACGTTCGTCGAGACCGTCGTGCTCGAGACCGCACGCTACCGCTCCGAGTTCGGCGCCCCTCCGACGACCCCCCTGGAGCGCGGCATCGCCTCGACCTGGGAACAGCTCGGACGACGCTGACCGATCAGTCGGACGAACGACGACCGACGGCACCCAGCACGTCGTGCAGCAGCGTGCGGTATCGGGAGCCGATCGCCTCGATCGAGAACTGCTCGGCCTGCGTCGCGGCTGCCGCGCCGAGTCGTTCCCGGAGGTCTGGATCGTCAGCGAGCCGCTGGATCGCTCGGAGCAGGGCAGCAGTATCCCGATCGGGTACGACCAAGCCGGTCGCGTCGTCGAGCACGACCTCGTTCAACCCCGGCAGATCCGTCGCGATGATGGCCCGGCCGGCACGCATCGCCTCGAGCAGAGCGACCGGAAGACCGTCCTGATCGCCGGAGGTGGACGCGACCGAGGGGAAGACGACCACGTCGGCACGGCGGTACGCAGCGAACAGCTCGGTGCGCCCCTGCTGACCGATGAAGACCACGGGTAGGCCGGATGCCTCCGTCTCGAGGGCGGTCCGCAGCGGTCCGTCGCCCACGATCTCGAGCTCCAGCGACCCGGCCGGTGCCCGGCGGACGGCCTCGATGAGGTAGGACAGACCCTTCTTCTCGACGAGTCGCCCGACGAACATCAAGCGGGCGGGCACCACGCCTGGAGCCGGTACGGCCTCGTCCGCCCCTGCCGGCTCCGACGCAGGGACCGGAGGCAGATCGGCACCCATCGGGATGACCTGGACGCTTGCAGGCGCTGCGCCCAACGCGATCACGCGGTCACGCATGTCGGCGTTCATGACGGTCACCGCGCCCGCCCGACGCACGATCCGCGCCTTCAGCGCACGCAGCGGAGCGGCGTTCAGCGCGTACAGGTCGCCGCCGAGGGTCGTCACGAGCTGCGGGACGCGTCGGCCGCCGAGCAGGGCCACGACCCCCTGGGGGATGATCCAATGCACATGGAGGACGTCGGGACGGAACTCACGGAGAACACGTCGGAGCGCAATCAGTTGGGCCAGGAACAGCCCTGGAACCTGCAGCCAGCGAATCGGCTTCGCACGCAGGTTCTCGATGATGGCGCCGTCTGCGAGGTCCTCCCAATGCTTCGGAAAATACGGGTATCGCGTGATGTGCAGGTCACCGTCCTGCTCATCCGATGCGGCCCCTGGCACCCGTGGTACCAGGACCCTGGTGTCGAAGTCGAGGGATTCCTGCAGAGCCAGATCCCTCACGAACGCCGGCACGCCGTCGCCGGCACGGGCGGGGAACGTGGAGGCGAGGACGAGGAGACGGGGACGTGGCACGGGACCTCCGGATCGAGCGGGTGCTCCCATCGACGTGCGGCGATCGCCGCACGCACCGGCTGTGGACGCCGTGGGAGATAATGGGCATCTGCCATGAACAAGCTTACCCAGGTCAAACGGCCCCTCCAGATCGCCTTCGCGGTGGTCGTCATCGGCTTCATCACGTGGACCGTCATCCGCAGCTGGGACGACTTCGTCTCGAGCGTGCTCACGATGCAACCGGTCTGGCTGCTCGGTTCTCTCGTGGCCGGCTTCCTCGGCGTCTTCTTCTCGATGCTCGCCTGGCGGGCCGTCGTCATCGCCTTCGGCTACCGCATCTCGGTGCGGGACGCCTCGCACGTCGTGTTCGTGTCCCAGATCGGCAAGTACCTGCCGGGCGGTGTCTGGCCCATCGTCGCCGGCAGCCAGCTCGGCGCGCGCGCGGGCATCCCGACGGGGGTCACGGCGATCACCCTCACAGCCCAGCTGTTGGTGAGCCTCATCGCCGGCTCAACCGTCGCCGCCGGCACGTTCCTCGCGTTTCCGGCACTGGCCGCTTCCTACGGCTGGCTCGTCGTCCTCGCGATCGCCGTCGGCGTCATCGCCCTCCTGCCACCGGTCCTCACGAGGATCATCGGGTTCGCCTTCCGACTCCTCCGCCGGAAGGACCCTCTACCGCCCATCCGGGCCCTCCCGTTGACCGCAGCCATCGGATGGTCGCTCATCAGCTGGGTGTGCTTCGGCGTCCATCTCTGGACCATCGTCACGTCGCTGGGCACATTCGATCCGGGTCTGCTGCCGCTCGCGACCTCGGGCTACGCCCTGGCCTGGGTCGCGGGGTTCCTCGCGATCATCGCGCCCGCCGGCGCTGGCGTCCGGGAGGCGATCCTCGCCCTCGTGCTCACCAGTGTCGTCCCGGTCGGCTCGGTCCTCGGTATCGTGCTCGTGAGCCGGTTCGGACTCATCGTCATCGACGTCGCCGTGTGCCTGTACGCGCTCGCTGTCGCACGGATCAGGCCCGGCACCCCAGCGGTCGGACGACCTACTGCGGCACCGGGCCCGGAGTGACGATCCGTGCGCTCAGCGCGGGGTGACGAGCGTCATGCCTGCGCGAGCAGGGTCTGCAGGTAACGTCCGTATCCGCTCTTGACCAGAGGAGCGGCGAGGACGGCCAGCTGCTTGTCGTCGATCCACCCGGCGCGCCATGCGATCTCCTCGATGCACCCGACCTTGAACCCCTGACGGTCCTCGATGACCCGGACGTACTCGGATGCCTGCATCATCGACTCGAAGGTGCCGGTGTCGAGCCAGGCGGTGCCGCGATCGAGGACCTGGACCTGCAGCGATCCCTGCTCGAGGTAGCGCTCGTTGACGGTCGAGATCTCGAGCTCGCCGCGAGCGGATGGCTCGATCGTCTTCGCGATCTCGACGACCGAGTTGTCGTAGAAGTACAGACCGGGGACGGCGTAGTTGCTCTTCGGCTTCGCCGGCTTCTCCTCGATCGAGATCGCCGTGAAGTCGTCATCGAACTCGACGACGCCGTAGGCGGTCGGGTCGGCGACCTGATAGGCGAAGATCAGCGCACCGTCGATGCTGTTGTGATTGCGGAGGGCTGAGCCGAGTCCCGTGCCGTGGAAGATGTTGTCGCCGAGGACGAGCGCGACGCTCTCGTCGCCGATGAACTCCTCACCGATGATGAACGCCTGGGCGAGGCCGTCGGGCGAGGGCTGGACCGCGTACTCGATGCGGATGCCGAGCTCGGCCCCGGTCCCGAGGAGCGCGCGGAACTGCTCGTTGTACTCCGGCGTGGTGATGATGAGGATCTCGTCGATCCCGGCCATCATCAGCGTCGACAGGGGGTAGTAGATCATCGGTTTGTCGTAGATGGGCATCAACTGCTTCGAGATGCCCTTGGTGATCGGCCACAGTCGCGTGCCGGATCCTCCGGCCAGAATGATTCCTCGCATAACTCATGCAGTCTAGTCGGAGTTCGCCACGGCGATCCGACGCCGCCGAGACGGTCGTGGTCGGCGCGATTCAGTCCGCGCGACGCCTCACCACTCCGCTGACCTTTCGCACGGGAGCCGTGAGCTTCCAGCTGGTACTTGTTCGCACCGCTTCGAGCTGCTGGCGGAGGCCGAGGTTTTCGGCTTCAGCGGCCGCGACGAGCTGTTCGGCATGCTCGAGTTCGGCCCCTCGTTCCTCGAGGGCAGCCCCTCGTTCCTCGAGAGCCACCCGCACAGCGGCATCGTCGTCCCGCCCCGCGACGATGGCGGACAAGTCCGCACCGAGCCGCGCGTAGGCGTCGCGGACGCGTTCAGGTTCCCGAGCCGCGACCTCGAAGAACCGGACCATCGTCTCGGGCAGCTCGGAACCGACGCCCAGGACACCGAGGCCGTGATTGTGCTCGAAGGTGAACGAGGGGTGGCGGGTCTTGATCTCGTCCCAGAACCGCCAGACGCCGAACCCCTCCTGGTGCTCCGCGATGTCGTGGAAGAGGACCACGGCGCGCTCGGAGAGCTTGGGCCGCCAGGACTCGTAGTCGTGCAGGACGTCCTCGTAGCCGTGACGCCCGTCGATGTGGAGGAGGTCGATGGTGCCGTCGGCGAACTGGTCGACGGAGTCGTCGAAGTACCCTCGCAGCAGGGTCGATGAGGATCCGAACTCCCGGTCGTTCACGCCCGTGACGTACTCGTAGACCTCTTCACCGTAAGCACCCGCGTGGTCGTCGCCCTGCCAGGTGTCGAGCGCGAAGGATTTCGTCTCCAAGCCGAGGCGACGGAACGCCTCGCAGAAGGTGAAGTAGGAGTAACCGTAGTGCGTGCCGAGTTCGGCGAAGACACGTGGTCGGACGGCATCGGCGATCCAGAAGGCGAATGGCGCGTGCTCGACCCACGCCGAGAGCGGGAAGAACCTCGGCTGCCAGAAGGCCGTGGGACCGAGCCAGTCGGGCTCGATCACCACGGGTGCCGAGCCGACGAGCGACCGGTTGGCGGGCTCGCTCATGCGATCAGCTCGACCGGAGCGACGCGTAAAATGCGCGGGCGTCGTCCCACGTCGGCAGCAGGCCGGCCGCTGCCGCCTCCGACAGGCCGGGAGCCTCGGTGTCCTTCGGCGACAGGAGCGGTGTTCCTGCCGCGTCCGGGATGACGAGTCCGATCTCCGGGTCGAGCGGGTTGATGCCATGCTCGCGGTCAGGACGGTACACGTCGGTGACGAGGTAGCTGACGGTCGCATCGTCGGTCAGCGCCACGAAGCAGTGCCCGAGCCCCTCGGAGATGAAGATCGCCTTGCGGTCGGTGTCGTCGAGCAGCACCGAGTCGACCTGGCCGAACGTCGGCGAACCGACGCGGATGTCGATGACGTAGTCGAGGACCGCGCCACGCGTCGCCGTGACGTACTTCGCCTGCCCGATCGGGATGTCGGCGAAGTGGATGCCACGGACGGAGCCGCGCTTGGACACGGACGTGTTCGACTGGGCGAGCTTGATCGAGCGACCGCTCGCCTCCTCGAGCTTGTCGAAGCGGTACCACTCCAGGAAGACACCTCGGTCGTCGCCGAACTGCTTCGGCGTGATCTCGTAGCTGTCTGGGACGTTCAGTTCTCGGATCTGCACCCGGCGATCCTACCAATCCGTCGACTGCCGCGGCACTCTGTGACAACGCTCACAGCGCACGGAGCGGCGTCCCCTGTGATACTCGAACGATCGGTTTCGTCGTTTGGGAGCAACATGGAGCGCCTCAAGAGGCTCGCAGAGCGCGTCTGGTTCGGCATCGCGCAGTACGCGCTCAAGTTCGGCGTCGTCGGGCTCATCGGGTTCGGCATCGACATCGCCCTGTTCAACCTGCTGCGGCTCGGCGTGTTCGGACACGATCACGCCCTGCAGTCGCCCATCGGGGCGAAGGCCGTCAGCGTCTCGGTCGCCATCGTCTTCAACTGGATCGGCAATCGCTACTGGACGTTCCGTGAGCACCGTCGCAAGAACTTCGTCCTCGAGCTCGTCGAGTACGTGGTCGTGTCGCTCGGCGGCATGGGGATCGCGCTCCTCTGCCTCTACATCAGCCACTACGTTCTCGGGTACGACACCCTCCTCGCCGACAACATCGCGAGCAACGTCATCGGGCTGGGCCTCGGCACGCTGTTCCGGTTCGCCTTGTACCGCTACTGGGTCTACGGGCACCATCGTAAGGACGGTCTCGCATCGGCAGCCCGCGTCGAGGAAGCACAGCGGACGATCTTCGAAGAACCCCCATCGCGGACCGGCACGGTCAGGGAGCCGACAGACCGCCCTTCCCTCGGCTGAGGCGGACACCGGTTCCGCGGCGGCTCGGGGTGTCCGGTCCCGACCGTCCAGACCTCCCGAAGCCCCACACGTTACGATGACTTCGCCCCATCGGAGAGGAACCACACCTTGTCTTATCTCATCACCGGAGCCTCCGGCATGCTCGGCCATGACCTGCAGGAGGCCCTCGTGGGCCGTCCGGTCACCGCCCTCGGCCGCGCCGAGCTCGACGTGACGGATCTCGAGGCCGTCCGCGCCGCCGTCGCCGGCCACTCGGCGGTCATCAACGCTGCCGCATACACGAAGGTGGACGACGCCGAATCGAACGAGGCCGACGCGGCCGCGGTGAACGCCGTCGGAGCCCGCAACCTCGCGGTGGCCGCTCGTGAGGCCGGTGCGAAGTTGGTCCAGGTGTCCACCGACTACGTCTTCGACGGCTCCGCCACCTCGCCGTACCAGGAGGACCACCCGCTCGCTCCGATCAGCGCCTACGGCCGGACGAAGGCCGACGGTGAGCGTGCCGTCCTCGCGGAACACCCGGACGGGTCGTACATCGTCCGTACGGCCTGGCTGTACGGGAAGAACGGACCGAACTTCGCCGCGACGATGGCGAAGCTGGCGGCGAACGGCGTCGATCCGGGCGTCGTGACCGACCAGCTGGGACAGCCGACCTGGACGGCGGACCTGGCTGCGCAGATCGTCGCGCTGCTCGATGCTGACGCGCCGGCTGGGGTGTACCACGGCACGAACGGTGGGCAGGCCTCCTGGTACGAGTTCGCACAGGCCGTCTTCGCGGCGGTCGGCGCGGACCCTGCCCGGGTCTCCCCCACCGACAGCTCCGCCTTCGTCCGTCCTGCGCCGCGCCCCGCCTACTCGGTGCTGGGCCACGACGCCTGGGCCGTCGCAGGTCTGGCGCCGATGCGCGACTGGCGCGAGGCCTTCGAAGCAGCGACGCAGCACGGCGTCGTGACGGCACCGTGACGACACTCCGGGTCGTCGTCGACCAGATCGTCGCTCCGGTGGCAGGTGGTGTCGGCCGGTACTCCGAGGAACTCACCCGCGAGATCATCGCGAGCGCACCTCCCGGCTGCGACGTCGAAGGCATCGTGTCCGCGGTGTCGAAGGAGAAGGTCGACCTCCTCGAATCGAAGCTGCCGGGCCTCGCAGCCCTGCACCGCACGACGCTGCCTCGGCGTGAACTCAGCGCCGCCTGGCAGCTCGGTATCGTCACGCCCGGCGCCGGCACCGGCATGGTGCACGCGCCGGGTCTCCTCGCTCCGCTCAGCAGGCACGACCGCATCAACGACGGCAATCAGATCGTCGTCACCATCCATGACACGCTCGCCTGGTCACACCCGTCCTCGCTGACACCGTTGTCGGTCAGCTGGCAGAAGGCCATGGTGAAACGCGCCCGAAAACACGCAGACGCCATCGTCGTCCCGACCCACGCCGTGGCAGACGAACTGCGTCAGATCATCGACCTCGGCGACCGGGTCCGCGTCATCGGAGGCGCCGCCGCATCCACCCTCGCCCTCCCCACGGATGCCGACGGCCGAGCACGGACGCTCGACCTCCCCTCCGAGTACCTCGTCTCGGTCGGCTCGCTCGACCCGCGTCGCGGTATCACCGAACTCATCACCGGGCTCGGTCGTCCGGGAGCGCCTGACCTGCCGCTGCTCATCGTCGGTACCGACAGTTGGGGAGACGTCACGCTCGCGCAGGTCGCCGACGAGGCCGGTCTTCCGGAGGGCCGCGTGCGAGCACTCGGATTCCTCGACGACGCCGACCTGGCCGTCGTCCTCGACCGTGCCACCGCACTCGTATACCCGAGTCTGGCCGAGGGTTTCGGCCTCCCGCTCGTCGAGGCCTTCCGCTTCGGCACGCCCGTCATCCACTCCGACGTGCCCGCGCTCGTCGAGGTCGGCGGCGGAGCCGGTGTCGTCGTCGAGTCCGGTGCGAAGGGCTACGCGGACCGTCTCATCGCCACCATCAACGACGTCGTCGGTGACACCGAACGACTCGCTCGACTGCGGATCCTCGGCATGGACCGCGAGCAGGCGTTCAGCTGGCGCGACTCCGCAGAGCGCGTCTGGCAGTTGCACGCCGAGATCTGACCGGTCCCGGTGGGCCGGTCGCGGGGTCAACCCGCGTCGGTCGGATCCGCGGTCGGTGTCGGCGGCCAGAGCGTGTCCTGGACGGTCTGCTTGATGAGCCCGTAGTCAGGTTCGGTGGGGTCGATGAGCGGCGGCACGAACTCCACGCTCGCGAGACCTGCGGCCTTCGTCTTCCCGGCGAGGTTCACGAAGTACCCGAGCATCGACTGCGGGACATCCGTCTTCACGACGTCCGGGCTCGCCGCGGCGATCTCCTGGAAGCGCAACAGAACGTTCGTCGGGTTGAACTGCTTGAGCATCGCGTCCTGGAGTTCGCGCTGGCGCGCGATCCGGTCGTAGTCGCTCGTCGAGTGCCTGGAGCGTGCGTACATGAGTGCCGTCCGACCGTCCATGACCTGCTTACCGGGCTCGATCCACTCGGTGACGTCGTTGAGGTCCTCATCGCCGTCCATCGGGAGCCGCTGCGTCGGCGTCATGGTGATGCCGCCGAGCGCGTCGATGAGCGTCGCGAAGCCCTGCATGTCCACGAGCACGTAGTACTGGATCTTCAGACCGGTCGCGCCCTCGGCCGCCTGCTTCATGGCCTCGATGCCCGGCTCACTTCCTGCGGCCTCGGCCTTCGGGAACAGCTCGGGGTTCTTGAGCTGGATCTCGGTATAGATGGAGTTCAGCTGGCAGACGTCGACGTCGCAGTCGTCCTCGTAGCCGTAGCCGTTCGGATACAGCGAGGCCATCTCGGAGCCCTCCGGGAACGGGACGGGGTCGAGGTCGCGCGGGAGCCCGAATGCGGTCGCTTTGCCCGTTTCGGCGTTGACGGCGACGACCGAGGTGCTGTCGGGTCGCAGTCCCTCGCGGTCGGCGCCGGCGTCACCCCCGAGGAGGAGGAAGGTGTAGTACCCGTCGACCGGTTCGACCGGTGCGGTCTGGGCGAAGATCGAGCCGATCGTGCCACGTGCGGAGCCCGCCACGACAGCACCATAGCCCGCTGTCCCGGCGACCGCGACGAGTGCCAACGTGGCGAAGAGCGCGACGCCGAGCCGCGCGTTCGGAGAGGCCCGCACGAGGCGGACGAGGCGCAGCGTGTCGAGGGTGAGGACGACCCACAGGACGGCGTAGAGAGCGAGGAGCACCTGCACGGCGGTCAGGGTGAACCAGTTCGTCGCGATGGTGATGACCGGGGCGGGCCAGAGCAGGTAGGCGACGACGGCCACGATCGCCACCACCCAGAGGGACAGGGTGCAGAAGAGTCCGAACCGCCCGAGCTTCCGGTTGCCGGCGAGCACCTGAGCGGAGCCGGGGATCAGGAGGTTGAGGACGACGAGCCACCAGGCACGCTTGGTCATCACCTCGCGTGAACGGGTGTCGGGATACCGCATCGGCTTCGCGGCGGTGGCTGCACTCGTCATAGCTGCGCTTTGAGGTTCCGGTTCTTCTCCTCGACGGAGGCGGCGAGGTCCTCGACATAGGCGACGAGCGCCTGGTGCAGGGCGTCGTCGGCCGTGGCGAGGATCTTGACGGCGATCAGCGCCGCGTTCTTCGCGCCGCCGATCGACACGGTCGCGACCGGCACGCCCGCGGGCATCTGCACGATCGACAGCAGTGAGTCGAGACCGTCGAGGCGTGACAGTGGGACCGGGACGCCGACCACCGGGAGGGTGGTGACGGAGGCGAGCATCCCGGGCAGGTGGGCTGCACCACCGGCACCGGCGATGACCACCTTCACCCCGCGACCGTGGGCGGCTTTGCCGTAGGCGATCATCTTCTCGGGCGTGCGGTGGGCCGACAGCACCTCGACCTCGAACGGCACGCCGAAGTCGCGGAGCACCTGCGCCGCATCGCTCATGACGTTCCAGTCGGAGTCCGAGCCCATCACGACGCCGACGAGCGGCGGGGCGTCAGGGGACGGGGCGGAGTTCTCGGGCATGAGCACCATCGTAGATCGCAGTGTCTGAAGATCGGCTCAGGACGCACCGCAGCTGCTGGACAAGCCCTCGCCCGGCGACCCCAGTCCGGGGACGGCTCCGTGGCGCGCTGCGCACCGGTCGACGGGCGTCTGGGACAATCGGCGGATGAGCGAGTCGACCACGAACGGATCCGCGTCCCGCCAGGAACCGCCCAGCCAGCGCGAGCTGCGGCGCTGGCGCGGGTACCTCGCCGACGAACGCGCCGAGGCCGCCGTCTACCGGGATCTCGCTGGCCGGCGGAGCGGTGAGGAGCGCGACATCCTGCTCGCGCTCGCCGAGGCCGAGAAACGCCACGAGTCGCACTGGATCGCCCTGCTCGGCGACGACGCCGGCAAGCCGCAACGCGGTGACCTGCGGACCCGACTGCTGGGCTGGCTCGCGAGGCGGTTCGGATCCGTCTTCGTCCTGGCGCTCGTCCAGCGAGCCGAGTCGCGCTCGCCCTATGCGACCGAACGGGCGGCCACCGAGCGGATGGCCGCCGACGAGCAGATCCACGAGGAGGTCGTCCGGGGCCTGGCCGCCCGTGGACGCAACCGCCTGTCCGGAACCTTCCGGGCGGCCGTGTTCGGAGCGAACGACGGACTCGTCTCGAACCTCGCGCTCGTCATCGGCATGAGCGCCACCGGGGTCGGCAACGGCGTCGTCCTCGCCGCCGGGCTCGCGGGCCTCCTGGCGGGTGCGCTGTCGATGGGAGCCGGTGAGTACGTCTCGGTCCGGTCGCAGCGCGAGCTGCTCGAGGCGTCCAGCCCCAACCCGGCGGCCGACGACGCCCTCCCCCACCTCGACGTCGACGCGAACGAACTCGCGCTCGTCTACCGGGCCCGTGGCATGGAGGTCGGCGAGGCCGAGGCACACGCCGCGGACGTCCTGGCCCGCGTCGGTGCAGGGACCTACGAGCGCGAGGCCCGTGCGGCGATGGAGCACGAGGCCATCGGGACCGGGCTCGGAGCCGCGCTCTCGAGCTTCTGCTTCTTCGCATCGGGCGCCGTCATCCCGGTCCTGCCCTACCTGTTCGGGCTGCAGGGTGTCGCTGCGCTGCTCGTCGCCGCACTCCTGGTCGGGGTGGCCCTGCTCGGAACCGGCGCCGTCGTCGGGCTCCTCTCCGGCGGTCCACCGCTCCGCCGGGCACTGCGACAACTCGCGATCGGATACGGGGCGGCCGCGGCGACCTACGTGCTCGGCCTGCTCTTCGGCGCGAACGTCGGCTGACCCGATCGTCGGCCGTCCGCCGTCGACACCCGAAGCCGAAGCAAACCGGTCATCTGCCGTCCACGAGTGCGTCACCGGCGTTCCCTACGCTGAGTCCGCCGTCCGTCGACCCGGACGGCGGAGGAGACCGCGTGAGGCAGGTGCAGGAGCGGACCGGCGCGTCTCCCCTCCTCGGAGCGGTTCCGCGCACACAACCCGACATTCAGCTGCTCCGCGCGATCGCCGTCCTGTCCGTCGTGGTCTTCCACCTGTCGTCGAGCCTCCTGCCCGGTGGGTACGTCGGCGTCGACGTGTTCTTCGTCGTCAGCGGCTATCTGATCACGAGCCACCTCGCACGCCAGGCCACCGAGACGGGCCGCATCGACCTCCCGGCGTTCTGGGCCCGCCGCATCCGGCGACTCCTGCCGGCCGCGCTGCTCGTCCTCGCCGTCACCGCGATCCTCGTCTGGCGGTTCGCTCCGCCGAGCGCCTGGACGCAGTTCTTCACCGAGACCGTGGCGGCCGGGACCTCCTGGGAGAACTGGTTCCTGGCCGGGAGCTCCGTCGACTACCTCGCGCAGGGCAGCGCCGCGTCACCGGTCCAGCACTTCTGGTCGCTGTCCGTCGAAGAGCAGTTCTACCTCGCCTGGCCACTCGTCGTCGTGCTGTGCGTGTGGCTCACCCGGCGGCGAGCGTCGGACCTCCGCCGCACCCTCGGTGTGGCGCTCGGGATCATCGGTGCCGCCTCACTCCTGTGCTCGATCCTGTACACGGCGGCGGATCCGGCGCCGGCGTACTTCGCCACACCGACACGTGCCTGGGAATTCGCGGCCGGAGGGCTGCTCGCGCTCCTCGGGCCGGTCGTGGTCGTGCACCGCACCCGGTGGCGGACGGCCTCCGGCGTCCTCGGCGTCGTCCTCCTGGCGGTCGCCCTGGTCGCCTTCACCGAGCGGACGGCGTTCCCCGGGATCGCCGCCGCCCTCCCGGTGCTCGGGACGCTCCTCGTCATCGTCGGTGGATCGTCGACCCACCGGTGGTCCGTGACGACCATTGCGCGCACACGTGCGTCGCTCCTGCTCGGCGATCTCTCCTATTCGCTGTACCTGTGGCACTGGCCGCTCATCGTGGTCGCGCCGTGGGTGCTCGGCGTGCCCGTCGCGCTCGGCGATCCGCTCGGTTGGGCGGTCGCGGCCGCTCTCCTGGTCGTCGCCGTGGTCCTCGCCGCGCTGACGAAACGGTTCGTCGAGGACCCTGTCCGACGAACCCCCGTCCTCGCGCACGCCCGCTCCGCACGAACCGTCCTGCTGGCGGGCGTGGCGACCGCACTCGTGCTCTGCATCCCGACGGCGGGGTTGCTGACCGTCGCCGCCGAGGAACGCACCCTCGCGAGCACCGTGGACACCTACGTCACGGATGGCGAGCCGTGTTTCGGTGCCGATGCGGCCGTGTCGGACTGCACCAATCCGGCGTTCGCGGATGAACTCCTGCCGCCGCTGTCGGTCCGGACCGAGGACACCGGCGACACCTTCCGGTGTTCCGCGGCGGCCGATGCGCCGGACTTCCCCGGCTGCACCTTCGGTTCCGAGCGCCCGGACGCCACACGGGTCGCGCTCACCGGGAACTCCCACGCCACGATGCTCATCCCCGGTCTCGTCGATCAGCTCGAGGCACGGAACTGGCGGCTCGACGTGTACGTCGGCAAAGGCTGCGAGTGGCGGGAGCCGGGACCGGACGACTCGGCGGCCTGTGTCGCCCGGCGGACCCTCATGCAGCGGGCGTTCACGGGTGGGCGGCCGTACGACATCATCCTGGTGACCTCCAAGAGTCCGGACGAGACCTCGGTGGCCGAGCAGGCCGCGATCCGGGGCGCGACGCTCGCAGCTTGGGGACCGGTGCTCGAGCAGGGGACGTCGATCGTCGTGCTGCGGGACAATCCCCGTGTACCGACCGAAGCGGCGGCGTGCGTCGACCGCACGAGCGCGGCCGAGCTCATCGCGGGGGCGTGCGCCTTCCCCGTGGCCGAGGCGTACCCGACGTTCGACCTGAACACCGCCACGGCGGCGATGACCGACGGTGCCGTGCCGGTCGTGGATCTCGGCGAGCTGTACTGCGCCGCCGGGACCTGTCCGCTCGCCGTCGGGAACGTGCTCGTCTATCGCGATCTGCACCACATCACGGCCACCTGGTCGCGGACCCTGGGCCCGTTCCTCGTCGACCGGATCCGAGCCGCCACCTCCCGAGGGTGACCAGCCCCTGACCTGGTGGAGTGCCAGCGCGGTGCGCTGACGCGAGGGTGTCGAACCCGGCGTCGGCGCGGTGCGCTGACGCGAGCGCGGGGGGAACCGGCACGACCGCGGGGCACACGCGTGAGCGCGCCCCTCTGGAGACCCGCGCTCACGTCCCCGACCCGCGGTGACGTCAGCGCACCGCGCTGGCGACCACCCAAGACAGCCGGGGGGTCAGGCGGAGGTGGGCTCGTACTGCCGGCGATCGCCGACGACGCCCGCGAAACGGAACGGCGCTCCGGTCTCGCGCGGACGGTCGGAGTCGTGGACGTCGGCCGACGCCGCGTCCTCGAGGAGCTGCAGGTAGCGGGCGTCGTCGACGACCGTCCGCGCATCCAGCTGCGCACGGTTCGCGTCGCTCCGCAGCGCCGAGCGGTAGCCCGGTCGCACGATGCCGCTGAAGCACTCCGCGACCGCACCCGATCCGTAGCTGAGGAACGCGATGCGCCGACCGGTGAGGTCGTCGTCACCGTCGAGCAGCGCGAGCAGCGCGAGGTACACGGAGGCCGTGTAGCTGTTCCCGATCCGGCGGTTGTACCCGGTCGTCGGCTCGATCTGTGCGTCCAACTCCTCCTGGGTGCGCCCTGCGCCGAGCGACTTGGCCAGGTGCCGGTGCGCCTTGATCGCCATCTTCGTGAACGGCTGGTGGTAGCAGAAGTGGTCGACCTCGGAGAAGTCCGCTCCGCCGCGTGACCGGTAGTCCGCCCAGGCACCCTCGATCGCGTCCTGGTAGGCCGAGATGGACAGCTTGCCGTCGACGATCGCCGTCGCACTGTGGTTCGGGCGCCAGAAGTCCATGACGTCCTGCGTGTAGACGCCGGTCGCGGTCTCGAGCTCGAGGATGGCCGGATCGGCGGCCACGAGCATGGCGACGGCCCCGGCGCCCTGCGTCGGCTCGGCGTTGGAGTGCAGTTCGTACCGCGCGACGTCGCTCGCGATCACGAGCACGGTCTCCTCGGGGTTCCGCGCTACGAGCGCAGCCGCGAACTGCAGCGCCGCGGTGGCCGAGTAGCAGGCCTGTTTGAGCTCGACCACGCGGACCGCCTGCGGCAGGCCGAGCAGCCGGTGCACGTAGACGCCCGCGGACTTCGACTGGTCGATCCCGGACTCGGTGGCGAACAGGACGGTCCTGAGCCGGTCGCTGCCGTGCCGTTCGATGATGGGCGCGGCAGCGGCGGCGGCCATCGTCACGATGTCCTCGTCGGCGGCCGGGACGCTCATCTCGCTCTGGCCGAGACCGACGTAATACTTGGCGGGCTCGACGCCGAAGCGCCCCGCGAGCTCGGCGAGGTCGATGCGGTTCGCACCGGTCGCGAAGGCGATGTCGTCGATGCCGACGGCGGGGCTGGTGGTCTGGTTGGTGTTCACGTGCGGGGTGCTCCGTTCGAGCGTCGACGATGCACCGGTCCCCCGGTGCGGTGGGAGGGTCAGGCGGGCGCGCCGGCCGCGGTCTGCGCGCTGCGTTCGAGCTTCAGGTGGGCGGCCATGAGTTCACCGGGGTTGGTCTGCGCGGCGAGGAGTGACAGTTC
The DNA here is from genome assembly GCF_001865025.1 of Plantibacter sp. MMLR14_011. Classification (NCBI taxonomy): domain Bacteria; kingdom Bacillati; phylum Actinomycetota; class Actinomycetes; order Micrococcales; family Microbacteriaceae; genus Plantibacter; species Plantibacter sp. MMLR14_011. The sequence goes on from NZ_MJGW01000094.1 coordinate 173,409, forward strand.
GCCACACCAGACGGCGGCAGCGCACAGGACGGCGAGTCGCCGGGCGTTGGCGCCGGGTTCACGGTCCTCGCGGCATCCGAGGCGGGTGAGGTTCTCCTCGACGAAGCCGAGCCCCTTGCCGTTGCCGACCGTGCCGACGATGAGGTTCGGCAGGGTGCAGGAGAAGTAGAGGTCGCCGTCGTGGACCTCGGCGTGCGTGACGCCCTGCGAGCCCTCGACGATGTTCGCCGCGTCCTGGCCGGTCGCCAGGTAGAACGCGAGCAGCATGTTGGCGTAGTGGGCGTTCGCGCTGCGCAGACCGCCGGCGAGGATCGTCCCGACGAGGTTCTTGCGCACGTTCAGCTGCACGATCTGCTCGGGCGTCGTGTGCAGGAACCGCTCGACGATCGCCCGCGGGATCGTCATCTCCGTGACGACGTTCTTGCCACGGCCCAGGATGCCGTTGACCGCGGTCGCCTTCTTGTCGGAGCAGAAGTTGCCGGAGATCGAACCGTACCGGAGCATCGGCCAACGCTCCATGATGTACGGCATGAGACGGTCCGCCGCGAGCGTGACCATGTTGTGCCCGGACGCGTCACCCGTGCGGAACTCGAGGCGCAGGAAGAGCAGGTTGCCGGCGATCTGCGAGTTGATCTCGATGAGTTCTGCGAAGTGGCTCGACCGGGCGACGACGGCCTGCAGCTCGGGCAGGCTGCGCTCGATCTCGCGGAGCGCCTGCAGGGCGTCGCCGGCGGAGTCGACCTCGAACAGGACGGAGCGGCTCATCCGCTCGTCGACGAGCGTCGCGCGGATGCCGCCGGGGACCATGGAGGAGATGCGGGCGCCCCGTCGGACCGACGGCCAGAGCGGGCTCTCGTAGGTGGCGAGCGGGACCTCCTGCTCGCCCTCCATGACGTTGCCGCTCAGGTGGAGCGGACCGATCCACTTGAGTGGGACCGGTGCGACGCCGTCGGGTTCGTTGCTCATGCGTGGGGTTCCGTTCCGCCCCGGAGGACGTCGTGCTGCTCGGCGAAGGCACGAGCGTAGGTGGATCTGATGGATTCGACCGCGTCGTCGTCGGTACGGCTGATCTCCGACGGCCCCCACGGGCTGTGGGCGGCGTCGATGAGTCCGGTCGGCGGGTGCACCGTGAGCGGGAGCCGCTCGATGCCGTGCGCCGACCAGTCGTCCTCGAGGGCGGCGGTGGAGACGGACTGCCCGATGAACGCGATCCCGCAGTCGCCACCACCGGCACCGGAGGACTTGGCGGCCCCGCCGAGGCGTTCGGCGGCGTCGCAGAGTTGCGCGAGCGCGGCGGTCTCGATGTCGACACCGGCGTCGCGGCCGAGACCGGCGAGCGTCGCGCGCGCGGAGCGGACGGCGCCGAGCACGAGGGCCGGGTCCTCGTCGTTCAAGCCGATCGTGAGGGCGTCGACGGCGGCGCGACTGGCCGCGAGGAACGAGGTGTAGTGGGCGGTCTCCGCCCACTTGCGGGACTGCAGCTCGTCGACGAGACGCGTGGTCGAGGCGGGCTCGCCGGTCCAGCCGACGAGGAGCCGGAGGGAGGTCGGTGGCGACAGACGCTCGAGCCCCAGCTCGGCCCAGGGGTCGCGGAGGGCTGCGAGCACCCCTTCGCGGTGGCGCACCTCCCGCAGCCGCGCCCGGTCGGGCGAGGTGTAGCGGAGCCAGCCGCCGAACATGCTCGCCGCGAGGTCGCCCCCGGAGGCTGCCGGCGCGACGTCGATGGTGGCGAGGATCGCGAGCTTGAGCATCTGCGTCCGGGTCAGGTCGAGCTGGTAGAACTCGTCGAGGGCGCGGATGGTGGCGGTCGTCACGGCGGCACTCGAGCCGAGGCCGAACTTCCTGCCGCTCGCGTCGTCGAGCTCACTGGTGATGGACAGCGCGGAGAACCGCTGCGCCACGCCGAGCTCGGCGACGAGGGTCTCCATCGTGCTCACGGCGGAGAGGACGTGGTCGAGCGGGCGTTCCTCGTGCTCGACGACGACCCCGTTGCGGTTGCGACGCCAGATGATGGGCGCTCGGCCGTACTGGTCGGAGAAGATGCGGCCCTCGTGCTCGCTCGCCTCGAGTCGGACGGTGACGCACCGGTCGACCGCGACGAGGATGGAGGGGTGCCCTGGTTCGACGACGGCGTACTCGCCGGCCACGAAGAGCTTGCCGGGCGCCTTGATCTCGATCATCGCGCTCCTTCCGTTGTCTGCTCGCCCGCCGATCCGCCGGGCTCCGAGGTGATGAGCCTCGCGCCCCGTCCGGCTCTGGCGGGGATGACGCCGATGTCGGGCTGCGCCTCGAGGATCCGAGTCGCGAGCTCGTCGACCGCGTCGGCTCGACACAGGATCTTCACGTTCGGGCCGGCGTCCATCGTCGCATAGCATTCGAGGCCGTCGCCTCTGAGGTTTGCGACGAGGTCGAGCAGTTCCACGCTCGCCGGTCCCCAGTACCGGACCGGCGGCTCGGCGCCGAGCATCGTGGCGTGCATCCGCATCGCGTTCCGCTCGGCGATCGTGCCCACGGCGGTGAAGTCGGCGCGGGCGATCGCGGCGAGCATCTCCTCGAGTTCGACGGGGGTGCGTTCCACCCAGGCGGGGTAGTACGGCGAGGTGTCGACCGTGCGCCGCATGCCGTCGCGGCTGGAGACCGACTTGGCCCGGGCGTCGAGGACGGTGAGGACCATGCCGAGCTCGAGTCCGGGCGCGGGCACCGCCTCGGCGAAGGAGCTCTCGTCGTCGTGGCCGGCGTGCCAGACGGCGATCCCGTCGAAGATCGAGCGGGAGGCCGACCCCGAGCCACGGCGGGCCAGGCGGGAGAGGGCACGGCGATCGAGGTCGAGTCCGAACGCGGTCGATGCGGCGAGCGCCAGCGCGGCGAAGCCCGAGGCCGAGGAGGCGAGGCCGGCCCCCGTCGGGATCTCGTTGTGGGAGTCGACGGTGACGCGCTCGTCTCGGTCGGCGAGCGCGCGCACGAGGTCGATGAAGCGTGTGACGCGGGAGCGGGCGGTGCCCTCGAGGGGGCGTCCGCCGAGGAGCACGACGTCGTCGGCTGCGTCCGTCAGTCGCACCGTCGTCGTCGTGGGCGCTGCGTCGAGGGTCAGTGAGAGGCTTCCGGTCCACGGGAGGATGAGCGCCTCGTCCCGCTTGCCCCAGTACTTGACGAGGGCGATGTTGGGGTTGGCCAGCGCGGTCGCGGCGCCGTCGGCCGACGCGGTCTCGGCATGCTGCTGTGGGGTCGGGGTCACGCGTAGTCCTCCGCGTCGATCGTCCAGGTGCCGAGTGCTCCGGCCTCGAGGAGGGCTTGCGAGATGCGTCGGGCTGACGCGGGGTCCGCGGCGAGGGTGATGATGCATCCACCCTGCCCGCCGCCCGTGAGCTTCGCGCCGAGGGCGCCGTTCGCCGCGGCGACCGCGATGAGCGCGGTGATGGCGGGGTGACCGGCGCCGAGTTCGTCGAGGACCACCTGCGCCGCGTTCATGCGGGTCCCGAGGTCATCGCGGCGGTCCGCGGCGAGGTCGGCGACGCCCTCCACGGTCCCGCGTTCGAGCTCGGCCAGCAGCGCCCGGCCGCGCTCGGGGTGCAGCTCGACGAAGGTGCGGACGTCGGCGACCGCCTTCCGGGTCGATCCGCGCGCACCGGTGTCGGCCACGACGAAGCTGCCGCCGAAGCGGATCGGCGGATGCTCGACGCGGCCGGCGGTGAAGAGGATGGGCGTCGAGGCGCTCGTCGCCCGGGCGTCGAGACCGCTGGGCGTCCCGTGGGCGACGCGTTCGCCACGCTGCACGAGCTCGAACCGGTCGGCGTCGTCGAGCGCCACACCGTGGAGGTCGGCGACGGCGTCGACGATCGCGTTGGCCGCTGCGGCACTCGAGCCGAGGCCTCTGCCGATCGGCAGCGTCCCGCGGACGACGACCTCGACGCCGGCCGGTGCCGCACCGACGTGCGCGAGGGTCTCGAGGACGGTGGTCCCGAGCGGATCGGAGGCGTCGAGCGGGCCGAGCGAGATCTCGGTGTCGAGGACCGAGGCCCCGTCGATGCGCCGGGCGGTCGCCTCGACCCGGAGCGACGGGATGGGCAGGGCGACGGCTGGAGAACCGTAGACGACGGCGTGCTCGCCCAGCAGGATCGCTTTGGCGTGCGCGAAGCCGCGACCGGTCGCAGCCGTGTGCTCTGTCGTCATCTCACCATTCTGGTCCGAAAAACATGCAGCTGGCTGCACATCGGTCGTCCGGTCGCGATCCGATCCACCACGGGCCGGCCCGTGAGCCGCCCCGCAGCGCATCCGGGCGCTGCACGATGGGCCGTCGACGGGAGCCGCCGGAGCGCTCACGGCGTGTCCCATACGTACCGGAAACACCCAGCCTACGCCGATCGGCCGGGTTCGGCTCGTTACGGTTGAGTGGGCGGGACGGCCCGGTTAGGATCGGATCACCTCCATTCATGCAGACGACGGCCGCCGCACCCAGCGCCCGCGTCGACACGGACCCACCCTCCAGCGACGTAGATCCGGTCCCGTCATCTCACCGTCTCCGGGCCGTCCAGCGCCCGCATTCCGAGGGGTACCCCGTCGTGATCTCGTCTTCCGTTCCACCGCGCCCGCGCACCGCCGCACCATCGCCCCTGCCCGACCTCGTCGATCGCCAGACCGACAAGAGCGACTGCGGCGTCGGCTTCATCACCCGCAAGGACGGCGTGCAGAGTCACGACGTCATCGCCCTCGGCGACACCGCCCTGTGCGCCATCCCCCACCGCGGCGGCATGTCCTCCGAGGGTGTCGGCGACGGAGCGGGCGTGCAGATCGACCTCTCGGTCGACTTCTTCAGCTCCCTCGTCGGCAAGCCGCTCGTCGCCGGGCGGTTCGGCGTCGCGAACGTCTTCCTCCCGGTCGACCACGGTCGGATCGGCGATGCCGAGGCGCTCATCGAACGCTCGCTCGCCGAGGCCGGCTTCACGGTTCTGCTCGCCCGTGCCGTGCCGACGGTCGACGCCGTCCTGCGCCCGAAGGCCGTGCAGTACCAGCTGCCGATCCGGCAGTGGATCTTCGAGCCGTCGGACGACGCCTCCACGGATGACCTCGACCGGCGCGCGCACGCGGCCCTGCTCGCGATCGAGGCCACCGCCTACACGGACCTCACCCTCGACGGCCTGTACCCGCTGTCACTCAGCACGCGCACGCAGGTCCTGAAGGGACGCCTCAACTCCGGCGAGGTCATCCCCTACTTCGCCGACCTGGCCGACCCCCTGCACCGGGTGAGGACCCTCGCCTTCCACACCAGGTTCTCGACGAACACCGCTCCCCACCCGTCGATGGCACAGCCTTTCCGCCTCATGGCGCACAACGGCGAGCTCAACACCGACCGCAAGAACCGTCTGTCCGAGACGGCGCTGGCGGCATCTCGAGGCCGGAAGATCATCCGGGCCAGGGGTCAGTCGGACAGCTCCCGCCTCGACCAGACGCTGCACAGCCGCGTCGTCGAGGACGGCCTCGAACTGCTCGAGGCGGTCGTATCGGTCATGCCCCCGGCCTGGGAGAACGATCGCACGCTGAGCCGCGAGGTTCGGGCGATGCTCGAGTACTTCTCGCTCGTCGAGGAGAAGAACGACGGCCCGGCCGCCCTCATCTTCAACGACGGCACGACCGTGGGCGCCCGGCTCGACCGCCTCGGCCTGCGCCCGCTGCGCAGCGTCGAGACGGCGGACTACCTCTGCGTCACCTCCGAGGCGGGGCAGCTGCCGTTCCCGGACGACGAGGTGGTCCACCGCGGTCGCATCGAGGCCGGCGGCATGCTCGCCTACGACCACCGCACGGGCACGCGCCTCCGAACGGGCGAGGCGCTCGAGCTCCTCGCGGCGCGCAAGGACTACCCGGCGATGCTCGCCGCATCGGCCACCGACCTCGACGCGCTCGAGGACCGGGGCGTCCCGGTGTCGGCACCGACGGCCTCGGCGGACGACGCGTTCGCCTACCGCGGTGGGCTGAGCCAGGTGCAGCGCTACGTCGCCTACTCCCTCAACCAGGAGAGCTTCCGGTTCATGACGGACCCGATGCTCGCCTCGGGCAAGGAGCGGATCTCGGCGATGGGCTACGGCAACGCCATCAACGCCCTGTCCGACCAGGAGGGCGGCCTGGCGAAGTACTTCTCTCAGCGCTTCGCCCAGGTGACCAACCCGCCGCTCGACAGCATCCGTGAGGCTGACGGCATGACCCTGCGGGTCGCGCTCGGTCCGAAGCCCGGTAGCGGCACGGTCGGCACGAAGCAGCTCGTCCTCCGATCCCCCATCGTCAGCGAGGACGAATTGCGGCGCCTCAGCGCTCAGCACGAGTCGCCGGTCGCGTGGTTCGACATCCTCTTCCGGCCCGAGGTGGACGCGCAGGTGAACGCCGACGCGCTCGAGGCCGCCGTCGAGCGCGTGGCCGCGGAGGTCGCCGGGTTCGCCGCAGAGAACGGCGGTATCGCGATCCTCAGCGACCGCGGCGTCCACGCGGAGGGTGCCGCCCTGCCGCTCATCCTCGTCGTGGCGGCCGTCAACCAGCGACTCATCGACGACGGCCTCCGGCTCCGCGTGTCGCTCGTGGTCGACAGCGGCCAGCTGCCGTCCTCGCACCACGTCGCCTCCGCCCTCGGCTTCGGTGCGTCGGCGGTGCACCCGCTCGCGGTCCGCCTCCGCGCCGAGCAGCAGCACCCCGACGAGGTGGAAGCCGCGTTCCGACGGTTCGCGTACGCCGCCGAGAAGTCGCTCCTGAAGACCATGGGTCGGGTCGGCCTGTGCACCGTCGAGAGCTACATCGGCGGCGAGTTCTTCGAGCCGAACTACCTCGACACGAGCGACCCCGTGCTCGCGCGCGCCTTCCCGCACCTCCGCGCCCCCGTCGGCGGCGTCGGGTTCGCCGGGATCGCCCGGACGGCGAGCGCCTGGCACCAGCGCGCCCTGACGACGTCGAGCGACGCGGACGTCCCGCTCCTCGGCCTGTTCAAGGAACGCGCCGAGGGCGCCGGCCACTCCTACGGGACGACCGCGGTCCGCGGCTTCGTCGACCTCACCGAGGAGCCCGTGCAGCTGCCGCGAGCGGGCACGACCGCCGTCGACCGCGACGGCGGCACGCTCGGCGACGACCCGCTGCGCCTCCACACCATCGGGAACCTCGAGGACGCGTTCGGGATCGACGACGACGCCTACCAGCACACCTCCTTCGACGCCCTCGACGACGACGAGATCGACGCCTTCACCATCACGCCCGGCTACCGTTCCTTCGTCCAGTCGATGACCACCGAGCGGCGCCGTCGCCCGGCCGCCCTCCGCGACGTGCTCGTGCTGCCCGAGGACATCACCCGGCTGACCACCCCGGAGGAGTTCGCGCGCGAGCTCGATCGGCTCGGCCCCGTCGGCAACTCCTCGATCGTCGTCCGCGGCCTGCGCGCGACGCGGACCGAGCAGGGGCGGCACCGGCTGCAGCTCACGGGACCGCTCGCGGGCGACCTCACGCGGGTCTCGGCGCTCGGCGAGTACTACGTCCACCGCTTCGGCGGCGAGGTGACGGGGCACTGGATCTCCGGTGGCGACCTCATCGTGGAGGCGACGGGGTCCGCCGACGACTACTTCTCGATGCTCGTCGAGGGGGCCGAGAGCATCTCGACCGACCTCGTCCAGCCGGCGAGCGAGATCACCCGATCCCTCGCATCCGGGGCGATGAGCCACGGCGCCCTCGTGGCGACCGCTCACGAGGCGGTGGCCCACGGCACCAACATGGTCGGTGGGATGTCGAACAGTGGCGAGGGCGGCGAACACCTGTCCCGCTACGGGACCATCCGCGGCTCACGCATCAAGCAGTTCGCCTCCGGGCGCTTCGGCGTCTGGGCCGGCTACCTCGCCGACCCGATGCTCCAGGAGCTCGAGATCAAGATCGGCCAGGGCGCCAAGCCCGGCGAGGGCGGTCAGCTCCCGGCTCCCAAGGTGACGGTGGACATCGCCGCCGCCCGGGGTGGCACGCCCGGCATCGAGCTCGTCTCGCCGCCGCCGCACCACGACACCTACTCGATCGAGGACCTCGCGCAGCTCATCCACGACTGCAAGGCGGCACGGGTCCGCGTCGTCGTCAAGCTCGTCTCCTCCGAGGGCATCGGCACGATCGCCGTCGGCGTCGCCAAGGCCGGTGCCGACGTCATCAACGTGGCCGGCAACACCGGTGGGACCGGCGCAGCCGCCGTGACGAGCCTCAAGTACGCCGGACGCAGCGCCGAGATCGGCATCGCCGAGGTCCACCAGGCCCTCAGCGCGAACGGTCTGCGGTCGAAGGTCACCCTGCGCTGCTCCGGCGCGCACCAGACCGGTCGCGACGTCGTCATCTCCGCCCTGCTCGGCGGCGACAGCTTCGAGTTCGGGACCACCGCGCTCATGATGCTCAAGTGCGTCATGGCGAAGAACTGCAACGTGAAGTGCCCGGCCGGTCTCACGACCAACCCGGAGACCTTCGACGGCGACCCACGCGCGCTCGCGCAGTACCTCCTGAACATCGCGCACGACGTCCGCGAGCGGCTCGCCATCCTCGGCCTCCGCTCGCTCCGCGAAGCCCGCGGTCGCACCGACCTCCTCCACCTCGTCGACCACCCGGCCGCCGTCGCGGACCTCGACCTGCGGGCCATGCTCGCGGTCGTCCCCGAGGTCGTCGTCACCGACCCCGTCTACCTGGAGAAGGACTTCACGCTCGACGACGCCCTCATCGAGCGGGTACGGGCAGGACTCTTCGACGACGGCCGGACGACGCTCGACCTCGGAGCCGAGGACGCCGACGGCGGGATCCGCCTCGGCAACCGCTGGCGTTCCGTGGGCGGGCAGCTCGCGATCGACCTCGAGCGCATCCTCAACCACGAGCTCGACGACGCCCAGGCGGCGGCGATCCCGTCCGTCGTCACCGACGACCGCGGCCACCGTTCGCTCGCCGCTGACACCGTGACCATCCGCACCGAGCACTCCGCGGGGCAGTCGTACGCGGCGTTCTGCGTCGACGGCCTGCACTGGCGGCACACCGGCACCTGCAACGACGGCGTCGGGAAGAGCGCCTCCGGTGGCACCATCGCGATCCTCTCCCCCGGCGGCGGCAGCTCGGAGGACGGCGGCAACGTCCTCATCGGCAACTTCGCGCTCTTCGGGGCGACCGGCGGCCGCACCTTCGTCCAGGGCGAGGCCGGCGACCGCTTCGCCGTCCGCAACTCGGGCGCAACCGCGGTCGTCGAAGGCGTCGGCGACTACGCCTGCGAGTACATGACCAACGGCGCCGTGCTGAACCTCGGCGGCTTCGGTATCGGCTTCGGCAACGGGATGAGCGGTGGCTTCGTCTACCAGTACGACCCGCGGGGCGAACTGCCGAGCAAGGTCAGCGCGGACTCGCTCCTTCTCGGATCGATCACCGAGGGCGAGCAGGCCGCGTTCCACGAGGCCGCCGTGCTTCTGCTGCTGGAGTGGCACGTCGAGGCGACCGGCTCGCCGCTCGCCTCCCGGTTGCTCGCCGAGTGGGACACGGCGAGGCACCAGTTCGTGTTCGGCATGCCCCGCGCACTGCTCCTCTACCAGGACAGCGACGCGATCCTCGCGGCCAAGAGCCGGAAGGAACTCCTCGACGAGCTCGGCGCGGCCCTCGCGGCACAGCAGCTCCGCACCTTCAAGCTCGACTACCGCGACCGCCGGCCGGTCCGCGGCGGTCGTGCCCCCGGGCTCGGCGAACCGGCGGCGGACCCGCAGGACGTCTACGCACTCCTCACGAGCTACACGGTGCTGAAGCTCGCCCAGGAGGTCGCGCTGTCCCGCACCCCCGGCGTCGACGACCCGTCGCACCCGCTCGTGCAGGCGAGCGTGCGCACGCTCATCCTCACCGAGGACTTCTTCGTCATGCAGCGGGTGCAGCGGGCGGCTCGAGAGCTGCTCGAACGGTACGACGACGGGGCGCTCGCCGCCATGATCGCGGCGAAGCGACTCCACGACTACACGGAGGCCCTGCGGCTGCGGAACGTGCGGTCGATCGACCACCCGGGCACCACGGGGTGGATCATGCACCAGCACGCCAAGAACCGTGCCCGATCCGCAGTGACCGGTGGCACCGAAGCACTCCTTGCATCGGCCGCTCTGGCCGAACTGACGCTGGCGGGTGGCCGATGAACGCGCCCGGCCCGGAGGGGATCATGACCGAGACACGGACACCGACGGCGATCGGATCGAGCCCGGTGCTCTTCGAGGCGCTCGCCGCGCTCGGCAGCAGCGCCGACGACCCGTTCATCCCGGCGGACGCACCGTTCAGCCCCGAGCAGCGTGTCTGGCTCGCCGGTTTCCTGGCCGGTGTCCGCTCCAGCGCGATCGACGCCACCGACGCAGGTGGCCGCACGCCGCAGCTCGCCCTGCACGTGCTCGTCGGGACGCAGACGGGCACCGCGGAGGCCATCGCGGAGGATCTCGGCCGAGCCGCCTCCGGCTACGGTGTGGCGGTGACGACGATCGGGCTCGACGACGTCGAGGTCGACCGGCTCCCGACGATGGGACACGTCGTCGTCATCACCTCCACGTACGGCGAAGGTGAGATGCCCGACAACGCCGAACTGTTCTGGGAGACGCTTCAGGCGAGCACCGCACCACGCCTCGACGGCCTGAAGTTCTCCGTGCTCGCGCTCGGCGACTCCGGATACGACGGGTTCTGCCAGGCGGGCAAGCTCATCGACACGCGTCTGGAGCAGCTCGGCGCGGAACGCATCCTCGCCCGCGTGGACTGCGACGTCGACTACGAGGAGCCCGCCGCGGCGTGGACCACGCAGGCGCTGTCGCTGTTCGGCGCCCTCGCCCCGACGGACGCCGATGCGGCACCCGCTCCCGCGCCGGCGGCCAAACCGGCGAAGAAGCCCGGCCGCACGCGTTCACCGTGGACCCGCAAGACGCCGTACGGCGCGACCCTCGCCGTCAACCGCGTCCTGTCCGGGCCCGCCTCGTCGAAGGAGATCCGGCACTACGAGTTCGACCTTGGCGACAGCGGCATCGAATACGCGGCCGGCGACGCCCTCGGCGTCATGCCGAGCAACGACCCGGCGCTCGTCGACGCCATCATCGCCGAACTGGACGCGACCGCGGACGAGTCGGTCGACGGCTCGACCCTGGCGGACCGGCTCACCCACGGGTTCGAGATCCGCACCCCGTCGAAGGACCTCGTGGCCGAGCTCGCCGACCGCGCGCCGGACTCGGAGCTGGCGGGGATCCTCGCGCTCGCCCAGGCGGAGACGCTCGACTCCTGGTTGCGCGACCGCGACATCCTCGACCTCCTGCGCTCCACCGCGGTCCGGTTCGACGCCGCCTCGCTCCTCGACGTGCTGCGTCCGCTCCAGCACCGCGCGTACTCGATCTCGTCCAGTCCGCTGGCGGCCGACGGGCGCGTGCACCTCACCGTCGCGAGCGTCCGGTACGCGGTCGGCGACCGTCTGCACGGCGGCGTCGCGTCGACGCATCTCGCCGACCGGGTCGCGGAGGGTGCCACGAGCGGGATCTTCGTCTCCGCGAACGCGGGCTTCCGGGTGCCGTCGGACGACGATGCACCGCTCATCATGGTCGGCCCGGGAACCGGGATCGCGCCGTTCCGCTCGTTCCTCCAGGAGCGCCGCGAGCGCGGGGCGACGGGTCGGAACTGGCTGTTCTTCGGCGACCAGCACCGCGCGCACGACTTCATCTACGAGGACGAACTCGGCGAGCTGCTCACCGGAGGGGTGCTGGACCGTCTGGACCTCGCGTTCTCCCGCGACCAGCGCGAGAAGGTGTACGTCCAGACCCGGATGCGCGAGAACGGCAAGGAGCTCTACGCCTGGCTCGAAGAGGGCGGCCACTTCGCCGTCTGCGGTGACGCCTCACGGATGGCGAAGGACGTCGACCAGGCGTTGCACGAGCTCATCGCCGAACACGGCGGGCGTTCGACGGAGGCCGCGGCCGAGTACGTGCACACGCTGAAGCGCGAGAAGCGCTATATCCGCGACGTGTACTGAGGCGCTCCGGGGTCGAGGGCGAGGCCCTTCGACAGGCTCAGGGACCGGTCATCGGTCCCTGAGCCCAGCCCTCGGTCCCTGAGGCCCTCACCCGGCCCCTGAGCTTGTCGAAGGGCGGTCAGGCGTTCTCGGCTCCGAGCAATGCCGCGGCGGCGCGTGCCTCGTACACGACGTCGTCGAGATCGTCGCCCGCGACGTTGACGTGGCCGACCTTGCGCCCGGGGCGGGGGTCCTTGCCGTAGTTGTGCACCTTCGCCAGCGGGTGCGCACCGAGGACCTGCGGGTAACGGTCGTCGAGCGTCCCCTCCGCGGGCCCGCCGAGGACGTTCACCATGACGGTCCAATCGCGGTGGCAGCCCGTCCAGCCGAGGGGCAGGTCGAGGACGGCGCGCAGGTGCTGCTCGAACTGGCTCGTGACGCTACCGTCCTGCGTCCAGTGCCCGCTGTTGTGCGGACGCATGGCGAGTTCGTTGATGAGCAGGCGGTCGTCGTCGGTCTCGAAGAGTTCGACGGCCAGGACGCCCGTCACCCCGAGCGCGGTCGCGACGGTCACGGCGATCTCCTCCGCGGTGTCGGCGAGCCGACCGGCCGAGCCGGGCGCCGGAGCGATGACCTCGCTGCACACCCCACCGAGTTGGACGGTCTCGACGACGCGCCACGGCACCACCTCGCCGGACGGGCGCCGGGCGACGAGCTGGGCGAGCTCGCGCCGGAACGACACCAGCTCCTCGACGAGCAGTGCTCCGCCGTTGGCGTCCTCGGAGAGCGCTGTGAACCAGTCGTCGACCTCGTTCGGTCCGTGGACGACGCGGACGCCCTTGCCGTCGTAGCCACCACGTGGCGTCTTCACGACGCCCTTCCCGCCGTGCTCGGCGAGGAAGGCGGCGAGCTCCTCCTGATCGTGCACGCGCGCCCAGTCGGGCACCGGCAGTCCGAGCTCCGTGAGGCGTTCGCGCATGAGCAGCTTGTCCTGGGCGACGGCGAGCGCGTCCGGTCCCGGGTGTACCTGCACACCGGCGTCGACGAGCGCCCGCAGGACGTGCTGTGGCACGTGCTCGTGGTCGAAGGTGATGACGTCGACCGTCTCGGCGAAGGCGAGCACCGTGTCGGCGTCGCGGTAGTCGCCCACCTCGACGGTGGCGAGCCGGGCAGACATGCCCTCCTGCTCGGCGAGCACCCGGATGTCGAGTCCGAGGTTCACGGCCGCGGGCACCATCATCCTGGCCAGCTGACCACCGCCGATCACTCCGACGCGAATGCTCATGGGTTCACTCCAGCTCTCCGGCGACCGGCCGGCGGGTCTCGTTTCGGCAGGCGGGACGGGCGGATCCGGAGGCGGATCGGCGGGTGCCCCGACTCGAACATCGTACCGGCCGGGCGCGCCCCGCACCGGTCAGCGTCGGACCGGTGGCTGCTGCATCGGAGGCGGTGCTGCCGGGTACGGCGCGGCGATGCTCTGGTTCTCCGCGACGAGCTCGTGCAGGGCGTTCTGGACGAGGACCGCACCGGGGACGTCCCGTAGGACGACCGGCACCTCGCCACCGCTCGTCACCCGGACGTTGCCGCTCCCGAAGGCGCTCTGCACCCAGCTCTTGTGCACCGTGATGCCGTAGCCGCGGGCGTGGTAGAGCTCCTGGCGCGTCCGCACGAAGAACCCGCGACGGACGATCAGTCGCCGGGTCGTGATCACGTAGCGGACCGACAGCCAGGCGATGAACGGCAGGACGCAGGCGACCAGCACGATCACCCCGCCGCCGATGAGGACGGCCCAGTTCTGCCACTCGAGGTCGAACGAGCCGAAGAAGTACGCACCGGCGCCGCTCACCGCGATGAGCAGGAGGGCGGGGAGCAGGAGCCGCCGGGCATGCGGACGCAGGCGTGCGACCACACGTTCGGTCGCCGCCGCGGGAGGAGCCGGCCTGCCCGGCCCCGTCATACCGGGATCAGCCATACTCCCATTCTTAGCAGTCGCGGCAACCCGCCGCCTGCTCCCACCCCGCCCGTCGGCGATCCCGAGCATCCGTACATCGGCCGCCCGGCTAGCATGAAGGCGTGAAACCGGCCGACAGCACCGCACCGACGGCGCAGCACCCCGGCGTCGTCGGGTCGTTCCTCGAGGGGATCGGCATCCTCTTCGGCGGGTTCCGCCTCTGGGGTACCTCGCCAAAGCGCATGCTGCTCGGCATGGTCCCCGCCGCGATCGTGGGCGTCGTGTTCATCGCGCTGCTCGTCCTCCTCGGCGTCAACGCCGCCACGATCGTCGACTGGGCGACACCGTTCGCCGACACCTGGGACGAGCCGTACCGCTCGTCCATCCGGGTGGCCGCAGCGGTGGCATTGGTGGCCGTCGCCGTCGTGGTGATGCTGTACGCCTACGCCGCAGCGACGCTCCTCGTCGGCGACCCCTTCTACGAGCGGATCTGGGCCGACGTCGAACGCACCCTCGGCGACGCTCCTCCGGAGTCGGGTGAGTCCGCCTGGCGCGGACTCCTCACCGGTGTCACCCGGGCACTCGGCCTGCTCATGCTCACCATCCCGACGGCGGCCGTCCTCTTCCTCCTCGGCTTCGTCCCGGTGATCGGCCAGACGGTGGTCCCGGTGCTCGGGCTCGCCATGAGCGGTTGGTTCCTCGCCCTCGAGCTGACGGGCTACGCGTTCGACGCGAGGGGATTGTCGTTGCGCGACCGCCGCCGGACCCTCGCGAGGAGACGCGCCCGCACCCTGGGCTTCGGGATGACGGTCGCGGTCCTCTTCCTCCTGCCGGTCCTGTCCGTGCTGGTCATGCCGGCAGCCGTCTCCGGCGCGACGGTACTCGCACGCCGGTCCCTCACCGAACAGGCGGGAACGCTCAGCGCACGTGCGTGACGTCGCCGGCCGCCACCGCGACCGGCGCACCACCGTCGGTCGGTCGGACGACGAGCCGCCCGTCGGCGTCGATCCGCTCGGCCGTCCCGGTCAGGACGTCGCCGCCGGGGAGTTCCACCCGCACCGAGCTGTCCAACGTCACGCATCGCTCGGTGACCGCAGCTCGGAGCCCGCTGGCCTCGGCGTCACCGGACGCCGCCAGGTAGGCGTCGTACAGTGTGCCGAACGCGCGCAGGTAGCCGACGAGGACGGTGTCCGGGTCAGGATCGACGAGACCGGCGAGCGCGAGCGAGGTGGACCGGTCGGTCGGCAGTTCCTCGGCACGCTGACGGAGGTTGACACCGGTCCCGAGGATCACCGCGTCCCCACTCGGCAGCAGCTCGGCGAGGATGCCGGACACCTTCCGACCGCCGATGAGCACGTCGTTCGGCCACTTCACGTCGGCGGGCACCCCGAGCTCCCGGAGCGACTCCGCGAGCGCCGCACCCGCGAGGAGCGGGAGCCAGCCGTAGGCCTGCAGCGGGAGCGGATCACCCGACGGAGTGACCGGCCGAAGCAGGACCGAGACGGCGAGTGACGTGCCGGGTGGCACTGTCCACACGCGACCGAGGCGGCCTCGTCCCCCGCGCTGATCGTCGGTGACGACGACCGCGCGGTCCGGCCACGCGTCGCCGCCGTCCTCGCGCACGCGTCGGGCGAGTTCGTCGTTGGTGGAGCCGGCGTGGGCGAGGATCTCGAGGCGTGGGACGAGGGCGGCGGTGAGGGGCAGATCCATGGCACAACACTACTGAGGCCGGTCGTCGGTGCCCGCGTCACCCACCGGCATGCTTGGACGATGCCGACAACGGATCAGCGCGCCGCTTGTACCCGATCGTCAACGGGTCGGCCGGGGGACCACCGGGTAAGGTGAAAGCGTGACCGACGAAACCACCTCCGGCCCTGACCTGTACACGACGGCCGGGAAGCTCGCCGACCTCAAGAACCGCTATCACGAGGCCGTGACGGCGAGCGGCGAAGCCGCCATCGAGAAGCAGCACAAGAAGGGCAAGCTCACCGCGCGGGAACGCATCGAGCAGCTGCTCGACCACGGCAGCTTCGTCGAACTCGACGAGTTCGTGCGGCACCGCACGACCGCCTTCGGCATGGACCGCTCA
The DNA here is from genome assembly GCF_001865025.1 of Plantibacter sp. MMLR14_011. NCBI lineage: Bacteria > Bacillati > Actinomycetota > Actinomycetes > Micrococcales > Microbacteriaceae > Plantibacter > Plantibacter sp. MMLR14_011. The sequence continues at coordinate 189,426 of NZ_MJGW01000094.1, forward strand.
CGACCGTACGGCGATGCCGTCGTCACCGGAACCGGCACCATCCACGGCCGCCAGGTCGCCGTGTACTCGCAGGACTTCACCATCTTCGGCGGTTCGCTCGGTGAGGTCGCCGGCGACAAGATCATCAAGATCATGGACCTCGCGTTGAAGACGGGCGTCCCGATCATCGGCATGCTCGACTCCGGCGGGGCGCGCATCCAGGAGGGTGTGGTCGCGCTGGGCAAGTACGGCGAGATCTTCCGCCGCAACACCCAGGCTTCCGGGGTCATCCCGCAGATCTCCATCATCATGGGTCCGGCGGCCGGCGGCGCCGTCTACTCCCCCGCACTCACCGACTTCGTCATCATGGTCGACAAGACCAGCCAGATGTTCGTCACGGGCCCCGACGTCATCAAGACCGTCACGGGCGAGGACGTCGGCATGGAGGAGCTCGGCGGCGGGTACACGCACAACACCCGCTCGGGCGTCGCCCACTACCTCGCGAGCGACGAGCCGGATGCCCTCGACTACGCCCGGACCCTCGTCGGCTTCCTGCCCGACAACAACCTGTCCGAGGCCACGGTCTTCGACGTCGAGGTGGAGCTGGAGACGACCGACGAGGACCGTCGCCTCAACACCCTCATCCCCGACTCGCCGAACCAGCCCTACGACGTGAAGACCGTCATCGAACACGTCGTCGACGACGCCGACTTCCTCGAGGTCCAGCCGCTCTTCGCGCCGAACATCGTCATCGGTTTCGCGCGCGTCGAAGGACGGTCGGTCGGTGTCATCGCGAACCAGCCCTCCCAGATGGCCGGGACGCTCAACATCGAAGCGGGCGAGAAGGCGAGTCGGTTCGTCCGGTTCTGCGACGCGTTCAGCATCCCGATCCTCACCCTGGTCGACGTCCCCGGCTACCTGCCCGGCACCGACCAGGAGTGGACCGGCGTCATCCGCCGCGGCGCGAAGCTCCTCTACGCCTATGCCGAGGCCACGGTGCCCCTGGTGACCGTCATCCTGCGCAAGGCCTACGGCGGCGCCTACATCGTCATGGGCTCGAAGCAGCTCGGGGCCGACATCAACCTCGCCTGGCCCACGGCCGAGATCGCGGTCATGGGCGGGCAGGGTGCCGTCAACATCCTGTATCGCGGCGAGATCAAGCGGGCCGAGGAGGCCGGCGAGGACGTCGCCGCCGTGCGCACGCGCCTCGCGAACGAGTACACCTACAACGTGGCGAGCCCGTTCCTCGCCGCCGAGCGCGGCGAGCTGGACGGCGTCATCGAGCCGGCTGCCACGCGGGTCTCGGTCATCAAGGCGCTCCGCGCACTCCGGACGAAGCGTGCGAGCCTGCCCGCCAAGAAGCACGGGAACATCCCGCTGTGAGCACCGGCACCGAGCCGAGCACGACCGAGCCGTCGTCGATCGATCTGCGGATCGTGCGCGGTGCGCCCACAGACGAGGAGCTGGCTGCGCTGACCGCGGTGCTGAGCGTCGCGATCGCCGAACAGGCGCTGCGCGACGCCGACACCGCCCCGGCGCCCCGCGTCCCGTCGACGTGGGAGCGGACGAGGCGGAACCTCCGTACGGGGATCACAGCAGGCCCCGGACACTGGCGCGCGTTCACGGGCTGAGCCGCCTGGGCGGACGACCACCGGTTGCCCCTCGTGGCGCGCGGTGCTGTCCCCCGTTCGTGTCCTCCATAGTGCCGACTGTCGGGGGTACCCCTGATGGGGGATGATCATTCTCGACAGTTGAGTCTCATCGAGACCACTTCACCAGCTCCTGCTCCATCTAGGGTAAGCGGGCAGGAGTTCGGGGGCGGGTCAGAGCAGTATTCGGGTTACCGCTCTGACCCACGAACGTCACGGAGGGCCAGCATCGGGTGCTGGCCCTCCTTTCGTTCGACCTCTCCCGCCGCCTGCGCGACTTCCCCCGGGTCCCTGAGCACCCTCCCCGGTCCGGAGCACCCCCGGCCCCTGAGCGCCCTCCTCCGATCCGGAGCACCCCCGGTCCCTGAGCACCCTCCCCGGTCCCCTGAGCACCCTCCCCGGTCCCTGAGCTTGTCGAAGGGCACACGGAGGCACCCCGACAACCGCAGTGACGGGAGGAGGTCCACCCGGTTTCCCTCCGGCTCCGAGCAACCCTGTCCCGGTCCCTGAGCCTGTCGAAGGGCACACGAGCAACTTCCACAGTCACCGTCACTCGGCATCTGGAATGTCAGTGGTCCATGGTGGACTGGAGCCATGATCGAGACCACCTCCGCAGTTCGAGCTGGCGACGAATACGCCGCGCAGCTCGCGGAGTTCTCGGACCGCTACGCGGACATCCAGCGTCGGCGTGCTGCTCTGGACGCCGAGGAGGCCCGGCTCCTCGCCCGTTCCGCCGCCTACGCGGACGCCTTCGCCGACGCCACGGTTCCGGCGTTCTTCCCGCCGGCGGAACGGCAGGCCCTGTCACGTCGGTCGACCTGTGCGGCGCTCGCGATGGCGACCCGGACGCCGGAACGGACGGTTCAGCGTGCGACCAACGATGCCGAACTGCTCGTGAACGAAGCGCCGGCTGTGCTCGAATCCCTCGAAGCCGGTCGTATTTCGGCGCGGCATGCGCAGACGATCATCGACCAACTCAGTGACGTGCCGACCGCGGGGCGGGCGGTGTTCCTCGCGGAAGTCTTGCAGGTCGCGGAAGCGTCCACCAACGCGAACCTCCGCAGGCGCGCCCGCGTCCTGCGCGAGCGTCTCCACCCCGAGTCGATCACCGCCCGCGCCCGGCGGTCCGAGGCGGACCGTCGGATCGAGTTCGAACCCGCCGCCGACGGCATGGCGTGGGTGCACCTGTTCACCACCGCACCGATCGCGCAAGGCATCATCGAGCGGGTCGAGACGGCAGCGACGGAATCGCGCAAGGCCGGTGACACCCGCACCTGCGGACAACTCCAGGCCGACGCGCTCGCGGCCCTCGCCCTCACCGGCGTCACACCGGACGACGTTGCGTCCAGCCCGGTGCTCCCGCACCCGATCGAGGTCCAGGAACACATCACACCGACCGTGCAGATCACCGTCCCGGCGCTCAGCATTGTCGGCATGAGCGATGCCCCGGCCGTGCTCGACGGCTACGGCCCCATCGACCCCGAGACCGCCGCACGCATCGCGGTGAACGCACCGAGCTACACCCGGATCCTCGTCCAACCCGAGACCGGTGCGGTTCTCTCAGTCGGGCGGAATCAGTACCGCGTTCCGGCCGACCTCCAACGCGCTGTACGCCTCCGGGACGGCACCTGTCGAGCACCAGGCTGCGGAAGACGGGCCCGGGCTTGCGACCTCGATCATTCGATCGCGTGGGAGGACGGAGGCACCACGGATGTCGGCAATCTCGCCTGCCTGTGTCGACATCACCATCGGATGAAGCACCTGCCGGGGTGGAACCTCGACCACAGACCCGGCGGGGTGCTCGATTGGACGACACCCGACGGGAAACACCACCGGACGGCACCCGATCCCGCCCCGTTCTGACCCCGCCGACGAAGGGGTTCCTCGTGGGCACTTCGACAAGCTCAGTGACCGGAAGAAGTCCACCCGGAACACCTCGGTCCCTGAGCCCGTGGACGGGCGCTGCCCTCGTCGGAGCGGTTCAGTCCTCGTCGGACACGCCGACCGCACCCACGTCGGCACGGGACCCGTCGCGCGGGATCTCGAGCCAGACGTCGAGTTCCTCGTCGTCGTCGTCCGGACCCGCAGCGACGCCCGGTTCACGGTGCACCGCGCGCAGGCCGACCACGGTCACCGCGACGCGTTCGTCGTCCGGGACGCTCCGCACGATGAGGCGGGTGGCTTGCGAGGCGGCGAGCGCTTCGGCGATCTGCTCGTGGATCGCGTCGAGGACGCCGGCGTCCAGCTCCTCGAGGCCACCTTCGTCCAGCATGTTCACGATCGCGCCGCGCCGCCGGGCCGCGAGCACCTCGGACCGGACCGGGTCGCTCAGGAGGTGGCGGCCACGGATCTCGTCGCGGAGACTGGCCTCGAGCGTCCGGCACTCCGTGCGATCGGCCACGGAGAGCCTGCCGCCGTTGGCGATGATCGTGCGCAGCATCGGGGTCGCCAGTCGGCCCGTCTGGCTGAGGCGTCGTCTCCGCTCGTGCACGTGCGCGTACTGCGCCGCCTGCCAGTCCGAGGTCGCATGCTCCGCCTGCGTCAGGCGCTCGGCGTCATGCTGCGCCCCGGCGATCGATCGGGTGAGCACACTCGCGAGGACGACCCAGATGAGGCTGCCCGTGACACCCATCCCGAGCGCCAGTCCCGGACCCGCCCAGAGGAGCGACTGGACCGTGAGGAAGACGATCCCGATGTAGGCGACCGCCTCCCGCTGCCGGACCACGGTGATCGTCATCAGTGTCCCGATCGACGCGACGTGCCAGGTGGCGTACCCGTTGTTCCGCGTGGGGTCGAGCTGGCTGGTCACGAGCAACGGGACGACGATCGCGGTCGCGAGGTTGATGCTCGCGAGCCACGACGGCATGCGCGTCGTGCCCATCGGCCAGAGACTCAGGACGCTCGCGACGGCGTAGACGAGCATCGCGATGAGGACCGGGACGACGTCGCGGGGTGTCTCGAGCGTCAGCGCCGCGCGGAGCAGGTGGTACGCCGAGAACAGGGCGGCGAGGATGACGAGGGCGTACCGCGGTGCCGGGGTCACGAGTCGTGCTCCGGTGACCACTCGATGCGGATCACGGCACCCTCACCCGGACGGGAGATCACCGTCGAGCGACCGCCGACCGCGGCGACCCGCTCGACGATCGAGACCTTCAGCCCGAGCCGCTCCTCGGCGACCTGCTCGGGGCAGAACCCGACGCCGTCGTCGCCGACGATGACGCAGACGCCGCCGGAGACCGTGCCCTCGATGGACAGGCTCCGCGCCACTCCCGAACCCGCGTGCTCGACGCTGTTGACCATCGCCTGCACCGTCGCCCAGTAGACCGCGTTCGCGACCGTGACGGGCAGGACCCGGCCGGACGCCCCCTCGACCGTGACGGAGAACGGTTCACCGAGCATCGACGCGGCCGCACGCAGCCGTTCGATGAGTTCGGCGAGACCGGTGACCTCGTCCTCGTTCGTCATCGGCGCTCCGACACCCTCGAGCTGTTCGATCGCGACCCGCGCCATCATGACGGCGAGCGCCTCCGACTTCGGGGTCAGCGCCCGATCCGCGGCGAGCAGGGAGGCGAGGACGCTGTCGTGGACGATCGAATCGACCTCGACGCGCTCCACTTCCGTGGCGTGCTGCTTGACGGCCGCGTCGTAGGTGGCGAGGGCGGCCGCCCTTGCGATGTCGACCCGACCGGCCAGCACACGGAACAGCCCGACGAGGACGACGATGAGCCCTCCGATGATCGTCGCGTACGACGCGTCGAGCGCACCGATCTCGAAGGACGCCGGCGCGAAGTCGGCGTCGATGACGCGGTTGACGCCGTACATGACCGAGGTCACGACGAGGTACACAATGGCCCCCCGCAACTGCAGCGGGATGCAGGCGAACGCGACGGCGATCGTGCAGAGGTACCAGATCCACGGTTCCTGGTTGATGTCCGCCGACGCCTGCGCGTTCACCGCCGGCCAGATGAGGAGGGCCACGAAGAACACGGCGGCGAAGACGCCGGAGGCGATGCGGTGGTGCCACAGGAAGAGGCAGCAGATGATGGCGCCGAACATCGTCCCGAAGACGAGCGAGACGTAGACGACGCCGAACCAGCCGGTGATCTGGACGCCCTGTCCGAGCGTGGTGAACGCGGTCTGCAGTCCGAAGACGAGTCCGATGATCGCGACCGACCGGCCGAGGAGGCGTTCGAAGTTCGCGGTGTTCAGCATCCGGCGCTGAACCTGGACATCTCTCGTGGTCGCGGGGATCGCGGGATGCCTGGTCGGTGCCCGGAAGCTAGGAGACATCCGTCCCGCCTTGATCGAGGCCGGGGAGGATCCCGTCCTCGACCGCTCGGCGGAGCAGGTCGACCTTCGTCGGTGCCGGGCGACCCACCTCGACGTACTTCACCCGGATGCGGTCGATGTGCTCTCGGGCCGTGGAGTAGGCGATGCCGAGCTGCATGGCGACGGTCTTCAGCGGCAGGCCGGACGCGTAGAGGTGCAGGACGTCTCGCTCGCGACGACCCAGCTGCGCCCGCGCGAAATCGCTGTCGGCGTCGATCGCACTCGCCCACTCGATGTTGTTCAGGGCCTCGCCACGGGCCACCGTGCCGATGGCGGCGATGACCGTGTCCGTCGGTGAGGACTTGGGGATGACCCCGGACGCTCCGGCGGCCAGCGCCTCGCGCACCAGTGCGACCCGATCGGCGATCGAGTGGATGAGGACGTGTGCCCCCACAGCCTGCACCGCGTGGATGTTCGAGGTCGGCGTGCTGCCGTCGGAGAGCGAGAGGTCGAGCACGACCACGTCGGGCACGACGCCGTTCAACGCGGCGATGCACTCGACGGCGGTCGGGGCACTCGCCACGACCTGATACCCGGCGTGCGCACACACCGCTTCGATCCCGAGCCGCACGGACTCGTGATCATCAATGATTGCGACGGTCACCACGGCACCATCGTAGCGAGTGACGGACCCGCCGGGCGCGACGGCCGGATCGCGAGTCGCCTCCGTCGGCTCGGGCCCGCTCAAGCCGTCCGTGAGAAGCCCGCGACGGCCTCGAGGTGGTGCGTGTTGGGGAAGAGGTCGTAGGCCGCGAGGTGGTCGAGCTCGTAGCCCTGCTCCGCCAGGAGGGCGACGTCGCGGGACAGCGCGATGGGGTCGCAGGCGACGTAGACGATCGACGCGGGCCGCAGCTCGCCGAGCATGGCGACGATCTCCGCGCCGGCGCCCGAGCGGGGCGGGTCGAGCACGACGGTCGCGGTGGCGTACCGGGACCGCTCGATCCGACTGCCCGTCGCGATCTCCGACCGCAGGAAGGCGTCGACCTTCGCGGTGACGGCCTGTGCGCCCACCCACTCGGACAGGTTCTCGCCCGCGTACTCGGTGGCCCGTTCGTCACTCTCCACGGTCGTGATGCGGGTGGTCGCGCCGAAGCGGTCCCCCACGCCCGCGGCCAGGAGGCCGACGCCGCCGTAGAGGTCGAGGTTCGCGGCGCGCGGGTCGAAGCGCGCGTCGTCGATGGCCGCCGACACGGCCTGCTGGAGGGTCGTCGCAGCCTGACGGTGTACCTGCCAGAACCCGTTCGCGTCGACGATGAACTCGCGCTCGCCGACGAGCTCGCGGATCGGGTCTGCCGCCGGACGGACCGGCTTCGGTCCCCCGCGTCGACCGCGCCCGCCACCGCGTCGGCGGTCGCCGCCTCCGACCTCGTCCGTACGAGTCAGGACGCGGACCGCCCCGGTCGAGGAGGCGACGATGTCGATGGACGTGGTGCCGTCCGGCAACTCCTCGAGCTTGGCCGCTCCAGCGACCGCTTCGATCGCGAGCGGCAGGTCGTCGACCGGGACGACGTGGTGGGACCGCGAGGCGTAGGGACCGATGTTGCCGTGCTGGTCGACGTGCAGGGAGACCCGCGTCCGCCACCGGGTGCCGTCGGGCGTCTCGCCCTCGACCGCGGCGACCGTGAACTCGGGAGCGACTCCGGCGAACCGCTCGAGCCCCTCAGCGAGGACCTGGTGCTTCAACGCACGCTGGTGGGCGAGCTCGATGTGTCCGAACTCCGCTCCTCCCGCCCGCTCGCTCGGCTCGCGGTCGACGGAGGCCTCGGCCCAGACGTGCGGACGGCGGTGCTCGGACGGCGTGAGGACCTCCAGGGTCTCAGCCCGCCAGAAGCGCTTCTCGTTCTCGTCGACGATGCGTGCCCGCACGCGCTCGCCGGGGAGCGTGTCGGGGACGAAGACCACCCGGCCCTCGTGCCGGGCGACGAAGACACCCCCGTGGGCTACGTTGGTGATGTCCAGTTCCACGGTGCGTGCAGTCGTCGTGCTCATGCGTCGAGCATGTCACACGGGCGGCTGTGGGGAGTCCACCGTCCACTGCAGAAGGAACCGTCATGCGCCTCACGCTCGCCTCCACGTCACCGGCCAGACTCGCCCTGCTGCGGTCGAGTGGCATCGAGCCGATCGTCGTCCCGTCGTCGGTCGACGAGGAACGGGCCGTCGACGACGCGACCCTCGCCGCGGGTGCACCGCTCGCCCCCGACGAGGTGGTGGCACTCCTCGCCCGTGCGAAGGCGGAAGCCGCTCTAGCCGTCGTGCGCGAACGCGGCGAGGCGGCCGACCTCATCCTCGGCGGCGACTCGGTCTTCGTCCTCGACGGCGTCGTCCACGGCAAGCCCCACACACCCGAGCGCGCCCGCGAACGCTGGCACGCCCAGCGCGGGAGGACGGGGACCCTGTACTCCGGTCACTGGCTCATCGACTGCACCGGCGCCGCGCCGGTCGGGATCGGCGCGGTCGCAAGCGCCGAGGTGTCCTTCGCCGACGACCTCGACGACGCCGAGATCGACGCCTACGTCGCATCGGGGGAACCCCTCGCGGTCGCGGGTGCCTTCACGATCGACAGTCTGGGCGCCGCCTTCATCACCCGCATCGAGGGTGATCCGTCGACCGTCGTCGGCCTCTCGCTCCCGACCCTGCGGCGTCTCGTCCGCACGCTGGGACACGACTGGCACGAGCTGCGCAACCGGCGCGGCGCCCTCTGACGACCGGTCCTTGTAGAGGCGATACGTCGTTCCTGCGACTTTTTTGTGCGTGTGAGCCAAAGGCTCACCCGGGCCTCCCGGTAGGCTCGTGGACTGTGCCACGTATAACCAAGGTCCTCATCGCCAACCGTGGCGAGATCGCCGTCCGCATCATCCGAGCCGCGAAGGACAGCGGGATCGCCTCCGTCGCCGTCTACGCCGACCAGGATCGCGACGCCATGCACGCCCGTCTCGCCGACGAGGCCTACGCCCTCGACGGGACGACGAGCGCGGAGACGTACCTCGTCATCGACAAGCTCCTGTCCATCGCCCGACGGTCCGGCGCCGACGCCGTCCACCCGGGCTACGGCTTCCTCGCCGAGAACGCGGACTTCGCGCGTGCCGTCATGGCCGCAGGGCTGATCTGGATCGGCCCGTCGCCCGAGGCCATCGAGCGGCTCGGCGACAAGGTCTCCGCCCGCCACGTGGCCGAGAAGGTGGGCGCTCCGCTCGCCCCAGGCACGCTCAACCCCGTCTCGGGCGCCGAGGAGGTGCTCGACTTCGTCGACATCCACGGCCTGCCCGTCGCGATCAAGGCTGCCTTCGGCGGCGGCGGTCGCGGCCTCAAGGTCGCCCGCGAGCGCGACGAGGTCGCCGAGCTCTTCGAGTCCGCCACCCGCGAGGCCATCGCAGCGTTCGGCCGGGGCGAGTGCTTCGTCGAGAAGTACCTCGACCAGCCACGCCATGTCGAGACACAGTGCCTGGCCGACGCGCACGGCAACGTGGTCGTCGTCTCCACCCGCGACTGCTCCCTGCAGCGTCGCCACCAGAAGCTCGTCGAGGAGGCACCGGCACCCTTCCTCACCGACGACCAGGTGACGGAGCTCTACCGGGCGTCGAAGGCGATCCTCAAGGAGGTCGGTTACCTCGGTGCCGGCACCTGCGAGTTCCTCATCGGCAAGGACGGCACCGTCTCCTTCCTCGAGGTCAACACCCGCCTGCAGGTCGAGCACCCGGTCTCCGAGGAGGTCACCGGCATCGACCTCGTCCGCGAGCAGTTCCGTCTCGCCGAGGGCGGCGTGCTCGACTACGACGACCCGCAGCCGAGCGGCCACTCCTTCGAGTTCCGCATCAACGGCGAGGACCCGGGACGCGGCTTCCTCCCGCAGCCGGGCCCGATCCACGTGTTCAAGACCTTCGGCGGCCCCGGTGTCCGGCTCGACTCCGGTGTCACGGCCGGCGACACGATCTCAGGTGCGTTCGACTCGCTCCTCGGCAAGATCATCGTCACGGGACGTACCCGCGAGGAGGCGCTCGAACGGAGCCGTCGCGCACTCGACGAGTTCGAGGTCGCCGGCCTCCCCACCGTCATCCCCTTCCACCGCAAGATCGTCCGCGACCCCGCGTTCACCGCGGAGGACGGCACCTTCGGCGTCTACACCCGATGGATCGAGACGGAGTTCGTCAACGACATCGAGCCCTGGGACGGATCCATCGATGCGCAGCAGGCACCCGCTGCCCGCTCGACGGTGGTCGTCGAGGTCGGCGGCAAGCGTCTCGAGGTCAGCCTTCCGGGCGGACAGCTGGGACTGAACGTCGGTGCGCCGGTCGCCGCTCCCGCTCCGCACCGCCGCGGGGGTGCAGCAGTGGTCTCGGGTGCGACGGGTGACTCCGTCTCGGCGCCCATGCAGGCGACCATCGTGAAGCTCGCGGTCGCCGAGGGCGATGTCGTCGTGAAAGGCGACCTCGTCGTCGTCCTCGAGGCGATGAAGATGGAACAGCCCATCACGGCGCACAAGGACGGCACGGTCGGCGCGATCGACGCGACGGTCGGTGCCACGGTCTCCTCGGGTCACCAGCTCCTCACCATCAGCTGACCCGGACGGCGCCTTCGGGCGTCGTATCGGACCCGGCGACGATACGCTGAGCAGGTGTCAGCAGCCGACCTTCTCGAAGATGCGTTGGATCGTGTGGCGGACTTCGACGCCGCCGGTGCGATCGCACTGCTCGAGGCGGAGCCCGGCGCTGCGTCCGATCCCCGCGTCCTCGCCCTCCTGTCCTACGCCCGGTTCACCACCGCCGACTTCGCGGGTTGTCGCCGGGATGCGGTGGACGCGCTCGCCGCATCGACGGACTCCGACCGGACGACCCGCCTGCTCGTGCTCGGAGCCGCCGGGCTGGCCCTCGGGTCGGACCGCTCGTCCGGCTCGGAGCTGGAGGGGTGCTTCGCGGAGGCGGACGCCCTCGTCGACGACGGCGGGGACCTCGAACCGACCCTGGCCTGGCTCGTCGGGTACCTGCTCGTCGAGGGTGCCGTCGTCAACGTCCTGATCCACGCCGCCCGGCGCTTCGCCGACGCGTTCGCCGACGACATCGCCGCCACCCCGGGCCGCTTGTACCGGACACTCGTCGACGGGGTCCTCGCCCGCCTCCTGCTCAACGAGGGACGCGTCGCCGAGGCCGAGGCCGCCGCGCTCGCGATGTTCGAGCGGGCCGGGAGCGGACCGACCGCGCTGTACGCGGAGGCCGTGCAGTGCCTCGTCGCCGGGAACCGAGCCGAGCAGGGGGCGACCAGGACGCTCGCCCGCCGCGTCCGTCAGGCCATCCCCGAACCCACGGGCGCCTTCCAGACGACGTGCTACCTCCTCGTCGGCTACGGACTCGCAGCCCTCGCGGACGACCACGGTGCCGCGGCCCTCGCCCGCAGCGCATCGGGGAACGACTTCAGCGGCTTGTCCGTCCAGGACCGGGCCCTCGCGATCGAACTGCTGGTCTCGAGCGCGTTCCTCGACCGCGACATCGTCGAATCGGAACGCCTCATCGGCTTCATCGCCGCCGACGTCGACCGCAGGGTCCCCGGGCCGGCCATCCTCCGGATGCAGTGCAAGCTCGAACTCCTCCGTGGGCGCCCCGCCGAGGCGCTGGCGCTCGCGCGCACGGCGACCACCCGCGCGTTGGCGGACGGCCGCATGCTGGAAGCCGGGATCGGCGAGATCCTCGCGACGCGCGCCCTGATCGCCATGTCCGACCGGACGCAGGCCGTCCGCGAGTTGGCCGCGCTCGCCGAGCAGGCGGTCCGCGGCGGACACACCGCCGCGACCCGCTCCGCCGCCCGGGAGCTGAAGGCGATCGGTCGACGTCTCGCGCCGGTCGCGGGATCCGGTTGGGACGGACTGTCGCCGCGCGAACGCGAGGTCGCCCTGCTCTCCGCGGAGGGCAACTCGACGGCGGAGATCGCGTCCGTCCTCCAGCTCTCCTCGCGCACGGTCGACGCGCACGTCACCCGGGTGCTCGCCGCGTTCGGGATCGTGTCCCGCCGCCAGCTCCCCTCACGCCTCCCGGCCACACTGCCGTTGACCGCCGTCCCCGTCCCGACCACGCCGCTGACGCCCCGACAGCGCGACCTCACCGGACTCGTCGCGGACGGCCTGTCCAACGACGAGATCGCGACGGCCCTCGGCATCTCCCGCAAGACCGTCGAGAAGCATCTCAGCGCCGTCTTCCACGCCTGGGGCGTGCGCTCGCGGGTCGCCGTCGCACGCATCGTGCTCGCGAACCGCGATCGGTGACGTCCGGCTCATCGGCGACGGTTCGACGAGGACGACGTCTATTCGACGATGTGCATGGCGCGCGCCGCGTCGGTGATCGACCCGGTGAGTGACGGGTAGACCGTGAAGGCGCGCGCGACCTGATCGACGTTCAACCGCTGCTCGACGGCGAGGGCGAGCGGGAAGATCAGCTCGCTGGCCTTCGGCGCGACGATGACCCCGCCGATGACCGTGCCGCTGCCGGTCCGCGCGAACAGCTTGACGAAGCCGTCCTTGATGCCCATCATCTTCGCGCGCGGGTTCTGGGCGAGGGGCAGTTTGTAGATCTCGCCCTGGGCGATGCCGTCCTCGATCTGCTTCTGGGTCCAGCCGACGGTCGCGATCTCGGGCTGCGTGAAGATGTTCGCGGCGACGTTGCGGATCTCGGTCGGGTTCACCGCGTCGCCCATCGCATGCAACATCGAGGTGCGACCCTGCATCGACGCGACGGACGCGAGCGGCAGGAAGGTCGTGCAGTCGCCGGCGGCGTAGATGTTGGGGACGCTCGTGCGGGCGACCCGGTTGACGCGGATGTGTCCGGAATCGGTCAGCTGCACGCCGGCCTCCTCGAGGCCGATCCCGGCGGTGTTGGGGACCGAACCGACCGCCATGAGGCAGTGCGAGCCCTCGACCGTGCGGCCGTCGGAGAGCGTGGCGACGACGCCGTGCTCGGTGCGGGTGACGGAATCGGCCCGTGACTTCGAGAGGACCGTCATGCCGTTGCGCTTGAAGACGTTCTCGATGACCGCCGCCGCGTCGGCGTCCTCACCGGGCAGCACCTGGTCGCGGCTCGAGATGAGCGTGACCTTGGAGCCGAGCGCCGTGTAGGCGGAGGCGAACTCGGCGCCGGTGACGCCCGAGCCGACGACGATGAGGTGCTCGGGGACGGAGGTGAGGTTGTAGAGCTGCGTCCAGGTGAGGATGCGCTCGCCGTCCGGCAGGGCGGAGGGCAACTGGCGCGGGCTCGCGCCGACGGAGACGACGACGGTGTCGGCCTCGATGCGGTCGAAGTCGGTGCCGGCGGACAGGTCGGTCGAGACGATGACCTCGTTCGGTCCGTCGAGCCGCCCCTGACCGTTGACGATGCGGACACCGGCACGGATGAGACTCGCCCGCATGTCCTCGGACTGCTGGCGGGCCAGTCCGAGCAGTCGTTTGTTGACGGCAGCGAGGTTCACCGCGACCTCGGGACGGCTGGGCTTGCCGGTGGTCTCCGAGCGGACGAAGAACTGCACACCGAGGTCGGCGGCCTCGCCGATGGCCCCGACGGCGTCGGCCGTGGCGATGAGGCTCTTGGACGGGACGACGTCGGTGATGACGGCCGCTCCGCCGACGCCCGAACGCTCCACGAGCGTGACGTCGGCCCCGAGCTGCGCCCCGGCGAGGGCCGCCTCGTACCCGCCGGGTCCGCCTCCGATGATCGCCACTCGCTGCTTGCGTTCGAACTCGTAGGCCATGCCTCCATTCTCGCGCGCCACCAGGGGCGGGACCAAACCCGTTCGGGCCTGCGGCGGCCGGGATCGTGCGCGGATGAGCCGGGTCGCCACGGTTGGGCGGCGGCCCCGCCCCTGTCTAGAGTGAGAGGATGTCCGAAACCTCTGCGAACCCACTCGATCTGTCCGATGTCGATCCCTTCGAGATCGCCCGCGAAGCCGCCGGCCAGATCGCCGAGAAGACCGGCGTCGAACGCCACGACATCGCGCTCACCCTCGGCAGCGGCTGGGGCAAGGCGGCCGATCTGATCGGCGAGACGACGGCGACGATCCCGGCCTCGGAGATCGTCGGCTTCTCGAAGCCGGCGCTCGAGGGCCACGTGGGCACCCTGCGCTCGATCCTGCTCCCGAGCGGCAAGCGTGCGCTTGTCATCGGCGCCCGGACGCACTACTACGAGAACCACGGTGTCCGCCGCGTCGTGCACAGCGTCCGGACGGCTGCGGCTGCCGGTGCCCGCATCATGGTGCTGACGAACGGCGCCGGCGGCATCAAGGACCACTGGACGCCGGGGACGCCCGTGCTGATCAGCGACCACATCAACCTCACTGCCGACTCACCGCTCGAAGGTGCGACCTTCATCGACCTCACCGACCTCTACGCCAAGCGGCTGCGGGACATCGCGCACAGCGTCGCTCCGGAGCTCGACGAAGGCGTCTACACGCAGTTCCGCGGACCGCACTACGAGACCCCGGCCGAGGTCCAGATGGCGAAGGCGATCGGCGGCCACATCGTCGGTATGTCCACCGCGCTCGAGGCGATCGCCGCACGTCAGGCCGGCATGGAGGTCCTCGGGATGTCGCTCATCACGAACCTCGCCGCCGGCATCCAGCAGACACCGCTCAGCCATGCCGAGGTCATCGAGGCCGGCCAGGCGGCCGAGCCGGTGATCAGCAAGCTCCTCGCGCAGATCGTCGCGGCCCTGTGAGCGAGGCGACGAGCCTGCTCGCGACCGCCGAGGCCTGGCTCGCCCAGGATCCCGACGACGAGACCCGGGCCGAACTGGCAGGCCTCGTCGAACGCGCCCGCGTGTCCGACGACGTCGCCGTCGCAGAACTGCACGACCGCTTCGACACCCGTCTGCAGTTCGGCACGGCCGGGCTCCGCGGACGCATCGAGGCCGGTTCCAACCGGATGAACCGGGTCCTCGTGTCGCAGGCCGCGGCCGGACTCGCCGCCTACCTGCTCGAGCAGGCACCGGAAGGCGTGACGCCGAGTGTCGTCATCGGCTACGACGGCCGGAAGAACTCCGCCGTGTTCGCCAGCGACACCGCCGAGCTGATGGCCGGTGCCGGCGTCCGCGCCATCCTGCTGCCACGGCTCCTGCCGACGCCCGTCCTCGCGTTCGCCGTGCGGTTCTTCGACGCCTCGGCCGGCGTCATGGTGACCGCGAGTCACAATCCGCCCGCCGACAACGGCTACAAGGTGTACCTGGGCGGCGAGCACCACGGGTCCCAGATCGTCTCCCCCGCCGACGCGGCCATCGCCGCCCACATCGGGCGCATCGCCGAGACGGCGCTCGTCCAGGACCTCCCGCGCAGCGACGGGTTCGAGATCGCGGGCGAGGACGTCGTCGACGCCTATGTCGCCGAGACCGCAGCCGTCGCTCCCGCCACGGCGGGCGGCCAGCTGCGCGTCGTCTACACGGCCATGCACGGCGTGGGTTGGGAGACGACCCGACGCGTCCTCGAGACCGCCGGGTATCCGGCACCGGAACTCGTCACCGAGCAGATCGATCCCGATCCCACCTTCCGGACCGTCAGCTTCCCGAACCCGGAGGAGCCGGGCGCGCTCGACCTGTCCTTCGCGACGGCGCGAGCAGTCGGCGCCGACCTCATCATCGCCAACGACCCCGACGCCGACCGCCTGGCGATCGCGATCCCCGACGACGCGGCCCCCTCGGGGTTCCGTCGGCTCACCGGCAACGAGGTCGGTCTCCTCCTCGGCTGGCGGGCCGCCCAGGCCGCCAGTGCCGCACTCGACGGCGATGCGGCTCCCGAGGGCACGCTCGCGTGCTCGATCGTCTCCTCCCCCGCCCTACGCCTCGTCGCCGAGGCGCACGGCCTCGAGTTCCGCGAGACGCTCACCGGGTTCAAGTGGATCTCCCGGACGCCGGGCATGCTCTTCGGCTTCGAGGAGGCCCTCGGCTACCTCGTGAACCCCAGGACCGTGCGCGACAAGGACGGCATCTCGGCCGCCGTCGCGTTCCTCGGTCTCGCGACGGCGTCGGCGCAGGCGGGCGAGAGCGTCGCGGGGCTCCTCGACCGGTTCGCGGACACCTTCGGTTCCTTCGGCAGCGACCAGATCTCCATCCGCTACACCGAACTCAGCCGCATCGGCGAGGTCATGGCCGGGCTGCGGGCGCTCCCGCCGACGGAGCTCGCGGGAGCTCGGGTGACCCGGATCGACGACCTCGCCGACGGGTTCGAGGCGCTCCCGCCGAGCGACGTCCTGCGCGTCTGGCTCGACGACGGCACCAGGGTCATGATCCGGCCGAGCGGCACGGAGCCGAAGCTCAAGGTGTACGTCGACGTCCAGTCCGCCGACGGCGACGCCGCCGAGCGGGCGGCCACGGTCACCGCACGGCTCGCCGCTCTGCGGACGGACCTCACGGCGCTCGTCTCCTAACCCCTCGACGGGCTCGGCGCCCGGTGGTGTGCGGCCCGGAGACCGGGGCGCACACCACTCAGCCGATGGCGCGTTCGAGCTTCTCGGTGAGTTCGGCGAGGTCGAAGTAGTTGTCGATGACGACGATGTCGGCGAAGGTCTTGCCGATGCGCTCGACGAGCTCCGGCGAGGTCAGGATCACCTGGGCGTCGGCCGCGGTGGTGCCGAGGCTCTCGATGTCGCCGGCGACGACGTCGGCCTCGAGGTCGAGGCGTTCGAGCGCGCGTTCGGCGTTGAGCTTGAGGATGGCCGAGGAGCCGACTCCCGAACCGCAGACGGCGACGATCTTCATGCCTGGCCCCCGCCGGACAGCGGTGACGCACCGAACACGGCTCGCACCTCGTCGAGCGTCGTGGCCGCAGCGAGCCGCGGGATGGCGGTCTCGTCGTTGAAGACGTTGGCGATCTCCGCCACCCAACCCACGTGTGACTCAGCGGTGGTGACCGCGAGGCCGAGGACCACCGAGACGGGGTCGTTGTGGGGGTGGCCGAACCGGACCGGAGCAGCGAGGGTCGCGACGACGAGGGCGTCCTCGTGGACGTCGGCGCCCGGTCGGGCGTGCGCGAGCGCCAGGCCCGGCGCGATCACGACGTACGCGCCGAATTCCTCGACGACGTCGATCATCCGTTGCGTGTACGCGGCGTCGGTCGCGCGGGTGTCGGACAGCAGCGCTCCGGCTACGCGGATCGCCTCGCGCCAGTCGTCGGCATCGACGTGGAGCGCGACGCTGGCTTCGGACAGTTCTGGGAGTGGCATCGCTTCAATCAGAGGATCGGTCGACCCGAGTGGATCGGAACCATCGTAACGCTCCGAGGCTGGAAGCCTGCCGCGCAGGTGCCGCCCAGGCGGTCGCCGGAACAGCACCTGCCGACATCGTCAGTCCTCGTCGTCGTCGAGGAACTCGTCGAATGCCTCCGAGATGCGGTCCGCCAAGGCCTCGCGGATCTCCAACGGCTGGAACGTCGCGGCGGCGGCGTTCAGCTGGAAGGTCTCCAGGTCGGTCAGGTCGTAGTCGAACGCCTCGGAGAGGAGCGCGAGCTCTTTCGTCAGGCTCGTGTCGCTCATGGTGCGGTTGTCGACGTTGACCGTGACGGCGAAGTCGAGCTGGTAGAGCAGGTCGAACGGGTGGTCCTCGAGCTCCTCGCCCCAGGCCGCGATGGCTCCGGTCTGCAGGTTCGACTGCGGGCTGAGCTCCAACGGGATCTTGCGGTCGCGGACCCACTCCGCGACGGGACCGAGCGTGGCGTAGAGGGACTCGGCGTCGTCGCGCTCGATGAAGATGTCCTCGGCGATGCGGACACCGTGGCCGAGTCGCAACGCACGGCCGTCGAGCAGGGCGCTCCGGATCGACTCGATGCCGTCGGCCTCTCCCGCGTGGACGGTGACCGGGAACAGCTCGGCCGCGAGGTAGTCGAACGCCAGGCGGTGCTTGCTGGCGGGGAAACCCGCCTCGGCGCCGGCGATGTCGAACCCGACCACGCCGCGCTCGCGATGACGCACGGCGAGCTCAGCGATCTCGAGCGCACGGTCGGCGTGCCGCATGGCCGTGACGAGCTGACCGATCTGGATGTCGGAGCCGGAGTGGGCCGCGTCCTTGACACCGAGCTCGATACCCTCCTGGACGGCCTCGACGACCGCGTCGAGGCTGAGGCCGCGGGTGAGGTGCTGCTCGGGAGCCCAGCGCACCTCGCCGTAGATGACGCCGTCCGCAGCGAGGTCCTGAACGAACTCGCGCGCGATGCGGACGAGCCCCTCCTCGGTCTGCATGACCGCGGTGCTGAGGTCGAAGGTCTTGAGGTACTCGACGAGCGAACCGGCGTTGCACTGCGTGTAGAACCAGTCGGCCAGGCCGTCGGGGTCCGACACGGGGACGTCGACACCGATGGCCTCGGCCAGCTCGATGATCGTGGCCGGCCGCACACCACCGTCGAGGTGGTCGTGGAGCGAGATCTTCGGGAGCGCGCGGAGGTCGACGCCGGAGAGGGGGGATTCGTCTGCAGAGGTCACGGGGTTCACTGTACCGCTCACGCGCATCCTGCGACATGGCTCAGTCCGTCGCCTCGAGGACCGGGCGACGGACTGAGCGTCTGCGGCCGTCAGGCCTCGATGCGGGCCCGGACGATGGGGCCGCGCGGCGGCGCGGTGTCCTCGATCGTGTAGGCACCCTCGAGCGCCTCGAGCGCCCGCGGGAAGCGGGCGGCGTCGTCGGCGCTCAGCGTGAAGAGCGGCTGTCCGGCCCGGACCTCGTCACCCGGCTTCGCGTGCAGGTCGATGCCCGCCGCGTGGATGACCGGGTCCTGCTGCCTGGCCCGACCGGCACCGAGGCGCCAGGCCGCGATGCCGAACGGCAGTGCCTCCTGCGTCGCCAGCACGCCGTCGCGCGACGCCGTGACGACGTGCGTCTCCTTGGCGATCGGCAGCGGTGCGTCCGGGTCACCGTCCTGTGCGCGGATCATGCGCTTCCAGACGTCCATGGCCCGACCGTCCGCGAGGGCGCCCTCGACGTCCGCGTCCGGCTGCCCGGCGAGGGTCAGCATCTCCCGCGCGAGGGCGAGGGTCAACTCGACGACGTCCGCCGGACCACCGCCCGCCAGGACCTCGACGGACTCGCGGACCTCGTTCGCGTTGCCGATCGCGAGGCCGAGCGGGACGTTCATGTCCGTCAACAGCGCGGTCGTCGCCACACCGGCGTCCGTCCCGAGCGCGACCATCGTGCGCGCCAGTTCCTCGGCGCGCTCGTAGTCCTGCATGAAGGCGCCGGAGCCGAACTTGACGTCGAGGACGAGCGCCCCGGTGCCTTCGGCGATCTTCTTCGACATGATGCTCGACGCGATGAGCGGGATCGCCTCGACCGTGCCCGTCGTGTCGCGCAGGGCGTACAGGCGCTTGTCCGCCGGGGCGAGACCGGAACCGGCGGCGCAGATGACCGCGCCGACGTCCGCCAGCTGCGCCATCATCTCGTCGTTCGTCAGCGCCGCGCGCCATCCCGGGATGCTCTCGAGCTTGTCGAGCGTCCCACCCGTGTGCCCGAGCCCGCGGCCCGACAGCTGCGGCACCGCGACGCCGAACACGGCGACGAGCGGGGCGAGCGGCAGGGTGATCTTGTCGCCCACGCCGCCGGTCGAGTGCTTGTCCGAGGTCGGCTTGTCGAGCGACGCGAAGCTCATCCGCTCACCGCTCGCGATCATTGCCATCGTGAGGTCGCGGATCTCGCGCCGCTCCATGCCGTTCAGCAGGATCGCCATCGCCAGCGCCGACATCTGCTCGTCGGCGACGTAGCCCCGGGTGAAGGCGTCGATCAGCCAGTCGATCTGCGGCGTCGACAGCTCACCGCGGTCGCGCTTCGTGCGGATGAGGTCGACGACGTCGAATGCTTCTACGGAACTCATGCGTGGTACTCCTCGAGTTGACGTGGTCCGAAAGCGTCCGGCAGGACCTCGTCGATAGTGCGGATGCCGGAGACGGTGTCGAGCAGCATGCCCGCCGTCGAGTGTTCGTACAGCAGCTGTCGGCAACGGCCGCACGGCATGAGGCGTTCGCCCTTGCCGTCGACGCAGGCGAACGCCACGAGGCGTCCTCCGCCCGACATGTGGAGCGCGGAGACGAGCGCGCACTCAGCGCACAGCGTCAGGCCGTAGCTGGCGTTCTCGACGTTGCAGCCGGAGATGATCCGGCCGTCGTCCACGAGGGCAGCCGCGCCGACCGGGAAACGGCTGTAGGGCACGTAGGCGTGACCCATCGCCTCCCGGGCCGCGGTGTGCAGCGCCTCCCAGTCGACGGGTGGCGTGGTCGTCGTGTCGCTCACGGTCAGCCCTTCACGTAGGGCTTGCCGGCGGCCGCCGGTCCGCGGGAGATGCCGACGAGTCCGGCGACCGCGAAGATCGTCACGACGTACGGCAGCATGAGCATGAACGCGCTCGGCACCGGGGAGCCGATGGCGCTCAGCGCGAACTGGAGGTTCTGCGTGAAGCCGAACAGCAGCGCGGCGAGGGTCGCCTTGAGCGGGTCCCAACGTCCGAAGATGACCGCCGCGAGTGCGATGTAGCCGGCACCCGCCGTCATCTCCTTGTTGAACGCACCGACCGAGCCCAGGGTGAAGTAGGCCCCGCCGAGGCCGACGATCGCGCCCGCGAGCGCGACGTTCCAGAAGCGCGTCCGGTTCACGTTGATGCCCACGGTGTCGGCCGCCTGCGGGTGCTCACCCACGGCGCGCAGGCGGAGGCCCCAGCGCGTGTAGAACAGGCAGAAGAACACCACGGCCACGGCGATGTACATCAGGTAGATGATGATCGTCTGGCGGAACAGCACGGGTCCGATGAGCGGGATCTCGCTGAGGATCGGGATGTTGATCCGGGGGAACTTCGGCGGGCTGTTGAAGAGCGCCTCGTTCTTCGTGAGCACCTGCGAGTACAGGAAGCTCGTCAAGCCGACGACGAGGACGTTGAGCACGACACCGACGATGACCTGGTCGACGAGGTACTTGATCGAGAACGCCGCGAGCAGGAAGCTCACGAGCGTCCCGGCGATCATCGCCGCGACGAGCCCGAGGAAGGCGTTCCCCGTCACCGAGGCGACGAAGGCGGACGAGAACGCGCCGGCGAGCAGCTGTCCCTCGATCGCGATGTTCACGACGCCGACCCGCTCGGAGATGACGCCGCCGAGCGCGCCGAAGATGAGCGGGACGCTCAGCGCGACCGTGCCGAGCAGGAGCCCGGTGATCGGGATCGCCTTGCCCGCGGCGGCCCACGACAGGAACCCGACCATGAACAGCACCCCGAACACGGTGATGAGCCAGAGCGGGATCTTCTTGCCCGTGGTGACGAGGTACGCGCTCAGCGCCGCGATGGCGGCCAGGAGGATCGTGACGACGATGCCGGTGACCGTGGACGGGAGCACGACCGTCGGCAGTTGGATGACGTCGCCGTCACTGGAGAGCCGGAACGTGCTGTTGCCGTCGCGGTGCCAGATGACGAACAACAGGAACGCGATGACGGTGAAGATCCCGAACGCGATCGGAGCCTTCCAGCTGCGGACGACGACCGTCTCGAGGACGATCGGGGCGTCGGGAGCCGGCTGCGGCGTCTGCTTGTCGAGCGTGAATCCACTCATGCGGACACCTCCTTCTTGGCGGAGCGACGCGTTCGGCGCGTCGAACCGTCGGGCTTCGGCAGGAAGAAGATCGCCCGCACGAGCGGCGGAGCCGCGATGAACAGCACGATGAGCGCCTGGAGGACGAGCACGATGTCGATCGGCACGTTCACGCCCTGGGTGGCCTGCATGGAGTACCCGCCGGCCTTGAGTGCACCGAACAGGATGCCGGCGATGAGGATGCCGCCCGGCCGGCTGCGTCCGAGCAGCGCGACGGTGATGGCGTCGAAGCCGATGCCGGCGTCGATGCCGTTGTCGAACCCGGAGGTCACCGTTCCGAGCACCTGCGAGACGCCGGCGAGACCGATCAGTCCGCCGGAGAGCAGCATGGCGTACACGTAGGTGTTCTTCACGTCGATACCCGCGACGCGCGCGGCGTTCGGGTTCTCACCGACCGCTCGGAAGCGGAACCCGATCGACGACCGGCTGAACAACCACCACACGAACACGACCGCGAGGATCGCGATGAGGAAGCCGGCGTGCAGGTTGTAGCGGTCACCGAGGAGCTTCGGCAGCACCGCGTTCGGTGCCATCGCAGCGCTCTTCGGCACGTTCGAGCCGGGAGCCTGCAACAGCCCCTGCGTGGAGAGCATGAAGGTGATGAGGTAGAACGCGACGTAGTTGAGCATGATCGTGATGATCACCTCGTGCGCACCGGTGCGGGCCTTCAGGACACCGACGATGCCGCCCCAGAACGCGCCACCGATGATGCCGGCGGCGATCGCGACGAGCAGGTGCACCACGGGCGGGAGGTCGAGCGTGAAGCCGACCCATCCGGCGCAGGCGGCGGCGATGAGCATCTGACCACGCCCACCGATGTTGAACATGCCGACCCGGAACGCCAGGCCGACACCGAGTCCGGCGAGGATCAGCGGGGTCGCGAAGGTCAGCGTCTCCGTCAGCGGGCGGATGCCGTTCAGGAAGTCCGGGCGCTTGAAGTTGTAGATCGACCCTTGGAAGAGCGCGCCGTACGCACCGGTCGCCGACTGCCAGACCGCCGCGATGGTGTCACCCGGGCGCGCGAAGAAGTACCCGGCGGCGGTGTGGACCTTCGGATCGGTCAGCGCGATGAGGATCGCACCGACGACCATCGCCAGGACGACGGCGAGGATCGAGATGACGATGCTCGAGTTGAGGATCTCGGCGAGCACCTTGTTCGAGCGCGGCTGGGTCGTGTCGGGCTTCGCCTCACCCGGTGCCACCGGCTGGACCGTTCCGGGCGGGGTGTGGGACGTCTCGCTCATGCTGCTGCTCCTGCCGGGAGTTCGCCGGCCATCATGAGGCCGAGGACCTCTCTGGGGGTCGATGCCGGGACGATCCCGACGATACCGCCGCGGTACATGACGGCGATGCGGTCGGCGAGCGCGACGACCTCGTCGAGCTCGGTCGACACGACGATGACGGGGATGCCTGCGTCGCGCGTGGCGACGATGCGCTTGTGCACGAACTCGATCGAGCCGACGTCGATGCCGCGGGTCGGCTGTGCGGCGACGAACAGCCGCAGCTCACGGCTGAGCTCACGGGCGAGGACGACCTTCTGCTGGTTGCCACCGGACAGGGAGCCCGCCGGCGATTCGATGCCCTGCGACCGGACGTCGAACTCCTGCGACTTCTCGCGGGCGAACTCGTCGCGGAACCCCCGCTGGACGTTGCCGCCCTTCACGAAGGGCGCACCGGTCGATCGGTCCAGCATGAGGTTCTCGGCGATCGTGAATTGTTTGACGAGCCCGTCCTCGGACCGGTCCTCGGGAACGAACCCGACGCCGGCGTCGAGCACCTTCCGTGGGGTGGACCCGACGAGTTCGACGCCGTCGAGCTTGATGCTGCCCTTGGTGTGCGGCTGCAGCCCGAGGATCGCCTCGGTGAGCTCGGTCTGTCCGTTGCCCTGCACGCCGGCGATGGCGAGCACCTCGCCCTCGCGCACCTCGAAGCTGACGCCGTTGACGACGAGCTGGCCGAGGTGGTCGACGACGGACAGGTCCTGCACGGTGAAGGTGGTGTCGCCGAGGTTCGGCGCCTCCTTGTGGACCGTGAGTTCGACGGGACGCCCGACCATGAGGGACGCCAGCTCGGCGTTCGTCGCGGTGGGCGAGGCCTCGCCGACGACCTTGCCGAGGCGGATGACGGTGATGCGGTCGGCGACTTCGCGGACCTCGCGCAGCTTGTGGGTGATGAAGACGATGGACGTCCCCTCCTCCTTGAGCTGCTTCATGATCGCCATGAGCTCGTCCGTCTCCTGCGGCGTAAGCACGGCGGTGGGCTCGTCGAAGACGAGGACGTTGGCGTTGCGGGACAGCGCCTTGACGATCTCGACGCGCTGCTGCACCCCGACCGGGAGGTCGCCGACGATGGCGTCCGGATCGAGGCTGAAGCCGAACCGCTCGGAGATGTCGATGACGAGCTTGCGGGCCGCGGCGACGTCGAGGCGGCCACCGCCCTTGGTCTGCTCGTGGCCGAGCATGACGTTCTCGGCGACGGTGAAGACGGGGATGAGCATGAAGTGCTGGTGCACCATGCCGATGCCTGCGCCCATGGCGTCGCCAGGGCCCTGGAAGTGCTGGACGACGTCGTCCAGGAGGATCTCGCCCTCGTCGGCCTGATACAGGCCGTACAGGACGTTCATGAGGGTGGACTTGCCGGCACCGTTCTCGCCGAGGAGACAGTGGATCTCCCCCGGTTCGACGGTGAGGTCGATGTGGTCGTTGGCGGTGAGTGCGCCGAACCGTTTGGTGATGCCGCGGAGCTCGAGCTTCATGGGTCCCAATCTAGTCACGTGTCGGATGTCGGCACAGGCGGTCGGGATCGCCGTCCGACCGTGCCGCGGACAAAGCGGGGGGAGGTCGCGGATCGCGACCTCCCCCCGGAGTCCCGGGCGATGGCCCGGGTGAAGAGGGACTACTTGACGGGCGAGGAGACCGAGGTCGCCTTGATGGAACCGTCGATGATCCCCTGCTTGATCGTGTCGAGTTCGTCGGCCAGGGTCGGGGAGACCTTGGACTCGAAGTCGTGGAACGGCGCGATGCCGACGCCCTCGTTCTCGAGGGTGCCGATGTACGCGGCGGCGTCGAACTTGCCGCCACCCGCCTCGGTCACGACGTCGCCGACGCCGGCCTTCATGTCCTTCAGGACGGAGGTGAGGAAGAGGTTGCCGGTGTCCGCGTTCGTGACGAACAGGTCGGCGTCGACACCGACCATCGCGATGTCCTTACCGGTCTCCTGGATCTCGGCGATCGCGCTCAGGAAGATCGGGCCACCGACGGGCATGAGCACATCGGCGTTCTGGTCGATGAGCGTGCGGGCGAGCTGCTTCGCGGTGTCGTTGGCCTCGAAGCCACCGGTGAACGAACCGGTCTGAGCGGCGACGTCCCAACCGACGACCTGGACGCTCTTGCCCTTCTGCTCGTTGTAGTACGCGACGCCCTCGGCGAAGCCGTCCATGAAGATCTGGACGGACGGGAAGGGCTGGCCGCCGAAGGTGCCGACGACGCCGGTCTTCGAGTAGTCGGCCGCTGCGTAGCCGGCGAGGAAGGCGGCCTGGACAGTGTCGAACAGGATCGGCTTGATGTTCGGGGCGTCGACCTTGCCGTCGAAGTCGTTGTCGGCGGCGTCGTCGATGATCGCGTAGTCGATGTCGGGGTTCGCGAGTGCGGCCGTGACGGTGTCGGCGGAGAGGGCGAAGCCGACGCTGACGATGAGCGAGCAGCCCTGGTCGGCCAGGCTCTGCAGGTTCGGCTTGTAGTCGTCGGCCTTGTCGGACTGGACGGTGATGGGCTCGACGCCGAGCTCCTTCGCCGCCTCGGTCAGACCCTCGTAGCCGAGCTGGTTGAACGACTTGTCGGTGAAGCCACCGGCGTCGGAGACCATGCACGGGAGGAAGTCGGATGCGGCACCGGTCGAGTCGCCGTCGCCGGTGCTGGGAGCCGATGCGCAGCCGGCGAGCAGTGCCATGAGACCGACGCCGGCGATTGCGCCCGCAGCGGCCTTCCGAGTTGAGATTGCCAAGGTAGCCTCCAAGATGCAGCCCCGCGGGTCACGGGGCGTATGGGGTTACGTTACCCAATGCGACGACTGCCGGACGGACGATCCCGGCTTCGCGACCGAAGCGTTACAGAACGGTGGCACCGGCGTCATCCGCCGGAAACACGGCGATGCGCAGACGCGCATCACCGGACCGCGCTCCTGCGCACGTGAGCGCGGAGCGACCCCGTCGACGGGCGCCTTGCGCTCCGGGTAGCTGCGGTTCCGACCTGGGCACCGAGCGCGGCTCGGTGCCCAGGCAGGACCGACCGGGATCCCGGTCAGCGGCGGTCCAGCATCAGGGTGTCGCCGGTCCAGCGCCGACGGAGCCACCGGTCGTGGCTCGCGATGACGACCGCACCCGGGTAATCGCCCAGCGCGTCCTCGAGCTCCGTCGCGAGCGCGAGCGACAGATGGTTCGTCGGCTCGTCCAGGAGGAACAGATGCGGAGGCCTCGCGATGATGAGCGCCAAGGCCAGACGGCGCTGCTGCCCGACGGAGAGCCGACCGATCGGACGGTCGAGATCGCGAAGCGCCAGGAGCCCGAGACCCGCGAGCGGGGTGCGCGCTGCACGCGCCTCGCCGAGCGTCCGGTCGTAGACCTCCCGAGGTGATCGATCCGCCTCCGGGAACGCGACGTCCTGCTCGAGGAGCCCCACCCGGAGCCCCTTCCGCCGGAGGAGGGTCCCCGCATCGAGACGCAGCGAACCGGCGAGCACCGACAGGAGCGTCGACTTCCCCGAACCGTTCGCCCCGGTGACCAGCACGCGCGACCGGGGCGCCAGCTGCAGGCGTTCGAGGTGCAGCCGGCCGTCGACGCGGGCGTCGGCGAGGTCGAGCAGCTGCTCCCCCTCGTCGAGGACCGTCGAGCCGCTCGGGATCCCTGCGAACGAGAGTTGGCGAGGCGGGCGCCGCACCTGCTCGCGCTCGAGGACCTCGAGTCTGAGCTGCGCGTTCCGCACCCGCCGACTGATCTGCTGCTCGACGCGGTCGCCTCGCATGCCGAACGCCATCCGGTTGTTGTCGCGGATGCCCCGATCGTGGTTGATCCGCGGGGCCACGTCGTGCACCGCGGACGCGAGCCGTCGCAGCTCGGCCTGCTCCTCCTCGTAACGCGTCGACCACCGGTCGAGTTCTGCGGCCTTCCAGCCGAGATACCCACTGAACGGCCCGCCGAACTCCACGACGCCGGACGCCTCGCCGACGGGGACCGGTCGGGACGGATCGATGTCGACGAGCCCCGTCGCCACCTCGTCGAGGAAGGCACGGTCGTGGCTCGCGAAGAGCACCGGCCCCGGCCACTCCGACAGGTGGGAGCGGAGGAAGGCGACCGCCTCGTCGTCCAGATGGTTGGTCGGCTCGTCGAGCAGCAGTGCGGTCGGTCTGGCGACGAGGAGCGCGGCGAGCGCGAAGCGGGATCGCTGTCCTCCGCTCACCTCACCGAGTCGTCGCGACCGTTCGATCGCGGCGATGCCGAGGCCGTCGACGACCGCGTCCAACCGGGCGTCCGCCGTCCAGACGTCCGCGCGTTCCGCCGCATCGAGCGCGGCGGCGTACCGCTGCTCGGCGGAACCGTCACCGGCGGTACCCCGCTCACCGAGTGACGCCGCCGACGTCTCGAGCTCCCGCTCGACGGCGCGGACCTCGCCGAGCGCCTGCTCCAGCAGCTCGCCGACCGTCGTGTCCCCCGGGAGTTCGAGTTCCTGCATGAGGATGCCGGTGCGCACCGGGCGGACGGCCTCGCCGTCGTCCGGCTCGTCGATCCCGGCGAGGATGCGCAGCAGCGTGGACTTCCCCGCGCCGTTCTCGCCGATCAGGCCGAGACGGTCCCCGGCCGACACGACGAGGTCGACGTCGCGCAACACGACGCGGTCGCCGTAGGAGCGGGTGACGCCGTCGGCGCGGAGCTGCTGGATGTCGATGGATCGCCCGAACCTCGAAGCGGTGCGGCGGTGGACTGGTGTCGCGTGGGTCATGGGTGCTCGCATGGAGGCCCCTTTCGAGATGGGGCACGCCGCGTACGGTCGTCGTCCGACACGTCGGGAGCGAGCGCTGGGCTCGAACTCCTGGGCGGACCTGGAAGCGTCTGGCGTACCTCGATGGATTCCCGCCGGGCACATCACGCTCGTGATGGTCTGCCGCAGGCGCGGGACGTCGATTCGCTCAGTTCTTCACAGTGCCTTCAGGCTATCCGTCGGTTGTCGGCCGCCGCAAGCCCTGCACGTCACCGGTCCCGATTAGGCTGGTCGTCATGCGTGCTCCGTCGGTCCCCTCGCCCGCGCGGCGTCGCCGTGCGCATCGATCGACCGCGGCCTGGCTGCTCGCCGCGCTCGGCATCGGTGCGCTCGTCGCACTCGGCGCACTGCCGACCACGCCGGCGACCGCGGCCGCTGCGAGCTCGCAGCTGAGCCGGACGCAGACGACGCCGACGCCCACCCCGAGTCCCTCGCCGACCACGCCCTCGACGGCGACCCCGAAGCCGACGAAGCCGGCCACGCCGGCCCCCGGCAAGCCCACCCAGCCGGCGCAGCCCACGGTCCGCGGCACGGACTTCGACCCGGGCGAGATCATCAGCGACGCGAACTTCTACGACGCGAACGCCATGAGCGAGGCTGACGTCCAGGCGTTCTTCGCCTCCCAGCCCTGTACCCCGAAAGACGGCGTGCCGTGCCTGGCGGACTTCCGTGCCAGCACCGAGTCCGTCCCGGCGGCCGAGCCCGGACACTGCGAGGCCTACCGCGGTGCCGTGAACGAGTCGGCGGCGAGGATCGTCGCGAAGGTCGCCCACGCGTGCGGGATCAACCCCAAGGTGCTGCTCGTCCTCATGCAGAAGGAGCAGTCGCTCATCACCGGGCCGAGCGAATACGGCTACGCGCGCGCCATGGGCTGGGGCTGTCCCGACACCGGCCCGAACTTCAGCGCGAGCTGCGACGCGGACTACTTCGGGTTCCAGAACCAGGTCTACCGTTCCGCATGGCAGTTCCGGCAGTACACGCTGTACCCGCTCAACGTGCCGGGTGAGTCCTACCAGCGGGCGTATCACCTGGGATCGGTCTACATCCAGTACAGCCCCGACGCTGCCTGCGGCGGCACCCAGGTCGACATCCGCAACCAGGCGACGGCCAACCTCTACCTCTACACGCCGTACCAACCGAACCCCGCAGCCCTCGCGAACGTCTCGGGCACGGGCGACGCCTGCAGCGCCTACGGCAACCGCAACTTCTGGCGGCTCTACACGGAGTGGTTCGGCCCCGCGATCTGATCGCCCCGTCGGTCCGCCCGTTCTCGGGCGAACTGACGGGTCACTCGCCGATGAGGAGTGAGACGCGGTCGTCGAGGTAGGCGTCGAGCGGGGTGAGCCCGAGGTCGTGCCCGGCCCAGCGGAGCATGACCGTGTCGTCGACGAGGCGCAACGGACCCGAACCCTCCCGGAGTGACGCCTCGTCCAGCGCGAGCTCGACGACCTCGAAGTTGACGACGTCGCCTTCGGCGAACGGGCCGCGGTGCGCCGCCTGCTGCGCGATCCGACGGTGCTCGACCTCAGAGGAGCGGTGGTTGAACCACTTCGGCTCCACCGCCCGAGTGGACTCGGCCGCGGTGAAGAGGCGACCGTCGGCCGAGAGCAGGACGACCCCGAGGCGCCACGCCCGGCCGATCGGCCGCAGCGCGGGTGCCCGCTTCACGAGCGGGAGTCCGCGAGGTGTGTAGACCTCCGCCAGAGCCTCGTCACGGACGCCTGCGGCCTGGAGACGCGCGGCCGCCTGCAGGAGCAGCTCGCGCAGCGCGGTCACCGCGGTCGCCGATCAGAGGACGTCGTCGCGACCGGACAGCTTGAGGGCGTCGACGACGCTCTTCACCCGCTGCGCGTTGGCACTCGTGGTGACGAGCAGGGCGTCCGGGGTGTCGACGACGACGATGTCCTGCACGCCGATGAGGCTGATGACCCGACCGGTCTGGCTGACGACGATGCCGCTGGAAGCGTCCGAGAGCACGCGCGCGTTCTCGCCGAGGATGGCGAGGTCGGACTTGCGCCCACCGGAGTTGAGCTTGGCGAGCGAGGCGAAGTCCCCCACGTCGTCCCAGTCGAAGTGCGCCGGCACCACGGCCATGCGACCGGCGGCCGCGGCGGGCTCCGCCACGGAGTAGTCGATCGCTATCTTCTCGAGCGCCGGCCAGACGCGGTCGACGACCGGTCCGCGGGCCGCCGCGTCGTCCCAGACCTCGGCGAGTTCGAGGAGGCCGGCCAGGAGTTCGGGTTTCTGTCGGCCGATCTCCTCGAGCAGGACGTCTGCCCGCGAGATGAACATCCCGGCGTTCCAGAGGTGCTCGCCGCTCGAGACGTACCGCTTGGCCGTGGCGAGGTCGGGCTTCTCGACGAAGGAGTCGACCAGCATGACCCCTTCGGCTCCGCGGATGCCGAGGTCGCGGGCGCTCTTGATGTAGCCGAACCCGATGGCGGGCTCCGTGGGCTGGATGCCGATCGTGACGATGTAGCGCTCCTCGGCGGCCGTGACGGCCTGGGCGACCGCGGCGCGGAACAGCCGGTCGCCGCGGATCACGTGGTCGGCGGCGAACGAGCCGACGATGACGTCGGGTTCGCGGCGGACGAGGATCGCTGCGGCGAGCCCGATCGCGGCGGTCGAGTCGCGCGGCTCGCTCTCGAGGACCACGTTGGCGTCGGCGAGGTCGGGCAGCTGCTGTTCGACGGCCGCGCGGTGCGCACGCCCGGTGACGACCATGATGCGCTGGTCACCGGCGATCGGCGCGAGGCGGTCCCAGGTCGCGCGCAACAGCGTGCTGCCGGAGCCGGTGAGGTCGTGCAGGAACTTGGGTGCGTCGGCTCGCGAGAGCGGCCAGAGACGACTGCCGATGCCGCCGGCCGGGATCACTGCGTAGAAGCGTTCGAGGGGCGTGGTCATCCCCCGAGCGTACCGCCAGGCTCCACCCTGAGGACGACGGCACGGAAGCGTCATCTGACGGGTTTACGATGAGCGCCAGATCGAGCATGAGAAAGAACGGTACGAGCATGGCTGGACGCAACGTCCTCGGGATCCCGATCCCGTCCTTCGGCAGCAAACAGGCTCCCCCGGTCCCCGTCGGTCCGCCGGACGCAGCGGACCTCGACGGCCGCAACAGCATCGTCAACGCCTGCATCTACCGCCACGGATCCCGCAGCTCGACGCTCACCTCGCTCGAGGACACCTTCCGCGCACTCCATGAGACCCCGGACGGCGTCGCGTGGATCGGGCTCTACCGGCCCGACGCGGGCGAGCTCGGCGTCCTGGCGGCGGAGTTCGGTCTCCACCCGCTCGCCGTCGAGGACGCCATCACCGCGCACCAGCGGCCGAAGATCGAGCGGTACGACGACGTCCTGTTCGTCGTCCTCCGGGCCGCCAACTACGTCGACGAGACCGAGACCGTCGAGTTCGGCGAGTTGCACGTCTTCGTCGGCCCGAACTTCGTCATCACGCTGCGGCACGCCGAGTCCCCCGACCTCTCGCACGTGCGGGCGCGGATGGAGCAGGAGCACGAACTCCTCGCCTACGGTCCGCAGGCCATCCTGTACGCCATCATCGACGCCGTCGTCGACGGCTACGGTCCGGTGGTCGCCGGGCTCTCGAACGACATCGACGAGATCGAGGAGCAGGTCTTCGTCGGCGAGTCCCAGGTCTCCCGCCGGATCTACCAGCTCTCCCGCGAGGTCATCGCCTTCGAGCGGGCGACGCACCCGCTCAGCGATGTGATGCTGTCGCTCGAACA
This sequence comes from Plantibacter sp. MMLR14_011, assembly GCF_001865025.1. Lineage (NCBI taxonomy): Bacteria > Bacillati > Actinomycetota > Actinomycetes > Micrococcales > Microbacteriaceae > Plantibacter > Plantibacter sp. MMLR14_011. The sequence goes on from NZ_MJGW01000094.1 coordinate 220,734, forward strand.
GGGCAGCGCGAAGTACGGTGTCGCCGACGAACTGCAACGCGGCCTCCGCGACGTCGCCGACCACCTCACGAGCGTCAACCAGCGGATCGACGCCTACCGGGAGCTGTTGCGCGACATCCTGACCGTGAACAGCACCCTCGTCGGTCAACGCCAGAACGAGGAGATGGCGAAGATGACCGAGGCGAGCCTCAAGCAGGGCGACGAGGTGAAGAAGATCTCCTCCTGGGCCGCCATCCTGTTCGGCCCGAGTCTCATCGCGGGGATCTACGGCATGAACTTCACCCACATGCCGGAGTTGTCATGGTGGTTCGGCTACCCGATGGCGCTCGCGCTCATGGCCACCACGAGCGTCATCCTCTACAAGGTGTTCAAACGTCGGAACTGGTTGTGAACACCCGGTGTCGCCCGGTCGTCGCGCAGATGTCCGGCCTCTCTCGACGTCGAGACAGTTAGGCCAGCCTTAGCGGCGGGACGGCGCATCCCCCGCCTACACTTGGTCCAGCGCGCCGATTCGACGCACGGCAGGCAACAACCCCCGCACGGCAGAACGATCTGCCGCAGATAGCGACTATCAGGGAGGACCTCGTGACCGCGAGTCTCACGCGAACGTCACCGTTGGAATCCACGACATCCAAACGCCCGGCCGGCACCCTGTACCGGGGCCGTGAGGGCATGTGGTCGTGGGTGCTCCACCGGATCACCGGCGTCGCCATCTTCTTCTTCCTCCTCGTGCACGTCCTCGACACCGCGCTGGTGCGGGTCTCCCCCGAGGCGTACAACGCGGTCATCGGCACGTACAAGAACCCCATCATGGGGCTCGGTGAGGTCGCGCTCGTCGCCGCCATCGCCTACCACGCGTACAACGGCATCCGCATCATCCTCATCGACTTCTGGTCGAAGGGCACCAAGTACCAGCGGCCCATGTTCTGGATCGTCATCGGTCTCTGGGTCGTGACGATGCTGGGCTTCACGCCGCGCCACCTGATCAACGTGTTCAGCGAGATGGGCCACTGATGACGACGATCGCCGCTCCCCGCACCCCCGCTCGCCCCGCGCGCCGCAAGGGCGTCAACTGGGAGAAGTGGGGCTGGATCTACATGCGCGTCTCCGGCGTGATCCTGCTGGTCCTCATCTTCGGCCACCTGTTCGTCAACCTCATGGTGGGTGACGGCATCAAGGCCATCGACTTCGCCTTCGTCGGCGGCAAGCTCTCGAACCCCTTCTGGCAGTGGTGGGACGTCGCCATGTTGTGGCTCGCGCTGATCCACGGCGGCAACGGCATGCGCACCATCGTCAACGACTACGCCACGGGTCGCACGATCCGCGGCGTCCTCAAGGTCGCGATCCTCGCCGCCGTCACCATCCTCATCATCCTCGGGACCCTGGTCGTCTTCACCTTCGACCCGTGCCCCGCCGGCGCACCTGCAGACCTGCTCGCGTCGTTCTGCCCCGCCAACTGAGCAACCGAGACCGAGCAACGGAAACCGTGACTACAGAAACCACCGAGTCCACCGTCATCGACGGCATCCACTACCACCAGTTCGACATCGTGATCGTCGGTGCCGGCGGTGCCGGCATGCGCGCCGCGATCGAGGCCGGCCCCGGAGCGAAGACGGCCGTCATCTCCAAGCTCTACCCGACGCGGTCCCACACGGGAGCGGCGCAGGGCGGTATGGCCGCTGCGCTCGCGAACGTCGAGGAGGACAGCTGGGAGTGGCACACCTTCGACACCATCAAGGGCGGCGACTACCTCGTCGACCAGGATGCTGCGGAGATCCTCGCGAAGGAGGCCATCGACGCGGTCATCGACCTCGAGAACATGGGTCTGCCGTTCAACCGCACCCCCGAGGGCAAGATCGACCAGCGTCGCTTCGGCGGCCATACCCGCGACCACGGCAAGGCTCCGGTCCGCCGCGCCTGCTACGCGGCAGACCGCACCGGCCACATGATCCTGCAGACGCTGTTCCAGAACTGCGTCCGCCTCGGCATCAACTTCTTCAACGAGTACTACGCACTCGACCTGATCATGACGAACGTCGACGGCGTCGACAAGCCGTCCGGTGTGGTCGCGTACGAGCTCTCCACCGGCGAGATCCACGTCTTCCAGGCGAAGGCGGTCATCTTCGCCACCGGTGGCTTCGGCAAGATCTACAAGACGACCTCGAACGCCCACACCCTCACGGGCGACGGCGTCGGGATCATCTGGCGCAAGGGTCTCCCGCTCGAGGACATGGAGTTCTTCCAGTTCCACCCCACCGGCCTCGCCGGTCTCGGCATCCTCCTCACCGAGGGAGCCCGAGGCGAGGGTGCGATCCTCCGGAACGCGAGCGGTGAACGCTTCATGGAGCGGTACGCGCCGACCATCAAGGACCTCGCCCCGCGAGACATCGTCGCGCGCTGCATGGTCCAGGAGGTCGCGGAAGGCCGCGGTGCCGGACCGAACAAGGACTACGTCTACCTCGACTGCACCCACCTCGGTGCCGAGGTCCTCGAGACCAAGCTGCCCGACATCACCGAGTTCGCGCGCACCTACCTCGGCGTCGACCCGGTGACGGAGCCCGTCCCGGTCATGCCGACGGCGCACTACGCCATGGGCGGCATCCCGACGAACGTCAAGGCCGAGGTCCTGAGCGACAACAACACCGTCGTCCCCGGCCTGTACGCGGCCGGCGAGTGCGCGTGCGTGTCCGTCCACGGCTCGAACCGACTCGGCACGAACTCCCTCCTCGACATCAACGTGTTCGGCAAGCGCGCCGGCAACAACGCCGTCGAGTACGTCCAGAGCGTCGACTTCACGCCCCTGCCCGAGAACCCCGCCGGTTTCGTCTCCGGCCTCGTCGAGCAGATGCGGAACTCCAACGGCACCGAGCGGATCTCCACGATCCGCAAGGAACTCCAGGAGGAGATGGACCGCAACGCCCAGGTGTTCCGGACGGACGAGTCCCTCGCCGGCGTCACCGCCACCATCCACAACCTGCGCGAGCGGTACCAGAACATCGCCGTCCAGGACAAGGGCAAGCGTTTCAACACCGACCTCCTCGAGGCGATCGAGCTGGGCTTCCTGCTCGACCTCGCCGAGGTCGTCGTCTACTCCGCTCGCAACCGTCAGGAGAGCCGTGGCGGTCACATGCGCGACGACTACCCGAAGCGTGACGACGAGAACTACATGAAGCACACGATGGCGTACCTGTCCGGCGACCCGCACTCGTCCGACGCGGCCGACCACATCCGGCTCGACTGGAAGCCCGTGGTCATCACGCGGTACCAGCCGATGGAGAGGAAGTACTAGCGATGAGCACTGCAACGCTCGAGAACCCGCCGGCCGCGGCACCGGAGGAGATCCAGTCCTTCACGGTCACCCTGATCATCCGTCGGTTCGACCCGGACGTGGACGCCGAGCCGCGCTGGGAGGACTTCGACGTCGAGATGTTCCCGACGGACCGCATCCTGGACGCGCTCCACAAGATCAAGTGGGAACAGGACGGGACCCTCACCTTCCGTCGCTCCTGCGCACACGGCATCTGCGGCTCCGACGCCATGCGGATCAACGGCCGGAACCGCCTCGCCTGCAAGACGCTGATCAAGGACCTCGACATCTCGAAGCCGATCTACGTCGAGGCGATCAAGGGTCTGCCGCTCGAGAAGGACCTCGTCGTCGACATGGACCCCTTCTTCGCGTCGTTCCGCGAGGTGCAGCCGTTCCTCATGCCCGGCAAGCCCGCGGAGAAGAACAAGGAGCGCGTGCAGTCGGTCGCCGAGCGTGCCCGCTTCGACGACACCACGAAGTGCATCCTGTGCGCCGCGTGCACCTCGTCGTGCCCGGTCTTCTGGACCGACGGCCAGTACTTCGGCCCGGCGGCGATCGTGAACGCGCACCGCTTCATCTTCGACTCCCGCGACGACGCCTCGCAGGTCCGCCTGGACATCCTGAACGACCAGGAGGGCGTGTGGCGCTGCCGCACCACCTTCAACTGCACCGAGGCGTGCCCCCGCGGCATCCAGGTCACGCAGGCGATCGCCGAGGTCAAGCAGGCCATGATCTCCGGCAAGGTCTCCTAGCCCACACCCGGTTCATCCGTCCGGCCCAGCGCACCGCGCTGGGCCGGACGTGTTCGTGCGAGAAGATCCGCGCGTCGAGCGACGTCAGGCCAGCGCGGCAGCTCTCGCTTCAGCAGGCGACGCGGCGCTCAGGGCGTCCATCGCCATGGCGCGAGCCGCCTCGAGCGTGTAGCGGCGCAGCTCGCTCCGGACGTCGCCGAGCGCGGCCGGGGTGACCGAGAGACTCGTCGCCCCGAGGCCGACGAGCACGACCGCGAGGGCCGGATCCGCTGCCGCCTCCCCACAGACGCCGATCGAGCGCCCTGAGGCGAGACCGGCGTCGCCGACGAGCTTGACGAGCCGCAGCACGGCCGGGTGCCACGGATCCTGGTACGAGCCAAGGGGCCCGAGGAGACGGTCCGCCGCGAGTGTGTACTGCGACAGATCGTTGGTCCCGATGCTCACGAAGTCCGCGACCCCGAGGATCTGCGCGGCGAGCAGTGCACTCGACGGCACCTCGATCATCGCCCCGACCGTGCGCAGCCCGAGCCGTTTGGCGAGGGTCACGAACGCCGCGGCTTCGGGAAGGTCGGCGATCATCGGGGCCATCACCCAGAGGTCCGCCTCGTGGGCGTCCTGTGCGAGCGCGAGCGCCGTGAGCTGGTCTCGGAGCACCTCGTCATGAGCGCGGAGCGCCCGGATGCCCCGCACCCCGAGCGCCGGATTGGGCTCGGCGTCGTCCGGTCGGAGGAAGGCGAGCGGCTTGTCGGCTCCGGCGTCGAATACCCGGACGACGACGCGCTTCCCCGGGAACGCCGCGAGCAACTCGCCGTAGCGGTCAGCCTGTTCGGCGACGCCAGGCGCCTCCGCGCGATCGAGGAAGAGGAGCTCGGTGCGGAACAGCCCGACCCCTTCAGCGCCGAGGGCCAGGGCACCGGGCGCGCCGGCGACGGACCCGAGGTTCGCGAGCAGGGGCACCGGGGTGCCGTCGGCGAGTTCGCCCGGCGAGCGTGGCGAGACCCGCACGCGCTCGGCCGCGGTGGACCGGGCCGACCGCACCTCGCGCTTCGTCGGCGACCCGGTGACGACCCCGGCTCCGGCGTCGACGAGGACGATCTCACCGTCCTCGAACTGCTCGGCTCCGGCGACGCCCACGACGGCGATGAGCGACTGCTCGCGCGCGAGGATGGCCGTGTGCGAGGTCGCCGAGCCGCCACTCGTCACGAGGGCCAGCACCCGATCGAGATCGAGGAGCGCGGCGTCCGCCGGAGCGAGGTCCGCGGCGACGAGGACGAACGGCTCGTCCGACTCGGGCGGGCCGGGGACAGGCCGACCGAGCAACCGCGCGATGACCCGTTGCGAGACGTCGCCGACGTCGGTCGCGCGCGCCGCCATCGGCTCCCCCAGGTTGAAGAGGACCTGCTGGACCGTCGCCAGGGCCTCGAACACGGCGCGCTCCGCGGAACGCCCCGCTGCGATGCGCGTCGCGACGTCCTCCGCGAGCGCCGGATCGTCGGCCATGACCGCCTGCGCTTCGAGCACGTCCTGCGCATGTCCGCCGGCTCGTCGAGCCCGCTCCTCCAGGTCGGCCCGCGTCGCGCTGAGTGCCGCGACGGCACGGGCCTGTTCGAGCGTGACGTCCCCGCCGAACGGGTCGGCACTCGGTTCAGGCAGCGGCTCCGGCATGCGGAGCACGGGACCGGCCACGACGCCGCGTCCGACGCCGGTGCCGGTGAACGTGCGTTGCCCCTCCGCCTCGCGCATGGTTCGACCCTAGTGCACCGCCTCTCCCCCGGTCCGGCCCGCTTGTAGGCTGGTCCGGTGACCAATCCGCGTGCGCCGAGGAAGGACTCCGCCGACGCGCCGGACGTCAGCACCACCCCCAGGGTGCGGCTCCAGCAGACGCCGCCACCGCTGGTGTTCCAGTGGATCCAGAACAGCGAGAACCCGTTCATCCGACGACTCGCGCCCCGCGCGGCGAGAGCGGAACGCGCCACGACGTGGGTCATGCGGTTGAAGCCCTATCGCGTCATCCATCGGTATCTCGCCATGGACGGCAACCTCCTGGCCGCCGGGATCAGCTTCCAGGCCGTCTTCGCCGTGTTCGCAGCGGTCTACGTCGGATTCGCCATCACCGGCATCTGGCTCGGCAACAACGCCGAGGTCTTCCAAGCACTGGTGGAGATCATCAACCGCGCCGTCCCCGGCCTCATCGGCACCGACGGCGAAGGCATCATCGCCGAGGAGCAGTTGTCGAGCGCCTCCCTGCTCGGGTGGACCGGGGTCATCGCCGCCATCGGTCTCATCTGGACGGCGATCGGTTGGTTGTATTACACCCGGCAGGCGGTCCGGTCGATCTTCGCGCTCCCGAAGGTCGCCGCGAGCTTCTTCCTGCTGAAGGTCGTCGACCTCGTCCTGGCGCTCGCCTTCGGCGTCCTCCTCCTCGTCTCCGCGACGCTGTCGGTCGCCAGCACCCAGGCGCTCAGCTGGCTGCTGTCGCTCGTCGGACTGGAGGGCACGTTCTGGGTGACCGTCGGCAGCCGGGTCGTCGGACTGGTCGTCGCGGTCGTCGTGAACCTCGTCACCCTCGGCGCCATGTACCGTGTGCTCAGCCGGATCCGGATCCCGTGGCGCAACCTCTTCGGCGGCGCGCTCCTCGGCAGTCTGGTGCTCTCGCTCCTGAGCGTCGCGAGCAGTGCGGTGATCGCCGGGGCCTCCCGGAACCCGTTGCTCGCGACCTTCGCGGTGTTCATCGGCCTCATGCTGTGGTTCAACCTCGTGAGCCGCGTCATCCTCGCCTCCGCCGCGTGGATCGCCGTGGGTCTCGACGACCAGGGCATCAGTGTGCGCACGACGACACCGGAGGAGCAGGCGGCCGAAGAGCTGGCGGCCAGGAGACTGATCGCCGAGGCGGAACTGCGGGAGGCTCGCGAATCCCTCCGGCGCGCCAAGGGCCCGGCGGTCTGGTTCGCCCGCCGACGCGTGCGGCACGCCGAGGAGGCCTCGGCCGAGCTCATCCGACAGCACGGCGAAGCCCCCGAGTCGCCCGTGGCGGACGCGTCGGACACGCCCCATCGCCGACGCCCGGGCGGACGCCGGGGCCAGGGCGTTGTCGGCCCCCGCGACTAAGCTGGAGGCATGTCTGCACCCCTCCGCATCGCCAGTGTCAACGTCAACGGAGTCCGCGCGGCCTTCCGCAAAGGGATGGGCGACTGGCTCGAAGACCGCGGGGTCGACATCCTCGCCCTGCAGGAGGTCCGCGCCGCGACGAGCGACCTCGAGACGCTGTTCGGACCGGAGTGGAACATCCTGCACGATGCCGCGACCGCCAAGGGGCGCGCAGGCGTCGCGATCGTCAGCCGTCGCTCGGCGGGCATCCACCGCGTCGCCCTCGGAGCCGACGACTTCGACAGCGCGGGTCGTTGGATCGAGGCCGACTTCGACATCGACGGCACCCTCGTCACGGTCGTGAGCACCTACGTCCACTCCGGCGAGGTCGACACCCCCAAGCAGGTCGAGAAGTTCCGCTTCCTCGAGGCGATGCTCGAGCGGCTGCCCGCACTGCGCGAGCACAACCCGCTGTCCCTCGTCGTCGGCGACCTCAACGTGGGCCACACCGAGCTCGACATCAAGAACTGGAAGGGCAACGTCAAGCGTGCCGGCTTCCTGCCCGCCGAACGGTCCTACTTCGACCGCTACCTCGGCCCGGCGGGCGAGCCGGTGACGGGCGTCGACGGCGTGACAGGCACCGGCCTCGGCTGGGTCGACATCGGGCGTCAGTCCGCCGGCCAGGTCCCTGGTCCCTACACCTGGTGGTCCCAGCGCGGCCAGGCCTTCGACACCGACACCGGCTGGCGCATCGACTATCAGCTCGCCACTCCCGAGCTCGCAGCCCTCGCGTCCGGTTACACGATCGACCGGGCTGCGGCATACGACCAGCGATGGTCCGATCACGCCCCCGTCGTCGTCGACTACGCCGTCTGACCACCGGCACCACACCACCCAGACCACCCGTGCCCCGGCTCCGGCCGCTCATCCCTCTGCGAGAACCCACATGACCAAGCCACGCCTGTACTCCGGCATGCAGCCCTCCGCCGACTCGCTCCACCTCGGCAACTACATCGGCGCCCTCCTGCAGTGGAAGCAGATGCAGCAGGAGCACGACGCCTTCTTCAGCATCGTCGACCTGCACGCGATCACGGTGCCGCAGGACCCCGCCGAGCTCCGCGAGAAGACCCGCCGCACGGCCGCCCAGTACATCGCCGCAGGCATCGACCCCTCGGCCTCGACCCTGTACGTGCAGTCGCACGTCCCGGCGCACGCACAGCTCGCCTGGGTGCTGAACACGATCACCGGCATGGGCGAGGCCGCGCGCATGACGCAGTTCAAGGACAAGTCGGCCAAGCACGGGCGCGACGCCTCGTCGGTCGGACTCTTCGCCTACCCGATCCTCATGGCGGCCGACATCCTGCTCTACCAGACCGACATCGTGCCGGTCGGCGACGACCAGCGACAGCACATCGAGCTCACGCGCGACCTCGCCGAGCGGTTCAACGCCCGCTTCGGCGACACCTTCGTCGTCCCGAAGGCGCAGATCCAGAAGGACTCCGCGCGCATCTACGACCTCCAGAACCCGACGTCGAAGATGTCGAAGTCCGCCGAGACCCCGGCGGGGATCATCTGGTTGCTCGACGAGCCGAAGGTCACGCAGAAGAAGATCATGCGTGCGGTCACCGACAACGACGGCGTCATCGCCTTCGACGCACAGGAGAAGCCCGGTGTCTCGAACCTGCTGAGCATCTACTCCGCGATCACCGGCTCCCCCATCGAGGCCGTCGTCGGCGAGTTCGAGGGTCGTGGCTACGGCGACCTCAAGAAGGGCCTCGCCGAGGTCGTCGTCGGCGAACTCGAGCCGGTCCGTGCGCGCGCGCTCGAGCTCCTCGACGACCCCGCCGAGCTCGACCGCCTGCTCGCGGTCAACGCCGCGCGCGCGACCGAGGTCGCCGAGCAGACCCTCGCCGAGGTCTACGACCGCGTCGGACTCCTCCGCCCCGCCTGATCCCGCCGTCCGTTCGCAACTCCTGCTCGTCGCTGTCCGCAAGCCCGCGCCCGCCGCATTCAGCGCGCAGCCCGCGAAGTGCCCGCGCGGTGGGCAGGAGTTGTGCGCACCTCCCCGATCAGACCGTTGATGGCCGCCGCAACGAGGCCGGGCTCGTACACCACATGCTGGTAGAGCGGTCGCAACGTCGTCAGCCCGCGCGAGGCGGCTCTGAGGTCACGGGTGCGGTCTGAGACGGCGTGCGACCACCCCTCATGATGGGCTCGACTGTCGACCTCGATCAACAACGACTCAGCCACCAGGAGATCACCGCGTCCACCCTCCGCCAGGCGGGGCTGCACCTCGTACGACAGACCGAGGCTGCGGACGATCAAGCGCAGGAGTGTCTCCGGACCTGACTCGGCGCGTCCATCGATCAACGCCATGAGCGCACGAAAGCGTTCGGGCACCAGGGCGAAGACTCGACGGAGGTCAGGTTCATCGACCAACCCGAGATGGACCGCGCTGTCGAGCGTCGCAAGTGCCATACGCGGCGCCTGGCACCGGATGGACTGGGCCAGTGCGTCGATGATCGACACGTCGCAGTCGAACGTGCCGCACGGCTGGTCAAGCGGTCTCCAGTGGAGGCTGAACTCCCGTCGATCGCTGGTAGCCAGCCGTCGGTCCTCCGCCCGCGGTCCGCGAAGTCGTGAGGCGCTGCGGTCCACATGCACATGGACCCGGGTGGCGTCGAACACGAACACACCACGGGCGGCCAGGGTGGACAGGCATGCTCGCCTCCCCCCCGATGCGGACTGCGGCACGGATGTCATCGTGCACTCCGGGGAGCGCGTATCGATCGCGCCGCACGCGAACGATCGTTCCGTCGCGCACAGCCTGGGTGATCTCACGCGGTCGCATCCCCTCCTCGAGAAGCGTCGAGCGGGCGAAGATCGTGTGACCAGAAGATGCGCTGTCCATCCATCGATGGTTGGGGCACCGATCGAGCGGGCGGTCACAAGCGATGGCTTCACCGTCGGTCGAGGACTGCCGGAACCCTGTGGAGGAGGGTCACGGCCGGGGCTTCACCGTCGCGCATGGTTCACAACTCCTGCTGGCCACTGGCCGACGCTCAGGATCGGCCCCAGGGAGGCACCACAGCAGCGACGAGCAGGAGTTGTGCGCAGATGGGACACCCATCTCGACGAGATGGGGGCTCGGAGCGAGTCTTGCGGGAGCAGTTCGTCTGCGCAGAACTCCTGCGCCTGACAGGACCGGTCGGCGCGGGCAGGCGGAATGGCGCGGTTGTTCCCATGCCGGTCCTCAAACTGCAGGAGTTCTGCGCAAATGCACCCTTCGGGGGCCGAGCGAGGACGGACGACAGAACGGCCCGCCCTCCGCGAGGAGGACGGGCCGTTCCGGTCGGTCGTGACTACTGCACGTCGTCGTCGACCCAGTCGAAGGTCTTCGTGACGGCCTTCTTCCAGTTGCGGTAGAGGCGGTCGCGCTCTGCGGAGTCCATGTTGGGCTCCCAGCGCTTGTCCTCCTGCCAGTTCTTCGCGAGGTCGTCGAGGTCGGACCAGAAGCCGACGGCGAGACCGGCGGCGTAGGCCGCGCCGAGCGCCGTGGTCTCCGCGACGACCGGTCGGATGACCGGGACACCGAGGATGTCGGCCTGGAACTGCATGAGCGTGTCGTTGGCGGTCATGCCGCCGTCGACCTTGAGCTCCGTCAGCGGGACACCGGAGTCGGCGTTGACGGCGTCGATGACCTCTGCCGTCTGGAACGCCGTCGACTCGAGGGCGGCCCGGGCGATGTGGCCCTTGTTGACGTACCGGGTGAGCCCGACGAGCGCACCGCGGGCGTCCGGACGCCAGTACGGCGCGAACAGCCCGGAGAACGCCGGCACGAAGTACGCGCCACCATTGTCCTCGACGGTCTTGGCGAGCGCCTCGACCTCGGGAGCGGAGGAGAACATGCCGAGGTTGTCGCGCAGCCACTGGACGAGCGAACCGGTCACGGCGATCGAACCCTCGAGCGCGTAGTGCGGCTTCGCGTCGCCGAGCTTGTAGCCGAGCGTCGTCAGCAGACCGTTCTCGGAGTGGACGATCTCCTCACCGGTGTTGAAGATGATGAAGTTACCGGTGCCGTAGGTGTTCTTGGCCTCGCCCTGCTGGAACGCGGCCTGACCGAAGGTCGCCGCCTGCTGGTCGCCGAGGATGCCGGCGATCGGCGTCTCGCGGAGGAGGCTGTCGTCGGACGCGTGGCCGTAGACCTCGGAAGAGCTCTTGATCTCCGGGAGCATCGACTTCGGGACACCGAACGCCTTGAGGATCTCGTCGTCCCACTGCAGGGTCTCGAGGTCCATGAAGAGCGTGCGCGAGGCGTTGGTGACGTCCGTGACGTGCACGCCGCCGTTGACACCACCGGTGAGGTTCCAGATGACCCAGCTGTCGGTCGTGCCGAACAGGAGGTCGCCCGCCTCGGCCTTCTCGCGAGCACCCTCGACGTTCTCGAGGATCCAGACGATCTTGGTGCCGGAGAAGTAGGTCGCCAGCGGCAGGCCGACGGTCTTCTTGAAGCGCTCGACGCCACCGTCCGCAGCGAGGCGGTTCACGATGTCCTGCGTGCGCGTGTCCTGCCAGACGATCGCGTTGTAGACGGGCTGACCGGTGGTCTTGTCCCAGACGACGGCGGTCTCGCGCTGGTTCGTGATGCCGATGGCCGCGATGGCGTGCCTGGTGATGTTGGCCTTGCTGAGCGCCTGGCCGATGACCTCGCGGGTGTTGTTCCAGATCTGGTTCGGGTTGTGCTCGACCCAGCCGGCCTTCGGGAAGATCTGCTCGTGCTCGAGCTGGCCCGTCGAGACGATCGATCCGCTCTTGTCGAAGACGATGGCCCGGGAACTCGTCGTCCCCTGGTCGATTGCGATGACGTAGTCCGCCATTGGATACTCCTTCGTTGCGTGCGTTGCGAGGTGAGGCACCGGAACCGGTGCCCCGGGGTGCCGCGGCGATGATCGTGTCCGGTCACCGCCGCAGCGTCAGATCAGACGGCCGGGAGCAGCACCATCGAGGCGAGGGCCGCGAGGACACCACCGAGCAGAGGACCGACGACCGGCACCCAGGCGTAGGACCAGTCGCTCTTGCCCTTGCCCTTGATGGGGAGGAGGGCGTGGGCGATGCGCGGACCGAGGTCACGTGCCGGGTTGATCGCGTAGCCGGTCGGGCCACCGAGGGAGGCGCCGATACCGACGACGAGCAGGGCGACGGGGAGGGCGCCCAGGGCTGCGAGTCCTCCGGGCACGCCCTCGATGACCACCGCGTCGGGGCCGGTCTTGCCGAAGGACATCACGACGAAGACGAGGACGAAGGTCGCGATGACCTCGGTGACGAGGTTCCAGCCGTAGCTGCGGATCTCCGGACCGGTCGAGAAGACGCCGAGCTTCTTGCCCGGGTCCTCCTCCTGGTCGAAGTGCTGCTTGAAGGCGAAGTACGTCAGCACGGCACCGATGAAGGCACCGACCATCTGCGCCGCCCAGTAGACGAGCGCCGTACCGAAGTCGATCGACCCCGTGGTGAGGAAGCCGATCGTGACGGCGGGGTTCAGGTGTCCGCCGGAGGCGTAGGACACCGTGACGCCGGCGAAGACCGCGAGGCCCCAACCGAAGTTGATCAGCAGCCAGCCGCCACCGAGGCCCTTGGATTTCGTGAGGATCGCCGTGGCGACCACACCGGTACCGAGCAGGACGAGCATCGCCGTCCCCACGGTCTCGGAGAGGAAGATGGTTCCGAGGTTCATGTCTTCATTGACCTTTCATAGGTGTGGCCGTGTGGGGGCCGACGCCGAGGCGCGAGCCCCCGCTGGGCGAGGTTGCACTGACCAGTTGTTTGTAAGGTAGCCAGCTCCTGTTGCACAGGACAAGGGCCTTGCCTGCACATTCGTGCATTATGAGAACGCCGGGGCCTCCTTGGCGGCGTCGACCCGGAGGTCGACCTGGTGGGCGTCGCGCAGGCGGTCGAGCGCGGCGGAGATCTGCGCGGTCCGTTCGGCGTCGTCCCACCCGAGGACACCGCCGACGACGCGGGCGATCTCGTCGACGAGGCCGGCGGTCAGCGATCCGGTGAACGCGAGGCTCGTGCGGCGGTGCAGCACGTCGGAGAGGTGCACGACCTGCTCCTGCTCGACGAGGTACTCCAGCTCCTGCACGCTGTAGTCGGCATCGCCCTGCAAGCGGTCATCGCCGTGCTCGGACAGGTGCTCGAGGAGTGCGGCGGCCTTCGTGCCGTACCGGCCCAGCAGCTGCTCGGCGCGCTTGGCGCCGGTGCCGTCCTCGTGCGCGGCGACCCAGGTGCGCGTCGCGGCGTCGGTGCGCGGGAAGCCTGCGCCGCCACCGATCGCGAGTCCGAGGGTCTCCACGGGGCGCGGGGCTCCGATGGTGTTGAGCACGTCAGTGCTGAGGTGCTCGGCGAGGGCCCGGAAGGTGGTCCACTTGCCACCGACGAGGCTGAACACGGTGGTGGACGGACGTGCAGCGGCGGCCCGGCGCTCGATCCGGTAGTCGCGCGACACGAAGCCGGGGGCCTCGTCGTCGTGCTTCGGCAGCGGGCGGATGCCGGAGAACCGGTAGACGATCTGCTCACGCGAGGTCGCGATGGTCGGGAAGACGTGCTTCACGAGGTCGAAGAAGTAGTCGACCTCCTCCTCGGTGCAGACGCTCGGGGTGCTCGGGTCGGCGTCGATGTCGGTCGTGCCGACCATGACCTTGCCCTTGAGCGGGTAGATGAGGACGATGCGGCCGTCCTCGTGCTCGAAGAAGATCTCGCGCCCCTTGGTTGCCGCGTAGAGCTCCGGGTTGTCGAGGACGATGTGCGAGCCCTTCGTGCCGCCCATGTAGGTCGTCGGCTCGCCGAGGCCGGCGTTCGTGAGGTCGGTCCAGGGGCCGGAGGTGTTGACCACGACGTCGCTGGTCACGGTGAAGGTCTGGCCGGTGACCGTGTCGCGGAGCTCGACGCCGTCGGCACCCATGCCGACCGCCTCGACGTAGTTGACGGCGCGGGCGTGCGGGCCGGCGGCGAGGCCGTCCATGAGGACGTCGAGCGCGAGGCGCTCCGGGTCGTGCATGGAGGCGTCGTAGTAGGTCGCCGTGTACTTGAGGCCCGGGTTCATCCTCGGCAGGTCGGCGAGGGACTTCTTGCGGCCGTGGAAGCGGTGACGCGGCACGCTGCCCCCGTCACGGGAGAAGGAGTCGTACGCGGTGAGGCCGACCTTGATGAGCAGCGCGCCACGCTCCTGCGGCTTGCCCTGCTTGTGGGTGAGGAAGCGCAACGGTGCGGAGAGGATGCCGGAGAAGGTCGAGAAGATCGGGACCGTGGTCTCGAGCGGCTTCACGTAGTGCGGGGCGATCTTGATGAGCCCGTTGCGCTCCTGCACCGACTCCTGGACGAGGCGGAACTCTCCGTTCTCGAGGTACCGGATGCCGCCGTGGATCATGTGGCTCGACGCGGCGGAGGCGCCGGAGGCCCAGTCGTTGCGTTCCACGAGCGTGACGTCGACGCCCTGGAGCGCCAGGTCGCGGAAGGTCGCGATGCCGTTGATGCCGCCGCCGATGATGAGCACCGACGCCTGCGGGCGGTCGATGACGGACTGGACGGTGGAACGGGGAGCTGACGACTTGAGGGACATGAGATGCCTCGCTTCTTCGCGGTTGGAACGCGACGCTGCCGGGATTGCGCGCCGCTGAATGATGTGACTGAATACATCGTGACACCCGCTGCAACTCTGAACAGCCCTAGTGAACAAACGTGCAAGGAGACCCGATGTCGCTCGCAGACGCGCTCAGTCAGCCGGACCGGACGGCCGAGGCGCTCCGTGCCGCACAGCTGTATTACGTGCAGGACCTCACCATGGAGGCCATCGCCCAGGAGCTCCACACCTCCCGGTCGTCGGTGTCCCGCCTGCTCGGATATGCGCGGGAAAGCGGGCTCGTCGACATCCAGGTGCGCTCCCCGCACGACATGCCGTCGCGGCTCGAAGCGGAGTTCCGCGACCGGTTCGGCGTGACCGCCCACATCGTCCCGGTCCCCGACCACACGAGCGACATCGACCGTCTGGAGCGGGTCGCCCTCTCGGCTGCACGTTTTCTCGGCTCCGTGTTCGACTCGAACATGACGCTCGGCCTGGCATGGGGCTCGACCGTGAGTGCGGTGGCGAGGCACCTCACCCCCAAGCGGACCCACAACTCGCAGATCGTCCAGCTGAACGGTGCGGCCAACACGCGCACCTCGGGCATCCTCTACGCGAGTGAGATCCTGCATCGGTACGCGGACGCCTACGGGGCCTACGCGCAGCAGTTCGCGGTGCCGGCCTTCTTCGACGACCCGTCGACCAAGCTCGCCCTGTGGCGGGAGCGCAGCATCCGACGCGTGCTCGAGATCCAACGGCGCATGGACGTCGCGCTGTTCGGTCTCGGTTCGCAGCTCTCGGGCGTACCCAGCCACGTGTACGTCGGCGGCTACCTCGACGACAGCGACTTCGAGGCGCTCGCGAGCGCCGGGGCGGTCGGGGACGTCGCGACCGTCTTCTTCCGCGCCGACGGTTCGTGGCGGGACATCCCCTTCAACAACCGCGCATCCGGACCCGACCTCGACGTGCTGCGCGGGGTCTCCCGTCGGATCTGCGTGGTCGCCGGTGCCGCCAAGGTGCCGCCGCTTCTCGGGGCGTTGGCGGGAGGGCTCATCTCCGACCTCGTGGTCGACGAGGGAACCGCCCGCGCGGCGATCGATCAGCACGACGCCCAGCGCTGACCCCGGCCGCTTCAGGCGCTGCAACCGGGCGTCATCCGAACCGGGAATAGGGCACCCACTCAGCCCGTTGACCTAGAATCGACAACACGTAACGTGCTCCGGGGTCGGTGAGAGTCCGAACCGGCGGTGATAGTCCGCGACCCGTGTCTCGCGCAAGCGAGGCCCGGTTGACCTGGTGGAACTCCAGGACCGACGGTTATGAACGCGTCTGCTCGCAGACGGCGTTCGAGTCCGGATGGAAGGAAGCACGGGCGTCGGCCGATGGTCGACGCCGGCGAGCACCTGCCCGCGACCCCGGAACTCGTGTCAGTACCGACCGAGATGACGGACAGATGAGCGCAGGAACCGAGGCACCGCAGGCGAGTGTCCGCGAGGAGCAGGCCATGCTGCGCGCGCTCGAACTCGCCGCCAACGGCCCCGCCCGCGGCGTCAACCCCCGCGTCGGCTGCGTCATCCTCGACGCCGACGGCACCGTGCTCGCCGAGGGCTGGCACCGCGGAGCCGGCACCCCGCACGCGGAGGTCGACGCCCTGTCCCACCTCGCGCCCGGGGCGGCCCGTGGTGCGACCGCCGTCGTCACCCTGGAACCGTGCAACCACACGGGCCGGACCGGTCCGTGTGCCGTCGCCCTCCTCGAGGCCGGCGTCGAGCGCGTCGTGTTCGCCGTGGACGACCCCGGCCACCACTCCGGGGGTGGAGCGGAACGGCTCCGCGACGGCGGCGTGACCGTCATCGGCGGCGTGCTCGCCGGACCGGCGGAGGACCTCCTCGGTGACTGGCTCACCACCGCCCGCCTCGGGCGTCCGCTCGTCACCGTGAAGTGGGCCTCGAGTCTCGACGGGCGGATCGCCGCGAGCGACGGCACGAGCCGCTGGATCACCGGCGATGCCGCACGCGACGACGTCCACCGTCGGCGGGCCGCCCACGACGCGATCCTCGTCGGCACGGGGACGGTCCTCGCCGACGACCCGAGCCTCACCGCTCGCGACGACCGCGGCGACCTCCTGCCCGAGCAGCCCCTGCCCGTCGTCATGGGCGATCGCCCGATCCCCCGGGACGCCGCCGTCCACCGCCACCCCCGGCCGGTCGTCCTCCACCACGGGCATGATCCGGCCGCGCTGCTCGCCGAGCTCCGCGCCGCGGGCGTCCGGAGCGTGTTCATCGAGGGCGGCCCGACCATCGCCACGGCGTTCCTCCGCGCAGGACTCGCCGACACGGTCCTCACCTACCTCGCCCCCGTGCTCCTCGGCGGCCCTCGCCTCGCGATCGGCGACCTCGGTGTCGACAGCATCGGCGAAGCGATCCGACTCACCACCGTCGGCGTCGAACCACTCGGCGACGACCTCCTCGTCATCACGACACCCGACCGCAGCGCCTCCGCCTCGGCCGCCCACGACCTCACCGCCTGACCCCCCCCCAGAGAACGGACCACCCATGTTCACGGGCATCATCGAAGAACTCGGCACCATCGTCGCCATCGACCACGGCGACGACTCGGCACGTTTCACCGTCCGTGGCCCGCTCGCCCTCGAGGGCACCCGGCACGGGGACTCCATCGCCGTGAGCGGTGTCTGCCTCACCGTCGTCGAGCAGACCGGTGAGACGTTCACGGCCGACGTCATGGCCCAGACCCTCGCGATGAGCTCGCTCGACGGCGTCACGGTCGGATCTCCGGTCAACCTCGAACGTGCGGCCCGCGTCGGCGACCGCCTCGGTGGACACATCGTCCAAGGGCACGTCGACGGCACCGGCACCGTCCTGGCCACGGTGCCCGGCGAGGCCTGGCGCATCGTGCGTGTCTCGCTCCCCGCGGCACTCGCGCCGCTCGTCGTCGACAAGGGGTCGATCACCGTCGACGGCGTCTCGCTCACCGTCAGCGCCATCAGCGCACCGGACGCACCGGAGGCCTGGTTCGAGGTGTCCCTCATCCCCGAGACGCTGGCCGCGACGACGCTCGGCGATCGGGTCCCCGGCGACCGTGTGAACCTCGAGACCGACATCCTCGCCCGGCACGTCGAGCGCATGCTCGTCTTCAGCCGTCTCGAGTCGGCACTCCCCAGCAGCATCGGCCAGGATCCGCAGTCCGCGGACCCGGTCGGCACCACCGCCACCGGAAGGGGCAACGTATGAGCATCGCCAGCATCCCGGAGGCCCTCGAGGCACTCCGCCAGGGCCGTCCGGTCATCGTGGCCGACGACGAAGGCCGAGAGAACGAGGGCGACGTGATCCTCGCTGCGGAGTCCGCCACCCAGGAGTGGATCGCGTGGACGGTCCGGCACTCCTCCGGATTCATCTGCGCACCGATGACGAACGAGATCGCCGACCGGCTGGCCCTCCCGCCGATGGTCGCGCTCAACGAGGACCCCAGAGGCACCGCGTACACCGTCACGGTCGACGCGGCCGACCGGCTCAGCACCGGCATCAGCGCCGCCGACCGCGCCCACACCCTGCGCGTGCTCGCCGACCCGGCGTCCGTGCCTGCCAGTCTCTCGCGCCCCGGACACATCGTCCCGTTGCGCGCCGTCGACGGCGGGGTGCGCGAGCGCGACGGGCACACGGAGGCGGCCGTCGACCTCATGAAGCTCGCGGGGCTCGTCCCGGTCGGGGCGATCTCCGAGATCGTCGCCGACGACGGCGAGATGATGCGTCTGCCCGGCCTCATCGCGCTCGGCGAGCGGGAGGGTGTGCTCGTCACGACGATCGCCGCGCTCGTCGCGTTCCTCGAGGAGAACCCCGACGCGGCCGCGGTCTGCGCCGAGGAACGAGCCGCCCAGGCGGCCATCCCCGAGTCGTCGAACGTGTCCTTCGAGGTGGAGACGACCGTCCCGACGACGCACGGCTCGTTCCGGTTGCGCGCCTACCGCGACCGCAGGACCGGTGCCGACCACGTCGCCATCATCGCCGGCGACCCGCAGGCCACCGGTGCGCTCGTGCGCGTCCACTCGGAGTGCCTGACCGGCGAGGCGTTCGGCTCGCTCAAGTGCGAGTGCGGTCCGCAGCTCGACAGCGCCCTCGACACCATCCAGCGCCACGGCGGTGTCGTCGTCTACCTGCGTGGGCACGAGGGGCGCGGCATCGGTCTCGTCAACAAGCTGCGTGCGTACCGGTTGCAGGAGGACGGTCTCGACACCCTCGACGCCAACCTCGCGCTCGGGCTGCCGGCCGACGCCCGCGACTACACGGCGGCGAGCGCGATCCTGACGGACCTCGGCATCACCTCCGTGCGCCTGCTCTCGAACAACCCGGAGAAGGAGCGACAGCTCACGAACCACGGCATCGCCGTGAGCGAGCGCGTCCCGCTGGTGGTCGGCGTCGGCCTGTTCAACGAGGGCTACCTCGAGACGAAGCGCGACCGCATGGGCCACAGCATCGGCTTCGAGCTCGCACCGGAACCGCACCCGCACCAGTAGTCCACCATCGCTCCTCGATTCCTTCGAGGAGCGGCAACACCACCAACCCCCGATGCGCTCGGGGACGAAGACAGGAGACCGCATGAGCGGCGAAGGATCCCCCACCATCAGCGTCGACGGCACCGGCCTCGACATCGTCGTCATCGCCGGCACCTGGCACGAGACCATCACCGACGGTCTCATCGCCGGAGCCGTCAAGGCCCTCGATGCGAGCGGTGCCAACCATCGCCTCGTGCGGGTACCCGGGAGCTTCGAGCTCCCGGTCGTCGCCAAGGCCGCCCTCGAGGCCGGGGCCGACGCGGTCGTCGCCCTCGGCGTCATCATCCGCGGTGGCACGCCGCACTTCGAGTACGTCTCCGACGCCGCGACGAGCGGCCTCACCCAGGTCAGCATCCAGACGGGCAAGCCCGTCGGCTTCGGTGTCCTCACCCTCGACGACGAGAAGCAGGGGCTCGACCGCGCGGGGCTTCCCGGGTCGAAGGAGGACAAGGGGGCGGAGGCCGCCGATGCCGCCGTCGCCACCGCGGTCGTGCTCCGCGAACTGCGCGGCTGACTCGAGCGCGTCGCATCACGCGGTATTCCGGTATCGGCATCCGCCCCGCTGGGCAACCGAATACCGGAATGCCGCACTTCGGCGTACAGTGTCATGGTCCTGCCACAAGCGGGCGAACCCCTGATCCTGCCGTCGTCGGCGGGCGTGCGCGACCGGTGCTGATGCTTCGACGGCGTCCATCACCGAACCGAAACGCGCACGCATGTCTCTCGAAGCAACCCCAGTCACCAAGGCCCCGGTCAATCCGCGCTCTCGTGTCGTCCTCGCCAGCCTCATCGGCACGACGATCGAGTTCTACGACTTCTACGTCTACGCGACGGCCGCCGTCCTCGTCTTCCCGCACCTCTTCTTCCCGAGTGAGGACCCGACCGCGGGTC
The DNA here is from genome assembly GCF_001865025.1 of Plantibacter sp. MMLR14_011. NCBI lineage: Bacteria > Bacillati > Actinomycetota > Actinomycetes > Micrococcales > Microbacteriaceae > Plantibacter > Plantibacter sp. MMLR14_011. Next base: position 240,956 of record NZ_MJGW01000094.1, read on the forward strand.
TCCTCGCCTCCTTCGCCGTGTTCGGCGCCGCGATGGTGGCACGCCCCGTCGGTGCCGTCATCTTCGGGCACCTCGGCGACAAGCGCGGTCGGAAGGCGACACTCGTCGGTGCCCTCCTCACCATGGGGATCGCGACCTTCCTCATCGGCCTCCTGCCGACCTACCAGCTCGTCGGCTGGGTCGCCCCGCTGCTGCTCGTGATCCTCCGCATCGGTCAGGGCTTCGCGCTCGGCGGCGAATGGTCGGGTGCCGCCCTCGTTGCGACCGAGAACGCGCCGACCGGCAAGCGTGCCCTGTTCGGCACGTTCCCGCAGCTCGGTGCGCCGATCGGCTTCATCATCGCCAACGGACTCTTCCTGATCATCGCGGCTATCCTGCCGAGCGACGACCCGTCCATGCCGTCCGAGGCGTTCCTCGAGTGGGGTTGGCGCATTCCGTTCCTGTTCTCCGTCGTCATGGTGATCGTCGGCCTCTGGGTCCGACTCCGCCTCGTCGAGAGCAACGCGTTCACGAACGCGAAGGAGCAGGGCAAGGTGCAGCGGTCGCCGCTCGCGAGCGTCGTCAAGCTGCACTGGCGCAAGCTGCTCCTCGGCACCTTCTTCATGCTCGCCACCTACGTCCTCTTCTACCTGATGACGACGTTCTCGCTGAGCTACGGCCGTGCGCCGCTCGACGCACCGGTCGCCGGCCTCGGCTACAGCTACACGACCTTCGTCCTCATGCTCATCGCCGGCGTGGTCTTCTTCGGGATCTTCACGCTCGTGTCCGGCCCCTTCGCCGACAAGTACGGACGCCGGAGGACGCTCATCGTCGTGACGAGCGCGATCCTCGTGTTCGGGCTCGTCTGGGTTCCGCTGCTCGGCGCCGGGTTCACCGGGGTCATGATCTGGCTCATCATCGGGTTCAGCCTCATGGGGTTCACCTTCGGACCGATGGGCGCCCTGCTGCCCGAGCTGTTCCCGACGAACGTGCGGTACACCGGGTCGGGGATCTCGTACAACGTGTCGTCGATCCTCGGCGCAGCGGTCGCACCGTTCATCGCCGTCGCACTGTGGAGTGCCGGCGGCGGCAGCCCGTTCTGGGTCGGCGTCTACCTCTCGGTGATGGCCCTGATCACGCTCGTCGCCCTCATCGTCTCCAAGGAGACCAAGGACGTCGACATCGACGCCTGATCGAGGCGATCACCGAGGGCCGGTGCGTGGAGGACACCTCCGCGCACCGGCCCTTGCTGCGTAGGCGCTCGGCGCGTCGGCTTCGGGCTCGGCGCGTGCGACCGTCGCCTAGAGTTGAACCACGGTGCGCCGTCGCCATGGACGTCTCGGAGCCGCGCACCGCACCTCGGAGGAAGAGCACCATGAGCACCCCAGCGCGCCCGGCACGCAGCCGCAACCCGTTCAGCCGACCGAAGGACGACGGTCCCCGCGCGAGCCTCAAGCAGCTCATGCCGTACATCTTCGAGCACCGCTCGATCCTCATCGTCGTCATCATCCTGAGCGTCATCGGAGCAGCCGCGTCACTCGCCCAGCCGCTCATCGTCAGCCAGGTGATCGGGGTCGTCGAGGCGGGCCGGTCGCTCGGCAACCTGGCGTGGCTCCTCGTCGGGCTCGTCGTGGTCTCCGGCGTCATCAGCGGGTATCAGCACTACCTGCTGCAGCGCGCAGGCACCGGGGTCGTCTACTCCTCACGGCGCCAGCTCATCGCGCGCATCTTCCGGCTGCCGATCAGCCAGTTCGACACGCGCCGCACCGGCGACCTCGTCTCGCGGGTCGGCAGCGACACGACCATGCTCTACGCCGTCCTGACGCAGGGCTTCGTGGACGCCGTCGGCGGTGCCATCACCTTCCTCGGCGCACTCATCGCCATGGCGATCATCGACCCCGTCCTGCTGGGTCTCACCCTCCTCGTCGTCATCGTCTCGGTCGTCGTGGTCGTCGCGCTGAGCGGACGCATCCGCGTCGCCAGCCGCGAGCAGCAGACCAAGGTGGGTGAGCTCGCCGCCGCGGTCGAGCGGGCCATCAGCTCCATCCGCACCATCCGCGCGTCCAACGCGACCGACCGCGAGATCGACGCGGTGGACGGCGTGGCCAAGGAGGTCTACGGCGTGGGCGTGCGGATCGCGAAGATCTCCTCGCTGGTCGTCCCGGTCGCCGGCATCGCCATGCAGACCTCGTTCCTGGTCGTCCTCGGCGTCGGTGGGTTCCGCGTCGCGTCCGGGGCCATCACCATCGCGAGTCTCGTCGCGTTCATCCTCTTCCTGTTCATGATGATCATGCCGCTCGGTCAGGCCTTCGGTGCGATCACGAGCGTCAACCAGGCGCTCGGAGCGCTCGGCCGGATCCAGGAGATCCTCGACCTGCCCGACGAGGGCGACGACGACGCGGCCATCGCCGCGCGGGTCGGACGTCCCGGTGCCGCCTCAGCGTCCGCTCCGGCGATCGAGTTCGACGGGGTCGAGTTCGCCTACCCGGACGCGGCGGTCATCGAGCGCGAACGGGCCGCAGCGGAGGCACTCGCGACCGAGGCGCTGAGCGAGGGCACCAGCGCACCGGAGGTCGTCGCCGCCGACGCCGCCCGGCTCACCGAGGCGCAGTCGGCGCTCGGTCGTCAGGTGCTCCGTGGGGTGTCCTTCGCCGCGATGCAGGGCAGACGCACGGCGCTCGTCGGACCGTCCGGCGCCGGCAAGAGCACCATCCTCGGGCTCATCGAACGCTTCTACGACCCGACGGCCGGTGCCATCCGGCTGGGCGGCGTCGACATCCGCACGATCCCCCGCGCCGACCTCCGGGACCAGATCGGGTACGTGGAACAGGACGCCCCGGTCCTCGCCGGCACGCTGCGTGACAACCTGCTGTTGTCGTCACCGGATGCGAGCGACGCCGACTGCGAGCGCGTCCTGCATGCGGTCAACCTCGGCGGGGTCCTCGACCGCAACCCGCTCGGTCTCGCCGCTCCGGTCGGCGAGGACGGCATCATGCTGTCGGGTGGCGAGCGGCAACGCCTCGCCATCGCTCGCGCCATCCTCGCGGCTCCCCCGATCCTGTTGTTGGACGAGTCGACCTCGAGCCTCGACGGTGTCAACGAGCAGATGATGCGCGAGGCCATCGACGCGGTCGCGACGGGGCGCACACTCATCGTCATCGCGCACCGGCTCTCGACCGTCGTCGACAGCGATCAGATCGTCGTCCTCGAGGAGGGTCGGGTGGTCGGCGTCGGCACCCACAGCGACCTCGTGACCGAGGTCCCGCTCTACCGCGAACTCGCCAAGCACCAGCTCCTCGTGTGACGCTCCGCTCGCCCGACCGTCGTCGGGGGGGGCGAGCGGACGCATCAGGATCGGAGGCGGTAGCGCAGGGCGGCGAGTTCCGCACGGAGGGCGGCCGGGACGCGGCTGCCGAAGGTGTCGAAGAAGGACTCGGTGAGGTCGCACTCGACGAGCCAGGACTCGCGATCGACGGCGAACAGGGCGTCGAGGTCGGCCTCGGGCACGTCGATGCCGTCGAGGTTCAGCTCGTCGAGGACCGGCAACCGGCCGATCGCCGACTCCCGTGCGTCGACCTCGTGCTCAAGCCGCCGCACGATCCACTCGACGACCCGCGAGTTCTCGCCGAAGCCCGGCCAGAGGAAGGAGCCGTCGGCGTCCTTCCGGAACCAGTTGACCTGGAAGATCCGCGGCGCTTTGCCGTGCTCGAGTGCACCGCCCACTCGGAGCCAGTGACTCCAGTAGTCCGCCATATTGTAGCCGCAGAACGGGAGCATCGCGAAGGGGTCGCGACGGAGCTCCCCGACCGTGCCCTCGGCGGCGGCGGTCTGCTCGGAGGAGATCGTCGCCCCCATGAACACGCCGTGCTCCCAGCTGCTGGCCTCGACCACGAGCGGGACGTTCGTGGCACGACGCCCGCCGAAGAGGATCGCGTCGAGCGGGACGCCGTCGGCCGCGTCCCAGTCGTCGGCGATCGACGGGCACTGCGCCGCCGCGACGGTGAACCGCGAGTTCGGATGGGCCGCCGGGCGCCCCGACTCGGGCGTCCAGTCCTGCCCCTGCCAGTCGACGAGGTGGGCGGGCGGCTCGGGGGTCAGTCCCTCCCACCAGACGTCTCCGTCGTCGCGGAGCGCGACGTTCGTGAAGATCGTGTTGCCCCACAGGGTGTCGACGGCTGTCGCGTTCGTGCCGACGCCCGTGCCGGGTGCGACCCCGAAGAAGCCGGCCTCCGGGTTGATGGCGTACAGACGGCCGTCGTCGCCGGGTCGGATCCACGCGATGTCGTCGCCGAGGGTCTCGACCGTCCACCCGGGGATCGTCGGACGCAGCATCGCCAGGTTGGTCTTGCCACAGGCCGAGGGGAACGCGGCGGCGATGTGGAACGCCCGGCCCTCCGGCGAGACGACCCGGACCAGCAGCATGTGCTCGGCCAACCAACCCTCGTCGCGTCCGATGACCGAGGCGATCCGCAGTGCGAAGCACTTCTTCGCGAGGAGTGCGTTACCGCCGTAGCCGGAGCCGAAGGACCACACTTCGCGCGTCTCCGGGAACTGGACGATGTACTTGGTGTCGTTGCACGGCCAGACCACGTCGGCCTGCCCCGCGTCGAGCGGGGCGCCGACCGAGTGGACGGTCCTGACCCACGGTTGTCCGTCGGCGATGAGCTCCAGCACGCGGTCACCCATCCGCGTCATGATCCCCATGCTGAGCACCGCGTACGCCGAGTCGGTGATCTGCACGCCGAGCTGCGAAAGCGGCCCGCCGACCGCGCCCATCGAGAACGGCACGACGTACATCGTGCGACCGCGCATGCTGCCGGCGAAGACCCCGTGCAGTTCGTCACGCATCACCGCGGGATCCCGCCAGTTGTTGGTCGGGCCGGCGTCCTCCTCCTGCTCGGAGCAGATGAAGGTGCGGTCCTCGACGCGCGCGACGTCGCGCGGATCGCTGCGGGCGAGGAAACTGTTCGGCCGCCACTCGGGGTTGAGCTTGATCAGCTTCCCCTCCTCGACGAGCTGGTGGGTGAGCCGGTGCGACTCGCTCGCGGAGCCGTCGACCCAGTGGATCGCGGACGGCCCCAGGAGGGCCGCGAGGTCGTCGACCCAGGCGTGCAGCTCGGCGAGGCCGGTCCGCTTCGGGCGCGGCACCGCTCGGAGCTCCGCGCGGGCGGCGAGGGCGGGTGCGGTATCGGGAATCAGTTCGGCGATGGACATGCGTTCCTCCGGCGTTGGTGGGACGGTCAAGAAGTGGTCGTAGAGCCACCATGCGCCTGATTGTGTTGATCTTCACGGGTATTCACCCTTCAAGAATCGCGGTTCTTTCGATACGGTGAAGGAATGACGCCGACTCCCACATCGACCGCCGCTGCCGAACTCCTCACGCTCGGCCATCGGATCCGGCACTTCCGGACCCGGCGAGGCCTCACCCTCGACGACCTCGGCGAACGGGTCGGGCTGGCGGCGAGCCAGCTCTCCCTCATCGAGAACGGGAAACGCGAGCCGAAGCTGTCGGTCCTGCAGGAGCTGACGACCGCGCTCGGGGTCGACCTGACCGACCTGCTGTCGAAGGAGGCACCGAACCCCCGCGCGGCACTGGAGATCGAGCTGGACCGCCTCCAGCGCAGTGCCCTCTACGGCGAGTTGACCCTGCCGATCGTCAAGCCGTCGAAAGGCATCCCCGACGAGGCTCTCCGCGCACTCGTGGGCCTGCACCGCGAACTGCAGCGGCACGCGAGCGAGGCGATCGCGACCCCGGAGGAGGCGCGGCGTGCCAACACCGAGTTGCGGGAGTGGATGCGGGAGCGCGACAACCACCTGCCCGAGATCGAGGAACTCGCGGAGTCGCGCGTGCTGCGCGCCGGGCACAGCACCGGCGCACTCACCCACCGCACGGTGAGCATCATGGCGGAACAGCTCGGCTTCGACCTCATCTACGTCAACGACCTGCCGCACTCCGCCCGCAGCGTCACCGATCTCGAGAACGGGCGCATCTACCTGCCACCGGCCTCGATCCCCGGCGGACACGGCCTGCGGTCCATGGCCCTGCAGGCGATGGCGCACCGCCTGCTCGGGCACCAGCGTCCGACGAGTTACGCGGAGTTCCTCCGGCAACGGCTCGAGATCAACTACTTCGCTGCGGCGGCGCTCATGCCGCAGACGGCCGCGGTGTCGTTCCTGCAACAGGCCAAGCGCGACCGCAACCTGGCCGTCGAGGACTTCCGCGACGCCTTCGGGGTCACCCATGAGGCCGCGGCGCTGCGCCTGACGAACCTGGCGACCGCCCGGCTCGACATGCGCCTGCACTTCTTGCGGGTCTCCGAGGACGGGGCGATCTCGAAGGCCTATGAGAACGATGCGCTGCCGCTGCCCGTCGACGTGACTGGCGCGGTGGAGGGCCAGATCGTGTGCCGGAAGTGGAGCGCACGGAACGCCTTCGCGCGGACGAACCGCACCACGGAGCTCTACCAGTACACCGACACCCCGGCCGGTACCTTCTGGTGCGCGACGCAGACCGGCACGACCGAGGCCGGGGAGTTCTCGATCTCGGTCGGCGTGCCCTGGGGCGAGGCGAAGTGGTTCCGCGGACGGGAGACCACGACGCGTGCGGTCTCCACCTGCCCGGACCCGACCTGCTGCCGTCGACCGCCGTCGGACCTCGCCGACAAGTGGCGGGAGCAGGCCTGGCCGAGCGCCCGGTTGCACACCCACATCCTCTCCCCGCTGCCGAGCGGCACCTTCCCGGGCGTCGACGACTCCGAGGTCTACGACTTCCTGGAGCGTCACGCGGCGGGCTGATCGCTGGGGGCGGCCACACCGTCGCGTGTTCCCGGGGTGCTGCAGAACGCCCAGGCCGGGAGGTGCCCCTGGCGGATCAGCGACCCGACGGTCGCCGCCAGCGGGTGGTCCAGCTCCTCGTCGACCAGCTCGGCGAGGAAGGCGGTCGCGCGCGTGCTCTGGCCGAGCGCCCATGACAGCCAGGCGAGCATGGCGAGCGGCGCGACGCGTGCGGACTCCGACGCTCGCGCCGCGACGCCGAGGAGCAGGCTGCTCGCTGCACGGATGCGTTGGACGTCGGGATGCGGTCCGTCGCCGACCAGCAGGTGGGCGACCCGATGGAACACCTCCGGGTCGTCCGTCCCGACCGGCAGATGCCCGTACGCGCGTTCGGCGTCGTCGAGTTCCTCGCCCAGCTCGCGCCCGAACGCCCACTGCATGAGTGCGAGATCGCTCGCCCAAGGACGTGAGAGGCTCAGCAACAGGAAGGCCACTTCCCGGGCGGTCATCCCCTCGACGCCGCGGGCGAGCGCGTCCTCGAAGACCGCAGGAAGGCCGTCGAGTCGTTCCACGGCGTCTCCGACGTCGATCCGCCAGGTCATGCGGGCACGATCGGCGGCCTCGTCGAGCATGGAGGCCAGTCGAGCGCAGAGCACCCGGTACTCGAGGTCGACGGCTGCGAACGTCGCCACGTCCACCGACGGGACCTCGGTCGTGACGAGCTCCCAGGGGAGCGGTGGGACCGGCGGGACCGCCGCCGAGGCCACCATCGCCGGCGGACGCCCTCCGGCGGGGAGTCCGGGGTCGAGGTAGGAGCCCCAGCCGTCAGCGGCCGAGCAGAGGGCGTCTTTGACCGTGAAGCCCTGCGCGCTCGCCAGCTCGAGGACGGCGTCGGCGATCGTCCTGCCCGGCGGCTCCGCCCCGGCTCCGAATGCGTCGTCCGTGTAGACCACAGGCACGATGGCGTCGACACCCGGTGCCCGGCAGGCGAACCCGAGTGCTCGCTCCGCGGCGGCGTCCGCCACCTGCCGGTCGACGTCCGTTCCGGCAGGCAGGTGCACCTGGAGTGCGCCGCGGCTGTGACGGCCCGCGAACAGGACGACGACGAGACTCGATCTCGGAGTGCTTCCGACGAGTCCGGGGATGAGGGCGAGGAGGTCTTCGGCCGCGTTGGCCTGCACGATGTGGTTCATGGAGCCAGCCTCCGTCGAACCCGGGTCCGACTGTCCGGCAGGCGTCACGGATGTGGAGCGGATGCTGTCGCTGCCGCACTGTGCAGCGCGGTCGCCGCGGAGTAGAGTGTGCTCGTCAGACTCCGCAGCACGGGGGTCGTTGCTCGAAAAAAGGGCGATAGCGCGGCCAGCACCGGCGAGACACACACGGAATCCCATCCGTCCACGTTCTCGAAGGTCTCCCATGTCCGAACACGCTTCGTCGACCGTTCCCACGTCGACCCGCTCCTCCACCGTCTCCGCCCGGGTGGCACAGGCACTCAGCCGCCATGTCTCCGAGGTGTTCGGCGTCATGGGCAACGGCAACGCGCACCTCCTCGACGCACTCGCCACGACCAGAACCCGCTTCACCGCCATGCGTCACGAGGCCGGGGGCGTCGCCGCAGCCGACGCCTACGCCCGCGCCGGCGGCGGTCTCGCTGCCGCGACCGCGACCTACGGAGCCGGATTCACCAACACCCTGACGCCCCTCGCGGAGGCGGTGATGGCCCAGATCCCGCTGATCCTCGTCGTCGGTGACGCCCCGACCACCGGGGCCCGCCCCTGGGACGTCGACCAGTTCCAGATCGCCGCCGGGCTCGGTGCGCCGACCTTCACCGTCGGTCGTGACGACGCCACCGCGACCACGCTCCGCGCCATCGAGCACGCCGTCCACCGCCGGACCGCGGTCGTGCTCGCGATCCCCTACGACCTCGCCGCCGTGGCGTCCGACGAGCCGCTGCGAGCGGACGGGACACCACACCACCCGGCGCTCGTCCGGCCGTCCCGCGTGGAGCCCGTCGCGCGGCGCCTGGACACCGCCGCCGCCGCTCTGCGCGGCGCACACCGTCCGCTCATCCTGGCCGGGCGTGGAGCCTGGCTGGCCGACGCCGGACCGGTCCTCGGCGAGCTCGCCGAGCGGCTCGACGCCCACACCGCGACCACGGCGCTCGGACGCGGGCTCTTCGGTTCCAGCCCCCGCGATCTCGGGGTGGCCGGCGGCTTCGCGACGGAGCACGCCGCGATTCGCATCGCCGAGGCGGACGTCGCGCTCGTCGTCGGCGCCGGCCTCAACCAGTTCACGATGCGGTTCGGCGAGGCCTTCTCCCCCGCTGCCCACGTCATCCAGGTCGACCTCGCCGACGCCCCGACGAACGCCAGGGTCGACGAGCTCGTCCACGGTGACGCGGCCCTCGCAGCCGCAGGTCTCCTGGAACGGCTCTCCGACGGCGCGGGGTCCGGATGGGTCGCGTCGGCCGGTCACGCCCGCCCAGCACCGCACCTCGACCGCGACCTGGGTGACGACTCGTCCGGCGACGGACTGTGCGCCGACGGGCGCCTCGACCCGCGCAGCCTCGCGCATCGACTGGACGAGCTGCTCCCGGCCGACCGCACGGTCGTGCAGGACGGCGGCCACTTCATCGGCTGGGCGCCGATGTACTTCGACATCCCCTCCCCCGACCGCCTCGTCATGGTCGGGACGGCCTACCAGTCGATCGGGCTCGGGTTCCCGAGCGCGGTCGGTGCCGCGGCGGCCGGGCACACGGGCACCACCGTCCTCTGCACCGGCGACGGCGGCGGCCTCATGGCGCTCCCCGACCTCGACACCGTCATCCGCACGGTACCGAGCGGCGTGATCGTGGTCTTCAACGACGCCGCCTACGGAGCCGAGGTCCACCAGTACGGCTCACGTGGACTCGACCAGACCCCGATGCTCATCGACGAGGTCGACTTCGCCGCCCTCGCGCGGGCGTTGGGTGGCCAGGGCGTGACGATCGACACGCTCGCGGACCTCGACGGACTCACCGACTGGGTCCACGCCGGGGCGCAGGGCGTCCTGCTGCTCGACTGCCGCATCTCCACGAGCGTCGTCGCCCCGTACCTCTCCGAGATGATGCACCAGGGACCACGACCGGTGGCCGTCGACTGAGCCTGCGCCGCGCCACCGCGGGTATCGTTGACGGGTGCTTCCTCAGCCTGCCCCGACCGCACCCACCTACGTCATGTCGACGGACGGCATCCGGATCGCGACGTACCTCCACGAACCGGCTCCCGGCACAGGCGACCTCGGCACGATCGTCGCGGTGCACGGCTTCGCCTCGAGCGCCGGCCTCAACTGGGACCTCGCCGGGTGGACGCGCACACTGACGCGTGCCGGGTACCGCCTGCTGGGCCTCGACCAACGCGGGCACGGAGCGTCCGACAAACCGACGGATCCCGCCGCATACCGACTCGACATCCTCGTCGACGACGTCCTGTCCGTCCTCGACGGCTACGGCGTCGACGAGCCGCACTACCTCGGGTACTCGCTGGGCTCCCGGGTGGGTTGGCGGTTGGGCGTCCGACACCCGGACCGTGTGCGTTCCCTCAGCCTCGGCGGTCTCCCCGAGGGCGACTCGCTCCGCGACTTCGACCTGGAGTCGGCCCGTCACCATGTCAGGACCGGGACGACGATCGCGCACGCCCTGACCGACACCTACGTGACGATGGCAGAAGGCGTCCCGGGCAACGACGTGGAGGCCCTCATCGCCCTGGTGGAAGGCCTCCGCGGAGGACCCCAGCCGAGCACGGCCGAGGTGCCGCCGCTGCCGACGCTGCTCGTGACCGGAGACGACGACGCGGTCGCCGCCGGCAGTCGGCGGCTCGCCGAAGCCGCCGGCGCCCGCTACGTGGGGCTGCCCGGCCGGGAGCACTTCAACGCGGTCTCGTCGCGGGCGTTCAAGGACGCTGTGCTGGCGTTCCTCACTGAGCAGGGGTAGTCGGTCGCGACCGCTTCGGTCAGGCCGCGTGCCGGTGCTCGACCCGATCCTTCGCGAGCTTCGACGGCCACCAGATGGCGCTCCCGATGTCGTGGCTGAGGGCCGGGACGAGCAGCGTCCGGACGATGATCGTGTCGAGGAGGACCCCGAACGCCACGATGAACGCGATCTGCGCGAGGAAGAGGATCGGGATGACGCCCAGCGCCGCGAACGTGGCCGCGAGCACGAGGCCGGCCGAGGTGATCACGCCGCCCGTGATCGCCAGCCCCCGCAGCACGCCGGCCCTCGTCCCGACCCGCAGCGACTCCTCGCGGACCCTCGTCATGAGGAAGATGTTGTAGTCGATCCCGAGCGCCACGAGGAAGACGAAGCCGTAGAGCGGCACACTCGGGTCCGCGCCCGGGAACCCGAGCACGTGGTCGAACACGAGCGCGGAGACCCCGAGGGCCGCCCCGAAGGACACCACCACGCTGAGGATCAGCAGGACCGGGGCGAGCACCGAGCGGAGCAGCAGCATGAGGATGAGGAGGATGACGGCGAGCACCACGGGGATGATGAGGTTCCGGTCGTGGATGGACGCGTCGTTCGAGTCGATGGCGGTCGCCGTGACGCCGCCGACCGGCGTGTGGGTGCCGACCTCGGCGTCGAGGGTCGAGCGCAGCTGTCGCACGCTCTCCTCCGCCGTCGCGGAGTCCGGTGCCGCGTCGAGGGTCGCCTGGAGGAGGATGCGGCCGTCGTCGACCGTCGGTTCGGCGGACGCCACCGGGGTCCCCGGCGGCCCCGCGGCGGGCGCCGTGAAGACCGCCTCCCCGTCGCTCACCGTCGCATCCGCGGTGCCCGTCGCGGCGTCGCTCGACAGCACCTGGACGCTGTCGAGACCGTCAGCCTCCTCGAGGATCCCGATGACCTGCGCGGCATCGCTCTCCCGCGTGAGGACGTACACGGGGCTCGCCGAGCCGGCCGGGAAGTGCTCGCCGAGCGCGGCCTGACCGTCACGGGCCTCGGAGGTGCCGAGGATGAGGTCGCTCTGGGCGACGCCGTCCGCCTTGAGCTGGAAGACCCCGAGGCTCGCGACCAGGAGGAGCAGGGTGCTCCCGATCCAGACGACGCGGGCGTGACGGGAGATCAGACGGGCGATCCCACCCCACAGACCGGTGGTCGGCACAGCGGTGTCGTCGGTCGATGAGGCGCGCACCCGGTGCTCGCTCCCGTATTTCGGGCGCAGCGGCCAGAACGAGGTGCGACCGCAGGCCAGCAGGAGCGCGGGGAGGAAGGTGAGCGCCGCGAGGACCGAGAAGACGATCCCGATCGAGGCGACCGGCCCGAGCGCCTTGTTCGAGTTCAGGTCGCTGAGCAGCAGGCAGAGCAGTCCGGCGATGACCGTGCCGCCCGACGCGACGATCGGCTCGAACGATCCACGGAGCGCAGCCCACGTCGCATCCCACCGCCGCTCATGGTCGCGGAGCGCTTCCCGGTATCGCGAGACGTACAGCAGCGAGTAGTCGGTCGCCGCGCCGATCACGAGGATGAAGAGGATGCCCTGCACCTGGCCGTTCAGCAGGACGACGCCGGCCTTCGCGAGCCACCACACGGTGAGGAGTGCGGTGCAGAGGGCGAACAGCGAGGTGCCGAGCACGAGGAACGGGAGGACCGGCGAGCGGTACACGACGATGAGGATGAGGAAGACGGCGCCGAGCGCGGTCAGGAGGAGGATGCCGTCGATGCCGGCGAAGGCGTCGGTGAGGTCGGCGGTGAACCCTGCCGGTCCGGTGACGAAGACGTCGAGGCCGGCCGGGGCCCCTTCGGCGAGTTGTGCACGGAGGGCCTCGACGACGTCGCCGACCTCCGCGTCACCGCTGATCGGGACGAAGACCTCGACCGCGGCACCGTCATCGGAGGGGATGGCCGGCGAGACGCCGTCGGCGACGCCCTCCGTCGAGGACAGCGCTGACAGCTCGTCGTCGATTGCGCCCCGGTCCTCGTCGGTGATCCCGCCGTCGCGGACGAACAGCACGAGGGCCGGGATGTCGTCGCCCTCCCGGAACCCGTCGAGTGCCGTCTGGACCTCGGTCGCGTCCGCGCTCGCCGGGAGGAAGCTCGTCTGGTCGTTGGTCGCGACCTCGCTCACCTTCCCGAAGTACGGACCGCCGACGCCGGCGGCCGTGAGCCAGAGGAGGATGAGGACCGCGGGGAGCAGGACGCGCAGCCACCGCGGCGCACCCGCGCGGTTCCGCTGCTGCGTCCGGGATTCCGCGTCCGTATGCGTTCCGCCGTGTCGTCCGTGCGTCATGCGCGCGCCCCGTTCTCGCCCTGCTCGAAATAATATGCAGCTAGCTTACTATCTGCGTCGGGTACCCGGCGACGGCGTTCAGGCGGGGACGACGACACCCCCGGCCTCGGCGATCTCGGCGAGCGCCGCATCCCCGGCGGCCTGGTCGACGGGCGCGACGAGACCGGCGAGGACGCGGACCTGCAGGCCATGCTCGATGGCGTCGAGGGCACTGACCCGGACGCAGTAGTCCGTCGCGAGGCCGACGACGTCGACGTCGGTGATGCCCGCCTCGGCGAGGACCTCCCCCAGGCTCCGACCCTCCGGCGTCACGCCCTCGAAGATCGAGTATCCGTGGGCGCCCTGGCCCTTGCGGATGTGGGTGTCGACGCTCTTGGTGTCGAGCGCGTGGTGGTACTCGGCGCCGGCACTCCCCGCGACGCAGTGCACCGGCCAGTTCGTCACGTAGTCGGGCTCACCCGTCGCGAAGTGACCGTCGTTGTCGCCCTCGGCGTCGTGCCAGTCGCGTGAGGCGAACACGTGCGCGTATTCGTCCCCGTGCTCGGCCAGCAGCCGCGTGACCCCCGCGGCGACGGCCTCGCCGCCGTCCACACCGAGCGCACCGCCCTCGGTGAAGTCGTTCTGTACGTCGATGATGAAGAGCGCGCGCGCCACGATGCCTCCGGGTTGTCGTCGTCCCGCCTCGGTGGAAGTGGGTTCCATCGAGGGTAACGCCGGGGAACCGACCGGGTGAGGTGGTTGCGCCGCGGTGACTCAGAGGCGACGTGCGCGTTCCTTGCGGCGATCGAAGAACTGCAGACCGATGTTGACACCCATCAGGACGGTGCCGAGCAGCATGGACACGAGCCCGGCGATGCGGAACCCGACGGGCAGCTCCAGGAGCAGCGCGAAGACGATCCCGAGCACGATGAGCGCGGCACCCGCGGAGAACAACACCAGATACTTCATGCCCCAACGGTACCGGCTGAGCGACGACCCCCGGACGGGACCGCGACCTAGGGTGGAGACATGAACCGTCTCCGTCGTCGCGCGCAGCTGCTCATCGCGGCGGGCGCCGCCGTCCTGCTCGCGGTCACCGCCGCCGGCTGCTCCACCTTCCCGAGTGGTGCGAGCTCCGACACCGGACCGACCCATTCAGCGGGCGGGTTCCCCACGGACGTCGTCTTCGACTACCAGCTCGGTGGCGGCTACGAACCGGCGGCAGGGGTGGGCGGCGTCGCGCGCGACAGCACCGACTCCCCCGACCCCGACCGGTACTCCATCTGCTACGTCAACGGGTTCCAGAGCCAGCCGGCCGATCGCGAGGCCTGGCTGGCCGAGCCCGACCTGGTCCTCACCGACGACACCGGTGAACCGATCATCGACGAGAACTGGCCCGACGAACTCATCTTCGACCTCTCGACCGACGACCGTCGTGCGCGCATCGCCGAGCGGGTCGGTGCGAGCATCACCCGCTGCGCTGAGGCAGGCTTCGACGCCGTCGAGATCGACAACCTCGACTCGTACACCCGGTCCGACGGTCGACTCACCGTGGAGGACGCGATCGCCCTCGCCACCCGGTACGCCGACCTCGCCCACGATGCCGGCCTCCTCATCGGGCAGAAGAACGCCGCCGAGCTCGGCACACGTGGTCGGGACGACGTCGGGTTCGACTTCGCCGTCACGGAGGAGTGCCACCGCTTCGACGAGTGCGCCACCTACACCGAGGTGTACGGAGGCGCCGTGCTGGACATCGAGTACACCGACGACCTGCGCGGCACCTTCGACGAGGTGTGCGCCGATCCGCAGGTCCCGTTCTCGACGATCCTGCGGGACCGCGACCTCACGCCGTCGGACGACCCCGACCACGTGTTCGAGGCCTGCGCACCGTAGGCACCGACCGGGCATCCGCTCCGGAGCAGGAGCCCCCGCAGCGGGGCATCCTGCTGTGGGGATCCTCGGCGCTCAGGCATATCCAGCAGGTGTCGGTACCGTGGAGGCATGATCCGGATCCACGACGCATGAACCTGGAGCAGCTGGAGGCGGTCGTCGCCGTCGTCGACTACGGCTCGTACGCCGCAGCGGCCGACGTCCTCCGCATCTCGCAGCCGTCGCTCACCAGACGCATCCAACGCTGCGAGACGGACCTCGGGCTCGCGCTCTTCACCCGGGTGGGTCGACGCATGCAGGTCACCGATGCCGGCCGGTCCGTGCTCGGTCCGGCGAGACGGATGCTCCAGGAGGCGAAAGGGCTCCGCGCGCTCGCCGACGCGCAGCAGGCGCTCACCGCCGGCACGCTCCGGATCGGTGCGCTCCCCTCGCTCGTCGCGACCCACGTCCCGGAACTCGTCGCCCGGTTCCACGCCGCGCACCCAGACGTCCGCATCGAGGTCACGGGTTCCGTCGACTCCGCCGAACTCCTCGAAGCCGTCGACCTCGGGCGCATCGACCTCGGTGTCGCCGATGTGGCCACCGCCGGCCCCGGTGTCGAGGTGCGGCTCCTGGAGGAACAGCGGTTCGCGATCGTCCTCCCCGGCCTGATGACCGTCGCCGAGCGCGAGGCCGGCCACACGCCGCCGACCATCACCGGCGACGAGCTGGCTGCGCACACCCTGGTGACCCTCCCGCGCGGGACGTCGATGCGCGCTGTGACCGACGAGGCCTACGCCCGCTTCGGCGTGCAGCCACCGCGGGTGATCGTGACCACCCAGCGCGACGCGCTCACGCGGTTCGCGACCGCCGGTGTCGGGCTGACCGTGGTCCCCGAGCGGCTCGCCGACTGGGCGGCGGCGAACGGCGCCCGGGTCCGCCGGTTCCCGACACCGGTCACGAGGGACATCGGCCTGCTCGTCCGCCACGACAGCCTCGGGACGCCGGCCGTGAGTGCCTTCCTCCGCTTGGCGGAGCGGGTCCCACCCGGGGTCTGACGACGCCCCGCGTCAGCCGCAGAGGTCCGCGGCGGCGTTGCGGGACTCGACCTCGACGGGCGCCGGCGCGGCAGGCGGGGTCAGCGAGCCGAAGTCGTCACCGATGACGAGCACGACGTCCTCCTCGTCCGGCCCCGGTTCGCCGCTCACGACGACCGTGATCCCCAGCTCCTGGGCGAGGGAGGCGGCCGTCGCCCGAGCCGCGTCCGAATCGCGCGCGAGCAGGACCGTCACCGGGGTGTCCGTCTCCGCGTCACCGATCGACGCGACGGTGTAGCCGAGGGCGGTCAGTCGGTCGGCCGTCGCCGTCGCGACCCCGTTCGTCTGCGAGCCGTTGAGGACGCTGACCGCCTCGACCCGCACCGGTTCGACCGGGGCGACCGGCTCCGCCGGGGACGCGTCAGCGACTCCCGCGATCGGCACCGGGACATCGGTGGCGAGGCTCGAGAAGACGATCGCCGCGTCATCGCTCGGGACGACCCGGTTGGCGTCCGACGGTGCCTCGGTCCACGGCATCGTCAGGAAGGTGATGGCCGACGCCGGCACCTGTGAGACCCGGTGCGCGAGCGAGGTCAGGCTCGCGAGGTCGCCGAGCGCGGTGTCGACGGTGAGCGAGGAGGTGACCGCGTCCAGGAAGCGGATGAGGCGGTCCGGCCGGGTGAGCACCTCGGCACTCAGCGCCCGCTGCACGATCGCGGACATCACCATCTGCTGGTTGCCGAGGCGCGAGATGTCACTGCCGTCACCCACCGCGTGCCGGGTGCGGGCGAGCGCGAGCGCCTGCGTCCCGTCGATGACCTGTGCTCCGGCGGGCAGCGCGAGGTTCGAATAGGGGTCCTCCATGTCCGCCGGCAGACACACGGCCAGCCCGTCCATGCCGTTGACGATCGCCTGGAAGCCGCTGAAGTCGAGCTCGATGAAATGGTCGATCGGCACACCGGTCATCGCTTGCACCGCGGCGACTGAACAGGCGGCCCCCGAGTTCAACGCCGCGTTCACCATCCCGTAGTCGTCGGGCGTCCCCCGCCCGGTGTCCGTGCACATCGACAGGTCGGTCAGCGTGTCACGCGGGATCTGCATCGCGTCGATCCGCGTGTTGCCCTCGGACACATGCACGAGCACCATCGCGTCGCTGCGCTTGGTACCGGTGTCCTCGCCGTAGTCGCCGATCTCGAGGTCACGACTGTCGGAGCCGAGGAGGAGGACGTTGATCGCCGGGTCCGGTGCGCCTGGCTCCGCAGGCTCGGTCGAACGTCCGGTCGGGGCGGCGATGGCCTCGGAGCTGAGATTGCCCTGCAGCCGCAGCGCGAGCGCACCGACACCTCCGAGGAGCGCGAGCACGAGGCCGCCTGCGATGCCGACGATGAGGCGCCGGCGGCGGACCCGTGCGCTCACCCCACCGCCGTGACGGCGAGCGTGGGCGGCACGTGGGCGGACGGGTACCTCGGGGAGATCGGGTCTGCGCATCGTCCCAGTGCACCAAGCGCCGAAGCGGCGGACAAGCAGCCTGCCCGGTGCGACTCATACGCGGCGCGCATGCGTCGGAGGATCAGCTCACGGGCGAGGCGACCTCCGAGCCACGCAGTCCGGGCACCGCACGCTTCCCGAACTGGCCGGTGACGACCAGGATGAGCGCCGTCGCTGCGAGGAGGATCCAGCCCGGCCAGCCGAGCAGGGTGCCGAACACACTGCCGGTGTCCTGCATCGACGTCGGGCTGGCGAACAGCAGCAGCGCCCCGACGGCGGCGTTCACCGCGCCGTGGGCGATCACCGCCGGCCAGACCGAGGCCGAGCGGAGCCGCAACCATCCGATGAGCACGCCGAGCAGCATGCACCAGCCCACCATGAGGAGCAGGCCGACCACGTCGGTCCGCTGGTAGTTGTAGCCGAGGAGGATGAGTGGTGCGTGCCACACGCCCCAGACCGCCCCGGACAGCAGGAGGGCGGGCCAGGTGCCGAGCGGCAGGAGGTTCGGCAGCAACCAGCCGCGCCAGCCGAGTTCCTCCCCGAACGCGGACAGCGATGCCACCAGGACGCCGAGGGGCAGGGTGAGGAGCTGGACCAGGGCGACCGTGGTGAGGTCGTCCCGCCCGAGCTCGCCGGCGCCCGAGGCGGTCATGATGGCGGCCAGACCGGACAGGCCGACGAGGTCGAGCTCGATGAGCCCCATGGCCTGCCCGAGCAGCATGGAGCAGAACGCGAGGACGGGGAACCCGACGAGCGCCGCCGCGCAGAGCCCGAGGGTCCGGCCGAGGGGGCGCAGCGGCGCGAGTCCGAGCAGCCGCGGGATGCTCCTCGGCCGGGCGACGAACAGCACCACGACGAGCGCGGCGATGGTCGGGGTGTACATCATGCCGAGGGCGATGAGCTGGAACCAGGGGTTCGCGAGTCCCTCACCCGACAACCACAGCGGTGCGGCGATGAGCCAGGCGAGGCCGACGGCGAGCACGGTGAAGACCGTGACGGCGACCCACGGGACCCTGGCGGGCAGGATCGGGGCCAGCTCGCGGTTGCGCCGGCGCTGGCGGTCCGCCGCCGACTCCGGCTGCTGCGCGAGCACGGCCCGCCCCGCAGCGCCGATCACCGGAGCCGCGGTCGGTGCAGGTGCCGGCGATCCGTCGGCGAGCGGCGTCCGGATCGATCCTGGCGCGGGCTGTGCGATCGGCGCCCAGCCGCCCTCGGTCGGTGTGTCGTCCGGTCGCTGCATCTGATCCCCCGTGGTCGCGAACAGCTTCCCACGCTACGGAGCGATGCTGCTCGGCGCATCCGCCGCCCGGGGGATCACGCGGTGAGGTGACAGCCGCAGGACTCCCGCAGCAGGAGCCCGACGGGGACGACGGTGTTGCGCTCGTGCTCGCCGTCCGCGTCACCGAAGCGGGCGAGCGCCCGGGTGGCGGCCAGGCGGCCCAGGCGTGCCGGGTCCTGTTCGATGACGCTGACCGCCGGATCGAGCTGGTCGGCCATCGGGAAGTCACCGAAGCCGAGCGAGGCGATCCCCCGCGAGCGCAGCGCCGGGACGAGCGCCATCGTCACACGCGCGTTCGCCGAGAACAGGGCGGTCGGCGGGGAGGCGAGGCCGAGGAGACCGTCGACCACGGCGGCGGCCGGCTCGCGGTCCGTCGCGTCGAGGCTGACGAGGGCGTCGTCGAGGTCGATCCCACTCTCGGCGAGCGCCGAACGGTAGCCCTCGAGCCGGCGACGGGTGCTCGGCGGGTGTGCCGAGTCGGCGATGAAGGCGACCCGGGTGTGCCCGTGCTCGAGCAGGTGCCTCGTCGCGAGGTAGGCGCCGCGGTGGTCGTCCTCGACGAAGCTGTCGGCGTCGAGTCCACCGGGGGCGCGGTCGACGAACACGATGGGCGTGTGCTCGGCCCACGGCGCGAGCCACGACTGGTCCTCCGCGACGGGCGCGAGGACGAGCCCCATGAGCTGTGACCGGAGCAGCGAGTCGAGCACGGCACGCTCGCGCGCCGGGTCGTCGCCGATGCTCGTGACGAGGGTGGTGATGCCCGAGACGGAACAGACCTCCTCGACGGCGCGGACGACCGCGGCGAAGAAGGGGTCGACGACGTCCGGGACCGCGACGCCGACGGAGGAGGACCGCCCGGCGCGGAAGGTGCGCGCCAGGACGTTCGGGACGTAGTTCAGCTCCCGCATGGCCGATTCGACCCGCGACCGCGTCTCGGGGAGCACGTGCGGGTCGTCGTTGAAGACGCGGGAGACCGTCTTCGAGCTCACCCCGGCGAGGGACGCCACGTCCTGCATCGTGGCCATGGCTGCTCCTCGGGTGGTTCCACCTGCGTGGCGTGGTCGGATCGGGCTGGTTCGCGGGCGGCGACCGAGGACGCCGCCCACGATCCGTCAGCGACCGGCGAGCGCGGTCTCGATGACCTGCTCGAGCTCACGGAGGCGGGGCAGCGCCCGGTTCGTGAGCAGTTCCTCGCGCTTCGCCGACGAGATCGAAAGGCTATCCTTCCACAGCGAGCGACCGGCCATCGCGCCGCCGGCACCGTTCTCGACCGCGGTGCGGACCTGACCGACGAAGGTCTCGTGGTCGACGCCGGCGGACAGCACGGCCCACGGCACGCCGGCAGCGGCCTCGGTCACGGCTGCGGCGGCCTCGGCGGAGCCCGGGTACTGGAGCTTCAGGACCTTGGAACCGGCGGCGACGGAGATCTCCGCGGCGCCGCGCACGAGCTCGGGGAAGATCTCGGCGTAGGCCTCGTCGCTCTCGCCGTCGAGCTGGTACACGAGGATCTCGACGATGAGCAGCACGCCCTCGGCGGTGCACTCCTCCACGAGGCGGGCGATCTCGTCGATGACGACCTGCTCGGCCTCCCGCTGGTCGGAGCGCAGGTAGAAGAGCATCTTGGCGGCGTCGCCACCGAGTTCGCGGACCCGGCGGGCGTCCATGCCGGGGACGTACTTCGTCCGGCGCAGACCGTTCTCGGTGTCGAATCCCGAGGAGTCCATGCCGACGACGAGACCGGTCGTGCGGGAGAGGGTGCGCTCGTCGACGACGAGCGGGAGGGCGACCTCCGGGTCGAGGAGGATGGCGGGTGCGTGGTTGCCGAGGAACCGGACGAGGTCGCTCTTGGCCTCGGCGAGTTCGTCACGGCTGATGCCGGCCGCGCCGTTCGGGGCGTCGGTCATGACGGCCTTCATGCCGTTGCGCTGGTCGCCGGCGACGATGAGCATGCCACCGCCCGGGGTGCTGATCGTGGCCATGGCGCGGCGTTCGAGCGTCGTCAGCTCGTTGGTCCTGGTGGCTACTGCGTTCATGAGGTACTCCTTGTGCTTCGGATGGGGTCTGGTCCCGGCAGCGGTCGCGCCGGGGAGGATCGGTCTGCGTGGTCGGGTGGTCGGTCAGGGATGTGATCGGGAGGTGGCTGGTTCGAGGAGGGCCCCGGCGAAGACGGCTGCGCCGTATGCCGTGTCCTGAGACCGGTGCGACACCTGCACGCCGGGCAGGACGGCCGCTCGGGCGCGTTGCACGGACCGCATGCCGGCCCAGCCGCCGGTGAGCAGCGCCGAGGTGGCCGGGGCGACCTCGCGGTCCATCGCCGCGATGAGCACGGCGAGTTCGTCGTTGCCGTGCCGGAGCACCGCTTCGAAGATCTCGGCCGGTCCCGCACCGTCGGCACGGACCGTGAGCTTGAGGACGCCGTCGTCGTTCCGGGCGCCCGCGACCGAGACGTCGCCGTCGCCGAGCAGCCCGCCCGCCGGGAGCAGCATGACCTCGTCGTCCAGGCGGTCGCGCCCTGCGCGGTCGGTCACCCCGACGAGCTGGAGGGTGCGACGCATGAGCAGACCGGTCTTGACGCCGGCGACGAGCACCCAGGTGCCCGGCACGACGTGACGGACGCAGTTGATGAACACCTCGGCGAGCCGCTCGCGGGCGGCGAACGGGAGTGGTTCGTCGAGGCGTCGCAGCAGGACCTCGGCCGTGCCCATCGACACGTGGTACCGCTCGGCGGGGAACGAGCCGGTGGAGACGGCCGACACGAGGTGGTCGTGGCCGGCGACGGTCAGTGCCGCACCGGAGAAGACCGCCGGCACCCACAGACTGCTCGCGGTGCCGAGCGGGGCACCGGCGTCGGTGAACGGCGGGAGGAACGAGGCGTCGACGCCGAGGTGGTCGAGCAGCTCGGGCCACGGCTCACCCGTGTCCTGATCGAGCAGGCCGGTGCGCGACGAGAGCGAGTACTCGGCGGCCTCCTCGCCGCCGAGGGCCGCGACGAGGTACTCCGGCAGGTTGAGCCAGCGCGTCCCGGCGAGGTCGAGTCCGGCGTCACGGAGGTGGAGGAGCTTGATGACCGAGACCTGCACGCCGAGCGGCAGGCCGGTCCGACCGGCGAACTGCTCCGCGATCTCGGCGGGGAGGGCCGCGAGCTGTTCGGCGCCGCGCGGATCGAACCAGGCGATGGCGGGCGCGACGGGCCGGCCGACGGCGTCGAGGACGATCCCGGACTCCCCCATGCCGGAGACGGCGAGCGCCCGGACCCGTGCGGCTGGCCCGAACCGGTCGACGAGTTCCGCACCGACGTGGTCGAGGAGCTCCCGGACGGTAGCGATGAGGGACGCTGCCTCCATCACGGTCGTGCCGCCTGGACCGGCGAGCCACGGGGTGGGCAGCTGGTGGATGAGGACCTCGGCACCGTCGGCGTCGGTCACGAGGATCTTGACGCCGGTGCTGCCGAGGTCGAGGCCGGCGACGAATCGATCCGGGGCCACGGAGGTGACGGCGGTCGAGTCGAGGTTCGCAGCAGGGTGCACGGCGGTGTCCGTTCAGGTTCCGACGTCCGTGTCGGCTTCCGACGATGACTCCATGTCATCGATGTCATGATGAGCATACCTCGTTCATGTCATCGATGACATACTCCAGCGTGAATTCTTCGGAAACCAGGAGCCGGATGGTGACGGAGGCCGGTGGGCTCAGTCGCCGAAGTCGTCCGCCGCCCGCTCGAAGAGGATCTCGAGGTCGACCTCGAACGACTCCCCGGGCTCCACGATCCGGCCGAGCTTTCCCCGATCCGGACCGGCGGCGTGACTCGGCCAGCAGGTGCCCGGTTCGATGCCGAGGGCGTATGACCCGGCGGCCGTGCTCCGCCACACCGTGAGGAACGGCAACTGCTCCGGTCGGAACCGGACCGTGACCGTTCCGGCCTCGCCCGCCAGGGTCGCGATGGACCAGCCGTCGGGCCCGGCGACCGCGTCGAGGGCGTCGACCTGCTCGTCGGCCGCCGGTTCGGGCTCACCGATCACCCGCCGCCAGCCACCACCGTCCTGGCGTTCGGATGCCGCCCAGCCGGGGACGTCGGCCTCGGCCGCCACGACGGCACCGCCGTGCAGCACCGGCCAGCCGAGGTTCACGTGGTAGAGCAGGCGCACCGGCTCGGCGACGAACCCCTCGTTTCGGACGACGTCGTGCAGGCGGATCCGCGCGACGCCGACCTCGGCTCGGATGCTGCGGGTCACCGTGAGGTTCTGCTGGAACACGGCGCCCTCGCGGAGCAGGCCGTCGACGAGGAGCTCGTACCGGCCCGCCGCAGTCCATCGCCCCTCGCGGCGGGTGAGGCTCGCCGGGATGCGATGCGCCCGACCGTGCATCCCGCCGTCCGCCTCCGCGGCCACACCGACCGCGGTGAGCCCGCAGGTCGTCAGCAGACCGCCCTGCCAGCGGCGGGCCCAGCTCTCGGCCTGCGGAGCGGTCGTCGGTGCGACGAACGACACGGCGTCGCCGTTCCAGGAGGCCTCGCCGAGGTCGAGGAACTGGTCGACCTCGACCGTCACCTCGAGTCCGCCGAGGTGGCGCAGTTCGACCTGGCGCCGGCCCGTCGACGGCCCGTCGTCGACCCGGACCGCGCGCGGAGCCCACGCACGCTCGACGGCACCGGATCGGGCCTCGACGAAGCGTCGACGCCTGGCGCCCCACACGGCGTCGCGGTCGGCCTGGTCGTCAGGCGTCTGTTCGGGCGGCGTCGTCGTCATTGCGGGTCCTCGGGTCGGTGTGGTCGGGTCGAACGGTTCGGCGGGTGGGGCCGGCTCAGAGGGCGGTGTAGCCGCCGTCGATGACGAGGCTCTGGCCCGTGAGGTACGAGGAGGCGTCGGATGCGAGCAGCAGGACGAGCCCGTGGAGGTCCTCGGGCTGACCCATCCGGCCCGCCGGGATGGCCGCGGTCCACTCGGCGGCCAGGTCGGGGTTCGCCTCGGTGAACTCACGGGTCATGTCCGAGAGGAAGTACCCGGGGGCGATCGCGTTGACGCGGACACCGGAGGGTGCCCACTCGACCGCGAGCGACGACGCGAGGTGACTGACCGCCGCCTTCGACGCGTTGTAGGAGGCCTGGAACTGCGGCTGGTTCACGATGAACGCCGACATCGACGAGATGAAGACCGCCGAGGCGGGCCGGCCCGCGGCGATGGCTCGACGGGCGAAGGACTGCGCGGCGAAGAAGGTGCCGTCGAGGTTCACGGCGAGCACCTTCCGCCAGGTGTCCGCCGGCACGTCGACGCTGTCGCCCCAGATGGTGATGCCCGCCGCGGTCACGAGCAGCGACGGCGCGCCGAGCTCGGCCTCGGCAGCGGCGAAGGCGGCCTCGACGGCGGTGGCGTCGGTGACGTCGACCGCATGCGCCGAGGTGCGGACGCCGTACTCGGACGCCAACCGCTCGGCCGACTCGTGGACGGTCGGCAAGAGGTCGAGCAACGCCACGTGGACGCCCTGCGCGGCGAGCGCCGTGGCAATCGAGTAGCCGAGCCCGCGGGCCCCGCCGGTGATGACGGCCGTACGGCCGTGGAGGTCAGAGAACATGTGTGGTCCTTCGATCGGGGCGGGCTGATGGAGGTGTCGTCGGGCGACGCGAGTCGCTCAGATCTCCTGGTCGGTGGGCAGGATGACGAGGTCGCGGATGGTGACGTGTCGGGGTCTGGTGAGCATGAAGAGCACGGCGTCGGCGACGTCCTCGGAGCGGATGCCGGTGCGTGCGGCGATCTGGTCCTCCACGCCTGAGGCCCCCTCCGCGATCCCCCACAGCTCGTTGAGCACGACGCCGGGGGCGACCGCGCCCATCCGCACCCCGGATCCGACGAGGTTCCGCCGGGTGGTGTGGACGAACGACTGCATGGCGTGTTTCGTCGCGGAGTAGACGGGCTCCCAGTGGATGTCCTGGTGCCCGGACACCGAGCTCGTCACCAGGACGTCGCCCGCACCCTGCTCGACGAGGTGCGGCAGCGCTGCGCGAACCGTCGCCATCGCTCCGAGGACGTTGACGCCGACGAGCTCCTCGATCGCGGTCATCGGGGTGTCGACGACGTCACCACCGACGTAGAGGCCCGCGTTGGCGAGGACGATGTCGAGGCGTCCGAAGGCGGCGAGCGCCAGGGCGACGGCCTGCTCGGACACGGCGGGGTCGGCGAGGTCGCCCGCCAGGAACACGCTCGGTGTCGGCAGGGCGTCGGCGACGGCCGAGAGTCGCTCGGTGGAGCGTCCCACGAGGACCGTGCGCACCCCGGCGGCGGCGAGCGCCTGGGCGTACGAGCGGCCGATGCCCGAGGACGCTCCGGTGATGATCGCGACCTGCCCGGTGAGGTCGGTGGCGCTGGTCGGCTGGCTCATGTCGTGGTCCTTCCGTGCGCCGTCCCGGCGCGGTGGGTCGTGGATTCCTGTGCGGCGAGCGCGGCTCGACGCAGCAGTTCGTCGGGTCTCGTGTCGATGCGTGCGACGGCCTCGTCGCTCAGGTACACCGGCCCGCCCGCGGCGAGCGTTCCGAGGAGCACCTGGGCGACCTTCACGGCCATCTCGGTGATCCGGAGGACCTCGGCCGCACTCGAACCGAGGGCGAACATCCCGTGGTTCTGCAGGTACACGACCTTCGGCACCCGGCCGGTCGTGGCGAGCTGCCCACGGAGCATCCGGCGGACCGTGCGGGCGAGTTCGAGCCCGGGGTCGACGTAGGGCACGAGCAGCGGATCGGTGCCGAGGACCACGATCTGGTCGGGGAAGAGCGAACCGCGGGTCAGGGTGTCGGCCGACGGCGAGCAGAGCAGGGCGTTGACCGGCACGGGGTGGGTGTGGCCGACCGCGACGACGCCGGGCAGGTCGAGGCAGACGGCGTGGAGGATCGCCTCCACCGAGGGGCGCCGACCGTTCCCCGCGAGCGCCGCGGCATCGAACAGCGCGGCCACCTCGGCGTCCCCGCCCGCGTGCGAGTCGACGAGGTCGAGCACCGGTCCGATCGCGAGACGGACCGCGTCGTCGGCGGTCGCCACGGCCATGGACGCGCCGCTCGCCTTCACGAGCATCGCCCGAACACCGTCCTCTGGCAGGAGCAGGGAGGTGTTTCCCTCCGCCAGGAGCGCCCACGCCCGATCGGGGCGGCCGAGGTCGCGCGAAAAGGCGACGAAGCGGTCGAGGAGGTCCGTCTCGGTCTCCGGCTGGTCTATGCGGTCGGTCATGTCGGTGTCCGCTCATGGTCATGGTCATGGTCGTGATCGTCCTGGCCGTGCCGGTAGACCGCGTCGAGCGACGGCGCGTGACGGGCCGCGACGAGTTGCACGGCCAGGTTGCCGAGCGCCGAAGCCTCCGCCGGGCCGACGGTGACCGGAAGACCGGTCCGTGCCGCCGTGCGGGCACACAGGAGCCGGTTGCGCGATCCGCCGCCGACGATGCGGACCGAACGGATCGTCACCCCGGTGATCGCCTCGCAGGCCCGGACCGTCTCGGCGTAGGCGACCGCGAGGCTCTCGACCACGCTGCGCACGGTGTCGCTCCGTCCGCCCGGTGGACGCTGTCCGGTCTCCCGGCAAAGCGTCGCGATGCGTTCCGGCATGTCCCCCGGCACGAGCAGGCGTGGGTCGGCGACGTCGAACACGGCGGGCGTGACGTCCGTGGCCGCGTCTGTTTCTGCCTCCGACACGGCCGCCACGAGTTCGACGAGGTCGACCGCGCTCCCGTCCTCTGCGGACCAGGCGCGGGCGCACTCCGTGAGCAGCCACATCCCCGCCAGGTTGCGGAGGAGCAGCGAGGATCCTGCGGCACCGGCCTCGTTCGTGAAGCCGCCGTCCCGCGCGTGCTCCGTGAGCACCGGCGCCGGCAGGCACACCCCGACGAGGGACCAGCTGCCGCTCGAGACGAGGAGCTCCGCGCCGTCCGGGCGGGCGAAGGCGAGTGCGGACGCGGTGTCGTGCTCCGCGACGCGGTGGACGGGGATCGGCAGGCTCGACCCGAGACGCGCGGTGACCTCCGGCGTCGTCGGGCCGGCGACCGTCCCCGGTGCGACCACCGGCGGGAAGTCGAAGCCGTCGAGACCCCAGCGACGGATGAGCTCCGCCGCCCAGCTGCCGGTGCCCTGATCGAGCAGCTGCGTCGTCGAGGCGATCGTGCGCTCCGCTCCGACGACGCCTGTGAGCAGCCACACCCAGAGGTCCGGGACGAGCAACACGGTCGGGCGATCGCCGTCGGCTCGGCGGACGTCGAGCTCCTCGGCGCGGGACCGCAGCTGGTAGGAGGTGTTGATGGTCTGCTCCAGCACGCCGGTCACCGCGTAGGCCGTCGCGGCGTCGACGAGCACGGCGGCACGGGCCGGACCGTCGGCGTCGGCGCCGCGGTGATGCGGCACGGTCGGGAACGCGGTACCGCTGCCGACGCCCACGAGGGCGACATCGACGCCCCAGCTGTCGACCCCGATCCCGTCGAGCACACCGCCCGCGGCCGCTGCGATCCGGACGGCCTCCGCGAGCCCGACGAGGGTCTCCTCGAACAGGCGCTCCGCATCCCACCGGAGTCGACCGTCCTGCGTGATCGGGCCGTTGGGGAACCGGTGCACCTCGGTGAGCGCCAAGCGGCCGTCGGCCCAGCGGCCGAGCATGACGCGACCGCTCGACGCACCGAGGTCCACGGCGGCGTGGAAGCGTGGAACGGCCTGATCGATCATGGCGTCGTCGTCTCGTCGCGTGGCGGCGTGGCCGGTTCGCTCAGCGGTGTCGTCGGGTCGGGGTCCTGGACGGCGACCGGTGTGGTCAGCGCCTCGAGGGAGGTGAGGATGGTCGTCGCGCTCGACACGGCGAGCGCACCCCAGGCGGCGGCCGACGCGACCGCGGCCGCCGGGTCGTCCCGGCCGTCCTCGCCGTGGAGTCCGACGAGGAATCCGGCCAACGAGGCGTCGCCGGCCCCGGCCGTGTTCACGACCGTGGCTGCGACGTGCGCGTGCCACAGCCCCGCCGCGGTGCGGAGGAGCGCCCCGTCGGCGCCCATGCTCACGTAGACGAGGTCGCAGCCGGCACGGTGCAGTTCGTCGGCGGCGGAGGCGACGTCGCCGATCGTCAGCAGCTCACGACCCGTGAGCTCGGCGAGCTCGTGCGCGTTCGGCTTGAGCAGGTGGACGAGGTCGAGGTTCGCGACGGCGGTCTCGAGCGCCGCACCCGCGGTGTCGACGGCCACGCGCGCTCCCCGGTCACCCGCCTGACGGAGCAACTGGATGATGTCGACGGGGCCGGTGCCGCCATGGACCGTCGGGATCGTGCCGGAGAGGACGAGCCAGTCCGCCCCGATCCGGTCGATCTCCGCGCCGGAGGTGGCGACGACGGCGGCCCAGTCCTCGGCACGCAGCGGGATCGCCGGCTCGTTGACCTTGGTCGTCCCGGTCGCGGCGTCGAGGATGGTCGTGTTCACCCGCGTCCGACCGTCGGTCGGGACGACGGCGAGCAACGTCCGGAGCGCCGGGTCGTCGGCGAGGATCCGACCGTCCGCACCCATCGGCACCACCGCACGGACCGGGAGCGGCGAGAGGGTGACCGCCCGCGCGACGTTGACGCCCTTCCCGCTCAGCTCGGTGGACACGCCCACCGCCCGGTTGACGTCGCCGAGTCGGAGCCCGTCGACGCGATAGGTCTGGTCGATCGCGGCCGCCGGCGTGACCGTCACGATGCCGCTCATGCGTCCGCCCCGGCCGTCTCGACGCGGACGCCGGTCGAGCGGAGGCTGTCGAGGGTCGGTTCGTCGACGCCCTGATGCACCACCGCCACGTCGAGACGGGTGGCCGGGACGGAGGCTGCGAGGCCGTCGGCGCCGAACGTCGCCGGGTCGGCCAGGAGGATCGCCATGGAGGCGAGTTCGACCGAGGCCGCGACGACCGCCGCCTCCTCCGGCGAGGCGTGGAGCAGTCGGCCGTCCGCGGAGACACCGAGCGCCTCGACGACCGCGACGTCGAGGCGGAGGCCGGCGAGCTGCTCGCGCGCCCAGGCGCCGGTGAGGACACCGCGCCCGTCCGCCGTTCCGCCGACGAGGTGGACGACGGCCGATTCCTCGGCAGCGGCCGCGGCCAGGGCGACCGGCACCGAAGCGGTCACGATGACGGTCCCGGCGGTCGTCGCGAGGCCCCCGGCGAGCGCTTCGCAGGCGGAGCCCGCGCCGAGGAAGACCGCTGAGCCCGGGTCGACCAGGGTCAGCGCCCGCGCGGCGAGCGCACCGGACACCCCGGAGTCCTGGCCCGGGTCGAGGTCGGTGCGCACCGCACCGCCGTGCGCGCGTCGGAGGCGTCCGTCGAGTTCGAGGACGCGGAGGTCGCGTCGGATCGTCTCCTCGGTCACGCCGAGGTCCACTGCGAGCACGCCGACTTCGACCCGTCCGTCCTGGTCGAGTCGGGTGAGGATCTCGCGACGCCGGTCGTCCACCGGGCTGGACGTGGCCGTCCCGCGGCCGCCGACGGACGCGCTCATCGTTCCACCCCGGCACGGTCGTCGCGTTCCGACGCCGGACCGTCGGGGCTCGGCTCGTCGGCCCGTCGTCGCCACCAGGGGCCGAGGGCCTCGACGAGCTCGTCGAACGCGGTTCCGACCCCGGCCCAGTACGCGGCTGAGGCGTCCGTCGGCAGGACGGCGGGTGCGTGTCGGACGACGTCGTGCTGAGCCTGTTCCACCGACGGCAGGAGTCCGATGGCGACCCCGGCGACGATCGCGGCGCCGAGGGCCCCGGCCTCCTCGGAGTCGACGACCGTCACGGGCGCCCGGAGGGCGTTGGCCACGAGTTGCACGTACAGCGGCGACCGCGCGAGGCCGCCGCCGAGGACGATCGGCTCGTCCCACCGGAACCGTTCGCCGAGCGCCCGGGTGTGCCAACGGTGCATGAGCACGATGCCCTCGAGGGCTCCGCGCAGCACGTGTGCCCTCGTGTGCCAGTCGCGGACGCCGGCGAGCGTGGCAGAAGCCTCGGCGCCGAGTGGGGAGTCCGATTGGAAGGGCAGGACGAGCGGCACCTGCTCCTCCGGAGGGAGTGCTGCGGCCTCGGCGATCAGCGCGTCGCGGCCGGTGGCGTCGGTCACGCCCAGGAGCCGGAGCGTCCAGTCGAAGGAGGGTGATGCCGTCGCCGAGGTGGACATCGCGATCCGCAGGTTCGGGGTGATCGAGAGGCGGGACTGCCACCGCGGGTCCACGTCGGGCTGGGTCGTCGTCACGCCGTTGGTGCTGAACGAGCCGGCCACGAGGGCGAGCCGCCCGGGGACGAGCGCTCCCATGCCGATCGAGGAGGCCTGCACGTCGTGGAGTCCCGACACGACCGGCGTCCCGGCGACGAGGCCCGTGACCGCGGCGGCCGCCGGCAGCACCGACCCGACGATCGTGCCGCTCGGGTTGATCGGCGGCAGCAGACGGAGCAGTTCGGCGGGTAGGCCGTAGGCGTCGAGGACCTCGGCGCTCCAAGTGGCGGTCCCGACGTCCAGGAAGGAGGCGCAGGCGTCGGAGTAGTCGGTGGAGATCTCGCCGGTGAGCCGCAGACGGACCACGTCCTTGCAGAAGAGCATCGCGTCTGCCTGCTGGACACGCTCCGGGTCGTGCCGGAGCAGCCAACGGAGGAGGTTGCCGGCGGCACCCGGCGTCGGCAACTGTCCGGAGCGTTCGAGCACCACGCGCAGCCGGTCGGGATCGGAGGCGAGTTCGGCGGCCTCGACGTGCGCCCGGGAGTCCATCGCCGTGATGGCCGGGCCGACCGGCGCTCCCGCGGCGGTCACGAGGTGCAGGCCGTCGCCGTGGCCGGTGATCCCGACGGCGGCGACCAGGCTCGGGTCGACACCCGACGTCGCCATCACCTCCGACACCGCGCCGGCGACCGCGGCCCACAGGTCGTCCTGCGACCGCTCGGCGTGCCGGGCGACCGGGCGGTCGACGGGGCTCGCGCGCCGGGCGACGGCGACCGGCAGCAACCGCTCGTCGTGCAGGACGGCCTTGACGGCGGTCTGCCCGACGTCGATCCCGAGGAGGAACCGCGACCTCGACTCGTGGGGTGCGCTGTGCGGCCCGTGCTCAGCCATCGGCGGCCTTCCGTTCGTCGTCATCGTCGTCGTCGGGTGCGCCCGATCATGTTGATCTTTGCACCGATCCCACCGAATCGGAAGGGATATCGGACAGATTCGGATACGCTGACCAGACCGGACGGAGCAGTCATGTACCCAGCAGAGCGTCACGCCGCGATCCTCGCGGGTGCCCGCGACGGCGACGGCGCCCTGTCGGTCGCCGAGCTGAGCAGCCGACTCGGCGTCACGCCGGAGACCATCCGTCGCGACCTCGCGGTACTCGAGCGACAGGGGCTCATCCGCCGCCACCATGGTGGCGCGGTCCTCGCCCGGCGACCCGCGTTCGAGCCCAGCCTCCAACGACGCCGCGAAGGCGAGCGCATCGAGCGCGCTGCCGTCGCGAGGCTCGTCGTCGAGCAGCTCCCCGAGGAGGGAGTGGTCCTCCTCGACTCCGGTGCGATGACCCTCGAGGTCGCCGCACTCCTCCCCCACGCCAGCCGACTCCTCGTGGTGACGAACAGCCTGCCGATCGTCGCCCTGCTCGGTGGCCGGCCGCGACTCACCGTGCTCGCCCTGCCGGGGCGGGTCCGCGCCGTCACCCAGGCGACCGTCGGCGCGTGGACCGTCGAACGGCTGTCGGGGCTCCACGCCGACGTCGCCGTCCTGGGCGCCAACGGGGTGGGGCTCACCTCGGGCGCCACGACGACCCTGCCCGAGGAGGCCGAGGTGAAGCGGGCGATGCTCGACATCTCCAGACGACGCATCCTCGCCGTCACCGCCGCGAAGTTCGGCACCACCTCGTTCCACCGAGCCGCGGGACTCGACGAGTTCGACCAGATCGTGACCGACGACGGGCTCGACCCGGACACCGTCGACGCACTCGCCGAGAGCGGACCCGAGCTGCTGCTGGCCACCACCTGACCATCCCCACCGGCACCGGGTCGATCGTCCCGCGTGCACCCCGAGAGGAACCATCATGACGCTCGTCTCCACCGCCGCGCTCCTCGACGCGCAGCGCGCCGTCCTCGCCTTCAACGTCATCCAGCTCGAACACGGCGAGGCCATCCTCCGCGGCGCCGAGCTCGCGGGCCGGGGTGTGATCCTGCAGGTGTCCGAGAACGCGGCGAGGTACCACGGCGGCCTCGCGCCGATCGGGCTCGCGAGTCTGGAGCTCGCCCGCGAGGCCGGCACCGCGACCGCCGTGCACCTCGACCACGCCGAGGACGAGACGCTCGTCGACGAGGCGGTGCGTCTCGGTTTCACCTCGGTCATGTTCGACGCGGCCACCCTCCCCGACGAGGAGAACCGCGAGCGCACCGCAGTGGTCGCCCGCGCGGCTCAGGCACAGGGCGTGTGGGTCGAGGCGGAACTCGGGGCGATCGGCGGGAAGGGCGGAGCACACACACCCGGCGTCCGGACCGACCCCGGTGAAGCCGCGGCGTTCGTCGCGGGCACCGGCGTCGACGGCCTCGCGGTCGCGGTCGGCAGCTCGCACGCGATGACGTCGCGGAGCGCGACCCTGGACTTCGGCCTCATCCGCGAACTCGCGTCGGCCGTCCCCGTCCCGCTCGTCCTGCACGGTTCGAGCGGCGTGAGCGACGAGGACCTCGTGCGGGCGGTGGACGCGGGCATGCGCAAGATCAACATCTCGACCCACATCAACGGCGTCTTCACCCGAGCCGTCCGTGAGCACCTCGACGCGACCCCCTCGCTCGTCGATCCGCGGAAGTACCTGGGGCCCGCGCGCGACGCCGTCGCCGCCGAGGTCGCGCGCCTCCTCACCCTCGTCGCCTAGGACTCGTCGCCGACCCGACCGTCAGTCGATCGAGTCGTTCACAACCAGTGGACGATGTCCGGGTCCAGGCAGATCCCGCCGAGGCCCTCGGTGGTGGTGACGCCGTCCGCGAACCGGATCACCACGGCCGGTCCGTCCATCCGCACGTACTCGGCCCGGAGCCCGATTCGGAACGGGACGTCGGTCGACGCGGTGACCGCATGGCTCGCGCGTTCGGGGACCGTGATGACCAGGCGGTGGGCTCGCCCCGCCGCATCGACGACCTCGGCCTCGATCCGTCCCGGAGCATCGTCGGACAGCCGGCGCACCGCGGTCGCCGCGACGATCACCTGGGTCATGTCGCGATTCTCGCACCCCGCGGAGGATGGCGTCGATGCGGAGCTGCCGGACGCAGCGCGACGGCGCCGGAGCTCGAAGCTCCGACGCCGTCGCGGTCTGGTGATGCGGAGTGGCCGGAAGGCCTAGCCGCACTTGGACTGGTAGACGGCATCCTTCGCGTCGCCGTCGACGTTGTCCTTGGTGATGATGGTGAAGCCGGTCTGGATCTTGGCCTCGACCTTGTCGCCGTTCAGCGCCGCGATCGCCTGGGCGACACCGTCGGAACCGATGGTGGCCGGCTCCTGAGCGACGAGCGCCTGGACGGTGCCCTCCTTCAGCTGCTTGACCTGGGCGGGACCCGCGTCGAACCCGACGATGGTGACCGAGTCCTCCTTGCCGGCCTGCTTGACACCGGTCGCGGAACCTTCGGCCGCGAACAGGTTCGCTGCGAAGATGCCCACGATGTCGGGGTCCTTCTGGAGCGCCGCGGTCACGATCTCGGCAGCCGTGGACGGCTCGTTGTGGCTGTACTGCACGCCGAGGTCGGTGAACTTGTCATCGCCCTTGACCGCTTCCTGGAAGCCCTCGGCACGGGCGTCCGTGGTCGAGATGCCGGGGTCGACCGAGACCACGAGGACCTTGCCGCCCTCAGGGTGCGCTTCCTTGATCGCGTCGAACGCCGCAGCGCCGCCGCCCTTGTTGTCGCTCGAGATCTGCGAGACCGCGAACGACGGGTCGTCGACGGTGGTGTCGACGAGGACGACCTTGATGCCCGCGTCGGCCGCAGCCTTCAGCGGGGCCTCCATGGCCTTCACGTCGGTCGGGGCGACCAGGATCGCGTCCGGCTTCGAGGCGACGACCGAGTCGACGAGCGGCTTCTGCAGCGTCGGGTCGAACTTCTCCGGACCCTGGGTCGTGACCGTCGCGCCGGCATCCTTCGCCGCCGATTCGATACCGCACTGCATCGAGATGTAGAACTCGTCGCCTGCGACGCCCTGGATGAACGCGATCTTGTAGCCGTCGGAACCTGCGCCTGCGCTGCTGCCGCCCGAGCTCGCGCCACCGGAACACCCGGTGAGCATGAGGCCTGCCGACGCGCCGAGCGCGAGGACTCCGAGAACTGACTTCTTCCACTTCATTGTGATTTCCCGTTTCTCTTGAACTGCTGGACTACTGGGATGGTGCGGGGGGGTGTTGATCTGTGTAGGGGTTATTTCTTCTTCCTGCTGACGAGGGCTCGCCAGAAGCTCGTGGATCCACCGCGGGCTGCGGAGGAACGGCGGACCTGGTCGACGTAGACGGCCAGGATGAGGACGGCGCCGACCGCGACCTGCTGCCAGAAGGGCTGCACGCCGGTGATGACGAAGCCGTTCTGGAGGACGGCGGGGATGAACAGACCGACGACGGTGCCGAAGATCGTCCCGTAGCCACCGAAGAGCGAGGTGCCACCGATGACGACCGCGGCGATGACGTTCAGGTTCGTCTGCGACTGACCGGCGATCGCGGTGGTGCCGAACTGCGACAGCGACAGGATGCCGGCGAGACCCGCGAGGCCACCCGAGATCGCGTAGATGCGGATGAGGTGACGGTCGACCTTCACGCCGACGCGTCGTGCCGCCTCCTCGCTCGAGCCCACCGCGTAGGTGTACAGGCCGAACTTCGTCTTGTGGAGGACGAGCGCACCGATGATGACGACGACGAGGGCGATGACCGAGATGATCGGGACTGCGCCGAAGATGTTGCCGTACCCGATCGAATCGGTGAGGACCGACGGCACCTCGCGGATGTCGACGCCGCCGGTGAGGATCTGGGCGAGGCCGAGCGCCATGCCGAGGCTACCGAGGGTGACGATCAGCGGCGGCACCTTCGCTTTGGAGATGAGGATGCCGTTGAAGGTACCCCAGAGGATGCCGACGCCGATCGACACGAGGATGCCGACGATCGCGGTCCCCCAGTCGTCGCCGCCCATGGCCCGCATCGTCGTCGCGGACACGACGCCCGAGAAGACGAGGACGGAGCCGATCGAGAGGTCGATGCCGGAGGTGATGATGACGTAGGTCATGCCGACGCCGAGCACCGCGAGGATGGAGGCGTTCTGCACGACGAGCCGCAGGTTGGACAGCTGCGCGAAGGTGTCGGGTGCGATCGCGGAGAAGATCGCGATGACGACGAGGAGGACGATGAAGATCTGGAAGGCCTGAGCCTTGAAGAGCTTCTTGATCGGGGTCTCCCGGTCCTTGGCCGTCTCGATGGCGGTCGTCTCCGGCCCCATCTCGGCCTGCTTCACCGCGCTCATGCGACGTTCCTCGTGCTGGCACCGGTCATGAGACCGACGAGTTCTTCCATGTTCGTGTCCTTCGTGTCGACCGTCGCCGCGCGGTGGCCGAGCCGCAGCACCTGCACGCGGTCGGACACCTCCATGACGTGCGGCATCGAGTGGCTGATGAAGACGACCGCGATGCCCTTGTCGCGCACGCGGCGGATCGTCTCGAGCACGTTCTTCGTCTGACGGACGCCGAGGGCGGCCGTCGGTTCGTCGAGGAAGACGACCTTGTTGGCCCAGTGCACCGCACGGGCGATGGCGATCGCCTGGCGCTGCCCACCGGACATCGCGCCCACCGGGTCGGTGAGCGAACGGACGGTCGCGCCGAGTTCGTCGAAGGCGTGACGCGACTGCTTGCTCATCTCCTTGACGTTCATGAGGCCGAGCAGGCCGCCGAGGCCCGGCCGCATGATCTCGCGGCCGAGGTAGACGTTCTGCACGGGGTCGAGGTGGGGCGCGAGTGCGAGGTCCTGGTAGACCGTCTCGATGCCGAGCGCACTCGACTGCATGGGCGAGGTGAGGGTGATCGGTTCGCCTTCGAACCTGATCACGCCGCTGTCGACCGCGAGGTTGCCGGAGAGTGCCTTGACCAGGGTGGACTTGCCCGCGCCGTTGTCGCCGATGAGGGCGGTGACCTCGCCGGGGTAGACCTCGAAGTCCGCCTCGTCGAGGGCGCGGACGTGCCCGAACTGCCGGGTGAGGCCTCTGGCCTCCAAGACGGGAGTCGTCATGTCGTTCTCGTTCCTTTCCAGCCGGCCCCGGTGGACGGGTCCGGCGTGTGGTGGCTGTCGTACCGCCGTTCGGGGCGGTGGTGTGTGGTGCGCTGCTGCGTGATCTAGGGTCCTGCGTCGAGGGGTGGCGTCATCGGATGTCTCCCGACGCGAGGGTCGCCGGCCAGCCCGCACCGGGTCCGGCGGCGAGCACGGTGCCCGAGCCGCTGACGGTCCAGGGCCCGAACCCGGCCGGGACGGCGAAGACCTCTCCGGCTGCGAAATCGACGGCCTCGGTGCCGGCCTCGGGGACCAGTGCGCCTGCGCCGGTGAGCGCGAGCGCGACCGAGAAGCCGGCGTCAACGGGCGCGCTGCCGTCGGTGCCGGGCGCCACGGCGAAGAGCTGGAAGTAGGGGTCGGCGGCCGCGGGCAACAACGAGACCGGCGCATCCGTCCGGACGTCGAGGTCGTGCAGCACGACGAGGTGTTCGATCTCGGACTGCGGGAGCGCCTTCGTCGACACCGCGCCCATCACGGTCTCGAACCCGAGGCCGAGGTGGGACTCGTCGCGCGTCGAGGTCGTGACCGACCACTCCAGGAGGATGGAGAGGTCGGTCGGTTCCTGCACCTCCGCGAGGAAGATGCCGCCGTCGATCGCGTGGGCCGTGCCGGCCGGCACGAGGATGCCCATGCCGCGCTCGACGACGATCCGGTTCATGTGCGACAGCATCCACTCGCTGTCCTGGGCGTCGCGACGGCGGTCGAGTTCGTCGGGAGCGACGTCCTCGCTCCATCCGAGGTGGACCGCCGAACCGGGCTCGGCGTCGAGGATGAACCAGGCCTCCGTCTTGCCGTAGGCGCAGTCGAGGTGGGAGGCGGCGAACGCTCGATCCGGGTGGACGTGGACGGGGAGTCGCTGACGGGCGTCGAGCAGCTTGACGAGGATGCCGGTGTCGGCGGCGTCGGTGCCGTGGTCCTGTCCTGCCCCGGTCCACTGCTCGGGGTCGGCCGCGACGAGGTCTCGGAGGAGGACGCCGTCGACGGTGCGGGCGAGTCCGATAGCGCCGCCGGGCTCCTGGTCGGCGCGGCTCACGGTCGCTCCGAGCCACTCCTCCGGCTGGAACTCGCTCTGCTGCTCGATACCGCGCAGGCCGGCGATGCGGTCGCCGCCGCGGTAGAAGTGCTCGATGAGGTTCGGCGCGAGTCGCGTCGGCTGGGCGAGCCTCGTGGGCTGGGTCGTGCTCATGCTGCTGGTCCTCCGACCATGCTCGTGGTGGACGCGGTGCGTGCGTCCACGGTGTGACGCGTTGCCGGGCCTGGGATCTCTCCGGAACCACGCGACACCAGGGAGGTCGGGACGACCCACTCGCGCGGTTCGTCGGCAGGTGATTCGCGCAGTTCGAGGAGTCGCTCGATCGCGGCGGTGCCGATGACGAACGGATCCTGGTTGATGCAGCTGACGGCCGGCCGCAGGACGTCGGCGAGGGTGAAGTCGCCGAACGCGATGTGCGCCGTCTCCTCTCGCCCGATGCGGTGCAGGGAGCTCGTCAGACCGATCGCCGCCTTCGCGTTCGACGCGAAGAACGCGGTGGGCGGGTCCTCGAGCCCGAGCAGGCGCTCCGTCTCGGCGGCGTAGTCGAGCGAGCCGTCGATGGTCCAGGAGACGAGTGACGGGTCGAGGTCGATCCCCGCCTCGGCGAGGACGTCGGTGTAGCCCCGGTAGCGCCGACGGATGGTGAGGAAGCGTTCGTCCCGGTCGTAGAAGGCGATGCGGGTGTGGCCGAGCTCGACGAACTGGTGGATAGCGAGCTGGGTGGCGGCGTAGTCGTCGACCACGACGCTGTCGAAGGCGGCGAGCGGACGGTCGACGGCCACGACGGGCGTCACGTTCCGGAACGCCTCGAGGTAGGGCAGCTCCGCGGCGACCGGGGCGATGATGACGCCGGCGACCTGGTGGCCGGCGATGAACCCGGTGAGCTGGTCGCGCTCGCGCCCCTCGTCGAGCCCGGTGCTCGCCACGAGGACGCTCAGGCCCTCCTTGAGCGCGCGGGCCTCGATGGCGCTCACGAGCGAGGCGAAGAACGGGTCGGCGAGCGAGTCGATGAGGACGCCGATCGCGCCGCCGGTGCCGGACTTCAGCGAGCGGGCGGCCGTGTTGGGCACGTACCCGAGGCGATCGATCGCCTCGAGCACGCGGCTTCGGGTCTCGGGGTGCACGGACGGTTCGCCGTTCACCACCCGCGAGACGGTCTTGATGCTGACGCCGGACTGCGCAGCCACATCCTTGATCCCGGGCGGCCGCATCAGCGGGTCCCCCTGACGGGAAGCGGAACGGGCCGGACGTCGCAGCCGGCCTGGAGCGACGGGACGTGCGCACGTGTCCGGATCGGACTGGTCGCGGTGATCGCGGGGTTGCAGGTGCCCATGGGCTCCACCTCCTGACAGCGTTGTCATCGGTCGGGGTGGTGCAGCTGCAGAACCCCGTCGTTCCTTCGTGCGCCTATACTGACCGCAGACCGACAACGTTGTCAAGCAACGTTGTCTGAAAGAGATCAAATTCATTTGGAACTTGCATCGAAGAGGCGTTCAGCCCCCTCGGATGCGGGTCGCCATCCCGGAATCATCGAGGAGTCAGCGTGATCGTCGTCGTCGCAGGAGCAGCCGGAAGCGGCAAGACCACCCTCGGACGTGAGCTCGCCCGGGCCCTCCGACTCCCGCTCCTCGACCTCGACACCATCACCAATCCGTTGCTCGACGGTCTCGGTGCGTTGACCGATCCCGACGGTGCCGAACCGCTCCACTGGAACGACGCGAAGCTGCGCCCGACCATGCGTCCGGCACGGTACGCGGCCCTCCGAGCGGTCCTCGCCGACCAGCGCGACAGCGGTGTCGGCGCGGTGCTCGTCGCCCCCTTCACCGCGGAACTCCGCGGCGGCGCCGAATGGGACGCGCTCGTCGAGGCGGCAGGGATCGTCCCGAAGGCCGTCTGGCTGCGCGCCGATGCAGCCACGCTCGCAGCCCGCCGGGCCGAACGCGGTGCCGAGCGGGACACGCACATCGTGGACCCGTCGACCGACACCCCACCCGCCATCGAGCATCTGTCGATCGAAGCGGCGTTGTCCACCTCGCAGCAGCTCGCCGCCGTCCAACGCGCGCTCGGCCTCGGACGGACCATCGAGGCCTCAGCACCGATCTTCGACCAGGTCTTCGCCGCAGGACTCTTCGACCTCGACGGGACCCTCATCGACTCGACGCCGGCCGTGAACCGGTCATGGGCGCAGCTCGCCCGCGAATACGGTCTCGAGGGCGACCTGCTCGCCGCGGGACACGGCCAGCCCGCCGCCCAGGTGCTCGCCGCGATCTTCCCACCCGAGCAGGTCGCCGAAGCACTCGCACGGATCATCGAGATCGAGGCCGACGAGGTCGCCGACGTCATCGCGCTCCCGGGGGCGGCGGAGGCACTGGCGGCGCTCGGCGACGACGCGAAGGCGATCGTCACGAGCGGCACGAGGCTCATCGCCGGCAACCGGATCGCGGCCGCCGGGCTCGTGCGGCCGGAGGTCGTCGTGACCTTCGACGACGTCACGAAGGGCAAGCCGGACCCCGAACCGTTCCTGCTCGGCCGCACCCGGCTGGGCATGGAGTCGCAGCCGTGCGTCGTGTTCGAGGACGCGCCCGCCGGGCTCGCCGCAGCGCGCGCCGCCGGCTGCTGGACGGTCGGCATCGCTGGGACGCACGAGGCGCACGAACTCGATGCGGACCTCGTGATCGACGGTCTCTTCCAACTGCGGCTCGAGCCGGTCACCGAGGGTGGGTTCCGGCTCGTCCCGGCGTCGCTCGACTGAGCAGCGCCCTCTGAGCGCGTCGGAACAGCCCGAGGCTGTCGATACTCTTCGGCAACCGCGGAGTCCCGTTCCCTGAGCCTGTCGAAGGGCACTCCGAGCAAGCATCAACTGTTGGACAAACTCCCAGATCAAAAGCTAATTCTTTGGCCGTTCTAGTGTCAGTGGTCCGTGTTTGGATGGACCTATGACCAGCACCGCACCGAACCCGCTCACCGCCGCCGCGGCCGGGTTCGATGCGGTCTGGCAGAGCGCGCTCGACGCGATCCGTCCAGGCGCCGGTGTCGCGGAGCAGCTCGAGAACATGAACGACGAGGCGATCCTCCGGGTCCTCGACGAGCTCGGTGCCGTGCAGCACGCGGTCGAGGTCCTCGCCGCACGCGTCACCGGCGCGATCGCGTTGCGCCCGTCGCCTTCCCGCCGTGACGGCACCCTGGTGCGCGCCGCCGGTTACGCGAACCCGGGTGTCATGGTGTCCGAGCGGTGGCGGGTGGCGCGCACCCGAGGCGCGGCGATCGCGGAGGTCGGTGCCGCCATCACGCAGCCGCGCGGGTTGCTCGGCGAGCTGGAGGAATGTCCGTTCCCCGCAGTCGCGGCATCGCTCGAACCGGTTGCCGCCGATGACCCATCCGATCCCGACACAGGCTCCGACGACACCCACCCCTCAAGCACTGCGGGCACACCCAGAGCACCCCTGAGCGTCGACGGTGCCGCGGTCATCGTCCGGGAGCTCCGCAACGCGGGCCGCATCTGCACCAGAGTCGAACTCGAGACGGCCTCCGCCATCGCGGTCGAGCACGCCGCCCACGCGCCCCTGCAGGACGTCACCCGCATCGCGAAACTCGTCCGCACCCGCCTCGACCAAGACGGCCGCGAACCCCGCGACGAACTCCTCCGCCGCGCAGAACGCTGCACCATCCACGAA
>NZ_MJGW01000095.1:0-305 GCF_001865025.1 Plantibacter sp. MMLR14_011
CCCATCAGCTTGGCGAGGTCCGCACTGGAAGGGTCACCGTCAAACAATCCCATTGATCCTTCCACCAGAATAAGGTCGGCATCCTGCGCGGCTTCCATCAGACGCCAGCGACACTCGTCCTCGCCCGTCATCCACGGATGTAACTGGTACACCGGCTGTCCGGATGCGACTTCCAGCACCATCGGGTCCAGGTAATCCGGGCCGTGCTTGAACACCCGTACCTTTCGTCCGGCATTCCTATGCAATCTCGCCAGTGCTGCGGTCACCATGGACTTCCCCTGGCCAGAACCTGGTGCGGTAATCAT
>NZ_MJGW01000096.1:0-350 GCF_001865025.1 Plantibacter sp. MMLR14_011
AGACCCTGCAACTGGGGAACACCTACTACGACACGCCCGATGGGGATCTCAACCGCCATAAGATTGCCCTGCGAATCCGTAAGGTGGGTGACAGACACATCCAGACCCTGAAGACCCGTGGTGAGTTCGTTGACGGTGCTCATCGTCGCCAGGAGTGGGAGTGGCCGCTGATCGGTACCACGCTCAATATGGGACTAATTGCCGACACACCTGTGGGGCAGAGCGTGAACCTTGCCAAACTGCAGCCGGTATTTGAGACCAACTTTCAGCGTCGTGTGGTCATGATCGAGCAAGGGGAAAGCCTGGTTGAAGTGGCCATTGATTCCGGAGAGATTGTAGCAGGCGAGCAG
>NZ_MJGW01000097.1:0-226 GCF_001865025.1 Plantibacter sp. MMLR14_011
AATCCACGTCACTCGCGGCCTGCATATCAGCCAGCATCTTTTGCCAACGGCTCAACAGAGCCTGCTTGTCTTCACGCCAACGTTCAAGCGACTGCTCAGGAGACATCGATCCGCCCCCTTCGGACTCGAAGGACAGTACACTCGCGGTCAGGTTCCGCAACTGGTGGTCCAGTTCGTCCCTGTAATGAAGCGTCGCCAGTACCTGCCAGTGCCCTCGGGCCTTGAA
>NZ_MJGW01000098.1:0-232 GCF_001865025.1 Plantibacter sp. MMLR14_011
CTCCCAACGCCATCACCCCAAAATAAAGAAACAGCAAGATCAGCATCGAGGTAAGCCGGGCATCCCAGATCCACCAGGTTCCCCAGGTGGGCTTACCCCAAACCGCACCGGTAAACAGAGCCAGGAAGGTCAACACTGCACCAACCGGTGCCACGGCCTTGACGAAAACATCGGCCAGTTTCATACGCCAAACCAGCGTAACCAACGCCGCAACGGCCATCATGATATACAC
>NZ_MJGW01000099.1:0-233 GCF_001865025.1 Plantibacter sp. MMLR14_011
ACTTTACGAGTACGACCTGCTGGGCCGTGTTACCAAGGTCACCTACCCGGATGGCCATGCCACGCTCAGCGAGTACGATGAGAATGGCAACCGAACCACACTCGTTGTGCCGACCCCGGCCGACCATGACAACACGTTCAACGGCATCAACCGGGTCACCTCGGAATCCACTCCGTTGGGTGAGACGACCCAATACGAGTACGACCGTGATCGTCGCCTGACAGCCATTGAAC
>NZ_MJGW01000100.1:0-329 GCF_001865025.1 Plantibacter sp. MMLR14_011
GACATCGCGCGCTACGGGCACATCGCCACCACGTACGCGTACCCGGTGATGGTCAACGGGCGGTACCTGATGGACCCGTCCCCGACGCCGAGCTTCGACAACCCGAAGCTGCACCGGAGTCCGGCGCTGCACCTGTACGGCGCCGGCCGCGAGAAGCGCATCTACGCGGTGCCGCCCTTCACCGACGTCGTGAGCCTGGGGTTCGAGGACCACCCGTTCGAGCCCCAGCGGTTCGAGCACCCGTGCGCGATCTGCGGGTCGACGGGCGTGTACCTCGACGAGATCATCACCGACGACACGGGCGGCGTGCTGTTCGCCTGCTCGGACAC
>NZ_MJGW01000101.1:0-302 GCF_001865025.1 Plantibacter sp. MMLR14_011
TGTCGGACGAGTTGCGCCAGGTGGAGGAGGTTGATTACACCCAGGCCACTGCCCGCACCGGTGTGGCGATTTTCAACGTGCGCCTGAACGACACCATCTACGATACCGATTCCGCCTGGGACCGTGTCCGCCAGGCCATGGACCGGGCGCGCCTGGATTTCCCGGATGACGTTGGCCAGATGGTTCTGGACGACCGCCTGATTGATATTCCTGCCATTATTCTTGCGGTCAGCGGTTCTGGTTCGGTTACCGAACTGAGCGACGTGGCGGAGCGCCTGAAACAGAATCTGGCGGACATTTCC
>NZ_MJGW01000102.1:0-276 GCF_001865025.1 Plantibacter sp. MMLR14_011
GTATAACGATACATCCTTGCCTCTACGATAGAGGCAGACATCAGCGCAGCCGCAGCAGATACAGCGATTGAAAACCTGGTCAGACGATTCATGGTGAGAGACTGGCGCTCCGCTTGAAACAATGTATGTCAGGAAGCATACCAAAAGCTGAACGATAAACCATGCCCGGATTCAGACTCCGTACTCGTCCCGATATGCGGCGACTTTGTCAGCATGTTCTGAAAAGCCGGGCCTGCTTTGCAGGTAGGCAAGCACCTGCTCTAGCTTGATAATACC
>NZ_MJGW01000103.1:0-334 GCF_001865025.1 Plantibacter sp. MMLR14_011
CCCGCAGACCGCGGGCGAAGGGACGAACTCATGACACGCGAACGGGCCGTGCTGGTCCTCGAGGACGGCACCCGACACGACGGATGGGCGTACGGCGCCCGCGGACGCAGCCTCGGTGAGGTGGTCTTCGCGACCGGCATGACCGGCTACCAGGAGACGCTCACCGACCCCTCCTACGCCGGGCAGATCGTGGTGCAGACCGCGCCGCACATCGGCAACACCGGCGTCAACGACGAGGACCCCGAGTCCCGTCGCATCTGGGTCGCCGGCTACGTCGTCCGCGACCCCAGCCGCGTGGTGTCGAACCACCGCGCCACGGCGTCGCTCGACGACC
>NZ_MJGW01000104.1:0-248 GCF_001865025.1 Plantibacter sp. MMLR14_011
GGATATTGGAACGCTCAGTGGTCGAAGTTTTTCCCCACGCTGGCGCGGCCTTGTGGGCGGCATCCAGAGCCAGGTCAATATCTTCGGCCGAGGAGCGGGGGATCTCACAGATGACATCGC
Organism: Plantibacter sp. MMLR14_011; assembly: GCF_001865025.1. Lineage (NCBI taxonomy): Bacteria > Bacillati > Actinomycetota > Actinomycetes > Micrococcales > Microbacteriaceae > Plantibacter > Plantibacter sp. MMLR14_011. Next base: position 121 of record NZ_MJGW01000104.1, read on the forward strand.
CGGTCACCGGCGTGATGTTTTCAAAGTACTGACCCTTGACCGGGGCGACCCACTCGCCGCCGATGTAGTTCTCGTAACGGGGTTTGAAGGAGACGACGGAGCCTTCCTTACCAGGTTGTGCGTAGATC